>DATEJK010000211.1:0-54382 GCA_035278025.1 Terriglobales bacterium | reverse complement strand
CTGGGATTTCTCAGCCAGTCCATTCTGACCGCGCCCCGCGTCTACTTCGCCATGGCGGAGGATGGCCTGTTCTTCCGCAGCGTGGCCTATGTAAATGGCCGAACCCGCGTGCCCATCGTGGCTATAATTCTGCAAAGCGTGTGGACCGCGGTCATAGCCTTGTCCGGGCGCTACGATCAGATCCTCAACTACGTGGTGGCCACGGATTTTGTATTTTTCGGGCTGACCGCCACCTGCGTGTTCGTTTTCCGCCGGCGTGAGTCGGCTGTAGGCCGCGAGCAACGAAGGTCGTTTCGCACCCCTGGCCATCCTTTCACCACCGCCGCCTTCGCGCTGGCGTGCTGGCTGGTGGTAGCCGACACGATTTACAAATATCCTGCCAACAGTCTGATCGGTACTCTGATCCTGTTGCTGGGCATACCTGTTTACCTGCTTTGGTCGCGCAGGAACAAGGTGGAGACCGCGCCATGAAACAGCCGCGCAGCACCATTCGTTCACCTTACATGGAGTGGGCCAAGTTCTGCTCGGCCGCGCCTTACAACCTGGCCACCAGTGGGGTAGCCGGGTATTCCCTGGCTGACTTGGGAGCGAACCTGCAGCAGTTGGAGATCAACGATTCCAGCCCCTACGGTTATGGGCCCCTGCGGGAACGGCTGGCGCGCAAGAGTCAGGCTCCGCCTGAGTGCGTGGTGATGGCTGCCGGCACTTCTCTGGCCAATCACCTGGCTATGGCCGCCTGCTTTGAGCCCGGCGATGAAGTGCTGGTCGAGCAGCCCACCTACGAGTTGCTGCTGAGCACAGCCAGCTTTTTGGGAGCCAGAATCCGCCGCTTCCGTCGCTGCTTCGAAGACGACTTCCGCATTGATCCTCAAGAGATCGAAAAACGCGTGACCCCTCGCACCCGGCTGATCGTGCTCACCAACCTGCACAATCCCAGCAGCGCTCTGGCCGACGAGCCCACGCTGGCCGCGGTGGGCGAAATCGCCCTGCGCTGCCGCGCCCGCGTGCTGGTGGATGAGGTCTACCTGGAGAGCCTGTTCGACGCGCCCCGCCGTTCCGCCTTCCACCTTGGCAAGCAGTTCGTTACCACCAACAGCTTGACCAAGGCCTACGGGCTCAGCGGCCTGCGCTGCGGCTGGGTGCTGGCGGAGCCCGAACTCGCGGAACGCATGTGGCACCTGAATGATGTTTTCGCCGCCACGCCCGTGCACCCCGGAGAACTGCTCAGCGTGCTGGCGTTAGTTAAACTGGAGCAGGTTGCCGCCCGCGCCCGGCAACTCCTGGAAACCAACCGCCGGGCGGTGAACGCCTTTCTCGACTCTCGCCGCGGGCTGCGTTGCTTTCGCCCCTCCTTTGGGACGGTGGTTTTCCCCAGGTTACGAAAAGGGACCGCTGAGGAGTTCTGCAGCCTGCTGCGCGAAAAATACGAGACCAGCGTGGTGCCCGGGCATTTCTTTGAGATGCCGAGGCATTTCCGCCTGGGCATGGGCGGCGCCGCGGAAATGACCGCCGAGGGGCTGCGGCGCCTGGGATGCGCCCTGGATGAATACGCTAAGCGCGCACCCTGAGAAACGACGTTTTTCACCGCAGGACCAGTACTCCGGCTCCGTGTTTCGTTCAGGAGTAAAGCTGGCGTTGCTCTTTTTGTGATGAGCCGGGCAGAAAAATTCTGCTTCCTAATTAGCGCTATAATCGTCCAACATAATAGGCTGCATGAATCGGCAGAGCCATATTCCGTTCCGCTGGATTAGGGTGGCCGTAGGGGCGTTTGCGCTTTGCCTTATGGTTGTGACCGCCCTGCACACCCCGGTAGGGGTGATTGCGGCGAGCGGCCAGCACACCGCCGGCTCCTTCGTAGATCATGGCAAGCAGCCCTGCCTGGACTCCCCCGGGTTTGACTGGACCGTCCCGCAGACTAGATTTTCCCTGGTCTCCCAGCCTCGTCTCACTCAGCAGTCCCTGGGCATCAACCTGATCGCCTACTCTTCCCGGCAGGATGAATTCCGCCTCTACAACCGGCCTCCCCCTCTGAGCTAACTCCTACCTCTTCTTCGGCGTGACTTGCGGCTGTGCCGCTCACGCCAGGCTTGTCAGCTTCAGCTAGCCAACCATTCAGGAGGCTGCATTATGAGTGATAAAGCCAATCTTACATTGACTTTAGCAGGTAAAGACGGTTCTGCATTTGTGGTGGACGGGCTGCAAAGCATCTATGCGCGCGTGCAGCAATTGCACAGTTCGGATGTGGCACTGCTCGAGTTCACGGTGGTAATTCCCCAATATCAGGTCCGGGAAGTTCTACGCACTCTGGCGGAAGGGGCCACCGAATTTACGTTCGATCAACCGGCGCGGTCGGAAATGCACTGAGGGGGACGAAATGTCAAATACGCCTTCTCAAAAACATTCTGTTCCGGCTTCAGATCAGACGCAGTTTATCCGTCCTCCGATGATGGACGAGGCCCAGGTCAATCGGGCATGGCGCCGCAAGCTGCTCCTGGTGATTGCGAGTTTCGCGGTAACCGCTTTTGTAGTTACCGAACTCATGCATTACCTGCTAGTCCCCGATCTGGAACCATATCGGGAGAGGATCATGGCCGAGGGCGGGTCGGCGCTGATTCTGGCCCTGCTGGCGGCTAAGCTGCTGCACAACGCCTACAAAGCTCGCCAGCATGCCCTGGCACGCCTGCAAGTCATTGCCGAACTGAATCATCACGTGCGCAACGCCCTGGAAGTCATTTCTTTATCCGCCTACATCACGCGCGATGAGGAAGCTATTCGCCGCATCATGGAGGGCGTGAACCGCATTGACTGGGCGCTGCGGGAAATCCTGCCGCAAGAAAGCGTTCCGCTACATTCCGGGGAACCGCCCTCCCCCCTCTCTCCTTTGCGGGCAAGCAGGCCAGGATCCGCTTCCCATTCCTCCTGCCCGCAGAATGACACTCAACCCCCTCCCGGGCAGATGTCGCAGCACAACGCCTCCGCTGCTGGGTTAAGGAGTGTGTTATGAAAACCCAGGACTTAGCCGAACTCAGCTATCACGTGGTTTGCTTACGTTCCTTGGGTTACCGTACCGCCCGTGAAAAAGGGCTGGCGCCAAGGGAGTACGAGTTACTGCTGGCGGTTAAGGCGCTGCCGCCGGGTACGCGCCGCGGCATCAGCCAACTGGCGGACTGGCTGCACATGCAACAGCACGGAGTGGTGGAACTGGCCACCCGGCTGCAACGGCGGGGCTTGCTGCGCCGCTATCATGACCAAAAAGATGGCCGCCAGGCGCGTCTGGCGTTGACTCCCAAAGGCGCACGCGTATTGCGGGACCTGGTGGGGCGGGAGAACGCCAGGTTGCGTGTGTTTGCCGCGGAGGCGGTTTCCAGCCTGCAGCGCATAGTGGCTAAGCTGCCTCAGAACGGCAATGGCAATGGAAATGGGCGGCACAAAAACGGCAACGGCTGAGGCCGCCGATCGGGCTTATAACCGCAGTGCGGAATGTGAGTCAGGGCTTTTCTAACGCAGAAACAGGCTGCCGGTCAGAACCAGCAGCACGAACGAGGTGAACACCGTGTATTTCCAATTTTTCAGGACCACGAGGAAATACACCATGGAGGCCAACACCCGGAAAAATGGTGTCAGCATCAGAACCACGATTCCCATATTGATGAGCAACCGGGGCCGGATTTCGCCGAGGATGGCGATGTGAACTTCCGATACCACAAATTGAAACAGGTTCATGCCGGCGAGTTCGTAATCCAGGTGGATCCCGCCACTCTGAACATATTTCCAGACCAGGCCGATGATAATCAGCAACATACTGAGCAACACGCCGCCCAGAAGAATGTAGCCGACTAGTACATCCATCTCCAGCTGGCGCGATTCCTGGACACCGCTCTTCATTCCCGGCGAAGAATTCAAACCGTCTGCCATCATGCGCCCCGAATACCGCGGACAATCATCTCCACCGCCAAAATCAGCAGAATGAAAAGAAAGAAGCGCCTTACCGACTGGTTGGACAAGCGCACCAGCAGCCGGGTTCCCAGAAACGCCCCCAGCACCACTCCCAGGATGACCGGCGCGGCTAGACCTGGGCTGATCAGTCCGGCAGCCAGGTATACGCTGGTGCCGGCCAGAGCGGTGACCCCGATGATGAGATTGCTGGTGGTGGTGGATACCTTGGGCGGCAGCCCCATGACCAGGTCGTGAATAAGGACTTTCACGGCCCCGGCGCCGATTCCGAGAAGGCCGGCGATCAGCCCGGCCCCGAACATCAGGGGAGCGCCGAGAGAGGCGCGGCGAGCTTTGTAATGGATGGTCTGGCCCAATACCTGGTCCGGGTAACTGCCTTCGAGCTCCAGCCAGCGGGTTATGCCGTCCTGCTTGCTCACGCTATGCCAGGACTCGTGGCCAATCAACAGCAAGGCCAGCCACGACCCCAGCAGGACCCCGCCAAAGGCAATGTAGAGAGGGCGAGTGGAAGAGACCAGAGTGATGGCAGCCCCCGCCAGGGCGCCCACAATGGTGAACATCTCCAGAAACATGCCGACTTTCAGGTTGGTGATGTGGTCGCGAACGTAAGCCGAAGCCGAACCGCTGGAGGTGGCGATCACCGAGAGAATGCTGATGGCAATGGCGTGCTTGATGTCCACGCCCAGCAGGGTGAGCGCGGGAATCAGGATGATGCCGCCTCCCATGCCGCTCATTGCGCCCACAAAACCCGCCAGGATGGCTACAGGAAATACCAGGTGGAAGGGAATCATCGAAATTTCAGGTTCTCAGCCCGCGCGGCACTGGTTTCAGTCTGGCAGCAATCGGAGAGCAGTTGCTGTGCAGCTCCCGTTCGAGCTGCGCTCTCAGAATTTCAGGATTGCTACTGTTTTGTGAGTATACACGTCCCGGGTTTTCCGGCCTGCGGTTACAATCTAAGCCAAGGCGTGTCACTGTCAGACGGCTCGGGTACAACGTGCGAAATTTAAGGACTCCGCTGCTGTATGCCGCGATGATCGCCGCTGCGGCCGTCTTGTTCTGGGCCATTTGTTCAGCTGGAGGGTCGCTGCAGGCGCCGCAGCCGGAGAGTCTGTTGAAATTTGGTGCCTCTGCCCCCGCGCAGGCCCCTGGCGTGTTGACCCATGTTCTGCTTTCCCTGGTTTTGATCCTCGTTTTTGCCCGTCTGCTGGGAGCGGCATTTCGGAAAATGAGCCAGCCGCAGGTGATGGGGGAAATGATCGCCGGCATTCTGCTGGGACCTTCTTTTCTGGGACACATCGCGCCCGGGCTGGCCTCCCACCTGTTTCCCGGCAGCATCACGCCCTATCTCTCGGTGCTCTCGCAAATCGGCGTCATTCTCTATATGTTCCTGGTGGGCTTGGAACTGGATACGGACCTGCTGCGTAGCCGTTCCCACGCTTCGGTGGCTATCTCTCACGCCAGCATCATCACTCCCTTTCTGCTCGGTGGCGGTCTTGCCCTGTGGCTCTATCCACTATTTTCCACCCGCGATGTTCCCTTCACCGTCTTCGCGCTCTTTCTGGCAGTGGCCATGTCCATTACCGCCTTCCCGGTGCTGGCGCGCATTCTCACGGATCGGCAGATGCACAAGAGCCGCATGGGGACGGTAGCGCTGGCCTGTGCCGCCGTGGACGATGTGACCGCGTGGTGCCTGTTCGCTTTTGTGGTCAGCCTCGCCAGGGCTCACGCCGGGCGCGTTCTTGTTACGCTGACCTTGACGGCGGTTTTCATTGCCGGGGTGCTGATTGTTTTGCGCCCGGCTGCCGTCTGGTTCGCCCGCAGACAATCCTGGCAGGACAAGACCAGCAAGGATTCCGTGGTCATTGTCTGCGCCGCGCTGTTGCTGGCTGCCTTAGCCACCCAGCGCATCGGCATTCACGCACTATTTGGCGCCTTTCTTGTGGGCGCGGTGATTCCTCACGACTCCTCCCTCGCCCGGGATGTAAACGAAAAATTCGAAGATCTGGTGGTGGTGCTCTTCCTGCCCGTGTTTTTTGCATTTACCGGTTTGCGCACCCAAATCGCGCTGGTGCACGGGCTGCGGGACTGGCTCATCTGTCTGCTGATTATCGCCGTGGCCTCCGTGGGCAAATTCGGCGGCGCCAGTCTGGCCGCGCGCTTTACCGGGCTGGATTGGGCAGAGGCCTCTTCCCTTGGGGTCTTGATGAACACTCGTGGCTTGATGGAACTGATTGTGCTTAACGTCGGCTTGGACCTGGGCGTCCTCTCTCCCACGTTGTTTGCCATGCTGGTGATTATGGCCATTGTCACCACCCTGGTCACCACGCCGGTGCTGCAGGCGTTGAGCCGCACACGCGCGGCGGCCGTGGCCGTCTGAGGAACGGCTCGATGTTTTGTAACGAAGGAAGCCCAGGGTATATCCCAAAAACGAACTCCGCCCTGAATGGCACCACTCCTCTGCCAATCGGGAGTAACTTGACCCGCGATTCATGCCCTCGCCATTGAACAATAGGGTTGGGCCGGGCAGGAGCAGACCGTCCCGAGGTGGGCATGGAAATCACCGAGATACAGGCGAGTTTTGCGCCGGCTGCAGCGGAAAAGCCGGGGGTTGAGAATTGGCCGGTAATCGTGGCCGAGGGTGACAAGGGGCGTCGCGCTGCCATGCTGGCATGGCTCAAAGACTGGGCCTACACCGCCATGCCGGCGGTGAATAGCGAACATGCTCTGGAGTTGCTGCGCCAGCCCGGCGGCTCGACCCTGGCGCTGGTGGGGCAGAAGCTGCGCGGGTTTGACGGTCCGGAACTATGCCGCAAAATCAAACGGCGGCGCTCGCTTCGCACCTATGTGGTGTTGCTCGCGGGCGGGGAGCAGGAGCTGGCGGCCGGTCTGGAAGCCGGCGCCGACGATTGCCTGCAGGATCCCTTCCAGGCAAGCGATCTGCAGATGCGGCTTCGGGTCGGCCAGCGCATGCTGCAACTGCGGCAGCAGCTCGAGGCGGCGCAGAAAGCGCTGAAGTTCGGCACCACCCATGACGCCCTCACCGGCATTTTCAACCGCGATATGGTGGCCAGCACGCTTGATCGCGAACTGACGCGCGCCCTGCGCACCAGGAAAGCGCTCGGCATCCTGAAGATTGACCTCTGCCACCTGCGCGAAATCAATCGTCTGCACGGCCACGCCGTGGGCGACGCGGTTCTGCAGGAGGTTGCCCAGCGCCTGCGTTCCTCGTTGCGCGCTTACGATACCGTGGGGCGATATGGGGCGGAGGAGTTTCTGGTGGTGATTCCGGAGATCGCCCCGGAGAATCTCGCCTCGATAATCACGCGCCTGCGCTCCAGCGTGACCCAGCTTCCGGTCAACACCAGTGCCGGCCCGGTGAGCATAGCCGTCAGCATTGGGGCCAGCGGAATGGCGGCCGGCACCCAAGGTTTGGGAGCCCACTTCCTGCTCCACGCGGCGGATGTGGCCCTCTATCTCTCCCGACGCAATGGCCGCAATTGCGTGCGCGTTTGCGGATCCGAAGACCGGGTGCTGGTTTCGTCCTGAGCGCAAGTTTCAAAGTTTCGCAGGTTTCAAAGTGTCCCGGGTGCAAGAGTTTGCAGGTCCTGACGACACTTGACACGAGCTCCGGAGGGCCGAACTGTTGAAACTGGAAACTTTGGAAACCTTGAAACTTTGGAAACCTTGAAACCTTTCTTCCCTTTGGCGCGTACACTACCGCTGAGGGCAACGTTATGTACTGCAACCATTGTGGAGCGCCTTTGGCTCAGGAGCAGCTGGCCTGCCCGAGCTGTGGCCGCAGCGTCGCCGATGTCAGGAGTTCCATTGCCATTCGCACGCGAGTCGCCGGCCATTTGCACCTGCTGGCGATTTTCTGGTTTGTGATGGCCGCCTTCTGGATGATACCCACGGCGGTAATGTTCGTTCTGGCTGCGGCCGCGAGCGCCGCCCCGGGCAACATGCCGCCCCCGGCCCGCGTCTTTGCCCCTATCTTCTTTCTGGCCCTGGCTCTTCTGTTTCTGGCGATTGGCGGGGCGCGGGCGATTACCGCTTTCGGACTGCTGAAGGCGCGCCCCTGGGGACGAGTGCTGGCTCTGATTATGGCGTTTCTTATGCTATTGGATTTGCCCTTCGGAACCGCGCTTGCCGTCTATACCCTGTGGGTGCTGCTGCCGGTGGAAGCGGGCGAGGAATATCAGCGCATCGCCGCCAGCCGTGAAGGCGGGCAGCAGCAAACCGCGCCGGCGCACGCATAACGTTTTGCACGTTTCCAGATTTCCCAAGTTTCAGGGATGGTCGGCGTTATGTTGGAAACTGGATTTTCTTGAAACCTTGAACCTTACTCCACTTCCTCGGCTCCCGAGGCCGCTTCAGAGACGTAGATCTTTGGCGCTTTGCCCGTGGCCTGGGCGTAGCCCTCGGCAATCCCGCGCCGGAATTTCTCTACCTCTCCCGCCTCCACCAGATTGATGGTGCAGCCGCCGAAGCCGCCGCCGGTCATGCGCGCGCCGTACACGCCGTTGCGGCCGGCGGACAATTCCACCAGCAGATCCAGTTCATAGCAGCTGACTTCATAGTCGTAGCGCAGGCTGCGATGCGACTCGCCCATCAGGCGCCCGAACTCCCGCAGGTCGCTGCGCTCCAAGGCCTCGGCGGCTTTCAGGACGCGGGTGTTTTCCGTCACCACATGGCGGCAGCGGCGGTACACCACATCGCCAAGTTCGCTGCGATGCTGCTCCAGGTCAGCCAGGGTGGCGTCGCGAAGCGCGTGGACCTGCGGCCGGTGGCGCGACAGCACGCGCACGCCGGCCTCGCATTCGGCGCGGCGGGCGTTGTACTCGCCGCCGGATAATGCGTGGCGCACGCCGCTGTCGCAGATCACCAGGGCGGCTCCCGCGGGCAGGGGCAGAAGCCGGTATTCCAGAGAACGGCAGTCCAGCAGCAGAGCATGTCCGGCCTGCCCGAAACAGGCGGTGAACTGGTCCATAATGCCGACATGGGCGCCGACAAATTCGTTTTCCGCCCGCTGGCACAGGCGGGCGAGCTCCAGACGCTCCAGTTTCGCGCCCGAGTTGCCCAGTAGAGCCAGTCCGGTCGCCACCTCAATCGCTGCCGAGGAACTCAGGCCGGAACCGATGGGCACGTCGCTCTGGATCAGCAGGTTGCCCCCCTTCAGCCGGGTTCCGTTCTGCTGCAAAACCACGGCCACACCCTGCACGTAATCGCTCCATTGGCCGCGGCGCTGGGCGCGGCGGGAATCAAGCTCAATCTCGACTGTCTCCTGCAGGTTTTCCGAATGTACGACCAGGTGTTCGTCCTGGCCCTCGGCAATGGCCACCACACAAGCAAGCCCGATGGCCGCCGGCATAACGAAGCCATCGTTGTAATCGGTGTGTTCGCCGATCAGGTTGACCCGTCCGGGCGCGCGGAACAACCGCGGCGTTTGCCCAAACCGCTCCCGAAAGCTGCTTGCCAGTGAGGACACGGGAAAATCTGTAATTGGTTAATTTGTAATTTGTAATTGCAACACCCGCAAGGGGGTCCCGTGTTTAAATTACTCCATTACAAGTTACTCACTCTTTCAATTTCCTCATCCCGCGCCGGCCCAGCATCACCATGATGAGTCCAAAAGCCAGCAGCACCAGCCCCCAGTACAGATTCACGTTGACGCCCAGGGAGCGCTGGTAAATGGCGCGGTTGCTGGCGGCGCCGAAGGCGGTCAGCAGAATCCCCACCAGGGCGAAGACGAACCCGATGGGCAAACGGATATCGATTCCCAAGCCAGCCTCCTCTCAACCGAAGAACACGTTCAGCAGCACCAAAACCACTATGATGACCACAGCCAGCGAGACCGGACGCTCATACCAGGACAGATGCTTTTCGCTGGGTTTCTCGGTCAGCGAATACACCAGTCCGACCAATTTGCTCTCCTCCCGCGGCTGGGTGAGCAGACTGACGACGATGGTGACCACAAAGCACGTGGTCCAGGCCCAGATCGCAGTCCAGAAATTCTGCGCCATGTCGCTGGGGTAATAGTGCAGGATTGGCCCCAGCCAACCGCCCTTAATGCCCACCGTCTCGCCTGCCGGCAGGGTCAGCCCGTGGTGAACGGCGGCGGCAATGGTCCCGCTTAGCAACCCGAAGAACGCTCCATGCCCGGTGGCGCGCTTCCAGAACATGCCCAATAAAAAGGTGGCAAATAAGGGGGCGTTCACGAAGGCGAACACCAGCTGCAACATGTCCATAATATTGTTGAAGCGCGTGGTGGCATAGGCCGCCAGCACCGAAAGGGCTATGCCGAAAACAGTGGACACCCTGCCCATCCACAAGTAGTGCTCATCGCTCTCCTTGGGGCGGATGTAGGACTGGTAAATGTCGTAGGTCCAGACCGTGTTGAAGGCGGTCACATTGCCCGCCATCCCCGACATGAAGCTGGCCAGCAGCGCGGTCAGGCCCAGGCCCAGAATGCCGGTAGGGAAGTAGTGCAGCAGCATGTTGGGAATGGCCAGATCGTAATCCATGATGGGTTTGCCCTCGCGGTCCAGCAGGGGCTGGCCGGTACTGGCGTCAATTTTGGGCGGGATCAGGCCTTGGCTGTATTTTTCCGCCACCGCCGTGGTCGCGCCCGCGCTGGTGGCGGTGAGGTGGGCGGTTGCGCTGGGCAGTGAAATAGCGATCAGCCCGGGCAGGATCACCAGGAACGGGAAGAACATTTTGGGGAAGGCCGCGATCAGCGGAGTGCGCCGCGCCGCGGTCATGGAATCGGCCGCCATGGCACGCTGCACCACCAGAAAATCGGTGCACCAATAGCCAAACGACAATACGAATCCCAGACCCGCCACCAGCCCGAACCAATCTACGCCTAACGGATTGGTCTGGGGACTGCTCATGCCCATCCAGGAGTGGGTAAAAGCGGCAGGCAGCTTTTCCGTCAGCCCGTGCCAGCCGCCCACATTCTTCAGCCCCAGCCAGACCAGGGGAATAAACCCGGCCACAATCAGAAAGAACTGCAGCACCTCGTTGTAGATGGCGCTGGTCAACCCGCCCAGGAAAATGTAAATGAGCACGATGATGGCGGAAGCAATCACGCTGACGTGGAAAATGCCGCTGCGCGCGATGTGCAGGCGATCAAAGATGGGGTCGAGAACGTGCAGCACCTGGATAAGCCGGGCCATGGCGTACATGGAGATGCCGGAGGAGAACACGGTCATGACGGCGAAGGAGATGGCGTTCAGGCCGCGCGTTTTCTCGTCAAAACGCAGGCGCAGATATTCGGGGACGGAGCGCGCCTTCGAGCCGTAATAAAACGGCATCATGAACAGGCCTACGAAAATCATGGCCGGGATGGCGCCGATCCAGTAAAAGTGGCTGGTGGCAATGCCGTACTTGGCCCCGGAAGCAGCCATGCCAATCACTTCCTGCGCTCCCAGGTTGGCGGAGAGAAAGGCCAGGCCGCAGATCCAGGCGGGAATGGAGCGGCCGGCGAGGAAGAAATCTGTGCTGGTCTTTATGTAACGCTTCAGTACCGCCCCGATGCCTAGGACCGAGGCGAAGTACAGCAGCATGATGATCCAGTCAATGTAGGTCAGTCCCACGCAGTTCCTCGGCGGCGTTCATGGCCGCGAACCGGTCTGCGGCGGTTTTTTCCGGCCCGGTTAGCGGAGGGGACACCTTACAACCCCGGGCGGGTCAGCAGCAAGGGGCAAGCGCCGGCTGAATGGCGACGGCAGGTCTTTGGTTCTAATTCGCTGGGCGCGGAAATTGCGGCTACAGCGAGCGCTTGAACAGCGGGATGGCGATGGCCATCATGACCACGCCGAACAGGGTCAGAATGACCAGATCCTGCCAGATGGCCACAAAGCCCGCTTCTTTCAACAATAGTGCCTTGAATCCGTGCACCGCGTAGGTGAAAGGATCGGCCCTGGCGATCGCCTGCAGCCACCAGGGGAATGCCTCGATGGGATAGATGGAGCCGCTGGGAAAAAACAGCAGCGTGTTCAGGATGCCGAAGGTGGCGCGCGGCACCAGCGGGTCCTCCACCCGTACCATCATCAGGAACATCATGGCATTGAAGGAAACTGAGGTAAGAATGATGAGCAGGAACAGCCACAGCGCCGTGCGCGGATCAAAAATGCTCCCCACTCCGGCCAGCAGGGAACCGATAAGGGTGATCACCACCCCGGCGGCAACCGCTTTGATGGCTCCGGCTCCGTTCAGCCCCAGCACCAGTTCGGTCTTGGTAATGGGCGTTACCAGGTAGCCCTCATGTACTCCGCGCGCCTTATCGTCTATGTAGAGCATGCCGCCGCCGATCATTACGGAGACGAACATGGCCAGGGTGATCGCGCCTGGCAGCAGGTACTTCATATACTCGATGTAGGGATACAGTTCCACGATCTCAAGAACCTTTTGCTGGACGATGCGGGGCTCGATTTCGGGCTGGTTGAGGGAATCGGTAAGCTGGGTAAGGCTCTGCTCCAGGGCCGAGCTCATGAAGTTGTCGCTGTTGTCCACCACCAGCGCGATGCGGGGATGATTCTCTTCGTACACCCGGCGCGAGTACTCGGGTGGAATAACAACCGCGCCCTGCAGTTTGCCGTCGCGGACGTCCTCCACCGCCTGCTTCTGGCTCTGGTAGTACACCGGCACGAAGGTGCGGACGTTGGCGCGCACCGAGTCGAATGCCTCGCGGACTTTCAAGGATTGCGTGCCGTGGTCCTGGTCTACCACGCCCAGTTTGGCGTCCCGGATCTTGCCCCCGAAGGCGTTGCCCAGCACGATCAATTGCACGAGCGGAAACACCATGGAAACCAGCATCAGCGCCGGCGAGCGGAAGAACTTGCGCAGTTCGCGTTCAATAATGGCGAAGGTTCGGTTCATGGACGCAGTCCTGGCCGATCCGGCATGACGAACGCGTAAGCCTTCACCGTCTCATCACGCAGCTGCCGACCGGTGTAGTGGACGAAAACGTCGTCCAACGTGGTGTTCTGCACCGTCAGGCTGCGGACCTCAACGCCCGAGCGCACCGCCAACTCCACCAGTTCAGTAGTGGTGCGCGAGCCATTGCCGGTCAGTACGCGGAAAGTGTTGCCGCCCTCCGCCTGCACCGAGGTGACTTCCGAAAGCGCCTGCAACTGCTGCTCCCAGTCGGCGGGGGGCGCAGCAAATTGGGCTTCAATCACGTTGCTGCCGGGCACGCTGGCCTTCAGCGCCTTGGGCGTGTCCAGCGCCACCAGCTTGCCGTGGTCCACGATCGCGATGCGGTCGCACAGGCGGTCGGCCTCGTCCATGTAGTGGGTGGTGATCAGGATGGTGAGCCGCCGATTGCTCTTGATGTTGCCCAGCATCTCCCATACCGCCACCCGCGACACCGGGTCCAACCCGGTGGTGGGCTCGTCGAGAAAGAAAATCTTGGGGCTGTGTACCAGGCCTCGGGCAATCTCCAGCCGTCGCCGCATGCCCCCGGAAAGGGTCTTGGTCTGCGCTCCCCGCCATTTCGACAGGTCCACCAGCTCCAGCAGTTCGTCCACGTTCTTTTTTCGCTCCCTGGGCGGAACGTCATAGAGCTTGGCATAAATATTGAGATTTTCTTCCACCGTCAGGTCAAGGTCGCTGGTCAGGGCCTGGGGAATAACGCCGATGGCCCGGCGCGCCGCATCCGGCTCGCGGCGCACATCATGGCCGGCAATGCGCGCCACGCCGGAAGTGATGGGCAGCAGCGTGGTCATCATGCGGATAAGGGTGGACTTGCCGGCTCCGTTGGGACCCAGCAGGCCGAAGGTTTCGCCATCGTCCACCGCGAAGGAGATATCGTCCACGGCGGTGAAGTCGCCATATTTCTTGACGATATGGTCCACCTCGATGGCTTTGTCCATGCCGTTGCCGCCGTTTTGTGGAATTTCCGCCATCCCGCTTACTCCATCGCCGGTTTGCTTTGGGGTTGCGCCGCTTCCTGTTTGCGCTGCTGGTAGCCCGCCTGCAGGGCGGCTTGCGGCACCAGCACGTCAGCCGTCATGCCGGGTACAAACAGCTCACTGGGGTTCTCAATACGCAGCTTCAGCACCACCGTCATGATGTCGCGCTTGCGCCGGCTGACGTCGCGCTGGGTGGCAAAATCGCCTTCCACCGCCTTGAAGAAGACTTTGCCCGGCACTACCTGGCCGCTGGGCATGCGGACGTTGAACACGTCGCCCAGGGCGATGCGGTCGGCGTAAGTTTCCGGCACTGCCGCCCGCACCCAGGTGTCGCTCAGGTCCACGATGGTGACGATGGGCTGGCCGGGGTTGACCACTTCACCCTCGCGCGCTGCTCGCACCGAAACCGTTCCGCTCACCGGCGCCAGCACCCGCGTGTAGCCCAGGCGAACCTGGGCCTGGGCGCGCAGCGCGGCGGCATTGGCCATGTCGGCGCGAGTGGCGGCCACCGTTCTCTGCGCCGCGGTGGCCTGATGGGTGCGCGCGATGGCGGAATTCAAGTCCGCCTGCCCCGCCCGCACCTGGTCCTGCAGGGCTTTCACCGCCGCCAGTTGCGCCTTCAGCTGGGCGTCGGCCCGGTCTTTATCCTGCTGCGAAGCCACCCCGGAGGCGGCCAGGGAAACGGTGCGGTCATGGTCAGTCTTGATCTGTTCCAGGTTGGCCTCCGCCTGCGCCAGTTGTGCGCGCGTGGATTCCAGCCTGGCCTCGGCGTTGGCCACATCGCCGGCAGTAGAGCCCTTGGTGGCCGCTTCCGTCGCCAGGGTCTCAGACACCTTGGAGCGCAGGCTGTTGATGGTGGCCGTGGCCGCTTGCTCCTGCGCCCGCAACTCGTTGGCGTCCAGCAGCGCGATCACGTCGCCCGCCTTTACCGGCGTGCCTTCGTCCACCAGCAGTCTTTCGATTCGCCCTTGAATCTGCGGGCTGACGATGACCTGGTTGGCGTCCACCGTGCCGATCAAGTCCAGACCCTGGTTGCGGTTCGTGGTCGCCAGGTAATAAATCAACGCTCCGGCAAAGATCACGCTTAAAAGAATTATGAAGCGGTTGCGCTGGCTCACGGCTGCGCTCCTTTCCCGGCCGAGTTGGCATTCTGAAACAGCGCCGCGGAGACGAAATCGAGCACCGCCGCCCGCCGCGCGGCGATTCGCTCCGGCGAGAGCGGGTCGCCCCCCGCCAGCATGGCCAGCAGCGGCGCATTGGCAAAATACGACACCACAATGGCCACCGTACTGGGCACAAACTGGATGGGATCTACCCGGCGAAATTCGCCCGCGGCAATGCCTTCGCGCAGCACTTCGCTCACCTTCAGAAAAATAGGCCGCAGGTAGCGCTGCACAAGGTGGCGCAGATGCGGCGATGCGTTACGTCCCGCGCTCATCCACTCCCGCTGCGCGATGCGCGGCAGCACTGGGTTGCTCGCGATGTAATCGAAGTGCGCCCCCACGTAGGCCAGGTACTTCTCGCGCGGCGGCAGGTCGCTGTTCAGAGCCGCGTGAACGCGCTCCGAAAGGCCGGCGAAGATCTGGTCCACCACCGCCCCATAGAGCGTCTCTTTATCTTTGAAGTAGTAATAGAGCAGGGCCTTGTTCACGCGGGCGGCGCGGGCAATGGCGTCAGTGCGTGCCCCGGCCACCCCCTCCTGGGCGAACTCAGACATCGCGGCCTTGAGAATGGCGGCGCGCGTCTGCTCCGGCTGTCCGCGACTCCCCAGGCGGTGATTTTTAGCAGTGGTAGCCATCGCTTTTGCTAATTAACTAACTGGTTAGTTATATCAGGATTTGATCATTTTGGCAATCCCTTCATGTGCCCGCGGGATAGGTTCAGGGTGACGCCTGTTTGGAAGTGATGGCGGTTCTAAAGCCCAGGTTGAACCTTTCGGCGCCGCTGGCCCCAATCCGGAAGCTGAACAACGTGCGCTGCCTGCGGTGAGGAGGGCAGCGCACGTGAGCAGCGTCAGTGTGATTCCGGCGCCATATAACTGAGGTCAGGACGGTAGTGAAGGAGTTCGGATTCTGACCAATTATAGGCTTTGCGGATCGCCGTCATGGTTGCCGCGCCCTGGTCGCCGTAAGCTTCTTTCATGATCTCGTCCAGCGTTTTGGTGGTGGTACCGGCCATGTCGGCAAGGCTCTTTCGTTCCTGGACCAGTACGATCTCAGGACCGGATCCGCCGTTGGCGAGCGTGTACCAGTGGTTCTCACCGCGCGGCGTATTGGTCTTGGTAAACGCTTCGTTCACTTGCTTAACCCCATTTGTGAAGTCGGCGAATCCCTCCGGCCTCAGGTGAAAAAAGAGCACGCTCAAGTACGCTGGCGGCGCCCCTGGCTGGGATTCGGAGGAGAGCTCAGGCCGCGCTGCATAGTAAGTCATGGTCTCGCCAGCCAGCGTAGCGCCCATGGTGGCGTTGGCATTTTTGGCATCAGCAGCGTTGAACTGCTCGCGCCCGTCGAAATCCTTCCAGGTATGTCCGCAGGAACTGATGAGGTAGCTTCCGGTGTCCTTTCCCGTGGTGATCTCCCACGTGGTCCAAGACCAGGAATCATTTTGTGACTTGTGCCAGGCCATGTGCCGGGCGCGGCCTTGTTCATACTGTGCGGTCATGCCCGGCTTCACCCGGTTGACGTGAACCTCGCAGAGCTTATCGGGCGCCGTGCTTTGTGCGGTGGCGAAACTGGCGGCAAAACAGAGGACTGCAAAAGACAGAAGTGGCCTGCGCATAATGCGATCTCCTGAATTTTAATTGGATTGGTGTACGGCCGAGAGCATCGCCATCCTATGCAGGTTTGACGCGACTGTCAACACTCGCTCCCGAACCGTGCCTCACACCCGTCGTCCTGGCCATGTCGGCCGTGCTTCGTCATCGAAGCCGCAAAAACACGCAGATGCGCGGAACCATCCTCTCCATCCCTTGTCCTTGCTCACTCCGACTTGTAACTGATAATCATAGAGGTAGACGCCCGAGTTCATGTCCATATCTGTCCACCTGTTCCGCCGGTCCACACCTCCCCCGGGCCGGCGAATCAAGCTGCTGAGCGTGGTGGCAGTCGTGTACCTGGCTTGTATGGCGCAGGCTCAGATTGAAATCGGCACTATCACCGGTACCGTCGCCGACCCCAGCCACGCTCGCGTGTCCCGCGCTCGCGTGGTTCTTGAGAACCCTCTCACCGGCAGCTCCCGCAGCGAAAGCACCGACGACCAGGGGCAGTTCATTTTTGAAAACGTTCCCTACGGCTCTTATCAGCTACGAGTTGAGGCGCGAGGATTCCACAGTTTCACCCAGGAACTCGCCATTCGTTCCAATGTTCCTCAGCAGGTTGCCGCCGTACTCCAACTGCTGGCTTCGGAAGAGTCCGTGACTGTGCGGGGTGCGCCCGACATCGTCGGCCAGGACGTGCCGCGTACCGAGACAGTGGTTGACCAGAACTCCATCCAGGTCAGCTCCGGGGTCACCGCCCGCAACCCGCTGCAGGCGGTGGTGGCCACCACTCCCGGCTGGACCACGGAGAATGACGGCCTGATGCACATTCGCGGCGTGGACGATGGCGCGCTCTACGTGGTAGATGGCGTGCCCACGCCCGACCGCATGGACGCCTTCTCCGCCGCTGCCGTGCAGACGGACACCATCAGCTCCATGCATGTCATCACCGGCAACATCCCAGCGGAGTTTGGCGGCCGCTCCGGGGCCGTCATCGTGGTGCAGCCCAAGTCGGGCATTGACACGCCGCTGACCGGCTCGCTCAGCCTGGGCGCAGGCAGCTTCCAAAGCCAGCAACTGGCTTCCGCCCTGGCCGGCGGCGGGCGGAGCTGGGGATTTTTCCTGGCCGCTGCCGGCAACCGCTCCGACCGCTTTCTCGATCCCGTGGACCCGCGCAATTTCAACAACTATGGTGCAGCGCTTTCCTTCTCTGCGCGCGCGGATTGGCACCCCACCATCAATGATATGGTGCTCCTCGACGTTTCCTCCGGCGGCGCCGACTTCAACGTGCCCAACAACTTCTTTCAGCAGCTCGCCGGCCAGCGCCAGAAACAGCAACTGCGGGACAACCATCAGTCCCTCTCCTGGCAGCACACTTGGTCGGCGCACACGCTCACCAATTTTGCGCTCTACCGCCATTACTACCGCGCCCGGCTCTCGCCCAGCCAGCGGGATACTCCGCTGTTTGCGGCCCAGAACCGCCATCACGAACGCCTCGGCGGCATCGCCAGCCTGACCAGCGTCTTCCATGGCCACACCCTCAAGCTGGGAGCGGAAGCCTCGCGCCTTGCGATGAACGAATTTTTTACCTTTGGCGTTACTGACCTGCAAGCCGCGGCCCAGGCGCAGTTGACCCCGGCGGCCATGGCCTTCACGCCCGCCAATCCCTTTCTTTTTCAGGGACGCGTGGTGCGCGGCGCCGTTTCCGCCTACGCTCAGGATGATTTTTCTCCCCTACTCAACCTGACCATCAATGCCGGTCTGCGCTACGATCACACCGATCTGCTGGTTCCCGCCCAGCAGGCCAGCCCGCGCCTGGGTGCCGTCTATTACCTTCCCCGAACCCACACCGCGGTGCGAGCCTCGTTTAACCGCCTCTACATGCCGCCCCAGGTGGAAAACCTGTTGCTGGCCAGCTCGCTTCCGGCGCGCCGGCTTTCGCCCTTTGCTTCCGGCGGCGCCGATATTGCCCCGGAAACTTCCTCCGCCTGGGAAGTAGGGATGTCTCAGCAACTGCCGAAAACGCTGCGCCTCAACCTGGCTTACTGGGGGCGCGATTTCCGCAACATTGACGATCCCAACGTCTTCTTCAGCACCACCATCATTTTCCCCAACAGCGTAGCGTCGGCTCGCGCCAAAGGGTTGGATGTCCGCCTGGATGTGCCCGAGCGCCACGGCTGGTCCGGCTACCTGAGCTACACCAACAGCCGGGTCACGGAATTTGGCCCGCTCAACGGCGGCCTCTTTCTTACCTCCGACTTTATTGAGATCGGCCCCGGCACCCAGTTCACGCCCGATCACGACCAGCGCAACGTGGGCGCCTTCGCTGTCATCTACACCGCTCACCGGCGGGGCCTGTGGTCTTCCTTTAGCGGCCGCTACGAAAGTGGGGTGCCCATCGAGGTGCCGGAAGACCAGGTGGCGCGCCTCCGCGCCTCCCCCGGCGCGGGCCTGGTGAATTTTTCCACCCAAAGGGTAAAGCCATGGTACGTTTTCGGCTGGTCAGGCGGCATGGATCTGCTGCGCCGCGAGCGCATGACTGTTGCCGCGGAGTTCGATGTGCAGAACCTGGCTGATCGCGCATTTGTGTACAACTTCGGTAATCCTTTTTCCGGCACTCACTTCGGCTACCCGCGGATGGCCGGCGGCCGGCTGAAGTTCACCTTCCACTGACCGGCTGCGGTGCTGCGCTTGTCCGGAGGTAACATTGACCCCTGCCGCCGGACACGAAACCATAGCTTCATGTCCAAATTGCCCCCTGCCAGTTCGCCTGTGGCTCAAGCCTATCTGCATCCGGCCACCGCGCAGCTGTGGCGCGAACTGCTGGCCAACCGCACCCTTTCGGTCGGCGACCTGGCGGGCATGACCAGCCTTCCGGTGGATACCCTGCGCGATGCCATGAATGGCAAGTGCCCGCTGGCGGTGGGCTTGTGGAAGGAGATCGCGTCGGCGCTCCACGCCACCCAGGCGGAATTCAGCTTCACCACCAGCGAGCGCGATGGGGAGCCCTGCTGGGAGCTCTATTGCGTGCTCATGTGAGGCTGTTCCGCAGCCTGCTGGAATCGCCGCTGTGAATTTGAAAAATTGATTTCATTCTTAAAATGTGACAAGCTCCGCAGCCGATATGGATCTCGAAGCTGATATTAAGCTCCGAAAGGGCCGCTTTATTTGGGGCCTCGTTTTGGCCTGGGCTCCCGCGATTCCCCTCATCATCGGAATGAGCAACGTATTCCGCGGGCTTTCCGAGCAGAAGGCAACCGGCTTGGGCGCAGTGGCGGGCGGATTGGACGAAGCCTTCTTGATCTTTGGCTTTGTGGCCATGTTCGCATTCCAAATGGGAGGAATCGTCCTGCTGGCGCGGTCGTTTTCCGGCGGGCATCGCGCGCGCGCCTTCTTCTCCGTTGTCTCCATGGCTTGGAGTATGGGTGTGCTCCTGCTCTTCGTCCTTTTCCTGTGGATGTATCTCGTGTATTTACCTCACCGATAAACTTCGGTTCGGCTGGACGCACCTCCGCCTGAACGCTCGGCAGAAGAGAGGGGAGACTAAGCGGGCCGTTTCAGGTGGTGTTCGTGCTCGCGCGGTTCTGGCGCCTCAAGAAAGCCGGGCTGAGCATCCTCGTCGTGCTGCTGGCGGGCGGCGCGAAACAGCCACACGCTGTCCGCAACCATGGTGAGGACCACGATGATCCCGCCGACAATCATGGCGAGGATAATGACCGTCCCGAAGGTCAGCAGATCGTCGAAGGCGTGGAAGAGTGTGCCCATATGTCCCCCCAAGGCCTGGGGAGCGTCTATCGGCCCAATTACAGCCTACTCTACCCCCAAGGCGAATGCAGTGACAATGGTCACTGCTCGGACATTCCCACAAGTCCTGTTTATGCAATGTCATACAAACCACGCGGCGGAGCGGCAGCCGCGCTCGGAGCGCGCTCGTTTACGTGTAAGGTGAAGGACACCCCTCCTTCCGGTACCTGGATTCCCCTCGCCCCCCCAATGCCTCCCGGCTTCTGCACCTATGCGTCTTATGCCTGCAAGCTAATACACGCCCAGGTCGCGCGCCGAAACCACCCTGCCCTTGTAGTAGCGTTCCACCTGCTCCACCAGGTCCTGTTCGGGCAGGTGCTCCAGCACCTGGTGGTAGAGGACCAGCAACTTGGGGTGGGCGCGCGTGGCAATGTCCCCCAACTGCCGCGGCGAGGTGTGGAAGGCGGAGAAATATTCCTTCCAGTGCTGCTCCCGCATTTCCGCGCCCTGGGGGTTGTAAACCTCGTGCAGCAGGACGTCGCAGCCGTTGCAGGCTTTAACCACTGCGTCCGTAGGCGCCGTGTCGCCGGAGAGCACGATGCTGCGGTCCGGCGTATCAAAACGGTAGCCGAAGGCGTGCTTCCAGGAGCCGTGTTTCACCAGGAACGCGGTTACCTTCACATTCTGGTCCTGATAAACCACTCCGGGCGAGATCTCGTGCACGTCCACCTTGTAGCCGTTGTGGTTGGCTTGTTCCAGGCCGGCGGTGCGAACCTGTATGTCCTGCTGCCAGGCCTTGAGGATGTGGGCGGTCATGCTCTTGAGCCCGCGCGGGCCATAAGCCTGCAGCCGGGCCCGGCGATGCAGTACCCAGGGGCTGAAGATCAGGTCCGGGTAGCCCAGCGTGTGATCGGTGTGCAGGTGGGTGATGAAGACGATTTTCAGGTTCTTGACGTTCAGCGCCTTGATGCCGTTCTGCTCCGCCCCTTCCGCCCGCTTCACTACTCCCGCGCCGCAATCCACCAGGTAGGGTGTGCCGTTCACCACGATGGCGACCGCTGTGCCGGCACGGTTGGGATAGGGTTCGGGTGTGCCCGTGCCCAGCACCACCACCTCGGTGTGGGTGGGTGGTGGTGGCGGAACTTGGGCGAGGGCAGCGCCGGCAAGAACGAGAAAGCAAGCTGGCAGCTTCAGCAGGCGAGGGCGCAAGAGCAGTCTCCTGGCCAAGAATAGTATCGGCGGAACGGGGAAACGCAAGGCGCTTGGTCTGGGATGCGCATCAGCCGGGCGCATCCTCGCTCAGGAAGCGGTTGACTTCGCTTTTTATTCGCCGCATAATTTTTCTCCAGAGTCAAGCCATGCGCCTGCAAATTTCATCCCCGATTTCCGAATTCCGCGTTCGCAATTCACAAGTACGCACAACGGCTTTCCGCGCTACATTCGTCGAACCGATTCCCCATCATGGCGACCACTGACTACACCCTGGAAAGCACGCTGCCCGCCAGCGTTGACGCCGAGCGCTCCATACTGGGTGCCATCCTGCTGGACAACTTTGCTTATAACCAGGCGGCCGAGCACCTGCGACCCGAAGATTTCGCTCTCGACGCCCACCGCCGCATCTACTCGCGCATGGTGGAGCTGGCGGAAACTTCCCGGCCCATTGAGACGGTCACGCTCACCGAGGAATTGGCTCGCCGCCGTGAGGTGGAGGCGGTCGGAGGGGTGGCTTACCTGACCTCGCTCACCGACGGCCTGCCCCGCCGGGCCAATATCGAGCACTACGTCAAGATCGTGCGCGACAAGGCGCTGCTGCGCGGCCTGATCCATGCTGCCAACACCGCCATCGCCCGCGCCGCCGAGCAGTCCGACCCGGCGGAAGAGATCCTCGACGCCGCCGAAGCCGCCATCTTCCATCTCTCCGAAAACCGTATCGGCCGCGGTTTCCTCGACATCCGCGAAATCGTCAAGGAATCCTTCGGTTCGCTCGACGCTCTGTACGAGCGCGGCCAGCGCATCACCGGCCTGGAAACCCATTTCGTGGATTTCGACAACATGACCAGCGGCCTGCAGCCCTCCGACCTGATCATCGTGGCCGCCCGCCCTTCCATGGGCAAGACGGCGTTCGCCATGAACATCGCCGAGAACGCCGCCGTGCGCGATAAAAAAGTGGTGGGCATGTTCTCCCTGGAAATGTCGCGTGAATCGTTGCTGCTGCGCCTGCTCTGCTCCCACGCCCGCGTGGACTCGCACAAAATGCGCACCGGCTTTCTGGGCCGGGAGGACTACGCCAAGCTGGTGACCGCGCTGGGCGAGTTGACCGAGTCGCCCATCTACATTGACGACACACCCGGCATTTCGCTTTCGGAAATGCGGGCCAAGGCGCGCCGCCTGCAGCAGTCGCAGGGACGCCTCGACCTGATCATCGTGGATTACCTCCAGCTCATGTCCGGCAGCGGCCTGGGCGGCCGGCGATTTGAAAACCGTACCCAGGAAGTATCCGCCATCTCCCGCGGCCTGAAGGGGCTGGCCAAGGAATTGCGCGTGCCCCTGGTCGCACTTTCTCAGCTCAGCCGCGCTCCGGAAAGCCGCGGCGGCGACCACCGCCCGCAGCTCGCCGACCTGCGCGAGTCTGGCTCCATCGAGCAGGACGCCGACGTGGTGGCCTTCATCTTTCGCGAGGAAGTCTACAAGCAGGACGATCCCGACCTGGAGGGCCTCGCCGAGCTCATCATCGCCAAGCAGCGCAACGGGCCCACGGGCAAGGTGGATTTGGCGTTCATCAAGCGCAGCACCCGTTTCGAATCTCGCGCCAGCGAGTGATCTCACCACAGAGGACACAGAGCACACAGAGTTGTTAAGCCATTTTCGGAGTTCTTGCTTAAGCGCTTTTCCAAGCCCTTTGCCATTTGTTAGGCCCTAGCTGCGTGCCGCCAGCACTGGCACCGAGACTTGCCCTTGAAATGAAAGAAACAGGAACTTCTCTGTGCTCTCGGTGTCCTCTGTGGTTATGCCGGTCAGGGTTTTCTGTGCAAAACTGCCGGGTTGCCCGAAATTTTTTGGCTCTCAACGGTTCCGACTGCCAATTCCCGCACCGGGCCTAAGGTGTTGCATTTACAACCTTTAGGCCATGCTCCAGGAGTGCTGCACTCCCGGTAAGTTGATGAATTCAAGCGACCTGCCGAGCCCGGGGTCTGCGAATCCACAAGCTTTTCCACAGCTTGTTGGAAAAGGAATGGCCAGCCGTTAGCGGTTAGCACTTAGCATTTGGCCCCTGAAACGGTAACTTCAGATTTCAATTGCGCAGAGGCAGGAAAAATACGATTTTCGAAAAGCACCTGCGCATTTAACTGGCTAAATGCCAAGGGCTAATTGCCAAGGGCTTGTTTTTTCCGTTGCTCACCCGGCCCGGTATACCATCTTCCCCGCTACAATGGTCGCCACTATCCGTCCCGCGAGTTGCGTGCCGTCAAACGGACTGTTGCGGCCGAGGGAACGCGACTTGCGCACGTCGTAAGTCCAGCGCGCCTTGGGATCGAAGATGGTCACGTCGGCGTGATAGCCCCGCTGCAGACTGCCGCGCGACTTCAGACCGATCACCCTCGCCGGCCCGCATGTGAACAGCTCCACAATCCGGACCAGGGGCACCCCACGGTCGCGGTGGAGCTTGCTGATGGCCAGGCCCAGCGCGGTCTCCAAGCCGATGATTCCGAAGGCGGCACGCTCGAACTCCACCTGCTTTTCATGCAGCGCGTGGGGCGCGTGGTCGGTGGCGATGGCGTCCACCGTGCCGTCGGCCAAAGCCACCTGCAGGGCCTCGCGATCGGCTGCGGAGCGCAGCGGCGGGTTCATCTTGAAGTTGGTGTTGTATTCGCCCACGTCCTCATCGGTGAGCGCGAAATGGTGGGGGGTGGTCTCGCAGGTTACCTGCGCTCGCGCGCGCTTGCCCCGGCGTACCACCTTGAGGGCCTCCGCCGTCGAAAGGTGGGCCACGTGGTAGTGCCCTCCAGTGGCCTGCGCCAACTGCACATCGCGCTCGATGATGCTGGCTTCAGCCGCTACCGGCATCCCTCTCAAGCCCAGGCGGAAAGCTGTGGAACCGTCGTGCATGGAGCAGCCCGCGGTGTGACGCGTGTCCTCCGCGTGCTGGATCACGGGGAGGTGCAGTGCGGCGGAAAGCCGTAACGCCTCCTGCATCATTCCGGGATTAAGAACAGGCTTGCCGTCGTCGGTGAAGCCCACCGCTCCCGCCTGGTGCAGGGCGCGGAAATCAGTCAGCTTCTCTCCCAGGCTGCCCTGGGTGACGGCGGCAATGGGCAAGACATTGACCACCGCGCCGCGCTCCGGCTGCAGCATCCAGGCGGTGATTTCCGGCGAATCGTTCACCGGCACGGTGTTGGGCATGCCGCATACCGTGGTGAAGCCGCCCGCGGCTGCGGCCGCCGTTCCGCTGGCGATGGTCTCCTTGTAGGCCTGGCCGGGCTCGCGCAAGTGCACGTGCAGGTCAATGAATCCGGGAGCGACGATGAGCCCGCGGGCGTCGAAGGTCTCGTCGGCCGCGCCGCGGGTCTTTTTTGGAGGTGTTACCTCGGCTACCCGGCCATCGCGCAGCAGCACGTCCAGTTCGGCATCCACCCGCGCCAGCGGGTCAATCACCCGGCCGCCGCGAATCAGAAGAGAGCCCGTTTTGTCAGTTGGCTTGGCCACTATTTACTTTCTCCACCCTGAGTCGCCGGCCGATGGCTGACGGTCGACTGTGACACTCTGCTTTGTCGGCGTCATCCAGAGCGACTTCAGTCGCGAAGGATCTTGCGTGCAGTGTCGAACGATTTTCCCTGGCACACGCGGGATGCTTTGGGCCTGAAGGCTCTCGGCATGACGCCATCGAAACCGACCCATGCGCGATCCGCGACCAGCTTCCTCTGCGCTCTCTGCGTTGATCATTTTGCTCTTCCCAGCGCGCGCGCCAGAATGGCCATGCGCACCGTTACGCCGTTGCGCACCTCCTCGCGGATGACCGCCTGGGGTGAATCGGCCACCTCGCTGCTCAGTTCCATGCCGCGAATGATAGGCCCGGGATGCATGACCAGCGCGCCCGGCTTCGCCAGGCGCAGGCGCGCCGCGGTCAGCTGGTACTTGGCGATGTATTCGCCCACGTCGAAGTGCATCTCCGCCAGGCGCTCCTTCTGCACCCGCAGAAGCATGATTACGTCCGCGCCGCGGATAGCCTCTTCCAGGTGCCGCGTAATGTGCAGTCCCTTGACCAGTGTGGCCGCGGTTTCGGGCACAAATTCCGGCGGCCCGCACAGCGTGAGCTGCACCCCGAACTTGCTGAGCAGATGGATGTTGGAGCGTGCCACCCGGCTGTGGTAAATGTCGCCCACTATGGCCATGCGCTTGCCCCGCAGGTCTTTCATGTGCTGCAGGATGGTGTAGGCGTCGAGCAGGGCCTGAGAGGGGTGCTCGTGCATGCCGTCGCCGGCATTGATGACGGGCACATCCAGGTGGGCGGCGATCAGGTGAGGCGCGCCGGCGTTGGGATGGCGGAAGACCAGGGCATCGCAGCCCACCGCGCGCAGGGTGTAGCCGGTATCGAGCAGCGATTCACCTTTCTCGATGCTGGAGCCGCTGGCGTGCACCAGCAGGGTGATGGCGCCCAGGCGCTTGGCCGCCATTTCGAAGGAGGTGCGGGTGCGGGTGGAAGCCTCGTAGAAAACCAGGCCCACTGTCTTGCCCCGCAACAGGGGCCGCGGTTGGCCCCGCTGCATGCGGCGCGCCAGTTGCAGCAGGCCGGTGATCTCTTCCGCCTGCAAGTGCTCTACGCCCAGCAGCGACCCACGCGCAAACGCACTCATGCCCTGCGACTCCGCCTGCCCTCGCGAGCCTGGACGGGCATCAACCCTCCCGCTCCACCAGCAACACCTTCTCGGCGTCGTCCACTTCCTTGAGCTTCACCTCAATGATCTCGTTGTCGGTGGTCTGCACCATGCGGCCCACGTAGGTGGCCTCGATGGGCAGCTCGCGGTGGCCGCGGTCAATCAGCACGCAGAGTTGCACCCGGCGCGGGCGACCGTGGACAAAGAGCGCGTCCATGGCGGCGCGCGTGGTGCGGCCGGTGTAAAGCACGTCGTCCACCAGCACCACGTGCTTGCCGGTGGCGGAGAATTCCAGATCCTTCTCCTGCACCACCGGCTTGTGGTCAATGGTGGAGAGGTCGTCGCGATAGAGAGTGATGTCGAGGCTGCCTACGGGCACAGGCTTATCCTCGATGCGTCCGATGAGCTTGCCCAGGCGCTCGGCCAGGGGCACCCCGCGGCGACGGATGCCGACCAGGGCCAGATCCTCCACCCCGTTATTTTTTTCCACGATTTCGTGGGCCAGGCGCACCAGGGTGCGCTCAATCTCGGAGGCGGACATCAGTTGCGCCTTTTGGCGCAGTTTAGGCGGACGAGGTACCGGTTGAGCAGTCATCGAAGCGGCATGATACGCGGTGGCGTGGCTGGAGCACAAGGACGGTGGCTACGTCGTTAAAGCAACTACCGCCCCCCTTGGCATCTGAAAAATGCGTTTAACAGCCGAGCCGCAGAGGGCGCCGTGGAGGGTTTTTAGAAATACGTTCTCGGCGTACTCGGCGGTGAATCCTTCTACAGTGAGCGCGTCTCTCTATTGCGTGAAATTGCTCCCGCAACGGCGCCGCCCAGGGTGGAAACGGCCACGAAGAGCACCAGCATCAGCACGATCCCCAGAACAATCAGCAGGCGCATGCCTTCCGGGGTCAGGAACTGCTGCAACATCTGCTGCGCCTCGGGGTTGCCGCTGCGCGCCGCCGAGGCCTTTAAGGCTTGCTCCATCGCCGCCCGCAACTGCCCGCTGCCGCGCATGGCCAACATCTGCACCAGGGAAAGCAGGCCAAAAATGACGAAGCCCATCAGCCCGGCCATGGCGCCCAGACGCGCCCCCATGCCGGCGGTTATGGAGCTAAGGTGTTGCCGGCGATAAATCACCACTGCCAGCATGCCACCGCCCAGCATCCAGGCCAGGAGCGCCAGTTGTGGTACTCCTGTGGCCAGCATAAGGATCAGCGCCGCCAAGGCTCCCAGCCCGGCGGCCAGGTTGGCGGCCCGCCAGCCGCGCGACCACGCCACCTGACCCAGTTGCGCCAGTGCCGCCGGATGCGGCGGCATGCGCCCCTCAAGGATGGAACCACGCGAGGGGGTTGGCGCTGGCTGTGCTGCGGCCATGACCCTGATTTGCGGCGCTCCACATTGCGGGCAGAAGGGCACCCCGTCCTCTACCGTCTTCCCGCACCTGTGGCAAGCATGCTCCATCAATTCCAAGCTAACAGCCGCGGAATGGGAGATGCAAGGAAGTGGGAGTCAGGACTCGAGTAGAGCAGTCGAGGTCAAAAAATCACCAACTGGAACGGAATACAGGGATTTGGTGTCTGACTCACTGTGTCAAATCGGCCGCCGTGATCGCCATCCCCGCCTGCCGATGGTATCAGCGGTTTCCATGGGTCCAGTGGGCCGCCCGGTGGCACGCGCAGCGCGGCAGCATCAATTGTGGTCACCTGACGACGGCGGATGGCGTGCCTCACATTGATCCAAACGCAGCGATTCAATGTGCGTTGCCCCGCACATGAGCGCCGGCAGCCGTTTTATATCACCTTCGATGTCTACGGTGTTGATGAACAGATCTC
Organism: Terriglobales bacterium; assembly: GCA_035278025.1. Taxonomy (GTDB): domain Bacteria; phylum Acidobacteriota; class Terriglobia; order Terriglobales; family Acidobacteriaceae; genus JAICWP01. The sequence goes on along the minus strand of DATEJK010000211.1, from coordinate 26,319 downwards.
TAACGGAATCGTTGGGGATTCTCAAGGGAACGCAATTGAGATTTTCTATGCATCAGGAATGGTGACTCCCCCGGCTAATACTCTGCTTTGCCATCGGTGCCCAACGCCAACCCGACTTAAGCTCGAATATCCTGTCATCAGCATTCCACGACTGCACTGTGAACCTACGGTCGCCCATACCCTCGAAAAAGACCGCATTTTCTGGTGACATCCGGGAGGCCCAATACGGACTCCGGGTTTACATGGGCTCCGATTCGCCGCGGGTTACCACATAGACGATGGCGAAATCGCTGCCGTTGTCCTTGGGTTCCACCGCTACCAGGTGGAAGTTGTCGGTCATGCCGGCTTTCAACTCCACTCCCTTTCCGTCGCCTTTATCGTCCCCGCAGGTAAGCGGCTTGGGCTTCTGGTCCTTGTCATGTCCGAAGTTCATATCGGTATTGTGGCCGTGCCCCTTGCACTCCAGGACATTGCCGTACTTCTGCAGGTCTTTTTTGTAGTAGGCGACCACCTTATCGGGCGCATCCTCGGTGTGATAGCCGATTACCAGCACCTTCACCCCGAACAGAGAGCTGGAGATGTTCACGTTGGCGGCGTTGTGGTCGTCGCCTTCGACCTTGGGCTTGGCGCCGGGATAAACGGTCAGCCCGATTTGTGCCGGCGTGGGATTAGTGCGCACCTGCAGCGCGCCCAGGGGCGTGCGAATGTCCACATTCTTGTTCTCGCCCTTATCGTCTACCTTCATGCTGCAGGCGGCCAGCGCTATCAGCATGGCCGCAGCCGCCCCCCAAGTTGTTTTACGGATGACTTCCCGCCACATGATTGCCTCCTGTTGCCGCCGCCACGGCCGCTTTTTCCAGCCCGGCGCCGCGCTGAGCTATCTGGGGGATGGTGACCGGCAAATGCCCGCGCACGGAGATTTCGCCGAACAGGGCCTGTACGGCCGCATCCTCGCTCACCCGGGCATTGGAAAACGTGCACATATAGTTCTCTACCTGGGGAAAATCGCCGGCCACGTAAGGATTGCCCACGGCTACTACCATGGTTTTGGCGCCCGCGGCCTGCAGAATCTTGCCCAGCAGCTCGCCGCGCGCGTCGCTCAGCCCCACCGTGTTCTCGACCTGGCCGGCCACCTGCACCGCTTTGCCGGCAGTGGGGATTTCGTACACGGCCGCCACCACCTTCTCCGCGCTCTGCACCGCTGAAAGCACCTGGTCGGTCATGGCCGCTGCCGTTCGGGTATCCAAGTAGAGAATGTTTGCGTCCGGCCGCCGCGACTGAATCTGCCGCACGAACTCATGTCCCGGGTCCATGCGCAGGTCGTCGCAGAAAACCACCACCACCAGCCGGTTTGTGACCTCCACTGCTGGTTGATACGGAAGGCTGGACCCGCTAGTTCCCTGGATGGGCAGCGGTTGCAGGGGCAGCACCCGGCCGTTGTCGCGCACCAGGGTGACGGCCTGATCGGCCACCTGCTGCCCGAAGGCAAGGTTTTCCGGCTTCCCCACCACCTCGCCCAGTTGGGCAATATCCACCAGTCGAGCCTTGTTAAGTCCTACTGAGGCCTTGGCTTCCAGGATCTTGAGCACCGACTGGTCCACTCGCGGCTGGGGGATTTCTCCGCTTTTCACCGCCTTGAGCATGGCCTGGTACGAAGCATCCAGGTCGGCGGGAATGAGCAGCATGTCGGCGCCGGCCTTGAAAGCCTCCACCGCCGCCCGGCCGATATCATTCTGGTAAAGGCGGGTCAGACCGCCCATATCCAGCGCGTCAGTAATCACCAGGCCCTTGAATCCCAGTTGCTGCTTGAGCAGCCCGGTCACGATAGCCGGGGAAGTGGTGGCCACGCGGTTGGGGTCAGGCTCCAGAGCGGGCACGGTTACATGAGCCACCATGATGGCGTCCACCCCCGCTTTAATGGCGGCCTCAAAAGGCGGCAATTCCACCGCGTTCAGCCGCTGCCTGTCGCCCGTAACTTTGGCTAGGCCGAGGTGCGAATCCGTAGCCGTATCGCCATGACCGGGGAAGTGTTTGGCTGTGGTCAGCATGCCGTTGGCCTTGGCTCCCTCGATGTAAGCCGTCACCATTTTGCCCACTTCCTGCGGCTCCTCGCCGAAGGAGCGGGTGTTGATGATGGGATTGGCGGGGTTGGAGTTGACGTCGGCGTCGGGAAAGAAGTTCCATTCCACACCTACGGCGCGAGCCTCCTGGGCGGTGACGGCGCCGAATTGCTTGGCGTAGTCGGTGTTGCTGGTGGCGCCAAACGCCATAGCGTGGGGAAACACGGTGCTGCCCTGAAGCCGCATGGAGACGCCGCGCTCGAAGTCAGCGGCGAAAATCAGCGGCAGCCTGGATTCGCGCTGCAACTGGTTCACCAGCATGGCCGCTTCGTAGGGCTGGTTGTAATAAACGAACGCGCCCTCGGCCGGCACCGTGAGCGCGAAACCTCCCACGTGGTATTTCTGCAGAATTTCGTGATACTGGGCGTATTCCGGGCCGTTCAGGTTCAGGAACCTGGCCCGGGCCCACACCATGAACAGCTGCCCGACTTTCTCCTCCAGCGACATCTTCTTGAGCGTTTGTTTCGCCCATTTTTCGCCGCCGTGGTCGAGCTTTACCGGCCCGGGCTTCAAATATTTTTCTTTGGCTAGAAGAGGAGACGCGAGGAGGACGACGGCCAGAAAAAGAGAAGCTATTCTCCGCAACATGATGGGAAAACGATAGCACAGGGGGAGGCCGGCTTCGCCCGTCCGGAAAGGCGAGGGCGCCTGCCTTTACTAGCGGAATACAAACTTGTTCCACACAGGATCTGAAAACCGGGAAAGTTCGCGGGAACTAAGAATCGAGCGATTCGCGGATCTTGCAGGCCAGTGCGTCGAGGCTGAAGGGCTTCTGCAAAAAGGCGGTGCCGGGGTCGAGCACGCCGTGGTGCACGATGGCGTCCTCAGTGTAGCCGGAAAGAAACAGCACCCGCAGCCCCGGGCGGCTCTGGGCCATGCGGGTGGCCAGTTCCCGCCCGCTCATGCCGGGCATGACCACATCCGTGATCATCAGGTCAACGCGGCAGTTGGCGGGTGCGGCCAGGGCCAGCGCCTCCTGCCCGTTGCCGGCTACGAGCACGTTGTAGCCTTGTGCTTTGAGGGCTTCGGCAATCAGTTCGCGGACGGATTCTTCGTCCTCCACCAGCAGGATGCTTTCCGTCCCCCCGCAGCCCAGGCGGGTGCGCCGTTCCGGGAGGCTGCCCGCCACCGCTTCTTCCACCTGCGGCAGGTAAATCTTGAACGTAGTGCCCCGGCCGAGCTCGCTGTAGGCAAAAACGTACCCGCCGCTCTGCTTCACGATCCCATACACGGTGGAGAGGCCCAGGCCCGTGCCTTTGCCTTTTTCCTTGGTGGTGAAGAAGGGCTCGAAAATGCGCAACTGCGTTTCCGCATCCATGCCGCAGCCGGTGTCGCTCACCGCCAGCATCACGTAGCGCCCCGGCTTCACACTGGCATGCGCGCGCTGATAGTTTTCGTCCAGATCGGCGTTGCGGGTTTCAATGATCAGTTTGCCGCCGCCGGGCATGGCGTCGCGGGCGTTGACCGCCAGATTCATGATTACCTGCTCTACCTGCCCGGGATCGGCCTTGGTGCGCGCCAGGCGGGCATCACAGGTGACCACCACCTCGATATCCTCCCCAATCAGGGGCCGCAGCAGCTTGCTAATGTCAGCCACCACCGCGTTCAAGTCAATTACCTTCAGCTCCAGCACCTGCTTGCGCCCGAAGGCCAATAACTGCCGGGTCAAGGTGGCGGCGCGCTCGGTCGCTTCCTGGATGGCCTCCGCTTTTTTGCGGCGTGGATCGGCTGCGCCCAACTGATTGAGCAGTACGTAGGTGTAGCCGCTGATTACCATCAGCAGATTGTTAAAATCATGGGCCACGCCTCCGGCCAGCCGCCCCACCGCTTCCATTTTCTGCGCCTGACGGAACTGGTCTTCGAGAACGCGGCGGTCGGTAACATCTTCGGCGATCACCTCCAGCACCTCGTCATCGCCTTCCTGGTTGACCGCTCGCCCGCTCAACCGGACGGTAATGGCTTTGCCGTCCTTGCGTTTCCACTTCACTTCGACGTTGTCAAGGCAACGGTGCTGCTCGTATTCCTGGCGCAGCCGCAAGCGTTCGTCCGGGTGCACGTAGATGTCGGTCTGCGGGTTGAGCGCCCGCACCTCGGCCGCTGACTCATACCCCAGCATGGAAATCAGGGCCGGGTTCACGTCCAAAAAGCGTCCCTCCAGCGTGGAACGATAGATGCCGTAAACTGCGCTCTGCACCAGGGAGCGGTAACGTGATTCGGAGGCGCGCAGGGCCTGCTCGTGCCGCTTGTGCTCGATGGCCGTGGCCACGTGCTGAGAAACGAAGGTCAGGATCTCCTTTTCTTTGGACCCGAAGCGCACATCTTCGCTGTAACTCTGCACCACCAGCACTCCGATGGCTCGGTTGCCGGTTTTCAGCGGCACTCCCAGCCAATCCAGCGAGGGCGCCCCAATGCATTCCGCTTTGCCCTGTTGCACCAGCTTGTCAAAGACTTCAGGCGTAGCCAGCAGCGGCTCTCCCACCCGCAACACGTATTCTGTCAGGCCCTTGCCCAATGACTTCGGCGCCGGCGTGGGGTCCACTTCGTCCACAAAATAGGGAAAACTGAGCAGATTGCTCTCCTGGTCATAGAGAGCGATGTAGAAGTTCCTGGCGCACATCAGCTCGCCTACAATACCGTGGATGGCGGCGTAGAAATCCTGCAGGTCGCCGGCGGAGCTGGTGATTCTGGCGATGCGGTAGAGCGCCGATTGCAGCGCCTCCGCCTGCTTGCGTTCGCTGATGTCGCGGAAAATGGCGTAAACCGCCACGTGCCCTCCGCGCGCCTTCACCGGCATGCCTACGATGGAAACGTCCACCAGGCTGCCATCCTTGCGCATGCGCTTGCTTTCCAGGCTGATCTTCCGCCCTTTAGTGATGGCGGTGTGGATGAAGCCAATTTCCGCGTCGAGTCCCGGTGGGGCGATGATTTCCCCCAGCATCCTGCCCCGCGCTTCCTCCTGCGTATAGCCGAACATGCGGGTAAATTCCGCGTTGACGTGGGTAATGTGGTAAAGCGGGTCCAGGATGGCAATAGCCTCGGGCGCGCTCTGGAACAATTCCTCCAGGTAGGCTTTCTGCACTTGCAGGTCGGCTTCCGGCTCCAGCGTGCGCAGGCCGGCGGCCGTACCGCCATTGCGCCGCGGCGTTGCGCTGACTGAACTGGGCGCGATGGATTTCCTGCGGTTTTTTGGTGCTTGCACGGGACGGGTGATTCGTTCACCCATGGGGAGACGCCCTCCGGGTCGCCGAAGCCAAAGCGATACTAAGGTCAAGGCCTGTTGTCAGAAAGTTACGGACGTAACGGGGAATTTCCCCACAACCGAGGCGGCGCTTACCGGGTGTGCGTTTCCGCCGGCCGCATGGTCCGGAAAGCTGAGGCGGCATGCGCGCGGGTAAGTGCCAGAGCGGAACTGGAGGCAAGCAGCAGCCCTGCGAGCACAGACATCCAACCCAAAGTCGCGCGTAAAATTGTGTTGTCCAGGAGGCGCTTATGAAGGCGGAGCCGACGCTGAATCAGGATGTGACTGCCATCATCCACAAGACGGGGGAGGAGTGGGCCCGCTACTGGAACACACGTCAACCGGAGAAGCTGGCGCAACTGTACGCCGAAGACGCCGTGTACCTGCCGCCGCATCATCCCGCAGTGCACGGGCGGGACGCGATTCGCGAATACCTGAGCCGGCCGCTGCATCACGGCTACACCGATCTGAGGTTTGAAGTCACCTACATCAAACAGACCGGCGACCTGGCATTCGACGTTGGCAGCTACACCATGAAAGTGCCCCAGGAAGGCGGAGGGCAGAAACCCGACAAGGGTAAATACCTGACCGTGTGGAGAAAACGTTCCGGCGGCGACTGGCACATCGTCGCCGATTCCTGGTCCAGCGACTTGCCGCACAACCAGTAGTGAGTAGCTGGTAGTTGGCAGTTAGTAGCTGGATGTTCAAGCCTGCACTTGGGTCAACCAACTACAAACTACCAGCTTCCCTTCAACACTCCTCCTTCCTCGCTTTGCCGAATTCAACACGCACCTAATACAATGGCTGGTTTGCACTTATATCTTGAGGCGAGGAGAACGTAATGCAACGCAAGGCAAGCGCGGAGTGGAAGGGCAGTTTGAAAGAAGGCTCAGGAGCGGTTTCCTCCAGCAGCGGAGTGTTTTCCAAGACTCCCTTTTCGTTCGGAACGCGCTTTGGCGACCAGCCGGGCACCAACCCGGAAGAACTGATTGCGGCGGCGCACGCGGGCTGCTTCTCCATGGCTCTATCGGCGCAACTGGGTAATGCGGGCTTGACCCCGGACAGCATCAAAACCAATGCCACGCTCAGCATGGACAAGCTGGATTCCGGGTGGACCATCACCGCTATTCATCTGGACGTGACCGGCAAGGTCCCCAAGGCGGATGCGGCGGCATTCCAGAAGGCGGCAGAAGCAGCCAAGGCGGGCTGCCCGGTTTCCAAAGTGTTGAATGCGAAGATCACGATGAATGCCAAATTAGAGTAGTCAGGAGTCAGGGCTCAGGGTAGTTGGTGGTTAGTTGGTAGTTGGTAACTGCTGGTATTTACCAACTACCAGTTACGAGCTACCAACTACCGCGGGGTCCTTCTCCCTGGTTTAGAAGCCATGGCCGACAAGATCACCAAATCCGACGCGGAGTGGCGCCAACAGCTTTCGCCGGAGGAGTATTACGTCACCCGCCAGAAGGGTACAGAACCGGCGTTCAGCGGGAGATACTGGAATTCCAAGGAACACGGCACTTACAGGTGCGTGTGCTGCGGGGAGCCGTTGTTCAGTTCCGATACCAAGTACGAGTCGGGCACCGGCTGGCCCAGTTTCTGGCAGCCACTGGGGGAAGACCGGGTGGAGGCCCACGTTGACCGCAGCCACGGCATGGTGCGCACGGAGGCGCTATGCGCTCACTGCGGGGCCCACCTGGGTCATGTTTTCGAGGACGGTCCCGCACCCACCGGGCTGCGCTACTGCATGAATTCCGCCGCCCTCAAGCTGGAGAAAGAATAATCTCACCACAGAGGACACAGAGATAAGACATGTAGTTTGGCAGTTGGTGGTTAGTAGTTGGCACACCCAGTTCCGAAATACCAGCTACCAGCAACTGACTGCCAACTACTTGCTTTCTCTGTGTCCTCTGTGGCTGATCTTAAGTTCGTTACTTCACGCCGTTGGGATAGAGCAGAATCTTGCTGGCCTCGCCGGTCTTCAGGCGTTCCATGCCCTTGCTGAAATCTTTCATGGACATGCGGTCGGTGATAACAGGGTGGAGGTCGAGCTTGCCCGCCTTGAGCAGGGCGGTCATCTGGTACCAGGTCTGGTACATGCGCCGTCCATTGATGCCCTGAATGGTGATGCCCTTAAAAATGATGTCTTCGGAAAAGTTCAAGGCTATGGGCTTGGAGGTAAGGCCCAGGAGGGAAATGCGGCCGCCACGGCGCACGATGTTGAAGGCTGTTCGGATGGCATCCGGGTGGCCAGCCATCTCCAGCACCACATCCACACCCTGGCCGCCGGTGTGGTCCATCACGAATGTTCGTACGTCCTCGGTTTTGGGATCGAGAACGTAATCCGCCTTCATCTGCTGGGCAATTTTGCGCCGGTACTGGTTGGTCTCGATGGCATACACGGCCGTGGCGCCCACGGCGCGGGCGACAGCGATGGCAAACAGGCCAATGGGCCCGCAGCCCGTGATGGCCACTGTTTTGGCGGCAATCTCCCCCGCCAGGACGGTGTGCACGGCGTTTCCCAGGGGATCGAGGATAGAGGCATATTCCTGGGGGATTTCCGGGTCCAGCTTCCAGACGTTGGATTCGGGAATACGCACGAACTCGGCGAAGGCGCCGTTCTCATCCACGCCGATGATCTTCACGAACTGGCAGATGTGAGCTTGACCGGTGCGGCACTGGAAACATTTGCCGCAGTTTACGTGCATCTCGGCGGAGACAAAGTCGCCTTCCTTAACGCTGGTGACTTCGTCGCCCACGCCGGCCACCACGCCGCAGAATTCGTGACCGGGTATGAGCGGCGGGTGGATGCGGCGTTGCGCCCAGGGGTCCCAGTTGTAGATGTGCAGGTCGGTGCCGCAGACAGAAGCCACCTTGACCTTGACCAACACGTCGGTGAGGCCGATTTTGGGGACGGCAACATCGCGTACTTCGGCGCCCGGCTTCGGCTCGGGCTTCACCACGGCCAGCATGGTTTCAGCCATTGAGGTTTCTCACCTTCCGTTCCTACGCGCCGGGGGATGCGGAGTGCAGCAGGAAACCCCTGATTTTAACATTCGCGTGGGCACGCGGCTGTAGCGTATGGGCATGGCTTCTGTCATCTGCCGCCAATTACGCTTTGTATTTTTCCTGCCCCGGCTTGGGCACGCTGAGCGACTTCCACTGGGGGCCACGCAGGTGCTTGGCTAAATAGGCGATCTGGCCGATGTGGTAGGCGTAGTGCAGCGAGGCCACGTTGAGGGCCTTGAGCACTGAATAAGGCTCGCCGCGAATGGTCACCGTACGCTCCAGGTCCTCCGGGCGCAGCCCCTCCAGGCTGCGGAACAAAAGCATCCAGTTTTCCTCCCAGGAGCGCATCTGGCCGGCCCGGGTGGCGCCGGATGCATCCTCGAACTCCTGGTCGCGATGGCGGTCGGGCTTCTCCCCGTCGCTGGTCAAGAAATCGGTGAAGCGCGAGCGCAGATTGCCGGCAATATGCTTCACCAGCAGAGCGCAGCTGAGCGATTCCGGGTCAGGCTTGCGAAAGAACTCCTCGTCGCTGATCTGGGCCAGCGCTCCTTCCGCCAACTTCTTGTAAGCGTGCAGGGATCGAACTGCTTCCGAGAGGTAGGCGGCAGAGACGTCAGGCATGGATTCACCCCAGTGACAAAGCAGGCCAGCTTATCGCAAGGATGGAAGTTCTGAAAGGCGATAAAGAAGCGGGGACGATCGGCAGACGCCTTTCGTAACTTGTGAGCCGGGGTGGGCGTCATGATTAAATTTGCCAGAGTGGAGAAACGTCCGGCAACTCGCTACGATTTCCGCTGCGAAGCGCAATTCTGCAAGCGCGGGAGCAATGCTCCGCTGCGGGGCTTCCTCAGCGATATCAGTCTGAGCGGTTGCTACATGGAGACCCTTACCCCGGAGCCGGTGGGCACTTCGGTCGAGGTCCTATTTCAGGCCGCGGCGGCGCGGGTTCGTCTGCCTGGCGTGGTGCGTGTGGTGCATCCCAGCATGGGTATGGGTATTGAGTTTGTCGAACTTACACCGGAAGCGGCCCAGCAGCTGCAGAAGGTAGTCAAGGCGAAGGCCGCCGCCGCCCCGTAACTCTACATTATTTCCCACTTCCAATAGAACTTGTCTGTCATGTTGACGAGGGCGCATGCCCGAGTCGAAACCCTCATTCGCTGGCACATGCACCAAACCGTCCAAGGGAGTTTCTGAGGGGTTGACATCAGACAAAGCGGCCCCGACGGGGCGAATGCCGGGGCCGTTTGCGCAGTGAGGGCTCGCCGTTCAAGCCGCCACTGCGGCAATCACATGCTCGGAGATGGTGGTTTCCACTTTGAAGGTATTCACCACCATCGGCATGGTCAGGAAGGGCTTGGTGATGTCGTTCACTTTGTGAAAGGCTTCGCGCTCATAGCGCTCGGCATCGTTCTTGGTGTGCCACAGGCTGATGATGCAGAATTTCTCCGGTTTGGTTTCGTTCTCCAAGCCGATGATGTCCACGAATCCTGTTTGCCTCCTGAGGATGGGGAGGATCTCATCGCGCACTTTGGTCAGGAACTCGGGCTTCTTCTCCAGCTTTACATTGCCTTCCAGCATACGTGCGAACATATAAAGGCTCCTTTGTTAAGAAATTGTGGTCCCTGCTCAAACCCGCCAACGGCGGGGAAGGGTCGGTTGCGCCAGCTGGTTACGTTAATAAGCGGATAGGAGAAGGCTAAACCTCTGGCGAAGGGAAGGAGCACTTACAGGAAGAAAAAATTCCACCACAGGTGCCAAATCGGGAGGGAAGGATTCGTGGGCTGATTATCATGATGTTTCCGGAGAGGCCACCGGAGACGACTTGGGCTCGGCCTCCCTGCTCAGTGGCAGGCGCACCCAGACTCGGGTACCCTCATGCAGAATGCTCTCCGCCTGAATGCTTCCGCCGTAGGCTTCCACAATGGCCTTGGCGATCGCCAGGCCCAGTCCGAAGCCGCCAGTCTCGCGCGAACGCGAGCGGTCGCCGCGCCGGAAGCGCTCGAAAATGTAAGGCAGATCTTCGGCGGCGATCCCTGTGCCCCGATCCTGCACGCTGATGGAAGCGCTGTCCGCTTCCCGCTGCACCTGCAGCCGAACCACGGAACTCGGGGGACTGTGCTGGATGGCGTTTTCCAGCAGATTCACCCACACCAGTTCCAGATCGTCGGCATCGGCGTTTACTTCCCCGCTGCCATTGCTGGCCAGTTGGACTTCCACGCCGCGCGCCGCGGCCAGGCTCTTGATGCGAGCCGCCGCCATTTCGCAGGTGGAGGCCAGGTCCGCCACCTCCAGTGTGCGCGGACCGCCATCGGCCGCCTGCTGTTCCGCCCGCGCCAGGCGCAGCATGCGGTTCAGTAGTTCCTCCAGCCGGTCCACGTCACCCATCAGGTCCAGCAGCCCGACCCGGTACTCGTGCGGCGAGCGCGGTTTCTGCAGCAGAGACTGGAAAGTGGATTTCAGGATGGCTACCGAGGTCTTCAGCTCATGAGCCGCGTCGGCCAGGAACTCGCGCTGTTGCACAAAAGCCAGCTCCAGCTTGCTGAGCACGGTTTCAATGGCCCGCGCCAGAGGCGCCAGTTCCGAAGTATCGAGAGCGTCCTTAGGCGGGCGAAAATTCCAGTTCTTCACCGAAATGGCGCCCGCTTCTCGCGCCAGGTCGCGCAACGGCCACAAGCCGCGGCGCACCGCCCATGCCGCCAGCAGCCCGGTAAGCACCAGGAGCAGCAGACTGGCTCCACCCACCATCAAGCCTACCTCCTCGGCGCGGCGGGTGATGTCCAACGTGGGCGCGGCATAGAAGACATCCACCGCCACATCGGTGTCGGTGGGTCCCGTCTCCTGGTCGCGAATGGCGATATTGCGCAGAATCAGCCCGCGGTAAGGCACGCCCTTCCAGTTGAAATTCCAGTAATCCTGGCCCGCCAGCTCGGCCTTGAGGAAAGCGGAATCAAAGTTTTTGGAATGGGCCTCGAACCGCGGAGCGGCGCTCTTCACCTCGTAGATGTCGGGACGCGAGGCTTCGAAGGAGGGCGGCGCCTCGTCATTGTCAAACAGCAGCCCCGGCTCGCCATTCGGGGGATAGTAAACCAGGGCGGCGATGGCCCGGGCCCTCCCCTGCAGGTTCATGTCGAAGGCCGCCAGCAGCTGCCGCCGGGCGAAGGTGATCCCCACCAGCACCAGTCCGATTGCCAGCAGCAACTGGGCGCCGACGACCACGGCGGTGAGGCGGCCTGTTAATGACAATCTCTTCATCTAGAAAAAACCAGCTTGGTTTCGCGCATTAAGTTGCGAGGTTTCAAGTTTCTCAAGACTCAGACCCAAAAAACTCGAACCTGAAACTCCGAAACTCAAGTCTATCCTTTGCTTTCGCCCACGCGCAGCGCGTATCCCTGCCCGCGCATGGTGTGAATCAGTTTCGCGGGCGCGCCGTCATCAATTTTTCTGCGCAGCCCGGAAATGTAGACCTCAATCACGTTGCTGAACTTCTCCCAGTTGTAGTCGTACAGGTGCTCCAGGAGTTCTGTTTTTGAGACCACTGCCCTTGGCCGGTGGGCCAGGTACTCCAGCACCCGGTATTCCATTGGAGTCAGGGTGATGTCGCGCCCGCTGCGCCGCACCGTGCGTTCGACGGTGTTTACCTCCAGGTCGCCCACCACCAGCATGGGCGTGGGCTGTCCCTTGGCCCGGCGCACCAGCGCCTTGGCTCGCGCCAGGAACTCTCCCAGGTCGAAAGGCTTGGCCAGATAGTCGTCGGCGCCCGTGTTGAGCAGCCTCACGATGGACTGCTTCTCGTAGCGTGCCGTCAGTACCAGTACCGGCGTTTTGTGTCCCTGCTGGCGGTAGCGGCGCAGCAGCTCCAGGCCATCCAGCTTGGGCAGCATAAGGTCGAGCACAATCAGGTCATAACCCACCGACTCCGCCAGGTGTAACCCGTTTACTCCATCCAGTGCGATATCCACCACCCAGGACGCATTCTCCTTCAGGCTGCGGGCAACATTCTCCGCCAGCCGCCGCTCGTCCTCGATCACCAGTACTCGCATGGCGCCCCTTAGTTTGAGATTATCCGGCGCTGGAGCGGTGACGCACAAGGTTTCAGTAGGAGTCTACCCAGGCCAGGCTTAAGGGGTGCTTAAGCCTCTAGATCGGCGGCGGTCCCGCTGGCTTGCAGTTTCCCGCCCGCTGCGCTTCGGCGGTACACTTATAAGTTTCGAACCCCGCGTTCTTCCGCGCACTTTCGCGGTGGCGCAAGCGAGGCACCTCATGGCTACCCAGACCTCCACCCGCCCGCAACTCTCCTACCTCACCGAGCAACTGCACCAGCTCAAGCAAAAAGGCACCCACTTCCGCCTGCGGGTGCTGGAGGATGAGCAGGCGCCGGTGTGCACCTTTGACGGCAAGAAAGTCATCAACCTGGCCTCCAACAACTACCTGGGGCTGACCACCCATCCCAGGCTGCGGGAAGCGGCGCTGGAGGCCACGCGCAAGTATGGCGTAGGCTCGGGCGCGGTGCGCACCATTGCCGGCACCATGAAAATCCACATGGAACTGGAGGAAAAAATCGCCCGCTTTAAAAACGTGGAGGCCTCGGTGGTGTTCCAGTCCGGTTTCGCCGCCAACGCCGGCACCGTCTCCGCCGTGCTGGGCAAAGAAGATTTCATCATCTCCGACGAGCTGAACCACGCCTCGATTATTGACGGCGCGCGCCTCTCCCGCGCCACCATCAAGGTGTTTCGCCACAAGGACGCGGCGCACGCCGAGGAACTGCTCCAGGAAGTTGCCGGCCAGCCCGGCCACAAGCTGCTGATCACGGACGGCGTTTTCTCCATGGATGGCGATGTTGCGCAGCTGCCCGCGTTGTGCGATCTGGCGGAGAAATATGGCGCCATCATGATGGTGGATGACGCGCATGCCTCCGGCGTGCTGGGCCGCAACGGCCGCGGCACGATTGACCACTTCAAGGTCCACGGCCGGGTGGATATCCAGGTGGGAACGCTCTCCAAGGCTATCGGCGCGCTCGGCGGCTACGTATGCGGCTCGCGCGACCTGATTGATTTTCTCTACCATCGTGCCCGCCCGTTCCTGTTCTCCACCTCGCACCCTCCCTCCGTGGCCGCCAGTTGCATCGCCGCCTTTGATGTGCTGGAGCAGGAGCCCGAGCGCATCGAGAAGCTTTGGGAGAATACCCGCTACTGGAAGAAGGAACTAGGCAATCTGGGGTACAACATCGGCGGCGTGAACACTCCCGCCAGCGAAACTCCCATAACGCCCATCATCATTGGCGATGGCAAACTGACCATGGACTTTTCCCGCGAGTTGTTCCAGGAAGGAGTAATGGGCACCGGCATTGCTTTCCCCACGGTGCCTGAAGGAAAAGCGCGGGTGCGCACCATCGTGACCGCAACCCATACCCGCGAGGAATTGGACCGCGCGCTCCAGGTGCTGCAGCGCGTCGGCAAGCGTACGGGCATACTGAGTTGAACACCTTCACTGGCCGCCCAATTGGCTGAGAGCTAATAAGTTGGACTCGTGATGGGGTGAGCGACCCGTAGGTAACACCTTCCAGAGCAACTCCGTTTGCGGTTACGCGCATCTACTAAATGTCTTTGCTGTATTTTTTTTAATTTGTTGCGCGCCGTGACCGCTTCGCAGCCCAAACCAGAACCCGAAAAGACCGCCGGCGCGAGGTCAGCCTCGGTGCCCATGAGCAATTCCGAGTCCCTGCATCTGTTGCTGCAGGCCTCCGCTACTCTGCTCGCCCAGCCCGAGTTGGTTACCGTACTGGACCGCATCCTGGCCCTCTCCCGGGAGCTGATTGCTGCCGATGCCTATGCTGTCTGGCGCCTGGATGAGAGCGCCGGCATGTGGCGCGTGCTGGCTTCACGCGGCCTTTCGGCGGCCTATCTGGAGAACTCGTCCATTGCCGGCTCCGGCATAGCCGACTTGAGTGATGAGCCCATTGTGGCTACCGATGTGCACCAGTTGCCGCTACTGGAGCACCGGCGGCGGGGCTACGAAGCCGAAGGCATCCAATCGCTGCTCGCTCTGCCGCTGCGCATCCAGGGCCGCAACGTGGGCACCATCACGTTTTATTTTCGCCGGCGGCGGGAGCTGCAGTCCGACGAGTTGGAAGAGGCGGAAGTGCTGGCCAACCTGGCCGCTTCCGGTATCAGTACCGCCGAACTGTACGCCGAGCAAGTCCGCCTGCGCGAGCAAGCGGAGGCGCAACGGCGCCGCGCCGCGTTTTTGGCTCAGGCCAGCGCCGCCCTGGGCGCTTCGCTCGACTTCAACATCACTCTGCAGCGCGTGGCCGAGTTGGCGGTGCCTGAGATCGCCGATTGGTGCGCCGCCTTCGTGACCAACGACCAGGGAACCCTGGAACGCACGGCTGTCGCTCATCGCGACCCGACCCGTATTGCGCTGGCCACCGAGTTATACAGCAAGTATCCGCCCACCCTCAGCAGCGGCAGCGCCATTGCCACGGTGATCGAAACCGGCGAGCCCCAGTTCTTCCCCGAGGTCAGGGAAGAAATGCTGCTCCAGAATGTGAAGGAGCCGGAGCGATTGCGCCTGGTCCATGCGCTTAACATGAAATCCGCCTTAGTAGTTCCCATGTCTTCGCGCGATCGCGTATTCGGCGCTCTGGTGTTTGTGACCGCGGAATCCGGTCGGGTTCTTTCGCCGGCCGATCTGGAACTCGCCGAGGCCCTGGCTGCCCGCGCCGCCGCCGCCATTGACAACAGCCGCCTGTTCCGCCAGGTGCAGTGGCAGCTGGAAGAGCGCGCCCGTACCGAGGCCGCGCTGGTCAAGACCGAACGCCTGGCTACTGCCGGGCGCCTGGCCGCTACCATTGCCCACGAGATCAACAATCCCCTGGAGGCGGTCACCAATCTTATCTACCTCGCCCGTTCTGCTCCCGCCGGAGAGGCCCGCCGCTACCTGCAAATGGTTGAGGAGGAGCTCTCCCGCATTGCTCACATCACCAAAATGACTTTGGGCTTTTATCGCGATAGCGGTGCTCCCACCCCCGTGGACATTGCCGAACTGGTGCGCGAAGTGCTCGCTCTTTATGAAGCCAAGCTGCACGCCAAGAACATTCACGTGCACAGCGACCTCGAGTACCCGCAGCAGGTTTTCGGCTCGAAGGGCGAGCTGCGCCAGGTAATTGCCAATCTGGTGGCCAATGCGATTGATGTTCTGCCTCCCGGCGGCGAGCTCACAGTGGCCACGGCCGATTCCGACGCCGGCGTGCAGCTTCGCGTTGCCGACAACGGCCACGGCATTCCTGACGAAAACCTTACCCGCATCTTCGAGCCTTTCTTTACCACCAAGGCGGAACTGGGCACCGGCCTGGGGCTCTGGGTGACCCGTCAGATTGTGGAGAAGCATGGCGGCACTATCACTGTGGAGAGCAGTGCTGCCGGCACCTGCTTTACTATCTGCCTGCCCTCTGCTGCCCAGCTTTCCCGCGCCTCCTAGTCCCTCTCACCAGCGCCTTCGGGTCTGGGCAAGCGGTTAAGCTTGCCTTAATCTGGTGCCCGTTACATTAGCGGCTTGGAGGGGGACGTGCATCGAGCGGCAGCAGTGTATCTGGCCTGCATTCTGATAGCGGGCGGTGCAGTGGCTCAGCAACCAGCCCCGGCGGGTTTGGCGGAAGCGCCGTCCGCGCCCTTGATCAGGGCGGGCTCTGCCAATTCCAAGGCGACAGGGACGTCGCAGCTCAGCGTTCTGCGAAATGCGCTGCGGGCCACGCCCCTGCTCAGCGCTCAGGCGGCGCAAACATCGCCTCCCGGCGGAACTCCGCCAACCGTTACGTATGCCCAGCAACCGGAGCCATCCCCCGCCGTCCCTCCCCCTGGTGTGGCGCTAATGGAACCAGGGGAGCCGGGGCAAACCGGGCCGCCGGTCACGATTACGCTGCAGGACGCGATTGGCCGCGCCAGTAGAAACTATGGCCAGTATCTTTCAGCGGTCACCGATGCCAAAGTGGCCAATGAAGACCGTGTGCAGGCGCGGGCTTCGTTGCTGCCCTCGCTAAGCTATACCCAGCAGTATCTGGGCACCCAGGGCAACGGCAAACTGGCCAGCGGACGCTTCGTCACCAATGACGGAGTGCATGTTTACCGCATCTGGGGCGTTGTTCATCAGGACTTTCCTGCGGGATTTTTCACGCTCTCTCCCTATAAGCGTGCTGCCGCGGCCTCGGCCATAGCCCAGGCCAAAGCGGAAATCGCGCGCCGTGGGCTCACGGTTACGGTTACCAGCCTTTACTATGGCTTGATTGTGGCCCAGCGCCAGTACGCCACGGCGCAGCAGGTGCTGGACCAGGCCCAGCACTTCCTCAAGATCAGCCAGGATTTGCAGCGCGGCGGGGAGGTGGCCCGCAGCGACGTGATCAAGGCGCAGATTCAATATGACCAGCAGAGCCAAGCTTTTCAGGAAGCGGCGCTGGCCATGAGCAAAGCCCGGCTCGATCTGGCGGTGCTGCTCTCGCCCAGTCTGGACTTGAACTTCAACCTGGTGGACGACATGGACCAAGCGCCGGCCTTGCCTCCCTTTAGCGACATTGCCGCCATGGCCGCGCATGGGAACCAGGATGTGCGCGCGGCAATGGAAGCTATGCGCGCCGCCCGGTCCGATGTGAGCATCGCCCGCGCCGCATTTTTTCCCACACTCAGCCTGGATGGCGTTTACGGTATCGAGTCCAATGCCATAGGCTTGCGCGCGGTTGACGCTGCCTTTCCGGAATTGGGACCGGTGCCGACTCCGGGTTACTTCATTACCGCATCTTTGAATGTCCCCATCTGGAATTGGGGAGCTACGTTAAGCAAGCTGCGGCAAGCGGAATACCGGCGCCAGCAGGCCAGGGTGGAGTTGAGCCAGGCCCAGCGCCAGGCGCTCAGTAGTTTGTATTCCTTTTACAATGAGGCGGCCGTCTCGCGTGCGGAGGTCCAGGGACTCAGGCAGGCCGCCGACCTGGCCGCCGAGAGCTTGCGCCTGACCACGCTTCGCTATCAGGCAGGAGAGTCCACCGCGCTGGAGGTGGTGGACGCGCAGAATGTGCTGGCCGCTGCTCGCAACGCTTATGACGGCGGGCAGTTAAGGTATCGCGCTGGCCTGGCCACGCTGCAGACTTTGACGGGCAAATTCTGAACATGAACAGCGATCGGCAACACAGAAGGCGGGAAATGCGCGCCACCCTCCTGGCCCTGGCCGCACTTCTGGCGCTGCTCTCCTTCGGCTGCTCCGGAGGCGAGAAGGAGAAGGAGCCGGTGGTTTCGGTGGAGTCGGCGCTGGTGCAGCGCACCCGGCTGCAGCGCACCGTGACCGCTGAGGCCATCTTATATCCGCTGCACCAGGCGGCGCTGGTGCCTAAAATCAGCGCCCCCGTGGAGAAGTTCTACGTCAACCGCGGCAGCCATGTGCGTAAGGGACAACAGCTGGCGCTGCTGGAGAACAAAGATCTCAGTGCGGCAGCGCAACAGAGCAAGGGCGAATTTGAGCAGGCGCAGGCGGCCTACGAGACCACCACCACGGCCAGCGTTCCGGAAGAAGTACAGAAGGCGCAATTGGACGCCCAGGCGGCCAAGCAGAGCCTGGAAGCCGAGCAGAAGGTATATACCGCCCGGGAGAACCTGTATAAGCAGGGGGCGCTGCCCCGCAAGGAACTGGACGCGGCGGCGGTTTCTCTCACCCAGGCGCGCAACACCTACGAGATTGCGCAGCAGCACTTGAACTCGCTGCTCACAACCTCCAGGGCGCAGGAACTGAAGTCGGCGCAGGGGCAGCTGGCCGCGGCCAAAGGCAAATACCAGAGCGCGCAGGCGCAGCTCAGCTATTCTGACATTCGCAGCCCCATCTCCGGCGTGGTTACCGACCGTCCTCTCTATCCCGGAGAGATGGCCACCGCGGGCACACCGCTGCTCACGGTGATGGACTTGTCGCACGTCATTGCCAAGGCCCACATCCCACAAACCGAAGCGGCGCTGCTCAAAGTGGGAGACGCGGCCCAGATTGACGCTTCTGGTCTGAGCGAGCCCCTTCCGGGGAAGGTCGCGGTGGTCAGTCCCGCGCTCGATCCCAACAGCACCACAGTGGAGGTTTGGGTGGACGCCCGCAACCCGCGCCAGGCGTTGAAGCCGGGCACGAGTGTGCGAATTTCCATGCTGGCGCAGACCATTCCTGACGCGCTCACTGTGCCTGCCATCGCGGTGCTGACCGAGTCCGATGGTACGACCTCGGTCATGGTGATTGGCAACGATGGCCGCGCCCACCAGCGCGATGTCAAGACGGGAGTGCGGCAGGACAACCAGGTGCAGATCGTCTCGGGTCTGAAGGCGGGGGAGCGGGTAGTGACCACGGGGGCTTACGGCTTGCCCGACAACACGCGGGTGCAGTTGCAGGCGCCGGCTTCTGCGCAACCGGTGAAGGAAAGCCAAAAGGAGTAAACCAGTACCCGGTTCTCAGTAACGGGTGCCGAGCGAGCATGAATTCCCGCTCCTATATCGAACCGAGACCGCAGCAGCACGAGCCGGAGACCTCGCGCTACTGGTTTGCCTATTTCTCCAAACCCATAATCTTCCTCATCCTGACCCTCGCCCTGGTGGGTGTGTACGAAGCTTTCACCATACCTATCGCGGTTTTTCCGGAAACCAACTTCCCGCGCGTGGTGATCGGCATTGACAACGGAGTGATGCCGATTGACCAGATGACCGTGACCGTCACCCGGCCGGTGGAGGAAGCGGTCAACAGCGTGCTGGGGCTGCAACTGGTGCAGTCCATAACCAGCCGCGGCTCGGCGGAAATTGACCTGTACTTTAACTGGAACGTGGACATGTTCCAGACCCTGGAGCGGGTGAATTCCGCCATGGCGCAGGTGCGCTCCACTCTGCCAGCGACCGCGGAAATTCGCGTAGACCGGCTCACCTTTGCCAGCTTCCCCATCATGGGCTACAGCGTCACCTCCCGCACTGTGCCGCAGACTCAGCTCTGGGAACTCGCCACCTATAACCTGAAGCCGCGGTTGAACCGCCTGGACGGAGTTTCCAGCGTGGTGGTGCAGGGTGGACAGGAGCCGGAGTTCCACATTGTTCCCGATCCCTCCAAGCTGCTTTCGGCGCAGATGACGGTCAATGACCTGCTCAACGCCGTGCAGCAGACCAACCTGGTGGATTCACCCGGCCTGCTGGAGCAGAACCACCAGCTCTACCTGGGGCTGATCAGCGGGCAGGTGCGTGACCCGGCGCAGATCGCCAACATCGTGGTGAAGAATACGCCGGCGGGAGTTCCGGTGCGGATTGGCGATGTGGCTCAGGTGGAACCCAGCGTTAAACCGCAATACACCATCGTGACCGCCAACGGGCAACCGGCGGTGCTGATCAACATGTACCGCCAGCCCGACAGCAGCACGGTGAACGTGGCCGACGAAGTACACGCCGAGGTAGCGCAAATTCGCAAGGAACTGCCCAGAGGCGTAGACATCCAGCCCTTCTACGACCAGTCGGAAATTGTGGTCGCTTCCATCAAGAGCGTGCGTGACGCGATTCTGCTCGGGCTGATCCTGGCTTCCATTATCCTGGTGCTTTTCCTGCGCGACTGGGGCACGTCCATCGTGGCCGGGCTGGTTATTCCGGTCACGCTGATGGTGACCTTCATTTTTCTGAAAGTTCTGGGGCAAAGCTTCAATCTGATGACTCTGGGCGGGCTGGCAGCGGCGGTAGGCCTGGTGATTGACGATGCCATCGTTGTCGTAGAAAACATTGTGCTGCACCGCGATGCGGGGCAGGGCCGTCTGGCGGCCATTCGCAGCGCGCTCCAGGAAATCTCCACGCCCTTGGTGGGCTCCACCATCACTCCTATCGTGGTGTTTCTGCCTCTGATTACCATCACCGGGGTGACGGGGACGTTCTTCCGCGCGCTGGCGGTGACCGTTTCCGTATCCCTGCTGACATCGCTGGCCCTGGCGCTCACCTGGACTCCGAACCTGAGCCAGTACTTCATCCGCGGCCGGGGCAATGAAGGCGAAGCTGGCAATGGCGAGAGTGGAGCGTTCAGCGCTGAGCGGCTGCTGGCCGCGGAAGAAGCCACCATGCGGGGCACATTCGGCCGCATCATCGCCTTCTACGAGCGCTGGCTGCGGCGTGCCCTGCAGCATCCGTGGTGGCTGCTCGGACTGAGCGTACTGCTGGTCCTTATCGCCGGGGCCAGCTTTTACGGCCTGGGCACGGATCTGCTGCCGGAAATGGATGAGGGCGCGTTCGTGCTGGATTACACCATGCCGGCGGGCAGTTCGCTGCAGGAGACCAACCGGGTGGTGACGCATCTGGAGCAGATGCTGCACGCCATTCCCGAGGTGCAAGGCACGTCGCGGCGCACCGGCCTGCAACTGGGGCTGGCGGCCGTGACCGAAGCGAACACCGGTGACATTTCCGTGAAGCTCAAGGACAAGCGCGACCGCGGGATTCAAGAGGTCATCGCCCAGATGCGCGCCCAAGTCGCACAGCAGGAGCCCGGTATTGACGTGGAGTTCGTCCAGACCCTGCAGGACATGATCGGCGACCTGACCGGCGCGCCCGAACCCATCCAGATCAAGCTATTTTCTCCCGACGCTGCTCTGCTGGCGCAATGGGCTCCCAAGGTGGGGGATGCCATCCAGAAGGTCAAGGGAGTGGTGGACGTGAGCGGAATCGAGAACACCATCAGCGGGCCGGCGGTCATGTTCCAGGTGGACCCGGCGGTGGCGGCGCGCGCCGGCTTCACCCCGCAGGAGGTGGCCACCGACGCATCGGCGGTTCTGGAAGGCGAGCCCGCCCAGACGCCGGTGGTGGCCAACGACCGCGCCTACACCATCCGGGTGCGTTTTCCGGCCGCTGACCGGGCATCGCTGGATGCCATGAAGAACACGCTGCTGGTAAGCAGCACGGGAAAGACAGCAACCCTGGGCTCGCTGGCCACTTTAACCGACCTGCCCGGACAAACCGAGGTCCGGCGCGAAAACCTGCAACGCGATGTGGCGATCACAGCCCGCCTGGAAGGCGTTGATTTGGGCAGCGGCGTCCAGGCGGTGATGAAGACTGTGGCGGGTTTACACCTGCCTTCCAGCATTCGCGTGGTGTACGGCGGCACCTATCAGGAGCAGCAGAAGTCGTTTCGTGACCTGGCGCTGGTGTTGGCCTTGGCCATCGTCCTGGTGTTCATTGTGCTGCTGTTCGAGTTTCGCAGCTTCTCCGCGCCGGTTGCCATTTTGGCCTCCGCCCTGCTCTCCACCTCGGGCGTGGTGCTGGCGCTGTTGATGACGCGCACTACCTTCAACATTTCTTCGTTCATGGGCTTGATTATGGTGATCGGCATCGTAGCCAAGAACGGTATTCTGCTGCTGGATGCCGACCAGCACTTCCGGGGAGCGGGTATGGACGCGCTCGACTCGGTGGTGCAAGCGGGGCGGCGGCGCCTGCGCCCCATCCTGATGACCGCGCTGGCCACCATGGCCGGCATGTTGCCACTGGCCCTGGCCTGGGGCGCCGGCTCGCAGATGCTGCAGCCACTGGCCATCGCCGTAATTGGCGGTATTACCATTTCCATGGTGCTCAGCCTGATCATTACTCCCGCTGTACACTTCTACCTGAGCCGGGATTAAAGCGCTTCCGGACTCCTGCCTCATTCCTCGCATGACAGAACTACGTCCGGTGCACGATAATTGTCAGTTACGGCGTCCTATTTATTGGGACAGGAGGCGAACGAGTTGGAGCAACTGGAGCAGGCGGAAACCAGCCCCGCGGCTGTGGGCACGCCGGGCGCGCCTGTGTCTGCCGTGTGGCGGACCATCCGCAACTATATCTTCTGGAATTACCAGCGGGGCAGCATTCACTATGACATCATGGTCACTCTCATCCTGCTTTTTATCTTTGTCACTCCGCTTTTTATAAATTTCAAAGATAAACCCGTCGAACACAGCCCGCATCTAACCGCGGTTGTTGTCATCCCTCAGGCCGGGGGCGGTGTTGTCTATCAGGTACCGGCGGCCGCCGTGTCCGGCGAGAGCGAAAGCGCTGTCGGCAAGGAGTTGCAGCGAATTATTGCGCCCATCGCTGGCCAGGCCAGCATCTCTAGATATGAGAAAACGAGTGATGCCGCGGGCGAGCCTGTATACCAGGTTTGGGTAAAGAAATAGTTCGCCGGAGGCAGCCCGAGGCAGCAGCCTCGAAATTTTTCAAATTAATGATGAAACGCTCTCTCGCGACCGCAATTGCTTTGCTCGCTGTGCTGACGGGAGCGGTCCTGGCGCAGAATGGCCAGCCCGCGAGTGGCGCCTCTGGCGCCGAACTGAACACAGTTCTCACCCGCATGGACCAGACGGCGGAGAAATTCAAAACCACGGAAGCGGACTTCGTCTGGGACCAATACGCCAAGGTGGTGAATGAGACCGATACGCAGAAGGGCAAACTATACTTCCGCCGCATCAAGGACGGTGTGGAAATGGCCGCCCAGATTACTGAGCCTGCGGAAAAATACGTGCTCTTCCGCGATGGCAAAGCGCGCGTCTACCAGCCCGGCATTGACCAGGAAACCGTGTACAACACGGGCAAGAACAAAGCTGATTTCGAAAGTTTCGTGGTGCTCGGCTTCGGCGGGCGCGGCCATGACCTGGAGAAGTCCTTTGATGTGCATTATCTCGGCACCGAGGAAGCGCAGGACGTTAAGACGGCGAAGCTCGAACTGATTCCCAAATCACAGAAGGCGCGCAACACGTTTTCGCAAATTCTTTTGTGGATTGACCCCACCCGTGGTGTATCGGTGCAGCAGAAGTTTCTGGAGCCTTCCGGCGATTACCGGTTGGCGAAATACTCCAACATCCAGATCAACCTGAAAATTCCAGACAACGTGTTCAAACTCAAAACCACGGGCAATACCAAGGTAATCTCACCCTAGGCGGGTGCTGGCCCCCACCCTATCCCGGTATGTGTCGCAAAATGAACGGCTTTCCCGGTATGACGCAGCCCGGGCACGTATTCACAAAATTAATTTGAGCGGGAGCACCCCCGGGCTATACTCTAAAAATTGTCTGACGCATCCAACGTAACTGGAGCCGCAAAGTCGCCGGGCAACTCTTATCATGGCTAAAGTATTTACCATTCCCGTACCACCTACCCCAATCAACCGCAAGCGAGAGCGCAAGCCCGACCCGCGTTATGTGGAAGGTCAGCGCGTCCTGGTGCAGGCCATGAAGTATCTGGCCCAGGCGGACCCGCAAGGCAATCGGCCCGCCATTGAACTGCTCTCCGAACACTTTCGCACCCGCTTCCGCATGAGCGATTCGCCGTTGCAATAAGACAGTCACGAGTCGGTGGTCGGCAGTCAGCGAAGTCCGGCTGCAACCAATCGTCACGCCAATTTCTCACCAGCCTTGAGGTGCTTTCGCGGGCGGCGGTGCCCGCACCACGTTCCTTAAAAAAAAACGGGGGGCGGAAAATCCGCCCCCGCGTGATCCTCTGCGCTGAGCGCAGGCGGAGAGTCTAGAAGGTGAACCGCAGGGCAAATTCCATCAGCCGTGGCAGGTTGAGCGTGTTGGTGAAGGTGCCGAACACGGCCGCGGTCGCCAGGCTGTTGTTGCCGTTGAACTGCATCTGGCCTACATCGAAACGCGGCGTGTTGGTCACGTTGAAGGTCTCCCAGCGGAAGCTCAAGTCCTTGCCTTCGGTGACCTTCCAGGTCTTGCCCAGGCTGGCGTCTATGTCGAACGTGCCTGGACCACGCAGGTTGTTGCGCTGGCCAGACTCGCCCGGGTAAGCCAGGCGGAAATCGTTAATGGCGCTAGATGGGTCCTGGAAAACATTGGGCAGCACCGAGCCTCCCGGGGTGGCGGCGACATTGTAGCTGCCCGTCTTAGGCAGCGGCCCGGTCTGTACCGCCGCCGAAGTGAGCTGCCAGTCCGTGCCCCAGAAACCAAGGCCCGGCTCCACGGTGAAGGGGAAGCCGCTGGACCAGCGCCACAGGCCGGAAACAGACCATCCGCCTACCAGGGCATTGAGCACGCTACCCATGCCGCTGCCGAAGTGCTTGCCGCGGCCAATCGGCAGTTCATACACCCAGTTGGCGTTGATCTGGTGAGTGTTGTCGAAATCGGAAACGGCGCGCAGTTGTTTCGGGTTCCAGGCGTTGATGATCTGGCTGGCGCCCACGCCGAAGCCCTCAAATTCGTTGATGCGCTCGGCGTTCGACCCCATGTCTATGGATTTGGAGTAGGTGTAGTTGAAGTCGAGGTTCAGCCCGTTGCTCATGCGCTTGCGCAGGCTGAGTTGCAGCCCGTTGTAAGCGCTATTGCCGATGCTGCGCCAGGCGTAGAGGGATGACCACTGCGGGTTGTAAAACACATAGCCGTTAGTCTGCTTTCCGTTGATGGTGGCGCAAGCCGGGAAACAGCCCCCGGGACCGTTAATTCCAAAACCACCGGGCACGTCAATCGAGTACAGGGCGGTGGTTTCGTTCCCCGTGAAGCAGGAATACATGTCATAGACAGCCTGCGTCGCCGTTACGTTTCCAGTCACGCTGCCATCGCCAGGGGCGCAGCCGTTTCCGGGTCCGCTCCCGAATCCTAGCTGGGTAGCGGCCGCCCCCGCTGCGCTGGGGAAGACGTTCTGCCAGAAGGGAATCTTCCCGATCTGCTGAATCGGCACACCGGCATTGGCGGCCTTCGCCAGCAAGGTGGCAGCGGTGAAGTAGTCCATGCCCGACTTGGGATCGCGCAGGTTCACCGGTTGCGCCATGTCCTCTTCCTGCAGCAGGTGGTGGGCAAAGCGGCCAACGTAGGAGGCTTCGACCACGAAGTTCTTCGGCAGTTCCCGGGTGACGCTGAAGTTCACCACGTGCGAGTAGGGGGTGTGCATGTGCCCGTCCAGACCCCAGGTAATGGCGAATCCGCCGCCGGCGAGATCAGTCGGTGGAATCGAGGGGAAGGGACCAGTGGGAGCGAGCGGCAGAATGTTGCAGGGCGGCGTGGCGCAGCCCTGCGCTGCCGTGGTGGGAATGACGTTTACCGTGGGCTGGCTGAACCGCGGGCTGCTATCTACGCTTTGCGTGGCTGCGGGGTTGTCAATCAACGTAGTCAGTCCGAACGAACCATTGCGGTCAAAGCTGTTAACAATGCCTTCCCCGAAGTGGTCGTAGTACATGCCCCAGCCACCGCGGATGGAGAACTTGCCCGCGCTGCCGCCGGTGATGTGCTTCAGGATCCCACTGTCATAGGACGGTGACCACGCAAACGAAAACCGGGGCGCAATGTTTCCGTAGTCCCAGTTCCACAGAGGGGATTTGCCATTGGCTGACCCCGAGAGTCCCAGTCCCACAAGGTTGGTGCAGTTTGTGCCGTAAGGACCGCAAACATTATAGGGCAGGCCTTGCTGCGCCAGTTGCCCGCGCTGGTTAAAGAAGCTGCTCAGGTCCACCGTAGGCGCCACCTGGTTGCCGTTTACCTCATAGGGCGGCTGCAGCAGGCTATAACGTGCGCCAAAGGTTACCGTCAGAGTGGGAGTGAGACGTAGCGTATCCTGCGCATACCACTCGGCCTCGTGCGACTTGAAGTGGCGTGGTATGAAAGTGCCTTCCGACAGCAGGGCACCGCTTTTGTTGCGGTTGTACTCTCCTTCCACGAAGGGCACCAGACCGGCAAGGGCGGCCATGGGCAGGTCGAACGACTGGCTAAAATCGCCCGAAACGGCCGGAAATCCGAAACCGGCTGGATCCAGACTCGCGGGGCTGCCGGCAGAACTATTGTTCGCGATACTAGCATTGTCCAGCCACGACACGTTGGTTTGGCCGAAGTTGTAGGAGTCGGTGTTGCCCACACGCTCGTCGTTGATGATGCGCAGATTGCCGCCAAACTGGAAGGTGTGCCGGCCTTTCGTCCAGGTCACATCGTCCACAAAATTCTGCATGGGCACGATCACCCGGGAGGTGGGGGTT
>DATEJK010000210.1:0-36295 GCA_035278025.1 Terriglobales bacterium | reverse complement strand
CTTCTGGGACCCGTGTGTCGGCATCGCATGCACTACCTGCATACGCGCCCGATGTTCACGCGCGAGTTCCAGGGCATAAGGCACCGCCACATCCGCCCAAGGCGGAAACTGCGCAATCAGTAGAACGTCGTTTAGCTGGACACGGGATGGATTCTCCAACAGTTGCATGCGAATGAACCTCCAATCTGAGAGATCTGTGACCTGCTCAACTGCTCGCTTATCAGCCGAAGGGCAGGACCATCACTAGGCCGCTCAGAGCTATCATGCTGGCGATGGTGGCCACTGCGACTCGGAGGGTATGCCCCTTCAAGTACTTGCGTTCAATACTATGGAGCCGTTCTAAGCTGTGGAATTGCACGATTCTTCTTCCCCCTTTCGCATTGGGATGAGCACGCTGTTTTTCTTCATGCGTGTATCTAGAACAACTATAGGCAAATCCACCCGTCAAGAAAACTATATAAATAGGAAGTAAACAGTAATATTTAATTAAGTGTATTTTCTGCAGGAAATGCACGGTGTGAGAGCCATCAATAACAAGGTCAGGCTGCGTTCGGAATCTCCAGTGAAATAACTTTGCGTCGAGCTCTGTTCAAGGAGTGGGGTAGCGCGATTGAGCTTGGTGACAACTACCATCCGGGCAGCAATGTAAACTCCCATACATGGTCGCGCAGAGGGCGGTTGTGCGGTCGTGCGTAGCTGATCTGTCCCACGGCGAAGCCCAGTATATTGAAACGCAGGAAACCTCCCAGGCTGCTGACCGTTTTCCGGTCCCCGCCGGCGAAACTTGGCTTTTGAAGCCTGCCCCAGGCGACGCCAGCGTCATAAAAAGGGCCGATCTCGACAGGTGGAACAGCCGTGGTGCCTGGAATTGCCCCTAACGGGCCAAGCAGCTCTAACCGGACCTCCGCATTGGCCACCGCAATTCGGCTACCCACGAGCTCATCAAGCACGGGGCACCTGCCGGTCTGGTCGAGTGTCGGGCCACACTCCGCAGGGGAAATCGAGTTCACGTTATAGCCCCGGATGAATTCCGGATATCCGATGTAGAGCGGCTGCAGCCGCTCGCTCTCGGCGTCACCGCCATAACGGCCAAAGTGCAGGATACGGCCGGCGACAGAAACTGGCCGGGCCAGATGGAAATAGCGCCTGTAATCTGTGAGGACGGTTGAAAAGTCCAGGCTGCCTCCCTGCAGGCCCGCCTGCAAGCGATAGCGCTGCCCAGCCACGGGGCTCACGCCCGCAAAAATCGACGTGTCGTATACCAGGGCTGCCGTAGCCGTACCCTGGTGGAGGCCGTCAGGGGTGGGAAGATCTTCCCTCAGGCTTGCAATGGGAGTTCCGAATGTGTTGAGTATCTGTGTATCGGCGCGAGCTGCAAAGCTGATGTTTTCGTAGCCGCCGCTCAATTCGATGCGCTGAGCACGGCTGAACGGATAAGCAAGATAGCCGATTACTGGGCGGTCTTGCTGCCAATAGGTGATCAGTTGCTGGATGATGATCGGTGCGCCGTTGGGTGCCGTGCCGCGGGCGACTGCTACACCTCCGGTTACCGAGGGAATTTGCCCGGCGGTAAGGCCCCAGCTATAGCGATGACGGTTGTTCTGGTAATTTCCCAAGCCCGTCAGGTTGCGCAGAAGATCCTGCGTGCCGTTGGTCGTGATTACCTCCCCAACCACCGTAAGCTCGTGATAGCCCAGAAGGTCGCTGAAGTGGAGCTGCGTGCCCCCGCCAAGTTGGGTGCCGTAGGAGCTCACACCTCCCATCAGTGTGGGTGGAGCAATGTAATCGAGACTGAGACGTGGGGAATACCGAGACGATTCGAAGCTCGAAGCTGAAGGAAGGCCGGATGTCGCATTATGAAGATAAGCCTCAACGGTGCTTTCTTTGCGTGCGTGTGGCGGCAATAATCCGGGCTGCATATCGGCAACGACCGAGGGGCGAACAGATAGCGGCGCGGGGGCGTCCATAAGCTCAATGTGGTAATCGCCCTTGACAAAGGCGCTGTATACCAGCGCGCCCGATTTTGCCGCGACGCTGAACGCCGGGCTGATGGCGGTAATGCCGCTTACGCCAGTTTGCACATTGGTTATCGGTGACGGGGCGCCACCGTTCAAAGCGATGCGATAGATATTCGCGATGCCATTCGCGTCGGACAAAAAATAGAGGCTGGCGCCATCGGCCGACCACTGCGGGTTGATGCTGTTCCCGGCAGCAAGCGTCGGGAGCTCCCGAATTGCGCCGCTGTCGATGTCGAGTAGCGCAAGGCGGTAGCGGCCGATCGAGAGATCGGTCAGGTTGCTGGTAAAGCGGTCGGTTACAAACGCAATGGTGCGGCCGTCAGCGGACCATGCTGGTTGCAGGTCAGCATGCATGTCATTGGTCAGCCGCCTTACTTTCCCCGTCTTAAGTTCGACGACAAAAAGGTCCGTGAGGCCGCCGACATTGGCGGAAACGGCAATTTCGTCGCCTGAGGGCGACCAGGTTGGATTCAGCACCTCCCCGAAGTTGCTGAACGGGATCTGCCGGATTACGCGGCCCTGTTGCTCGTCGAAAATAGCGAGCTCGGCTTTACCCCCTCGAACTCTCGCAAACGCGAATCGGCGGCCATCGGTGCTCCACGCTCCCGCCGAGCTAGTAAATTCCAGGTTTACGAAGTGGGGACTCAGAGCGGTGGAAGTGACCTTGCGCAAGACTTTGCCGGTCTGGGCATCCGCCTCATAGAGATCAATCGCAAACAGGCCTTTGGCGGAGAAGAACATCAGGCGCTTGCCGTCGGGACTGATTGCAGGGCTGACGTTATAAGGACCGCCGTGCTTTCGCCGCGAGATGAGCAGCCGCCCTTCCTCATCGGCGGGAGTGGTTGCTTTGAGGACCGGGTTTTCAGCATCAAGAATAGCCTGCTTCCATTCCTCGGAAAGCGATCCCTCGGTGCGATGCAGAACTGCTCCTATTGCGCCCCCCGGCCCGCTTCGTGAACCGGTGCGAAGCATTTCGCCAATCACGCCGTCTCCGTACTTGCCGGCCACAAAGGCCCAAAAAGCCTGTCCCCAGCGGTAAGGGAAATAACGAGGATTGTCGAGATCCTTCACGGTAGGAATCTTGTTCTGCTCGACCGCGTCTCGCACCCACATCGCGGTATTAGGATCATTGCCGCCGAGCGAGAGGTACTCTGCCATGCCCTCCACAAACCACAGAGGCAAACTCGCAACTGCGGGCGCCCCGCCGAACATCGAAGATCCGCTCCTCGTCATGTCGTACTGGAAGGCATGGACCAGCTCATGCCCGAGGACATGATCGGTATCACTCAAGGGTCCGGCAAATGGCATCACGACTCGACGCCGCAGCGCTTCCGTAACCCCACCCACGGACTCACCGATATACCCCGGGATGACGGTTGTTCCTTCGAAATCGGCGTGATTGGCATACAGGATGAGCGGCTGGCGCGATGAAAGTTGGTGGTTCAGCACATGGGACAAACGTGCATACCAGCGCTCAGCCATGCGGCCTGCCTGTTCGACCGCCGGCTTTTCCTCGTCGTAGTAATAGATATCGAAATGCTGGGTCTTCAGCACCTTGAAGTCAAAGGTGCGGTAGCGAACTCGGTTCTGGCCGAAGTATTCCTGCGCCGAAAGCGATAGGGGACCAAGTAGCGCAACGATCGTTAGTAGCAGGATCTTGCGGTAACTCTTCATGGCATCCTCCCGTCCGGACCCATGGAACAGAGGGATAAACCGGTTTCCAATGCTCATTCGGCTACAAATGCAAGCTAGGCTTTCCGCCGTTGCAGAGTGCCGGGTGCCACACCAACAACTTTATTTTGTTTTGGGCTTTGATGTAGCCGGCCTGGAACATTCTCCAGGCAGCTTCTTCCATGAGCTGACGTGGACTGGGCGTCCTTGACTACAGTGGGCATCGTGGGCATACCCAATGCCTTCGAACGATATGTGCGTATAGAGTTCTGGAGTGCTGCCGGCCGCGTCGAAGTTCAAGTCGTAATAACGATGTCGCTTAACGTCGTGTAATACAAAGCACCCTTCCTCTTTTCCCGGACGGACGCACCCTCTTGTCTGTACATGCTCGGTGTGCGACATATCAGGTTTGCTGCTCGGTTGCTGGGCCAGCAAGGGGCCACAGGCCAATATGACCGTAGCTGCCAGTAATCGCGTCTTCATAGCTGTCTCCTTCTCCGCCCATACGAGGGTATCAAAGCGGCTGGACGTCTAAGCCGGTTGCTTGGGCAGCAGCCTTCGTCCCCGCTTTCTGTGTGGGCACCCCTGCAGCGGAGCGACCCTCATTGTACTCTTGCCTCGGGTGCCACAAGAGCCAGGTGAATCATGGCTCGGGAGATCGGAGAATTGGGACTTTGCCGGGATTGGCACACGATCTATTGGTTGCTATCCCACGATCCTTACAAGGACAGGCCCGGCTATCGCCATCAAGAGCACATAGGCAGCGGCGAGTGGCCCAATGCCCGGCTCCAGGGCTGCTCCGATCCCCGCAATGACAATGGAGAACTCACCGCGTGCGACCAGCTCTGCGCCCGCTCGAATACATCCGCGTCGGCCGATGCCCGCGCGATAGGCCGCCCAGTAGCCGGTCACGATTTTTGTAACGCCCGTGACTAGCCCTAAGCCCACCGCCAAGGGCAATACGGGTATAAGACTCGCGGGATCAATATCCAGCCCGAAAAAGAAAAAGAAGAATGCTGCGAACAGGTCTCTTAGAGGGCCAATGACGCGATGGGACTGCTCCGCCACCGAGCCAGATAAGGCAATGCCAACGAGAAATGCTCCTATTGCCGCGGACACTTGAAAACGCTGCGCCACCCCCGCCACCAGCAACACGAACCCGAAAATCGTCAGCAGGATGACTTCATCAGATTCATGCGCCACACGCTTGCTTAACTGATTTCCATATCGCACTGCGGCTAATAGAGCAAGCGAAATAACTGCAACTGCGACAAAGACCGAGATGAGAATTCTTACAGTCCCGCCGCCGCTCAGCAACACGGCAACTAAGGGAAGATAAATTGCCATTGCTAAATCTTCCTGAACCAGGATGGAAAGCACGAGTGGGGTTTCTGGGCTGTCCATCCGCTTGAGTTCGTCCAAAACTTTCGCGATTACCCCAGAGGAGGAGATGTATGTGATGCCGCCCAGCAACGCGGCGGCGAGTGGCCGCCATCGAAGGAGAAGCCCCGCCAGCAAACCGGGGGTAAAATTCAGCGCGAAATCTGTGAGGCCCGCAGCGATCCCCAGCCGGAGGCTATTCTTTAACTCCTCTCCGGTATATTCCAATCCCAACATAAACAGGAGCATGAGGACGCCTATGTCTGCTCCCGTGCGAACAAAGCTCTCGCTAATCTTGAGGGGGGCGAGACCGCCCTTACCGAGGGCAAGGCCTGCCACGAGATATAAGGGAATGGCGGAAAAACCCCACCGGGTTCCCAGCCTTGCCAGCACTGCGAGGCCAACCACCACAAGGCCAAGCTCGATGAAAAGGAATGACACATCGTGCGCCGTTGTCATTAGTTGGAAGTTTACTCCGCTCTCAGGGGCGCACACGCGTTCACAAGCAAGCGGAAATGGATCTTCTCACCGAGCTTATGGCAAAGTGCCGGGAAAGGAAGAGGAAGTGGCCGTGTGCGGTCTACATCCGGGATCACCAGCCGGCAGTCGTCGTCACCCACTACTTCGATTAGTTACAGCGCGTGAGTGACCCATCGAGCCCTACGGGTACAACATTTGAGGTCGGAGATGAGATTGCGAAATAGCACTAAACACCTATGGTTCGACAGGTGCTTAGCCCGCGCAGTTTTTTTTCAGCTCACTTGCACTGTCAGCATGGAAACCGAGCCGCCGTCCACGCCTTCGACGGGGAACGTGACAGGCTCCGACCCGGTGCGCGTGCCCGCAATGTAGAGAAGAGGCAGGTAGTGATCGGGCGTGGGCACGGCTAATTCCGCCTCCCGGCCAAGTCGGGTTTCATATTCAATGAGCGGCTTGTGCTCTTCTGCGAGCAATAGCTCGCGGACTCTCTTCTCAAAGCAAATCGCCCAGTCATACGGTTCCTGCACGTGTCTCCCCCATGCATACGCATGCAGGTTATGCACCAAGTTGCCGCTGCCCAGGATGAGAACGCCCTGCTCGCGAAGCGGCGCAAGACGCTTTCCGATCTCGTAGTGAAAAGACGGAGGCTGGGTTTCGTCGATGCTGAGTTGCACCACCGGAATATCCGCCTGCGGATAGAGGTGGCACAACACTGACCAAGTGCCGTGATCGAGGCCCCACCGCTCGTCGCGTCTTACCGGTAACGGCGCAAGCAGTTTCTGGACGCGGGCAGCCAGGCCGGGATCGCCGGGCGCGGGATAGCGCACCTCATACAGTTCGCGTGGAAACCCGCCGAAGTCGTGGATGGTTCTCGGCGCCGTGCTTACCGTGACGGCAGCGTCTTCGATGTACCAGTGCGCTGACACCGAAAGTATCGCCTTCGGCTTCGGCAGAGTTGTGCCGATAGCCGCCCACCGTTGGGTATAGGGATTTACCAAAAGCGCATTCATCGGGTTCCCGTGCCCGACAAACAGCGCCGGCATACGATTCGCCATATTCTTAACCTGTCTACGCAACCTTCTGGCGCCCTTCGCCCGGCAGGACGCCGATTTGCTTGAGCATGCCCATCAGGTCGTAAAACAGATTCTCCTCCACGATTTCGCCCTGTTCGTTCCAGCGCGCAACGGTGCAGAAATCAATGTGGAACGTCTTGCCGGTGGGCTGAACGACGGTGCCATCCGGCATGTTCATGGCCCCCTTCATCGTCCCGGTAAAGTCGGCAACGGTGCAGGTCCACTCGCCCTGGGCGAGCATGATTTTGTACGGATTGTTGATGAGGTGCTGGTCAGGAAATATTTTGAAGAAAGAAATGGCTTCCTGCTCATGAGCATCTCGACCGCGGGTTGGCGGCTGATTCGGCCAGCGTACAATACAGTCTTTCGCATGATAACGCCGGAAGGTCGCGAGGTCCTGCGCGTTCCACGAATCGTCGAGCGTTTTCATGTTTTGCAGATTCTTTTTGGGGTCCATATACGCCTCCAGGTCTTTCCGAAATGCGAAAGAGAAGTGAGAGTTGCCGGTTCGGGGCCCAGGGACCGAGATCCCTTTGCAGCAGGTGATCTCGTTGCACTCATTCCAACGAGCTAATATTACATCCGAATCAGTATCATGGATGGGCGCCGAAATATGAGGGATAAAACACTGCAAACGCAGAGAGTACTTGCCAACCTGAGAACGCTGCTCCCCGATCTTGAATCCATCTACAAAGACATCCATTCCCACCCCGAGTTGTCAATGCAGGAGAACCGGACAGCCGCGATTGCGGGGGAACGCCTCCGGGCAGCCGGCTACGATGTAGCGACCGGCGTCGGCAACACGGGAGTAGTCGGCCTGCTCCGCAACGGGGACGGGCCAGCAATCATGCTGCGGGCCGATATGGATGCGCTTCCGGTCCTTGAGGCCACGGCCCTGCCCTATGCGAGCAAGGTAGCCCACACCGATCAGGAAGGAAAATCTGTACCCGTGATGCATGCCTGCGGCCACGACATGCATGTCACATGGCTCATCGGAGCAGCGACCTTGTTAGCGCGAAGCCGAAACGCGTGGCGGGGTACACTGATGCCTGTTTTCCAACCCGCGGAGGAAACTGGCGCCGGGGCACAGGCAATGATTGACGACGGATTGTTTACGCGATTTCCTAAGCCCAGCGCCATATTGGGACAGCACGTCATGGTCGGGCCCTCAGGCGTAGTCAGCAGTCGCTCGGGCGCGATCACCTCCGCGGGAGACAGCTTCGAAATTCGGATGTTCGGTCGAGGCGCTCACGGTTCGATGCCTCAGTCGAGCATTGACCCCGTGGTTATGGCCGCTGCTACCGTCCTACGTCTGCAAACGATTGTGTCCCGCGAACTCGCTCCCACCGAGGCCGCTGTGGTAACCGTCGGCTCGCTTCAGGCGGGCACAAAGGAGAATGTGATCCCTGACCAGGCAGTCATAAAGCTGAATGTCCGTACTTTCGATGAGGGTGTCCGAAAGCGGGTGCTGGGTGCGGTCGAACGCATCGTCAACGCCGAAGCCGAAGCCTCGAGAGCGCCTAAAAAACCGGAAATCACTCTCCTTGACCGTTATCCGCTGGTGAAGAATGATCCAGAAGCGACGACGCGTGTCCTTGGGGCATTTCGAAGCTATTTTCCCGAGGAGCGAGTGAAAGATGCTCAACCAACTACTGCCAGCGAAGATTTTGGCTCTTTCGGGACGGAGTGGCAGGTTCCGTCGGTCTTCTGGTTTGTGGGCGGCACCGATCCTGAGACGTATGCAAAGGCAGAAAAGTCCGGCACAATGGCCGATATCCCGACCAATCACAACCCGCGCTTCGCACCGGTCATTCATCCCACATTGGAGTCCGGCGTCGAGGCCATGGTAGTCGCATCTTTGGCATGGCTGTCGTCAGAAGCTCAATGATCATCAACGAACATATCGTCATGAACGCGCTGCTGGCGACTTTCGACCTCGGCGGCACCTTCGTTTTCGCACTCAGCGGTGGAATGGCCGGGGTCAAGCACCGGCTTGATCTGTTCGGAGTCCTGGTCTTAGCGTTCGCGGCAGGCAACTCGGGCGGTATCGCCCGCGATGTGATGATTGGAGCGGTTCCCGCGGCAGCCATCAGCGACTGGCGATATATTGCCGTCTCGATGCTTGCCGGCCTCATCACATTCTACTGGTATCGAATCATCAATCGGCTGAGCAGCCCGGTGCTGGTATTCGACGCCGCCGGACTGGCGCTCTTTGCAGTTGCTGGCACGGGTAAAGCGCTGGCATTTCACGCCGGGCCGGTTGCGGCGATGCTGCTGGGCATGCTGACCGGAATAGGCGGAGGCATGGTGCGCGACGTGCTCGTCAACGAAATCCCCACCGTCTTGCGCACCGAACTCTACGCAGTTGCAGCGCTGATTGGCGCGGCCGTAGTAGTACTGGGAAAAATGCTGCATGTTCCAGCTGCCGCGGCGGCAATAGCTGGCGCAGTGCTCTGCTTTGGACTCCGGTTTATTGCCATGCGGCGACACTGGCAGCTTCCCCTAGCACGCCCGCCACAAGGACCCAACAGCTGAACTCCGGTCGTGAATGAACTCGGAGTAGTCGCTCCAGGTAAGCTCGGGCGATATCGTCGCCATAAGGGCGATTCCCTCAGCGGGGCACCTTCGGTGCTCTCTTTTGCGGAGGCAATCTGCGGCGCCCCATGGAGAAATACATCTTCTCGCGCGCTTGCTTTCGTTAGGACGCTCGGCGCTTACTCCTGATCCGCTGTATTCCGCCCGCACGATTCGAATTTAGCCTTCTCCGACTGCGCTTCGTCCTTGGACAGACAGAACCGGTCCAGGTCCACCGGCGCCAGAACCAGTCCATGAAAATACTTTTTCATAGCGGCCACGCGAGCTTGCTGCTCCGCTTTGTTTTGCGGGTCATAGTGATAGAAGAGAACCGATTGTACCTGGGCTTTCGAGGCAAGTTCTCCGAGGCTGTCCACGGTGAGATGTTCCTTCTCCATGTGCGCGGCAAACTCCTGTTTGCGGGCAGGCGGCCAGTGGTTCTGGGCAGCCATCTGGTCAATGAACCCGCGTAGCTCGTCCGAACTCGCCTCCACTTCGGCCACCAGGACGTCGGCGCGCATCGCAAGTTTCACGACCGCATCACTGGGTCCGGTGTCCCCGGTGAATACCACCACACCATGGGGAGTCTGGATACGATACGAATATGATTTGAAATGCGCGCGGAACTGCGCCGGCATGAGCGCGTAATGCGAATTCTCGATGGCCGTGATCTGAATCTTGTCGTCGCGGTAAACAACTCCCTCGCCAGCGACTTCGTGGGCGACAAAGGGACTGGTCAGGCCATGGTTCGGCCGGCCAAGCTGGAACCCCGGCTTTTCCGCGGCGAACACCTCAAAGGGAATGCTGATGAAGTGAAAGGCGGCTTCGACCAGTTCGCTCGTTTGCGGCGGCCCGTAGATATTGATTTTGCGCGCATCGGAGGCGAGATCAAGGTGGAAGAAATCGTTGGCCATCACATCCACGAGGCCAAGATCATGGTCCGGGTGCAAGTGGGTAAAGAAGATCGTTCCAATCGTTTGCGATGGAATCCCAGCCTCGACCAGGCGCCGGATGGTTCCAATGCCACAGTCGATTAAATACGGCCGACCATCGACGATGAGCAGCGTGGCCGGTTCGGAGCGAGCCTTGCGCAAAGGCGGACCGCCCGCGGTGCCAAGCATCAACAGTTCGGTGTCGTTTGCGCGAAGCGCCGCAGTTTGCTGTTGAGACGCAACGGGAACGCTGAAGAAAGTCAGCCCGAGCGCGAGAGCTGCAACGAACATTTTCCCACAGCGCGATTTATTCATGCGTGGACACCGCTGCGTGAATAATGACTCGCCGCAGCGAATCACGGCGGCGCAGGAGTATAGCGCAAGATTGGTTTTAAACGAAGCGATGAAAAAACCTTGCCCCTTCAGAAATTTACGCAACCCTCGTGCGGGAGGGGGCATGGGATCTCCCTGCGCCAGGGCCTGGTCGTTAAATCAGAGTTCATCCGAAATCCACATCAGAGCACGGGTCGCCGCGGGGAAGCCGAGGGTGGTGATCGCGAGCACTGCGACTTGACGAATCTCCTGCTCGGTTACCCCGGCCTTCCTGGCATTGCGCACGCCTGAATGCGTGGCGCCTTCCAATCCGGCGCCGATCGAGAGCGCAATTTTGATCAACCGACGGCTCTTTTCATCGAGCGGGCCGGCTGCATGGCAGCGTTCTCCCAGTTCTGTAAAGGCCTTCCAGATTTCCGGATACACCTTCTTGAATTGCTCCACTGGTTTTGGCAGTGCTGGCATTTCCCCTCCTTGTCCGCGCTACGCAATCAACATAGCGCAAGAGGAAGAGATGACCAAGGCGGCGAGGATCGGCCGCCCGTCGTATCACTTGATTACGTGACATATGT
The DNA here is from genome assembly GCA_035278025.1 of Terriglobales bacterium. Lineage (GTDB taxonomy): Bacteria > Acidobacteriota > Terriglobia > Terriglobales > Acidobacteriaceae > JAICWP01. Next base: position 25,262 of record DATEJK010000210.1, on the reverse strand, counting down.
CACGTCAGGACAGGACGCAGATCACAGACGCGGGCTCTCCGCAGCGACTAAAAAGACTTCTGCATCCCGAAGTCCACAAATGCTTACCATCACTTCCCAATACGCCCTCCGCGCCCTTGCCCATCTGGCCAAACTCCCGGAAGGCAAGGTCATGCTGGGTAGGGACTTAGCTGCCGCCACAGACATTCCTCCTAATTACCTCTCCAAAATGCTGGTGGCACTGCGTAATGCCGGCATTTTGGACACTGCCCGGGGCACAGGTGGAGGCTACCGGTTAAAGAAGGTGCCGCAGGAGATTTATCTCATTGATGTGGTGGAGCTCTTCGAAACCGTGTCGCGCAATCAGCCTATGTGCCTGCTCAGCGGCGCGCATGTCTGTAACGAAGCCTCGCCGTGCAGCGCGCACACCATCTGGCGCGACCTACGCGCCACTTACATGGGATTTCTTGTATCAACCCCGCTGTCGGCTCTGGCCGGCCTGAAGGCGGCGCCCGCGCGGGGTGGGAGTGTTGTGGATCAAGAACAAGCGGCCAATGCGTCGGACAGTGGAGAAAGAAATGGCACGGCTGTTCACTAAGTGTGTCGCTCTTTTGTTTGGCTTGAGCCTGCTAAGCGCGCTCTCTGCCGCGCAACAGGAGCCGTCGGCATTTTTCAGACAGAACTGCACCAGTTGCCACACCATCGGCGGCGGGCGCCTGGTGGGGCCCGATCTGAAGGATGTGACCACTCGCAAAGATCGCGGCTGGCTGGTGCAATTCCTGCAGAACCCGAAAGCCATGATGGAGAGCGGTGATGCCTACGCGCTGAAGTTGCAGCAGGAGGCGGGCGGCGTCGTGATGCCCACCATCCCGGGAATGACGCCGGCGCAGGCCCAGACCCTGCTCGATATGATCACCGCCGAGTCCAGGCTGCCCCGCTCCCAGTTTGCCGGAACGCAGGTCAGCGAGCGCCCGCTAACCGCGCAAGATGTGGTTAACGGACGGGCAATTTTTCTGGGTAAAAGAGCTCTGGCGGGAAGCGGGCCCGCCTGCATCTCCTGCCACACGCTGCGTGGTTTGGGTGGCCTGGGCGGCGGCCGCCTGGGTCCCGACCTGACCCGGGTTTACGAGCGTCTGCAGGGACGCAAGCCGCTTTCGGCCTGGCTGGCGGCCCCGGCCAGCCCCACCATGGCGCCGGTTTTCAAATCACATCCCTTGCAGCCCGAAGAAATACTGGCTCTGGTCGCACTCTTTCAGGATTCCGCGCAGAAGGGCGGTGAGGACGAGAGTGCCTCCATGCTGACCTTCTTCCTGCTGGGGACGGGCGGCATGGTACTTGGCCTGGTGGGGCTGAACGCAGCTTTCCGCAAGCGTTTCCCCGGAGTTCGGCGCTCGCTGGTGCACAAAAACGAACGGGGTGAGTCATGAAGGCGCGGGACGCGATTTCCTGGATTCGCGACGATGTTGATCCCAAGCTCCGCGGCTGGGAGGAGTTCTACCGCAATCGGTGGCAGCACGACAAAGTCGTACGCAGCACCCATGGGGTGAACTGCACCGGCGGTTGCACATGGCAGATCCACGTCAAAGACGGCATCGTAACCTGGGAGATGCAGGGGCTGGACTATCCTTCGCTCGAATCCGGACTCCCGCCCTACGAGCCCCGCGGCTGCCAGCGGGGAATCTCCTATTCCTGGTATCTCTACAGCCCTCTGCGGGTGAAGTATCCCTACGCGCGAGGCGCTCTCCTTGACCTGTGGCGGGAGGCGCGCACGCAGTATGAAGACCCGGTGGAGGCGTGGCGCTCACTGGTGGAGAACCCGGAAGCGCGCAGCCGCTGGCAGCGCGCCCGCGGCAAAGGCGGCTTCCGCCGCGCCGCATGGGACACGATGCTGGAACTGATTGCGGCCGCCAGTATCTACACCATTAAGAGATACGGCCCTGACCGCATCGCCGGCTTCTCACCCATTCCGGCGATGTCCATGATCAGCTATGCCAGCGGAGCGCGCTTTCTGCAGCTGCTGGGCGGAGTTTCGTTGTCGTTTTACGACTGGTACAGCGACCTGCCCTCGGCCTCGCCCGAAACCTGGGGCGAACAAACCGACGTGCAGGAATCGGCTGACTGGTACAACGCCAAGCTGCTGGCGGTAATGGGCTCCAACCTGAACATGACGCGCACGCCAGACTGCCATTTTGCCGCCGAGGCCCGTCACAACGGCTCCAAGATGTGGGTCTTCACCCCTGATTTCGCGCAGGTCTCCAAGTACGCCGACGAATGGGTGCAGATTAATGCGGGGCAGGACGGCGCCTGGTGGATGGCAGCAAACCACGTGCTGCTCAGCGAGTTTCATCACCAAAAGAAGGTTCCGTACTTCCAGGAATACGCGAAGAAATACACCGACGGGCCTTACCTGGTGGAACTGGAGGCTACAAACGAAGGCTGCTGGCGGCCTGGGCGGCTGCTTCGCGCCAACCGCCTCGAGCGTTATCGCCAGGTAGAACACGGCGCCTGGAAGTTTCTGGTGTGGGACGCGACTGAGAATCGTCCCAAGATGCCCATGGGCAGCGTCGGATTTCGCTGGGGCCAGGAAAAAGGCAAGTGGAACCTGCTGCCCAAGGACGGCCTGGACGGCACAGCCATTGAGCCCGAGTTGACTTTTCTTCAGGCCGACGCTCACGTGAGGACTGCCGCCGGCTCTCCGGATGCGGTGCCGGTCGAGCTCGATGATTTCGCCGAAAGCCGCGTTATCACCCGTTTCGTGCCGGTGCGGCGAGTGCAGACGGCCGACGGCAGCACCGTTACCGTCACCACTGGCTATGACTTACTCATGGCGCAGTATGGCGTATCCCGTGGGTTGGCAGGCGAGTATCCCTCCAACTACGACGATGAGGTCAGCCCTTACACGCCGGCCTGGGCGGAGAAGTACACCGGCATCAGCCGCCAGGTGCTGATCCGCTTTGCCCGCGAGTTCGGTTCGACTGCCGAGCGCACCGGCGGCAAGTGCACGGTCATCATCGGCGCCGGTATCAACCACTGGTATCACGCCAACCTGATGTACCGGGCGGCGATTCACGCGCTGATGTTCTGCGGCTGCATCGGGGTGAACGGCGGCGGGCTGGCGCACTATGTGGGTCAGGAAAAGCTGGCGCCGGCGGAGTCATGGTCGGCGATTGCTTTTGCGCGCGACTGGTTTCCCGCCAGCCGCCTGCAGAACGCTCCCAGCTGGCACTACGTTCACACCGATCAGTGGCGCTACGAGCGCGAATTCACCGACTACCACTCCGTACCGCATAGCAATGGCCATGGGTCGCTGGCTCACGGCCATACTATGGACCTGCAGGTGCGCGCGGTGCGCTCGGGTTGGTTGCCGTTTTACCCCCAATTCAACCGGAATTCGCTGGAGATCGCGGGCGGGTCGGACGCAACTCCCGACCAAATCGTCGCGCACACGGTGGAACAGCTCAAGAGCCGAAAGCTGCGCTTCGCGATCGAGGATCCGGATGCGCCTGAAAACTGGCCCCGGCTGTGGCTTATCTGGCGCGGCAACGCGCTGATGGCCAGCGCTAAGGGCCACGAATATTTCCTCAAGCACTACCTGGGCACGCACCACAATGCCATTGCCGAAGAAATCGCCGAGGGCAGCGCGCGGGAAGTCGAATGGCACGCCCAGGCGCCGCAGGGAAAGATGGACCTGGTGGTGGACCTCAACTTCCGCATGGATACGTCGGCCCTGTACTCCGATGTGGTTCTGCCGGCGGCCACATGGTATGAAAAAGCCGACCTCAACTCCACCGACATGCACAGCTTCATCCACCCGCTGTCGCAGGCGGTGCCGCCGGCCTGGGAGTCAAAAAGCGACTGGCAGATTTTCCGCGCCATTGCGAAAAAGTTTTCTGAGCTTGCGCAGAAGCATTTTCCTGAGCCGGTGCGCGATATGGTGGCTTCTCCGCTGGCCCACGATTCGGCGGCAGAAATTGCCCAGCCCGAGATTAAGGACTGGCTGCGCGGCGAGATTGAGGCCATACCCGGCAAGACCATGCCTGGGTTGAAGGTGGTTACCCGTGACTACAAAAACCTTTACAACCAGTACATCTCATTCGGCCCGCTGGCTCGCTCCAACGGCCTGAGCGCCCACGGCACGCATTACGAAATTGCCGGCGAATATGACGCGGCGCTGGAGAAATGCCCGACCGCCTCCTGGGGGGGTGCGAAATATCCTTCTCTGCTCGAGGACGAGCATGCCTGCAACTTGATTCTGCGCTTCGCCACGGTTACTAACGGAGAACTGGCCTATCGCTCATATAAGGAAATGGAACAGAAGGCAGGTGTGCCGCTGGTCTATCTCGCGGAGAAAAACCGGGGCACGCGTTTGGGCTACAAGGATCTGCAGGCGCACCCGCACCGGTTGCTGAACAGCCCCATGTGGTCGGGGCTCACGGAAAATGGCAGGGCCTATTCGCCTTTCACCTATAACGTGGAGTGCCTGGTGCCATGGCGCACGCTGACCGGACGGCAGCACTTCTATCTCGACCATCCTCTTTACATCCAGTTCGGTGAGAACCTGCCCACTTACAAGCCGAAGCCGCTGCCCACGCAATACGCGGACCTGCGCTTCAGCAAAGAAGCGGGTGTCAGCAAGATGCTGAATTACCTGACGCCCCACGGCAAGTGGCACATTCACTCCACCTACGGCGATAACCATCGCATGACCACACTCTCACGCGGTGTGGAGCCCTTCTGGATCAACGACAAGGACGCCGCGGCCATCGGCGTGGAGGACAACGACTGGGTGGAAGTGCACAACGACAACGGCGTGGTTGTGACGCGGGCGGCGGTGAGCGCCCGCATTCCGCAGGGGATCTGCATCCAGTACCACTCGCCCGAGCGGACGCTCTCGGTGCCCACCTCGCCGTTGCGCGGCCACCGGCGCGCCGGCGGGCACAACAGCCTGACCCGCACGCGTCTAAAGCCGAATCTGATGGCCGGCGGCTACGGCCAATTTACTTTTCACTTCAATTACTGGGGACCGACCGGCTGCAATCGCGATACGCACGTGCTGGTGCGCAAGCTGCCGGAGCTGAAATGGTGAGGGAAGTGTCGCTTCCCAACAGAGAATTGAGAACCGGGAACTGAACTTTATGCATGTGCGATCGCAAATCTCGATGGTGTTCCACCTGGACAAGTGCATCGGCTGCCACACCTGTTCCATTGCCTGCAAGAACATCTGGACCGACCGCAAGGGCACGGAATACATGTGGTGGAACAACGTGGAAACCAAGCCCGGCACCGGCTATCCCACCCGCTGGGAAGATCAGGAGCGCTACAAAGGCGGCTGGGAAAAGCGCAACGGCGACCTGCAGCTCAAGTCCACCAGCAAAGGCAAGTCGCTGTTCAACATTTTTCACAATCCCAATCAGCCCTCCATTGACGAATACTACGAACCCTGGACCTACGACTATCAGAACCTGTTCAACGCGCCCGAAGGCCCGGACCAGCCTACCGCCAAGCCCATCTCCATGATCACAGGCGAGTACATGAACGTCGAAGCCGGTCCTAACTGGGACGATGACCTGGGCGGCTCGCCGGTGTACGCCGAGAACGATCCCAACCTGGAAGCGCTCACCCCGGAGCAGCGCAACCAGTTGTTTGCCACCGAGCGCCTGGTCTTCTTTTATTTCCCGCGCATCTGCAATCACTGCCTGAACCCGGCTTGCGTGGCGGCTTGTCCTTCCGGAGCGCTCTATAAGCGCGGCGAAGACGGCATTGTTCTGGTAGACCAGAAGCGCTGCCGCGGCTGGCGGGCCTGCGTGGCTGCGTGTCCGTATAAGAAGGTTTACTTCAACTGGTCTACTGGCAAATCCGAAAAGTGCATCCTGTGCTTCCCGCGTGTGGAGAGTGGTCAGGCCCCTGCCTGTTTCCATTCCTGTGTGGGGCGGATTCGCTACCTGGGCGTGCTGCTCTACGACGCCGCACGCATTGAAGAAGTGGCGAAGCTCCCCGACGAACAGCTCATTGAAGGCCAGCGCTCGCTCATTCTCGATCCCTTCGATCCTGAGGTGATCGCTGCCGCCCACGCCAGCGGTGTGCACGAGTCGGTGGTCGAATCGGCGCAAAAGTCGCCAGTCTACAAATTTGTCAAAACCTGGAAGCTGGCTCTGCCCCCGCACCTGGAGTACCGCACTTTCCCCATGCTGTTCTATGTGCCGCCGCTTTCGCCCGTCATGGCCAGCCGCGATGGCGACGTGATCGAGCACGAACATTCCGGCGAGCTGTTTCACGATATCGAGCAGTCGCGTGTCCCGGTGGCCTACCTGGCCCGGCTGTTGGGCGCGGGCCAGGAAAACAAGGTTCGCTATGCGCTGCGCAAGCAGAAGGCTGTGCGCTGGCACCGCCGCGCTGTCACAGTCGGCGACGTGAAGATGGAGACGGCGCGCCGCATGCTGGCCGAGGCTGACTGCTCCCTGGAAGAGGCGGAGGCGATCTACAGGCTCACCTCGCTGTGCACTTTCGAAGACCGCTTCGTCATTCCTCCCATGCATCGCGAGGAAGCGCTGCAGATGATGGAGGACCCGCTCGAGCACAAGGCCAGCGCCGGCTTCGGCTTTGTCAGCGGGCCGCACCGGGGGATGTGATGAATTCGGAACGCTATAGCGCGCTGGCTGAGCTTTTTACCTACCCCGCCGAAGACTACCGAACCAGTGTACAGGAATGTGAACACCTGGAGCCTGCGATCGCTGAGTTTCACGCGGCGATCGCCCCGCTGCCCACAGCAGAACTGCAAGAGCTGTTCACTCGCGCTTTCGATCTGAACCCGGTGTGCTGCCTGGAAATCGGATGGCACCTGTTTGGCGAAAATTACGAGCGCGGCGCTCTGCTGGTGCGCATGCGCCAGGAGCTGCGGCTCCACGGAATAACGGAGTCCAGCGAATTGCCCGATCACCTGTCGCAGGTGCTGCGCCTGCTGGCGCGCATGGAACCGGAGCGGGCGCGCGACTTCGCCGGCGCTTGCGTGCTGCCCGCGCTGGAAAAGATGCTCGCCGCATTCTCCGGCACCGAAAACCCGTTTCGCAGCCTGCTGCTGGCAGTCCGGCAGGTGATGCGCGGCGATTATCCGGAAATGCTGTTGTCGCAGGAGCCCGCGCCGGTTCTGCGGGTGCTTTCGTGAGAGGAATTCATGGCCGCAAACACGCTTAACCTGCTGCTCTTCGCCATGCTGCCCTACGTAGCTTTGCTCCTCTTTTTCCTGGGAACAATTATGCGCTACCGCAAGGCGCCGTTCACTTACTCGAGCCTGTCTTCGCAGTTTCTGGAAAATCAGCAGCACTTTTGGGCAATGGTGGCGTTTCACTATGGAATCATTCTCATTCTTCTCAGCCACCTGGTTGACTTTCTGTTTGCCACCCAGATCATGGCCTGGAACCGTTCCCTGTGGCGGCTCTACGTCACGGAAGTCCTCGACCTCTCTTTCGCCCTGATGACGCTGGTGGGCCTGGTCGGAATCCTGGAACGGCGAGTGCACTTCAGCCGCGCCCGGCGGGTCACCAGCCCGGCCGACTGGCTCATCGAAGTGTTGCTCGCGGTCCAGGTGATTGCCGGCATTTACATCGCGGTGTTTCATCCCTGGGGCTCGGCCTGGTTTCCGGCGAGCATTTCGCCTTACCTGTGGTCCATTTTCAAGTTCAGCCCCGATGTCAGCTACCTGGCGACCATGCCGTTCGTCATCAAGCTGCACATGGTGAATGCCTGGCTGATCATTCTTTTGTTTCCATTCACCCGTCTGGTGCACATCCTGGTCGCGCCCTTTCCCTACCTGTGGCGCAAACCGCAACTGGTGCGCTGGTACGGCATTCGCCTGCTGCCCGCGCGTGGTCCCCGCGTTAGCGGAGCGAAAGGCTAGGAGTAGGCCATGGGCTTGCGCTCTCACATTGCGAACTGCCGGGGGCTGCGCTACCTGGCCAGCCCCGCCGTGAGCGTAGTGTTGCTGGTGGCGCTGGCCTTCAGCATTCTGATCGCGGCTCCGAAGTTCGCCGCCTATGCGCTGCCCGGCAACCAGCGTGGCTACGAACCGGCTCAGCCCATTGCTTTCTCACACCGGCTGCACGCCGGTGAAATGCAGGTTGCGTGCCTCTACTGTCATTCCGGCGCGGAGCGCAGCCGCCACGCGGGCATTCCCGCCGCCGGCGTCTGCATGAACTGTCATCGCTTTGTGAGCGCGCCGCTTGCCGCCGTGCGCGCCGAGGATGAAGCGGCGCGCAAGCAGGGCCGGGCGCCGCTCCGCGTGCTGTCGCCGGAGATTCAGAAGATCTATGACGCGCTCGCCCTGAATCCGGATACGCGGCGCGATGCCAGCCGGCAGCCGCGTCCCATCGCCTGGGTCAAAGTTCACAACTTGTCCGATTTCGTCTATTTCGACCACCGGCCGCACGTGAATGCGGGCGTCGCCTGCCAGACCTGCCACGGGCCGGTCGAAAGCATGGAACGTGTGCGCCAGGTGCAGGACTTAAGCATGGGCTGGTGCGTGAATTGCCATCGCGGCGTGGACCGCGCCGGGCTGGATGGCAGGGGAAATTTCACCAGCGCGCCCGCACCGGCGGCGGCGGGGCCGGCGCCAGTCGCGCATCGTGTGTTTGCCTCCACCGATTGCGCCACGTGTCACTACTGAGGAGAAAGCTTGGGCAAGAAAAGCAAAACCCGGTACTGGAAGGGCCTGGCAGAGCGCGATAGCGATCCAGAATGGTTGCAGGCGGCAGCCAACGAATTCTCCGCCGGCGGCCCGCGCCAGTTCCACCGGCGCGATTTCCTTAAAGCTGCCGGCTTTAGCGTGAGTTTGGCTCTCGCCGGTGGCTGCAACCGCGCGCCCGTACAAAAGGCCTTGCCTTTGCTCATGCAGCCGGAAGAACTCGTCCCTGGCCGGCCGCTTTATTACGCCACCACCTGCGCCGGTTGCAGCGCCGGTTGTGGCGCGCTGGTCAAGGTGCGCGACGGACGTCCCATCAAGCTGGAAGGCAATCCGCAGCACCCGCTTTCGCGTGGCGGTCTGTGCGCCGTAGGCCAGGCGTCGTTGCTCGGGTTGTATGACTCGCAACGTATCCAGGGGGCGATGAGAGCGGGCAAGTCTGCGAGTTGGGAGCAGGTGGATCGCGACATCACCGAACAAATCGCGGCTATTCGCAGCCAGGGCGGCTCTGTCCGTCTTCTCAGCGGCAGCATTACCAGCCCGAGCCTGCGGTCGGCGATCGGCAAGTTTCTCCAGCAGTTTGCCGATGGCCGCCACATAACCTGCGACCCGCTCTCCCATTCGGCCCTGCTCGAAGCGCACCAGCAGACGCACGGGGTCAGGGCGCTTCCGCGGTTCCACTTTGACAAGGCGGAAGTAATTGTCAGCTTCGATGCTGACTTCCTCGGCACCTGGATTTCGCCGGTCGAGTACACAGTCGCCTACCGTAACGGCCGCAACCTGGAGAAGAATGCAAAGCGCTTTTCCTACCACGTGCAGTTTGAATCACGCATGAGCGTGACCGGCAGCAAGGCGGACCGGCGACTGCCCGTGGCTCCCGGGGAAATGGGCGTGCTGCTGACCGCGCTGGCCAGCCGCGTGTCCCGGTATGCCGGCAGTTCCTTCGATGCGACCGGCATTGAAACGCCGGCGGTGGATAGCGCTTTTTTGGACGGGCTTGCGGCGCGTTTGTGGAGAGCCCGCGGTCGCTCCCTGGTCGTGTGCGGCGCAAACGATCTCCAGCAACAACTCCTGGCCATCTATCTGAATCATCTGCTGGGAAACTATGGCTCAACCATTGATGTAGAGCATGCTTCCCTGCAGGCGCAGGGCAATGATGCCGAGCTGCAGATGCTGCTGCAAGAGTTGCGGCAGGGCCAGGTGCGGGCGTTGTTCGTCTATGGGGTCAACCCGATCTATGAGCTTCCCGGCGGCGAGACGCTGGCGCAACAGATGAAACAAGTCCCGTTGCTGGTGAGCTTTGCTCAGCGTTTGGATGAAACCGCCAAGGTTGCCGGCTATGTCTGCCCCAATCATCACTTCCTGGAATCCTGGGCCGATGCCGAACCTGTCAGCGGGGTGGTGAGTGTTTCCCAACCCACGATTCATCCCATCTTCAATACGCGCTCGGCGCTGGAAAGCCTCAATCGCTGGACCAGGGCAGGGAATCAGGCCGCCGGCGAGCCCACAAATGCTTACCAGCTGCTGCGCAACTATTGGCAGGCGGAGATTTTTCCCCGCCAGAGGCAGGAACAGAGCTTTGATGGCTTTTGGGATCGCACGGTTCACGATGGCTTTGCCGAACTCCCGGTTACTCCGCACGCCACCGCTCCTTTCAACGCGAACTCACTCCGGCCCATTCTGAAGCCGGAGCCGCCGCCCGCGAACGCCTTTGCCCTGGTGCTCTACCCCAAGGTAGCTATGCAGGATGGCCGCCACGCCTACAATCCCTGGCTGCAGGAATTGCCGGACCCCATCAGCAAGGTCGCCTGGGATAACTATGCCTGCATTTCGCCGCACACGGCAGAGAAATTGGGCATCAAGGAGGGCGATGTCATCCGGCTCGCAACCCAGGACGCTTCGCGTCAGCAGGCGCTCGAGCTACCCGCGTACGTTCAGCCCGGGCAGCACGACCAGGTGATTGCCGTGGCGCTGGGCTACGGCAGCCGTCTGAGCGCCCGCTTCGCCAGCATCGGGCCGCGCTGGATTGACGCCCTCCCCAGCGTTGGCGACAACGGACTGGTGGGCCAGAATGCAGCTCCTCTCCTGCAAGGGCGCGAGGGCGCGCTACGCTACGCCGGCGCGGCGGTGATAATCGCAAAAACCGGCCGGCGGCGCGAGCTGGCATGCACCCAAATCCAGAATACTTTGACCGTTCCGGAAAAGCTGGCGGCCAGCGGCAAGCCCCGTCCCATCGTGCGGGACACCACGTATGCCGATTTTCTCCGCGACCCGCACGCGGGCCTGGAAGACCACACCGAAAAAGAAGACCTCTGGCCCGCCGACCATCCTTATACCGGCCCGCGCTGGGGTTTGGTCGTGGATCTAGGCGCCTGCACCGGGTGTTCCGCCTGTGTAATCGCCTGCCAGGCGGAAAACAACATTGCGACGGTCGGCTACGACGAGATCCGCCGCAACCGCCAGATGCACTGGCTGCGCATTGACCGATATTACTCGGAATCCGATTCCGGGGAAGTCGCGGTGGCGCACCAGCCGCTCATGTGTCAGCAGTGCGAGAACGCCCCCTGCGAGACAGTGTGTCCGGTGCTGGCTACGGTGCACAGCGAAGATGGTCTCAACCAGCAGGTTTATAACCGCTGCATCGGAACCCGCTATTGCGCCAATAACTGCCCTTATAAAGGACGGCGGTTCAACTGGTTCAGCTACGCGCGCGGCGATGAACTGGAGAACCTTGTGCTCAACCCTGACGTCACCGTGCGCAGCCGCGGCGTAATGGAGAAATGCACCTTCTGCGTGCAGCGCCTCCATGAGGCCAAAACCGAGGCTCGCGAGCGCGGCCAGAAAGTTCTGGATGGCGCGGCGCAGACTGCCTGCCAGCAGTCCTGCCCGGCGCAAGCCATCTACTTCGGCGACTTGAACGACCCCAACAGCCAGGTGAGCCGGATGATGGCCAACCCGCGCCGTTATCGCGTTCTGGAGGAACTCAATGTCCGGCCGGCGGTCGGCTATCTGAGCCTGGTTCGCAACCGCCCGGACCATACAGGAGAGAGCAATGGCTGACGCTGTACTGGTGCTGCGCCCGCCCCTCATCGAAGGTGAAAAGACGCCCGCCCAGGTGACTCAGGACGTCTGCGCTCCCATGGAAGCTCGCCCCTCCGCGCTGTGGTGGGCGGCCCTCGCGGTCTCGGCTTCGCTGCTGGCGCTGGGAGTGGTATCCATTACTTACGAGATCGCAACCGGCATCGGCACCTGGGGCGAAAACCGCACCATCGGCTGGGCCTTCGACATCACCAACTTCGTATTTTGGATTGGAATCGGGCATGCCGGCACCCTGATTTCCGCCATTCTTTTTCTCTTCCGCCAGCGCTGGCGCACCTCGGTTAACCGTGCAGCGGAAGCCATGACCATCTTCGCCGTCATGTGCGCCGGCATTTATCCCGTCATTCACACCGGCCGCCCCTGGTTCGCCTACTGGATGTTTCCTTATCCCAACAGCCGCGGCTCCCTGTGGGTGAACTTCCGCTCTCCCCTGATTTGGGACTTTTTCGCCATCGCAACCTACTTCACGGTTTCCGCCATGTTCTGGTACATCGGCCTGCTTCCCGATCTGGCTACCATCCGCGACCGCACCAGGTCGGTGTGGCGTCGCCGCCTCGCCGACTTCTTCAGCCTGGGTTGGAACGGCTCCTACCGCACCTGGCAGCGCTACGAAGTGGTTTACCTGATGCTGGCCGGCCTGGGCACGCCGCTGGTCATCTCCGTGCACACTATCGTGAGCTGGGACTTCGCCACCGCCGTCCTGCCCGGCTGGCACGCCACCATTTTCCCGCCCTACTTCGTGGCCGGAGCCATCTTCTCCGGAATGGCCATGGTGCTCACCCTCATGATCATCGCTCGCCGCCTCATGCGCCTGGAGCAGTACATCACCCTGCGCCACATTGATCGCATGTGCAAGCTGGTGATCGCCACCAGCGGCATCGTCGGGCTCTCCTACGCTACGGAATTTTTTACTGCGCTCTACTCCGGCAACCGCTACGAGCAATTCGTATTCTTCAACCGCGCTCTGGGACCCATGTTCTGGGCTTACTGGACCATGGTGAGCTGCAACGTCTTCATCCCCCTGTTGCTGTGGTTCAAGCGCGTGCGCGCCAGTGTGGCGGCGGTATTTGTAATCTCCATCCTCATCAATTTGGGGATGTGGTTTGAGCGCTTCGTCATTATTGTGACGTCGCTCTCGCGTGACTTCATTCCCGCCAACTGGTTCCACTACGCGCCCACGCGGGTTGAGGTCGCGACCCTGCTGGGAAGTTTCGGGCTGTTCTTCACCCTGTTCCTGCTGTTCTGCCGCTTTGTGCCCGTGATCGCCGTGGCCGAGGTCAAAGGGGTGCTCCAGCACGGCAGGTCTCGGACGGAGTTCGACCATGAGTAGAAGACTCTTCGTGGGGGTGTTCGAGCGTGAAGACGACACCCTGGCTGCGGTGCAAGCCTCCCGCCGACTGGGCTTCAAGGTGGCGGACGTCTACGCGCCCTATGCGGTGCACGGGTTGGAGGAAGCGATGGGCCTGCCTCCTTCCCGCCTGCCCTGGATTGTGTTTCTCCTAGGGCTTTCCGGCGCCGCCTTCAAAGTCTGGTTCGAATTCTGGACCACCATGGTGGATTGGCCGCTCAACGTGGGAGGCAAGCCCTTCAACTCGTTGCCTGCCTTCGTGCCCGTCACTTTTGAGGTAATGGTGCTGTGCGCCGCCCTGGGCGCGGTGATTTCCCTCTTCTTTATTTGTCGGCTGCTTCCCGGCAAGCGGGCCATAGCGCCGGTTGCGGGCGTTACCGACAACCGCTTTGCGGTAGTCCTGGAGGAAGTCGACTCCACCTTCGACACCAGCAAGGTCCAGCGCATGTTCGAGGACTTTCACGCCGTCCATGTGGAAGAGCAGATTGAGGAGGCGCGATGACCCGACGCCTTGCGCTCAACGCCTTTCTGTTGCTGGCGCTGGTTGCGGTCGTGATGGCGGCCTGGCTGGCGACGCCTGATCCCGCCCGGCCCAACCTGGAGTTCCTCCCGCAGATGGCGCATTCGCCGCGTTACAACGCTTTCGCGTCCAATCCCAACTTTACCGATGGCAGCACGCTGCATACTCCCGAACCGGGCACCATCCCGCGCGGTTACATGCCGCTGCATTACGCGGCGACCCCCCAGGACGCGGCACGCGCGGGCGAGGAGCTGCAAAGCCCGGCGGCTCTCGGCAATAACTGGGCACGGCAGCGCGGGGCGTTTGTCTTTGCCGCCTTTTGCCAGGAGTGTCATGGCGCGGGTGGCGCAGGCAATGGGCCCATCGTCCAGCGTGGCTTCCCGCCGCCTCCTTCACTGCTGGCGGATCACGCCCGCGGCCTCAAGGACGGGCAAATCTTTCACATTTTTACTTACGGCCAAAACAACATGCCTTCCTATGCCAGCCAGATCTCCCGCCAGGACCGCTGGTATGTGATTGCCTACCTGCGCACGCTGCAAGCCACTTCCGCTCCAGGAAACACCACCGCGGCCGGCGACGGCCCGCCACAGCCAGGAGGCCAGCCATGAACGCGCAAGACTTCAGCTACGAGCCCGATCGCAAGCTGCTTCGTCGCTGCAGGGGCCTGGCGGCAACTGGCATCCTTGTGCTGGCCGCCGGCATGCTGGTCTCCCCGCAACGCGCCTGGCTCAACTTTCTGCTGGTCAGTTACTACCTGCTGGGGGCAGGGCTCGCGGGCTTGGTGTGGATTGCACTGCAGTACGTCAGCGGAGCGAATTGGAGCACCGCGCTGCGGCGCGTGCCGGAAGCCCTCAGCGGCGTGCTGCCCATGGGAGTGGCCGGGATCCTGCTGCTCCTCATTTTTCACCCCCGCTTGTATCCCTGGGTAGGAGGAGGCGGCCTGGCCGGATTCAAGCACTGGTGGCTCACGCTTCCGTTCGTGCGCCTGCGTGCGGTGGTTTACTTAGCTGGCTGGCTCATCTTCGCTGCCGCCATGGTCCGCGCCTCCCGCCGCCAGGACGCCAACGGCGACCTGCGCTACACCCGCCGCAACATTCGCCTTAGCGCGGCGTTTCTCGTGCTTTTCGCGGTTACCTTCTGGCTGGCCAGCTCCGATTGGATTATGTCGCTGGAGCCGCAGTGGTACAGCACCATCTTCGGTTTCTATAACTTCGCCGGCCTGTTTCTCAGCGGGCTTGCGCTTATCACCCTGGCTCTTATCTGGCTGCGCCGCCACAGCCCGCTCAGGTACATCGTCACCAATCACCATCTACATGACTTGGGCAAGCTGCTGTTCGCCTTCAGCACTTTCTGGGCCTACCTCTGGTTCAGCCAGTACATGTTGATCTGGTATGCCAACTTGCCGGACGAAACCGCGTATTACCTCGAGCGCCTGCATGGATATTGGCAGCCACTCTTTGTGCTGAATCTGGCGCTCAACTGGGTCGTGCCGTTTTTCGCTCTGCTGCCGCGAAGCAATAAGCAGAACCCCGGTGTGCTGGTGAAAGTATGCCTGGTTGTTCTTGCAGGACGCTGGCTTGACCTCTACCTCATGATCATGCCCGCCTTTTCCCCGGTGCCTCGAATCGGGTTGTGGGAATTGGGCGCGGTGGCCGCCCTGCTGGGCGTTTTCGCGCTTGCCTTCTTTGCCGCCCTTCGCCACGCCGCGCTCATTCCTTTGCGCGACCCTTACTTGTCGGAGAGCCTGCATCACCATGCTTGATCCCGGAGACGTCGCATGAAGAGTTCGATCACAGTCATCTCACCCGCCGGTTCGGAGCCCGTGGGAAACACCCTGCAACTCATCCTTGCCACCGCTGCGTTTGCCTTCTGTTTTGCGGTATTCGGCTCCGTCTCCGCCATGATGCCGATCATGCGCAAAAACCTCGGTTTCACGCCGCTCCAGGTAAGTATTGCTCTGGCGGTGCCCATTTTGCTGGGCAGCCTCGGCCGTATTCCCCTAGGCATATTGACCGATCGGCTTGGCGGCCGCACCGTATTTTCAGTTGTCATGGCTTTTGCCATGATCCCCGCCTTCTTCCTGGGCGGGGCCACGTCCTTCCCACAGGTCGTGCTGTTCGGATTCTTGATCGGCGTTGCTCTGGCCAGCTTCTCAGTCGGAGTTGCTTTCGTCAGCGGCTGGTACCCGGCGAATCGCCAAGGTATGGCGCTGGGCGTTTACGGAGCCGGAAACGTCGGACAATCTCTGGCCGCGTATGGTTCACCGGCGCTGGCAGGCGCGCTCGGTTACGCCTGGGGTTACCGCACGTTCTCCGTTCTACTTTTCGTGTGGTTGCTGATTTTTGCCCTAACCGCGCGTAACGCGCCGCGCCAGGGGCCCGCCAGAAAATTGCGAGAGCTCATCCAACCGCTGCGCGACGCCCAGAGCTGGAAATTGAGTGCCTATTATTTCCTGACCTTCGGCGGGTTCGTAGCCATGGCGGTGTACCTCCCCATTTTCTTGACTGAAATTTTCGACCTGACGCCGCGGGATGCAGGCGCTCGCACCGCCGGCTTCGTGCTGCTCGCCACTGCCATGCGGCCGGCAGGTGGCTGGCTGGCCGACCGCCTGAGTGGTCATGCCATTCTCACCCTTGCCTTTCCCTTTGTCGCCATTATGGCCACCATGATGACCAGGTCTTCCATGGTGCCGTTTACCATCGGCGCATTGGGCATGGCCGCGGCCATCGGCCTGGGCAATGGCGCTGTCTTCAAGCTGGTGCCGGCTTACTTTCCGCAATCGGTGGGTGCGGTGACCGGCCTGGTGGGCGCGGCCGGGGGATTAGGCGGATTTTTCCCGCCCCTGGTGCTGGGTGCGATTCGGCAGGCCACGGGCACGTTTACCTGGGGATTCATCCTGCTGGGGCTGGCCGCTATCGTCTGCCTTATCGTCATCCGTCCCAAAATTCTGGCCCTTTGCCTGGTGCCCCCCGCTCCCGGAACAAAAGTGACGCACTGCTCGCGAGCGCGCTTATGCAGTTATGCGGGTGTCTGCATGGCGGCTTCTGTGGGGCAGGGTGTGCCGAAGACGTTGTCTATGCCGTAAGTTTTCCGTGGTGGAAATTAGCAATCCGAACCTTTATTTCGGCAGGAGCTTGCTTTTGAAGCATGTCATTATTTTTACCGTTGTTGTTTTTGAGTTATTTTCGCTCTGCGCCTGGACTCAGGAAACCACTGCTCCAGCTTCCGACAGCGATTTCGTGACTGCATGGTGGCAGCGTTCCTCGCGCGCCGCAGCCGAACAGCCCTTCTGGATGGCGCCCTTGTTTACGGTTACCCCCCGTCTGGTGCAGCAGTTCCGCTACGACATGGCCTGGCAAAGTCAGGGAAATGCCACCACCGCCAATTACGGCACGGGAAAAGGACTGGAACTTATTCCCACCGAGCACACGGAGATATTGATCAGCGCTCCTCCTTATGTGACTCGCACTGCTCCGGGGTTGCACGACGGTTTCGGCGACATGACCTTCCTTTTTAAATACCGCTTGGCCGCCGGCACGGAGGAGCACGGAAATTATGTCGTGACCGCACTTCTCAATACCACCGTTCCCACCGGCTCCTATTCGAACGGTTCCACCCACGGCGCCTTTTCGCCCACGCTCGGGTTGGGAAAAGGGTGGGGCGACTTTGACATTCAGAGTACGGCCAGCGTGACTTTGCCCACCGGAAACGTGGATATTCTGGGAACCCCCGTGGGCCTTAATGCTACGTTCCAGTATCGGCTCTTCAAAAAGTTCTGGCCGGAAGTGGAAGTCAATTCCACTTTTTGGACGAACGGCAAAAACGCCGGCAAAAAGCAGGTCTTCCTGTCGCCAGGACTGGTGGTGGGACGCCTGCACCTGTGGCGAAGGGTGGGTTTCGCCATTGGAGCGGGAGTTCAAATCGCGGCTACTTCGTTTCACACCTACAACCATAGCCGCGTCATATCGGTGCGATTCCCGTTCTGACCAGATTGACGCTTTGAAGCACTTAACCGCGCCGCGGTAAGGGAAAGTTGACCTCGCCAACCGGTCAAATGGCCCGTGATTCCTGACTGACCTCCTAAGCCTTTGTGTCTGAAGGCATTAAGGCAAGTACTGACGCGCCTCAAGACGCATGCTATGATTCCCGCCCAAGGTAAGAGTGGGGGCATGCTACCGGAGGTTTCCCCAGGCCAAATTTTCCGGTTCGGGTTATTCGAGGCGGACGTTGCCCGCAACGCGCTGAGG
The DNA here is from genome assembly GCA_035278025.1 of Terriglobales bacterium. Taxonomy (GTDB): domain Bacteria; phylum Acidobacteriota; class Terriglobia; order Terriglobales; family Acidobacteriaceae; genus JAICWP01. The sequence continues at coordinate 7,395 of DATEJK010000210.1, read as the reverse complement.
AGTGGCGGTGTGCGGGTCAAGATTCAAGACCAGCCCTTTCGCGCGCTGATAGTCCTGCTGGAGCGTCCTGGCGAGATAGTCACGCGCGAGGAACTGCGACAAAGCCTCTGGCCGGAAGGCACGTACGTTGATTTTGACGGCAGCCTCAACGCCGTCTTGAAAAAATTGCGGTCGGCGATTCACGACGACCCGGAGAATCCCCGGTTCATCGAAACCGTTCCTCGCCGCGGATACCGCTTCATCGCGCCGGTCTCCACCAATCACCAAAAGCCTGCCCCCGCCGGGACGGATACGGTCCTGGCTGCCGCAGCGGTCCCCGTAGTCACGGAGACAATACAGACACCGGTGGCCGGGCATCAGGCGAAGTCCGGGGCTTTGGTCTATGCCTTGCCGATCATGGCGCTGGCTGTACTGGCTGCAGCCGGATGGTTTACCTGGCAAGGAAAAAGATTCGCCCCGCAGCTGGTGCGAGCTGCGACCCAAACCAGCTCTGCAGTGCACGTGCGCAAATCCGTAGCAGTTCTCGGATTCCGCAATCTTTCCGGCCGTAGCGACGACAACTGGTTGTCTTCAGCGCTTCCTGAAATGCTGAGTACTGAATTAGCCGGCGGCGAGAAGCTGCGATTGATTTCAGGAGAAGACGTTGCCAACCTGCGGGTTACGTCGCCATGGACGCAAACCGATACCCTGGACCGCGACACGACGGCGCGCATTGGCGCTGCGCTTGGCAGCGATGCGCTGGTCCTGGGTTCGTATATGACGATCGGCATGATCAGCCGCGGGCAACTGCGGCTCGATGTCCGCATGCAAGACGCCAGGAGCGGAGAAATACTCACTGAAGTGGCGGTAATTGGCAGCAGCCAGGATTTGTTCCGCCTGGTCTCGCGGGTTGGCCAAGAATTGAGGGAGCGCCTGGGCGTTCGCGGCCTGGAGGACATGGACGCAGCCGGTGTTCTGGCCGCCCTGCCTTTAGACCGCGAAGCGGTGCGCTCTTATGCGTTGGGGATGGGTAAATTGCGCCAGTTTGATGCGCTTGGGGCGAAGGACCTGCTAATCCAGGCTGCCGAGGCCGATCCAAAATTTTCCCTCGCCCATGCCATGCTGGCACGCGCCTGGGGCCAGCTGGGTTACGAACAGAAGCGCCGAGAGGAGGCCAAAAGAGCCTTTGATCTTTCCACCGATCTGCCGCGGGCACAACGCATGCTGGTGGAAGGCGATTACTATGAAAGCCTCGGCAATCACGAAAAAGCCGGCTCCATCTACAATGCACTATTTGAGCTGTTCCCCGACAACGTGGACTACGGGCTGCAACTTGCCGTCATACAATTGGCGGCGGGTCACGGCAGCGAGGCGGTAAAGACCATCGCGCAGCTGCGGCGACTGCCCCCGTCCGCAGGCGACGACCCGCGCATTGACCTGATTGAGGCCAAGGTGGCCAAGAGCAAGGTGGAAGCTCTGGCGCTTATTCAGAGCGCTCTGAAGAAGTCATCAGCACAGGGCCGGGAACTGGTTTATGCCCAGGCCCGGCATGATGAATGTCTTGCTTTGCTCTATGGGGAGAATCCACAACAAGCCCCGCCGGCATGCGAGGATGCGTACCACATCTTTCTTGCGGCCGGCAATCGTCTGGCAGCGGCCGATTGTTTGCGCCTGATTGCTGATGGCCAAGGCACGCACGGACAGTTCGAAAGCGCCATAGCAACTTACCAGCGCGCGCTAGGCATTCTGTCAGAGCTTGGCGACTATGAAAAGACGGGAGCTGACCTGAACAACATGGCCATTGACTTCGCCAACGAGGGCAAGCTGGATCAGGCGGAGCAACTCTATCAACAGGCCAAGTCTCATTTCGAACGGGCGGGCGACCGGGCGAATCAGGCTACCGCGCTGGGCAATATGGCTGACATCCTCTATCTGCGCGGCAATCTGAATGGAGCGGCGAAGCTCTATGAGCAGGGTCTGCAAATTGAGCGCTCCATGGATCCGGGATCGCCGGGGTACCTTATGTACCGGCTGGCGGACCTGAATCTCACCCAGGGCCGGGTTCAAAATGCACACCGGCTTGCGCAAAAAGCCGTCGCGGCGTTTCCGCCCGAGCAGGGCTCGTATCAATACCTTACGGGGGCCATGATCGTTCTGGGCGCGACACTGGAGGCGGAAAACAACCTGACGGGAGCGCGCAAGCAATTCGAGCAGTCGCTGGCGATTCGTCAGAGAATAGCCGCCATGGACTTGGTAGCGGAAACTCAGGAGGCGCTCGCTGAATTAGCCCTCCAGGAAAGGCATCCGGAGCAGGCGGAATCCCTGCTGCGGCCCGCAATTGCGGAGTTTGAAAATGAAAAGAGCGACCCCGACGCCGGCAGCGCATACACGCTGCTGAGCCGCGCCTTGCTGATGGAAGGAAAAATAGAGGAGGCGGGGGAAGCGGCTGGGAGGGGAGCCGAATTCAGTCTTCCCAGTTCCGATCCCGCCCTGAAACTTCCCCTCGCCATCCAGAAGGCACGGCTCGAAATGGCGGGTCTGGGCCAGAATCAGGCGGGTTCAGCCGCGGCACTCCAGGGATTGCATTCGACCATTGCCGCCGCCCAGAGGCTCGGGTACTACCAGGTTGAGTGCGAAGCCAAGATTGCTTTGGGCGAATTCGAACTGAAGACCAATCCCTCTCTCGGCCACAAACACCTGACCGCCCTCGCTTCAGAAATGCGCAGCCGCGGACTGGAACTGCTCGCGCGCCAGGCCGAGGACGCTCTCGGTAATGGTTTAGACGTGATTGCCGGTAATCGTTCGGCGCACTAAGCTTTCGGATAAATTCCGGCTATCTTTCAGACCATGCCTGCACCCCCATAGTGCTGGTCACTTCTCCTGGGAAGCTATTCACCCGATTGAAGTTAGCAGGTCACTTCCATTTCATTTGCAGTTCCATTGACGCGCAACAAATGGTCGTGTATCAAGCGCGTGGCGACTGGCTTCCGGCAGATAGCTCAAGACGCACACGCCGATGGAGATTCGATATGACTGTTAGCAGATATCGCAACAAGGCATTTTTAGTCCCCACCCTGCTGGCAGCGCTGGCGTTGCTGGCGGCATGGGGATGTAGTTCCCGGGCGAAGTCGAGCGACGCTGCGCCTGGTTCCGCTACGGATGTGAAGTCCGTGGCAACCTCGAACAATGCCGGCAGCCACATTGATGTGCAGTGCATCGGAGATCGCATCAACAATCCGCCCGAGCCTTTCCATTATTCCCTCCGGTACACGGATGCGTCCGGCTCAGTAAGCGAGGACGCGGACATAACGCCGCAAGCCATGGAAATCATGATCAAAGACAAGTCGGGTTCTCATTCCTATCACGGGGTGCGCTCGGATGAGACCAGCTGGGGCCAGGCGGTTCTCGACCTCTCCAGCCTGAAAATCACTGTAATGTCCAGCCGCCTTGTGATTCTCAACGATAGTTCCGCCATCACCCGCCAGGGCCCGGAGGCGGTCAACGGCTACGACACGGTGAAGTATGCCATTGACACTACAAGCGCCAACTCCTCCGATCAAAAGAAATACGAAACGCTGTTCGGCAAAGGCAGCTATGAAAAAGGAACAGCGTGGATTCCGGCGGACGGCTGCGCCGTCAAGCTCATTCTGGATGAAGGAAGCGCGCAAACCAACGGCAGCGTGGACAAGGCCCGTTACGAAATGGCCAGGATCCGCAAATGAGAGTGGGTTACGCGGGGGCAGGCATGCTGGCCATGCTCCCCTGCCAGCAGTACTACCAGACATTCCTGACTCTGGGATGGATGGACAAGGACATGCTCGGATCCATTAGCGGTTCGATTCCAGGCAAAGATGGAGTGACGATTTTCAAAAAGACGAAGACAACGATCATTCCGCTCATCAAGGGATGCGAGCCGAAAACATAGGGTGAAGACCGTGTCGTCGCGAATTCAGAAGTCGAGTCCAGGCAGCGTAGCGGGCGAGCTCATGGTTGCGGCTCGCATCCCGCCCGCAAAGGAGCCAGTTCATGCGGGAAGGCGACTGCTGGCGCTAGTGTTGTTGTTCGGGCTGGCGTTAACCGGATGTCACCGATCCAACAAGCCGCCCGTCCTGGCGCTGGAGGAGTGCGATCCCGCCGGATACCTGCGCTGCATTCAGCCGGCTGCATATCTCTCGATTCCCATTGTTGACACCAATCTTTCGCTGACTTATTCCAGCCGGTGGCGGAGGGGTGAGCCGGGCCAGCCTGCATGGGACGCGACTCCTCTGGGGCTGGGCGGCTGGTCCATCAATGTGCTTCAGCGCTACGACCGGACGAACAAGGTTCTGATCAGCGGAGACGGGACGTGGCGGTTGGTGAATAGCACAGCTCTGCCCAACGGCGAGTGGGCGGTCCCAACCTACGATGGCAGCCTGGTATACATCTTTGACTCTGCCGGCCGTCACCTGCGTACCGTGGATGGCCACCTGGGTACTGAACTGCTCACGGTCACCCATGACAGTTCCGGCCGTCTCGCGCAGCTGAACGGGTCGGTCGATGGCCAGCCGGTTCATGTTTCCATTCAGCGCGACGCCAGCGGCGCTCCCCGGGCGCTGGTAGGAATTGACGGCGGGGCAACTGAGCTGGCGCTGGATCCTGCCGGGCATTTGACCGGAATCACCAATCCCGCCGGCGAAATAACACGCATCGCCTGGAATTCAGCCGGACTGGTGGAAAGCCGGACCGACACGGCGGGTGATGTTACAGGTTTCAGTTACGACTCGTCGGGGCATCTTGCATCCGCAACCGATGCCGACGGCGTCACTCGACGGTACGAACGCAAATCTTCCGCCGCTAGCCTCGAGACACGTGTATCCACCCCTTTGCACCGCGAGTGGAGGTACGAAGCGGAGTCCACAGGAGCAGGCATTCGGCGAACACTTATCAGACCGGACGGTACGCAGAGCACTCAAATTACTGATTCGCGCGGCAATCGTACGCTCACCCTGGCCGACGGAAGGAGATGGAGTGTCGGCGTAGTGCCAAGCCCCGTGTGGGGTATGGCTTCTCCAATCCTCACGCCGATTGTGGAGACCAGGCCGGATGGAGTGGTCTCGCGGCGGGAAGTGAAGTATGGACTGCAGCCGCAGCGTGGGCTTCCCTACGTACTGGCAGGAGCAGTGACCACCACCATCAATGGGCAGGCTTGGACTGAGAATTTCGATCCGGAGAGGCACACCACTGTTCTGGTGGATCCAGCGGGGCGCCGCACAACCAGCACTTATGACGAAGCCGGCCGTCTGCTGAGCTTCTCGGCTCCAGGCACGGCGTCTGTCTCCTATACCTACAACGCGAATGGCCGGGTCGTCGCTAAGACAATTGGTAGGGGCACATTCGCCCAGACTACACGCTATTCATATGAGCCTGGTAAGGGGGAGATCAACGTCATATTCGCCGACCAGAATGTGGAGAAGTTAACCGCGGACAAAGGCGGGCGTGTGGTCAGCGCCACGGCTGGCGACGGTTCCACCGAGATCCTGGGCTATGATGCCGCCGGCCGCATTAACCAGGTGCAGCCGCCTGGCGGTTTGAATTTTACTCTGGGCGCCAGCCCCGCCGGCCGCCCCACCGCCTTTGTGCCTCCCATGGTCCAGGGGGATGCGTCGCTCGAAACCAGTGGCTATGACGCGGACGGACGCCTGGTGGCCATCTCCGGCCTGGGCAATCGCGCAGTTAACTTCAGCTACGATTCTTCGGGGAAGATTTCCAGTTGGACATTCGACCAGGGCAAGGGCAGTGCTGCCTACAATGTCCGTTCGGGGCTGATGACGCAGGCCACCGACCCCGGCGGGGTTGTTACAGCTTACGGATACACCGGCAACCTGCCCACCAGCCTGAGCTGGTCAGGACCAGTTCGCGGCTCAGTGGAGACGGCGTTGGATGCGAACGGCCGAGCCATCCGCGAATCCGTAAACGGCGGCGCCAGCCTCAATTTGGCTTACGACCCGGCAGGCAATCTCATCGCCGTCGGCCCGCTTTCCCTGGCTCGCGACCAAGCCAGCGGCCTGGTCACGGAGAGCACCCTTGGAACTGTCCAAACCAAACTGGAGTTCGATGCCAATCGGCAATTAATCCGGACAATCACGACCGCGGCGGGCAGGCCTCTGCTTGATCTTCGCTATAGCCGCGACGTTCTGGGGCGGATCACCAGGGCTAGCGAAACCACCAGCGCGGGCAAGACAAAGACCACCGAGTATTCCTTCGATCGCGCCGGGCGCCTGCAGGCAGTGCGCATCAATGGTCGCACTGTGGAACAGGAGAGTTACGATCCCGCTGGCAACCGCGTCAACCTTACCCAAGTTGGCCAGAATTTTAAGGCTAGGTATGACGATCGCGACCGGCTCTTAAAGCTTGGCAAGGCTCAATACACCTGGATGCCGGACGGCACCCTGGCGGGCGTTGCCCAGGGTGAGGTTGCAACCGCGTTTGTGTATGACGATTTTGGCGCTTTACGCCAAGCCAGCTTGCCCGATGGCCGCAAGATTCGCTACCTGGTTGACGCCGAAGGACGGCGGGTCGGGCGGGAGGTGGGGGGCAAAATTGTTGCCGGATACCTATACCGCCTCGACGGTGCCCTTGCCGCTGAAACGGACGGGTCAGGGAAGATAGTTTCCCGATTCGGCTACGACAATCGCGGGCATCTTGCCTTGGTCGAACGCGCTGGCGTGACTTATAGCGTCATTACCGATGCGCTCGGCAGTCCGCGGCTGATTATTGATTCACGAACCGGGGCAGTGGTTGACCAGATCGCATATGGCGCCTGGGGCAACACAACGCAGGAAACGGCGCCAGGATTTATTCCTGTCGGTTTCGCGGGAGGTCTGCGCGACCCAAATACGGGCTTGGTTCGCTTTGGGGCTCGCGACTACGATCCAGTGACCGGCCGCTGGACGGCAAGCGACCCGATCCGCTTCCAGGGTCGCGATGCCAACCTCTACCGGTACGCCTTCGCTGACCCTGTGAATCGTACCGATCGAACGGGGCTTGATTCTACTCAGATGGTGATTGTGTCCGCATCTGCGCCGCGCTTCCCCGATCCTTGGGGTTCTAACTCCTCCTCTACTTCTACCAACACCCCAAGCGACCCGGGCAGCAACGGCGGAACCCAGTTCCAGGATCCCTTCGAAAATTCCGGGGGGTCCAATATCATCACCATAATTTCAACTTGGACGAATCGTCCTCCCCAGGGCGACGCACAGATTGGGCCTATTGACTACAGTTACAATCCACCGGGGGGTGGCACAGTTGACATAACCCCTGTTGACGGGGGCTACATGGAGATCGGGCCGATCACCCAAGTTCCGAACGGTGGCGGAGGAGGCGGCGGCGGAGGAGGTGGAGGCGGCGGGGGAGGCGGAGGTGGCGGCGGCGGGGGTG
>DATEJK010000209.1:0-16594 GCA_035278025.1 Terriglobales bacterium | reverse complement strand
GACCCCCGTATCCCAAGCGGGTAGAGTTTTCCTCAGGGGTGAGTTCGTCCATGTCCACCGTGCCCATGTCGCATAGCAGCAAGTACCTGAAATTCGGTATTGCCACCACCATCATCGTGGTGGCCCTGGGCTATCTGGCTTACACCGGGGTGCAGCAGAGCAAGAGCTACTACGTCACCATCAAAGAGCTGCACGACATGGACAACAGCGTATACAGCAAGCGCCTGCGAGTGGCGGGCAACGTCGAGCCCGGCTCCATCAGGCGTACCGGCCTGCATCTGGAGTTCATTCTGGTCGAGCAGGGCAACAAGCTGCCCGTGGTTTACACCGGAACCGAGGCGCCGCCGGACACCTTCAAGGACAACGCCCAGGCCCTGGCCGAAGGCAATTTCGGGCGCGATGGCGTGTTCCACGCCAGCGAGATCCAGGCCAAGTGCGCCTCCAAGTACGCGCCCCAGCAGCAGAACGCCCCCGCGGCTCCGGCCAAGAGCATGAGCCAGGCCGACCCCGGTGCTACCGGTCTTCCTAAGTGAGTTTTTCCTCTTCGCCTGAAAATTCGACCACTGCCAGCATGAGCCAGACCGCGCCCTCCGCGGCGGTTTCTCTTTCTCACGTCAGCAAAATCTTCGGCCGCTTCGCCGCCCTCCGCGACGTGAGCGCGGAATTTCCCGCCGGCAAGCTCTACGCCATCCTCGGCGATAACGGGGCAGGGAAGACTACGCTCTTGCGCGCTATGGTCGGCCTGTCGGCGCCCACCCGTGGCAGCATAACTCTGCTCGGCACCCAAGACCTGCGCGCCGCCACCGCCACCATCGGCTACATGGCCCATCCCACCCTGCTCTACGAAGAGATGAGCGGCATGGAGAACCTGCGCTACTTCGCCGCCCTTTACGGCATTCGCGAAGATCAGCCCTGCGAGCGCGCCATCCGCGCCGTGGCACTGGACCCCGCCCTCTCCCGCCGCGTCGGCCAATATTCCCAGGGCATGCGGCAGCGCCTCTCCCTGGCCCGCGCCCTGGTTCACGACCCCAAAATTCTTTTTCTCGACGAGCCTTTCTCCAACGTGGACGTGGTTTCGGCGCGCGAAATGGTCCACGTGCTGGCGCAAATGCGCGACCTGGGCAAAACCATCTTCATCGTGACTCACCAGGCCGCATTGCTGGAAGGCGTGGCCGATGAGTTCGTCTCCATGGCCGCCGGCCAGATCAGCGCCCGCACCCGCGGCCTGCCGGCCACTTTGGAGCGGGGCGCGCCGCCAGCGAGGGCCACGCCATGAGCCTGGGCGAAATCACCCGCGTCTCCCTGGCCAAGGACTTGCGCCTGGAGTGGCGCTCCAAGGACGCCATCAACTCCATGCTCTTTTTCGCCCTGCTGGTGGTGGTCATCTTCAGCTTCTCCTTCGACCCCACCGCCGAAGAATCGCGCCATATTGCCGGCGGCCTGATCTGGGTGGCATTTCTGTTCGCGGCCGTGGTCGCCCTCAACCAGACCTGGGCTCGCGAGTTGCGCAACCAGGTGCTCGACGCCTACCGGGTTTCGCCCGCCCCCGCCAATGCTCTGTTCATTTCCAAAGCGGTGGGCAACTTCATCTTTGTGGCCGTTCTGGAAACCTTGATGGCGCCGCTCTTCATGGTGTTCTACAACCTGCGCTCCATCGGGCCCGCCTATGAGCTGGTGGTGGTGGCCGTCCTCGCCACCTGGGCGCTGGTGGCCAACGGTACCTTCTTCGCCGCCATGAGTATCCGCACCCGCAGCCGGGAAGTCATGCTGCCGCTCATCCTTTTTCCCATCTCCATTCCCGCCCTGCTGGCCATGGTTTCCGCCACCACCGCCATCCTCACCGGCGAAGGTTCCGCCCGCTTCTGGCTGGTGTTGCTTGTGGTCTACGATGTGGTGTTTACTACTGTGTGTCTGCTGTTGTTTGAGATTGTCTTGCACGCCGAATGAGACGCACATTCGTCATCTTCGCCCTGCTCACCTTCGGCCTGCTGAGCTATGCCCTCTATGAAGGCATGGTGGCCGCGCCCACGGAACAAACCATGGGCGAAGTGCAGCGCATTTTTTATTACCACGTGCCCTCGGCCGTGACCGCCTTCACCCTGTTTCTGATCAATTTTGTGGTTTCCATCATCTACCTGGCGCGGCGCAGCCGGCAGGCGGACGCCCTGGCCGTAAGCACCGCCGAAGTCGGCGTCGTCTTCTGCACCGTTGTTCTGGTTACAGGTCCTCTGTGGGCGCGCCCGGTGTGGGGCATCTGGTGGACCTGGGACGCCCGCCTCACCAGCACGCTCCTGCTCTGGCTCATTTACGTCAGCTACCTGATTCTGCGCCGCTATTCCACCAGCGGACAAACACCCGTGATTGCCGCCGTGCTCGCTGTGTTCGGCTTCCTCGATGTGCCTTTTGTGTACCTGGCCAACCGTCTGTTCCGCACCCAGCACCCGCAGCCGGTTTATTTTGGCGGCCCCGGTTCCGGCGCCGACCCGCGCATGACTTACGCCCTGCTCATGAACATGGCCGCCTTCTTCGCGTTTGCCGCTTTGGTCGTGTGGCTGCGTTTTCGCCTGGAGCGCGCCCGTCAGGATTTTGAGGAAACTCAGGCTCTAGAAGCTTTGCTTCAGCCGGATGCGAGGTCCCCGAGATGAAGTTTCTTTATGCTGCCTACGCCGCCACCTGGGTCATTCACATCACCTATCTCGCCCTCCTCAGCCGCCGCTACCGCCGCCTGCGCGACGAAATGCAGGAGTCCGGCAGGAAATAGAAATCGCGGAGCACGCCAGGGACGCACAGGGTCAGATTTTCACACGGCGTGTTCGGCGGGAATTGCTTTGCTTCCTCCGCGGTTGCGGCGGTTTTGGTTTTCAATCAGCGGAGTCCGCGCGAATCCGCGCCGGGGAAGTTCACTGGGTGAAGAAATCCTTGAACACCTGAAACGCGTTGCGCGCGCTCTCTCCTCCCGGGCGGAAGAAGACCCAGCACAACCACAGAGCGGCCCCAATCATCCCGATGCGGCTCAGCCAGTCGGAGGCGGTTACGTTGCCTCGCGGATGCGAGCCCACTCCCACTGCCGCCATCATGGCAAACAGCACCAGTACCACGATATCGAATGTGCTCATTTTGCGGCTCCGCCCGGCTCTGTGGCCTCCTGCAGCTCTTCTGCCGGGTGATTGCGCAGGAATTCATAAGCCTGGATGGCGGCGCCGACCCCTACCGGCGCGCCCGGCCAGCGCTGGGGCTCCACCCGGATCACGCGCGCCTCAAAGCGCACCCGCACTTTTTCTGTGAGCGTCACATGCGGCGGGAAGGTGAGCGTCACCGCTACCGGATCGCCCACCCGCAGTCCGGCCGGCAGACGGAAAAATATGCCGCGCGCGCTGACGTTCTCTGTCTCCGTCGCCATCTCCGTCGCATCCTGGTTGCCCGGCCGCACCGCCGCCGGCAATCGCATCTCGAACCGTCGCATGCTGCGGCGCTCGGGAGTCGCTTGCGTCATGGTGAATGGTCGTCCTATTAGCATTTTGAGCCGGCTTCCGCCAACCTGGTCCCTTTCCCCCGCAGATATCCCATTCCATGTTGCGGCCGGCTGCCGTGAGAGCAGCGAAATTCGCCCTCATGCTGCACAGTTACTCAACATTGCTATGGAATTGCAAGCCTAAACCCGCGCCGCGAACTTGCTTGATTACCGGCGCTCGGCCGCGCACTGGCAGGCGGCCGCTTGCACCCGCCGCGGCCGTGCCCACACCCGTTCCATTTTCCCTTTCGGTGCGTCCAGCACTCGGGCCAGGTTCAGCAGGGAAGGGCTGCCGCATACAATACAATGTCCATTCTTGCTGTCGCTGACTACCTCACAATTGGCACACAGTACGGCCTGTTGCAGCGGAATCAGGTTGCCCGGAATAACCACCCGAACGGCAGACGACATGGCGCACTCCTAAACCTTGCTGCCGGGAAGTGCAATTGCTCTTCCATTTACAATCCCCTCCCTCCCCGCCTAACTCCAACTCCTTCACCGGATACCACCGCCCACTCCCGTTAACGCCCGCACCTCCCCTCCCCTGGTGAAAGGAGTTGCAGCTTTTTTCGCAGAACTACGCAGGCTCTCGCCCTCCGCCCCTCGCTTTGTGCTTTAGGTCTGTACAAATCTTGCCTTCCTCCCGCGTGCCCTCGCCCAGGCCCCCGCCCCTTGACCACCGTAGCTGCCGGATGATAAGTATCAAAGGCTTCTCCCAATCTGGTGACAGGTTTAGCGTCTTCACGCCTGCGCTTATTTCGCGGGAGCGCGTGCTCGATTTTTCCCTGGTACCTCGCTGCATGCGGAGGAATGTGTGGACTTGAAGTGGGCTTCGAAAGCGGGCTCTTTGCTGTACCGAATTGCCGCGCCGCAATTCATTTTCTTGATTCTGGCCGGGCTGAGTTTGGCATGGGCAGGGGGGGTCGTTAGCCCTGCTCCTGTGGCACAACCTTCGCGCCCCGCGCTTCTCCAGCATGTGTCATCCCGCCGTCATGTACTGGAAACTTACGGCCGGCTGCCGCTCAGCTTTGAACCCAATGTCGGCCAGAGCGATGCGCAAGTGAAGTTTCTGTCGCGAGGCCGCGGCTATGGTCTCTTTCTCACCGCCGACCGCGCCCTGCTGCTGGTTCGCGGGCGCGCCGCCAACTCCCCATTCAGTGCCCTTAGCCTCCAGTTGCTGGGCAGCAACCTGGCGGCGGCGATAACCGCTTCTGATCCCCTGCCAGGCGTCAGCAACTATCTGCTGGGTGAAAATCCCAGCCAGTGGCACACCAACGTGCCCCACTACGCCCGCGTTCACTATCACGCCGTTTATCCGGGAGTGGACCTGGTTTACTACGGCCGCCGCCAGCAGCTGGAATATGACTTCGTGGTCGCTCCCGGCGCCGACCCCAGCCATATTCGCTTGCAAGTCAGCGGCGCCCAGTCGCTGAGCCTTGATTCCAATGGCAACCTGCTCCTGCATCTCCACGGCGGCCTCATTCAATTGTGCCGTCCCCAGGTTTATCAGCAGGCCGGCAACAGAAAACAGCCGGTGCCCGCGCGCTACATTCTTGAAGCCGGCAACCGCGTGGGCTTCGCTCTTGCTGCCTACGACCGCGGCCGTACCCTGGTCATTGATCCCCGCCTCGCCTATTTCAGTTACCTGGGCGGCTCCGGTAACGAGGTCGCTCCCGCGGTGGCGGTGGATTCCGCTTTTAATGCCTACGTCGCCGGCACCACCAATTCCGCCGACTTCCCCACCCTTACTCCCTATCAGGGCACTCTCAAAGGCGCCACCAACGTATTCGTTAGCAAGTTCAACTCCGCCGGCACCGGACTTTATTTCTCCACCTACCTGGGCGGCAGCGGAACCGACGCAGCCGCGGGCGTCGCCGTGGATAAAGGCTTCAATGTATACGTGGCGGGAACCACCAGTTCGGCTGATTTCCCGGTCACTTCCGCCAGCGCTTACCAGAAGCCTCCTGTAAGCGCGACGAATCACGTCTTCGTCACCGAGTTGAACAGCAGCGGCAAAGCTCTGGTTTATTCCACCTACTTAGCGGGAAGCAACGCCGATACCGCCAGCGGCGTGGCGGTTGGACCCCTTGCCGGCACTGTATTCGTTACCGGAACCACCCTCTCTTCCGATTTCGCCAGGGTTACAAAGCCTGGCAGTCTGACCGGCGCCAGCGAATTTTTCGTCACCAAGCTCAACACCGCCAAGCAGGGTACCTCCAGCCTGGTGTACTCCACCTATGTCGGCGGGAGCACCCCGCGAAGTGCCCCCGCGCTTACCAGCGGTGGAGGCATTGCCGTTGACCCCAGCGGCAACGCCTACATCACCGGCGGCACCAACTACACCGACATGCCGGTAGTGAATGCCTACCAGTCCGCCTTGAACGGCACCGAGAACGCGTTCCTCGCCAAGCTCAATCCCAATGGCACACTTCCGGCCCTTTTCTTGACCTACCTGGGCGGCAACGGCACCGATATAGGGAATGGCGTGGCCGCCGATTCCGCCGGCAACGCCTATGTCACCGGCTCTACCAGTTCCACTAATTTTCCGGTGCAGCCCTCCACCGGGAGCACGACTTACCAGGCCACCTTCGCCGGCGGCGCCAGCGACGCTTTTGTCAGCAAACTGGCCTCGGCCGGAAAAACCCTGATCTGGTCCACCTATCTCGGAGGCAGCGGCGACGATTCCGGTTTGGGTATTGCTGTGGATGCAAACCAGAACACCTTCGTGACCGGCTCCACCACTTCCACCAACCTGAACACCGTAAAGCCCACGCAAGCGGCGCTTGGTGGCGCAATGGATGCCTTTGTCGGCGAGTTTGACGTCAGCGGCACTTCCCAACTCGTTACCTACCTGGGCGGCACAGGCTCAGACCGCGGCACCGGTATTGCCCTGGATGTAAACAGCAACCCCTATGTGGCAGGTGAAACCGCTTCCGGCGGCCTGGCGACCTCGGGCGTATATCAGAGCGTAGTAAAAGGCGGCAGTGACGCTTTCGTCGCCCACTTCACCGGGCAAACCACGCTGGCGCTGTCCGCCCTGGCCACTCCCAATCCCGTCGGCATTGGTAACGCCGCCGCCTTTACCTTCACCATCACCAACCAGGGACCCGACATCGCTACTGCTGTCGTCTTTACCGATACCTTGCCCACCAACGGTACCTTCAAGAGCGTAAGCCCCAGCCAGGGCACCTGCTCTGCTCCCGCCGGTACCACGCTGGCCTGCAGTCTGGGGCAGTTGGCGGTCAACGGGGTCGTCACCGTCGCCGTGCACATCGCCGGTACCGCGGTGGGCCCGCTCAGCGACACTGGAACCGTCAGCAGCAGTTCCACCACAAGCAGTGTCTCCGCCGGCGCCAGCACTTCCGTCAATGACTTCGCGGTCTCTGTGAGTCCCGCTACCGCCAACACCCCCGCCGGACAGGCGGCAACCTATACCGTTACCGTCAGCCCCGTCCCCCAGGGCGCCACCTTTCCCAACGGCGTTTCCTTGAAGTGCTCCGGCGGTGTGCCCACGGCTGCCATGTGCGCCTTCTCCACCGATCCGGTGGTCCCTGGCGCCACGCCCGTGACCTCATCGCTTACCATTACGACAACCGCCCTCCCGCCCGGCATCTCGGCCATCGCTTCGCTCAAGCAGAATCTGCGCCAGATGTATGCCCTCCTGCTCCCGCTCGGCGGCATCGCTTTCCTGGGCTTTTCCTTGGGCACAGACCAGCGCCGGCGCAAACGCTTAGCCGGTATCCTGGCACTCGGGCTGCTTCTGCTGCTCACCGTGTTGCAGCCCGCCTGCGGCAGTTCCAACAGCAAGCCGACGATTCCCCCCTTCACGCCGGCGGGAACTTATAACATCACCGTCTCGGCCGTTTCCGGCACCGTCACCCGCACCACCAAGCTGGTCATGGTGGTCAAATAAGAAAAGGTTTCAAAGTTTCGGTAAGTCGCCCGAAACTTTGAAACCTTGAAACTTTGAAACCTTCCGACCTTTGAAACGTTCCTCTACGCCTTTATCTTCTTCGCTCCCTCGTCCCACACCGCGATGGTCTTGTTGAAGTAAGAGTAATTGGCCAGATGGCAGCCCAGCGCCGCGTTGTTGCCGAAAATCTCATTCTCCACCACCGGCTTGCGCGTGCGCACCGCGTTGAAGAAGTTGGCCTGGTGGTCGGAAACGTCGTTATAGCCCTTGGGAACGGCGAAGCTTTCCGCTTCTTCGTCCACCTTGAAGTGCAGCGGTTCCGGCTCCGGGTGCTGCTGTGCCCATTCCTTCAGGTACTGGTCGCGCAGTCGCTTGGGCCAGCCATAAATCGAGTACGATTCCGCCTGCGGCCGCGTGTCCTGCGGCGTATAGGTCAGGGTGGAATCCTTGATGATCATCGTGCCCTTGGTTCCATAGAATCCGATGAACTCCCCGCCTTCATTGTTCAGGTTGCAGCGCACCATCACCCGGAAGTTGGGATAGTCGTAGAAGGTTTCGATCAGGTCGGGGAAGTCGCGCCCGTCCTTCCAGCGGAAGAGGCCGCCCGAGGTTTGCGCCCGCTGCGCCACCATGTTGGTGCCGGTAATGAAGTGAATGCCGGAAATCAGGTGCACAAACAAATCGCCGGCCAGCCCCTCGCCGTAGTCCTCAAAACAGCGCCAGCGGAAAAAGCGCACCGCATCGAAGGGCCGCTTGGGCGCGTTCACCAGGAAGGCGTTCCAGTCAATGGTCTGCGGGCTGGCGTCCGGCGGGATGGGATATACCCACGCCCCGCTCGCCGTGTTGCGGTCCCAGTACGCCTCGATGCAATCCACCTGCCCCAGCTTTCCGGAATCGTAAATTTCCTTGGCTTTGGCGTACAGAATGGAGCTCACCCGCTGGCTGCCCACCTGCAGAATGCGCTTGTTCTTGTGCACCGCGTCAATCATGGCGAAGCCGTCTTCCACCGTGTGCGACATCGGCTTCTCGCAGTACACGTCCTTGCCCGCCGCGCAGGCGTCCTCCACCAGTTTGCGATGATGATGGTCGGTCACCGCCACGATCACCGCGTCCACATCCTTGCGGTCCAGGATCTGCCGGTAGTCGCGCGTGGTGGGAACCTGCTTCTGCACCGCCTCCTGCCCGGCCTGATGGCGCGAATCGTACAGATCGCAGATGCCGACGCACTCGATTCCCGGCACTGCCAGCGAGGCCTCCAGCAGTTCGCAGCCTCTTACGCCCGTGCCGATCGAGGCGAAGCGCACCACATCGCTGGGCGGCACTGGCCGCGTCGTGGCCCACAGGGCTTTTGGTTCCAGGACGGTGACCTTGGCGGCCAGGCCGGCCGCAGCCGCGCCCGCCCCCAGCAGCATGAAATCGCGGCGAGTATAAGAGCTTTTCTTCATCTATCGTTATCCTCTCTGTAGTTTGGCTCCGCTTGCGGCCCGCTTTTGTGCAGCCCGCGATTGTAGCGCAGGAGGGGTACATCTGTGGCACAACTGGTTAAGGTGATACCTTCTTCAATACTTGCCACCTCATTAAAGTGTCATCCTGAGGGAGCGCGCGAAATTAAAGTGTCATTCTGAGGAACGCGCGCAGCGAGCCGAGCGCGACCGAAGAACCTATGCATTTACAGAATCCGCGGGGTGGCGGGTTCCCCACTCAAGCCCGCTTTTGGCTTGAGTGCGAAAGTTATGGGCGTGCCGAAGGGCTCTGCAAACAATTACGGCTTCAGCCGCTGGCGGCGGTCCTCTGTCCACACCAGCGTCCCTGTCAGTTCCTCGCATGAACGTGGCTGAATGCTGAATACTGAGGGCCGGTTGCGGTCTTACGAGCCCAGCAACCGCCTTTGTTATAATGAAATTCGACCTCACGATATTCTTACGGCCAGTGCGGAAGTGGTGGAACTGGCAGACACACCATCTTGAGGGGGTGGCGCCGAAAGGCGTGGGGGTTCAAATCCCCCCTTCCGCACCATTCCGAGAAAGGGTAGTCCGGGCGTCCGGCGAGCCATTTAACTCATGGTTACATTTGTCACGCTGATTCACATTGTCGTTTGCTTCTTCATCATCATCGTGGTGCTGCTGCAGAGCGGCAACGCCGGCGACGTCGCTTCCGCCTTTGGCGGGATGGGCAGCCAGACCGCCTTCGGCCCCCGCGGTTCTTCCACCTTGCTGGGCAAGGCGACCACCTGGTCGGCGGTCATTTTCATGCTGACCTCGATCACACTTTCGGTTTATGCCTCTCGCCACCGCAGCGGTTCGGTTTTGGAAGGCCTGAAACCTTCGCAGACCAAAACCCAGCCGGTAAAGACCACCCCGCCTGTGACCAACCCGGCGCCCAAGCCCGCCCCGCAGAAATAGACGCCGCGGGCACGGGTGCCGGCTGTTGCTCGCCCGCCACCAGCCTTGCTATCTGGCCCAGGCCAGGCCGTCCACGCCTTTGCCTGCGCCGATCAGCTTTACGCTCCAGTCACCGATCTGAATGGCAGCCACCTGATGGCTGCGATCGCAGGAAATGTATGCCACCTTTCCGTCAGGGCGAATCAGGACCTCTTGCGGAGCCGCGGGCACGCTGATGGTTTTCACCACGCGCAGGCTGGGAAGGTCAATTACCGCCACCCCGTTTGCGTCCGGCAGGGCAACCAGCAGCCATTTTCCGTCAGGCGTGGAAGCCGTGCCGTATCCCGTCCCGGGCAGAGCCAGCCAGTGGTCCACCTTATCGCTGGCGGCGTTGATCACAGCCAGGCGGGGCTTGGTGGTATCGGAGGTGAAAACCCAGCGGCCATCGGGCGAAACGGAAATGCGCTGCACATGGCTGGCGACCGGAATAACGCTGAGGGTTTTGCGCGCCGCCAGATCGAGCACGGAGATTGTACCGGGGCCCACGTTGGCGGTGTAGCCGCGGCGGCCATCGGGACTGATGGCCAGCATGTGCGATTCCGGCTGGCCGGTGGGGACGCTGCCGGTAATCTGGAGAGTCTTGGGGTCAATGACGGCGACGGATTGGTCCAGTTCGGTGGTGACGTAAAGCAGACCGTCCTTGGGCCCGAAGACGGCGCAATGGGGGCGCACCCCGCGCCCGAAGTCAATGGTGTGTGCCACCCGGCGCGTAGCCAGGTCAATCACGTCAATTTTGCGCCCGTTGCTGCCGGGCAGTCCTACCCCGGAGTTGCCGTAGATGGGAACGAAAGCGCGGCGGCCGTCGGGCGAGGCCGCCACCTCATGGCCGGTTACCCCGCCTTCGGGAATGATGGCGGTCTGGCGTTCCGTATTCGGATCAATCACGCCGAGGGTGTGTTCGCCCTTGTTGGCCACCAGCAAAAGACCCGGCGCGGATTTGGATTTCGCGGTTAAAGCGGCCATCCCGGGAACCAGAAGAACGGCAATCATGGTAAGAAAGCGAGCGCTGGTCATCGCATTGTCTCCTCTGCACGGGCGGAGGTCTGAAGTCCTCATGACGGAAGTTTAACGGCGGCCGGATGACGCTGCGGCATAGTGTTTCGTCTTTCCCGTTCTGGAGTTGTATACCGCGAAGCTGCCATCCGGCCAGGCAGTCAATTCCAGATAATGGCCGGAGTCGGGACCGTCGAGGTTGGCGATGTATTGTGCCGGCTCATTGTGCGCCTGCCCGCCCTCATCGGAAAAATGCAGCTGCCACAAGTCTTCCAGGCCGGGAGACTTGCTCAAAGTGTCCCAGGTGGAGGGCGTGCCGCCTTTTTTGGCGCCGTTATCCATGATGGAAACGCGCGGGGCGATGGCGTCCACAAATTCCGGGCTGCTGCTTTGGTTCCAGCCGTGGTGGGAAACGATGTAGATGTCCACCTTGCCCAGCTTGTTGACGGGGCACATCAGCTCCGCTTCCTTGTCCTTGGTCAGGTCACCCAGGTCGAGGATGCGCAACTTATCGAAGGTAAGGAGGGTGCCCAGCGAGCGGCCATTTTCCGTCTGGTCGGGCGGGTAGTGGCCGGCGCTCTTGCAGTAGGGATTATTGGCGCCGGCGCCGGCAAGCGGATGCGTGATGAGCGCGCCGTCGGCGCTGATCACCGTGGCTTGCAGTCCCGGAACCGGGAGGCTGGCGCCCGCTTTCTCGCTGACATGCTTGTACTTCCCGCTGGCCAGCAGCTGTTGGTAAATTTTCCAGCCTTTCTCAGTCTCAGCCTCCGTTGTCTCGCGGTTGGGACCATGGTCAATGAAGGTGCCGATGGGAATGCGCGCGGCCAGTTGCGCAACTCCGCCCACGTGGTCGGTGTGAAAATGCGTGATGAGCACATAATCAATCCTGCTGATGCCCCCCTTTTTGGCCGCGGCCACAATGCGCTCGGCATCGCGTCCCTTGTTGTCCGGCCAGCCGGTATCAATCAGCAGCGAGCTCCTAGCCGGAGTAACGAACAGGGTCGCCTGGCCCCCTTCCACATCCACAAAATAAATCTGCAAGGCCTTGCCGGCGGCGGCCTTGCCGGAGGCAGAGGGCGCGGCCCAGGCCGGAGACAACAGGCAGAATAGAATCAGGGACAGGGCGAGGGTGGACGGCAAAACTGAACACCAGTGAGCTTGCAGCGTGCAGCGCGGGGACATTCCAGCCATAGAAAGGAGCTCCAGCCTCAGGTCACAAAACAGACCGGGCCATAATCGGCGCAGCCGCGGTGCGGCGTCAAGTGCGCGTAAGTGGGAACTGCGAACACCAGAATCTACCGCCGAGATCGCAGAGAACGACGAGAACTCGAATTCATTTTCCCAATCCGTCTCAATCTGAAGTCAACATGAGCTTGGACTTCTCGGCGGACTCGGCGATCTCGGCGGTGAAAAGAATCCTGGTGCCCAGGGCAGGCCGCGATTCATTCACCCGCCGGGTCTGCGCTATGATTTTGCTTCTTCGGGAGGCTCAGCTTGCAGGCAAAGGATGAAAGCACAGCCACGAGAAAACTGCGCAGCCAGGAATGGTTCGGGCGGCAGGACCGCGACGGATTCATTTACCGCAGCTGGATGAAGAACCAGGGCTGGCCGCACGACTTGTTTGAGGGCCGGCCGGTGATCGGCATCTGCAACACCTGGTCGGAGCTGACGCCCTGCAACGGGCATTTCCGGGAGTTGGCTGAATTTGTAAAACGGGGAGTTTGGGAGGCGGGAGGTTTTCCCCTGGAGTTTCCCGTCATGTCGCTGGGCGAGACGCAACTGCGGCCCACCGCCATGCTGTTTCGCAACCTGGCCAGCATGGACGTGGAGGAGTCCATTCGCGGCAATCCCATGGATGGCGTGGTGCTGCTGATGGGCTGCGACAAGACCACCCCCTCCCTGCTGATGGGCGCGGCTTCCTGCGACCTGCCCACCATCGGAGTGTCGGGCGGACCCATGCTCTCGGGCAAATTCCGCGGCTGCGACCTGGGCTCCGGCACCGGCGTTTGGCAGATGTCGGAACAGGTGCGCTCCGGGCAGATGAGCCAGGAGGAATTCTTCGCCGCCGAAAGCTGCATGCACCGCTCGCGCGGGCACTGCATGACTATGGGCACGGCTTCCACTATGGCCAGCATGGTGGAATCGCTGGGCATGAGCCTGCCGGGGAACGCCGCCATTCCGGCGGTGGACGCGCGCCGCAACACGCTCGCCCAGATGAGCGGGCGGCGCATCGTGCAGATGGTGAAGGATGATGTGCGCATGTCGCACATTTTGACCCGGCAGGCGTTCGAGAATGCGATTCGCGCCAATGCCGCCATCGGTGGCTCCACCAACGCGGTTATTCACCTGCTGGCGCTGGCCGGCCGGGTGGGCGTACCGCTGTGCCTGGACGACTTCGACCATCTTGGAAACGGAATGCCGTGCCTGGTGAATATTCAGCCTTCCGGCGCATTCCTGATGGAAGACTTCTTCTATGCCGGCGGCTTGCCCGCGGTTCTGCGCGAACTGGGCGAGGGCGGCGCGCTCCACCGCGAGGCGCTGACCGCCAACGGTGAGTCCATGTGGGCGAACGTAAAGGATGCGCCCTGCTGGAACCGCGGCGTGATTCACACCTTCCAGAAGCCCTTCAAGGAAAATGCCGGCATCGCGGTGCTGCGCGGCAGCCTGGCCCCGGATGGCGCGGTGATCAAGCTCTCCGCCGCCACCCCCCGCCTGCTGCAGCATCGCGGGCGGGCGCTGGTGTTCGAGTCCATCGAAGACTTCTACGCCCGCATCAACGACGAAGCCCTGCAGGTGGATGAGAACTCCGTGCTGGTGCTCAAGAACTGCGGGCCGCGCGGTTACCCCGGCATGGCGGAAGTGGGCAACATGCCCTTGCCGCCCAAGCTGCTGCGCCGGGGCGTGAACGACATGGTGCGGATTTCCGATGCCCGCATGAGCGGCACCGCTTACGGCACGGTTGTGCTGCACGCCTGTCCGGAAGCCGCCGCCGGCGGCCCGCTGGCGCTGGTGGAAAGCGGAGACATGATCGCGCTCGACGCCGCCCAACGGCGCGTGGACCTGGAAGTAGATGAGGCCACGCTGGCTGCGCGGCGGGCCCGCTGGAAAGCGCCTCCGCTTCCGCCGCGGGGATGGGAGAGACTCTACGTGGAGCACGTGCAGCAGGCCGATAAGGGAGCCGACCTGGATTTTCTGGTGGGCCACAGCGGCGCCAAAGTGGCGCGCGATTCACATTGAGCGGCAGGGCCCAGCCGCCGCTGAGGTTTGCGTAAATGAAACGTGCTATGGGGATTTCACACAATTAAAGGGAGGTGGAGACTACATCGGGTGTACCATATCGGCATGTGAAAGGGTCGTACGATGTTGGTCGCTATCCTACTCGCTTCCTCTCTCGTTGCGGGTTATCTTCAAACCCCGCGGTTTTACCCCCCAAGAGAACGGTACGAAACACCAGCTCCCGTGCAAGTCAGCCAGCGTGTGATGCGGACTTTGATGACAAACCAAGTAGCGCCGAGCTACCCTGGGGAGGCGAAAAGGAAAAATATTCAAGGTACAGTGCTTTTGTCCCTCGCTGTTGACGAGAAAGGCCGCACCTCAGACATTACGGTCGTTTCTGGTCATCCACTCCTGGTACCAATCACTGTTGAAGCAGTCAAACGGCTCCACTTTCGACCGTTTTATCTGAATGGCAAAGCTTGGCTGATTCAAGGGTATGTCAGTTACGTGTTCAAATGCCTTCCAAACGGCAAGGCGACTGTGAGTCTTGGTCCGCCACAATGACAACGACTGCGGAGCGTGTGGGCTTGCTTCGACTCCGCACAAAGAGCAGCCCGCGCTGAACCGCGTTATCCTCCCCATTCAATCCAAACCCCGGCTTGAGTGGGCCACCGACCCACCCACGCATAACCAGTACAACGACGCTTGAACTCAGGTCATTGACTAGTTTGAACATAGCCAGCGCGGCGAAGCACTGAGAATGCGGTGAGCAGTGCTGTGAGAATCAAACCCACCAGAACCTGCGGGTTGCTCCGCATCGGAAGCCGGGTTGCAATAAACAGCATCAGCAGGAGGAGCACGATGTTCGAGATCACCGACACCACGTACACGCCCTTTGCGACCGAGCCATACGCCACCCGGAGCAGGTTGAGCGCCGCTATTGTGATCATGAGCAGGCCGCCACTTGCGAACCAAACAGCGTTGATGCCCATGTCGGGGCTCACCTTCCGCGTTAACGCGGTGTGAGCGGCGCCGAACGCGATCAGTAGCCAGCCAAGGATAATATCGAGTGTTCTCACGGTTCTCAGAGTTTATAGCAACCCGTACTGAACCGCGGTATCCTTTCCTCCTCAAGCCAAAAGCGGGCTTGCGTGAACCATCCACCTCCAAAGCAGCCGAAGAGGAATCTATGGAATATCTGATCGGGGCTGGACTGGCACTGGCGGTGTGCGCCTTCGCCCTGTTGGCCGGATTTGACCGCGACAGAGTTTTCTATCCGACGCTGCTGATAGTGGTTGCCTCGTATTACATTTTGTTTGCGGTAATGGGGGCTTCCCCGCGGATCCTGGCCTTGGAGTCCGTGATCGCAGGCGCTTTTTTCGCGCTGGCCGTCGCGGGTTTCAAGAAGAGCCTTTGGCTGATTGCGGCTGGCCTGGCCGGACACGGCGTTTTCGACTTCTTTCGCCACCGGTTCATTCACAATCCCGGTGTTCCTGAGTGGTGGCCGGGCTTTTGCCTTTCGTTCGACGTTCTCGCCGGCGTTTTCCTTGCCTTGCTGCTGATGCGACGTTCCAGATTCGTCTCCACCGCCTAGGATTGCGGCCGCAAGCTCAGGTTGTCCCCTGCTGCATGTGAGTGCTCGGGCGCGTCAATTGTCGGTAACCGGCAATAACTGACCGGGCGGGCTACTGCGACTCAGGCACGGTGATGGAGACGGCATCGTCGCCGAGGAAGCTGATGGTGACTCGAGTCTGCGCTTCCACCGTGCGTCCTCCGACCTGGGCGGGAGCGTAGCGCCATTGTTTCACCGCGCGAACAGCGGCGGCGGCAAGAGCGCGGTCGCCGCTAAGAACCTCAATATCTTTCACGGTGCCATCGCTGGCTACCACCGCCTTGAGCGCAACCTTGCCCACCAGGTTGGGGTTGGGAGCGACGGGATAGATAAAGCCGGAACGCGGAGCTTCGGCAATCTGCGGCAGGTTCGGCGAATCTGGAACGGCCGGAATCTCCGGCTTGGCCGCGTGACGGTAGACGGCTTCGATGGAGGCCGCGGGCTTAGCCGGGGACAGGCGCTGAAGCCCCGGTTTCGCGGACGTCACCGCGGGCTGCGGCGCAACCGCAGCGGCCAGCGCCGGGGCCGGCGGCGCCGGGACGGGAGCGATGGTGAGCTGCGGCATTCTCCACCGCGGCGCCAGCCAAAGGGCGAGCACCAACAGGGCTGCGGCCGCGCCCACGGGCGCAACCGCCCAGGGAATCCGCCTTGTCCGGCGGCCAGAATCATTTTGCGGCGCCGGAGCGGGCGGCGCTTCCACATCCAATGCCGGAGGCAGCGCCGGGTTCTCCTGAACCATTTCCGGAACAGCGGCAGGCTCGGCCGGGGCCCGCTCCACACGCACAGGAGGCGTGGAGTCGAGCGCGGCATCTTCCGCCCGGGCATGCAGCACCGCCACTTTGTCCGCGGGAACCGCCGGCTTTGCCTTCGTGGCCGACTCCGCCGGTTCGGCCAGGGAAGGCAGGCCG
>DATEJK010000208.1:0-34123 GCA_035278025.1 Terriglobales bacterium | reverse complement strand
AGGAGGAAATCGAGGACGAGGAGAGCGATATTCCCTCCTTTGCCGAGGAACTGGCAGATACCGACTTCGAGGAACTGGAAGAGGAGACGCATGAAGCCGGCGATCTCCACGAGGCGGAACACAACCACATCGGGAATGGAGTCGAATTGACCGAGGCGGTGGAGGAAACGGATGCGGAGCGTGCCGCGTTTGCGGAAGAGTTTGCCGAGAACGGCGAGGGCCAGTCCGAAACCGGACATGCCGAGACCAGTGAAACCGAAATGACGGCTGAGACTCAGCCGCAGGAAGGGGAAATGGAGGCGCGCGCGGAAGTGCGGGCGCCAGCGGGGACCGCCGGCTACCAGCAGCGCGCCGAGCGCCCTGCCTGGGGCGAACGCCGTGGTGGACGCCGCATGGGACGCCGTTTTCGCCGCCGCGAACCGCAGCGTGCTCTGCCCGCCATCACCGACCTGCTCAAGGAAGGCCAGGAAATTCTGGTGCAGATCGCCAAGGAGCCGATCGGCAAGAAGGGCGCCCGCATCACCAGCCACATTGCCCTGCCCGGGCGCTTCCTGGTTTATATGCCCACGGTCAATCACATCGGGGTTTCCCGTAAGATCGCTTCCGAGGAAGAACGGCAGCGGTTGAAGCGTATTGTCCTCAGCGAGCGGGAAAACGGGCACGGCGGCTTCATCGTACGTACCGCCGCGGCGGCCGCCGATGAGGATGAATTGCGGGCCGACATCCGCTTCCTCAAGAACCTGTGGAACGAAATCAAGCACCGCGCCGAAAACAGCAAGTCCCCGGCGCTCATCTACCACGATCTCAACCTGGTGGAACGCATTTTGCGCGACCAGGTGACGCAGGATTTCTCCCAAATCTGGGTGGATAACGACCAGGAGTACGAGCGCATTGTGCGCTTCGTGGGCCGCTTCCAGCCGGCGCTGGCCAAGCGGGTCAAGCTCTACACCAAGAGCACGCCCCTGTTTGAGCAATTCAATCTGCAGGATGAGATCAACAAGGCGCTCAAGTCCAAGGTGTGGCTGAAGAGCGGCGGCTATATCGTGATCAATCAGACGGAAGCGCTGGTGGCCATTGACATCAACACCGGCAAGTACGTGGGCAAAACCACGCGCCTGGAAGACACCATCGTCAAGACGAATGTGGACGCCATCAAGGAAATCGTGCGCCAGATTCGCCTGCGCGACCTGGGCGGCATTATCGTGATTGATTTCATTGACATGGATGAGCGCCGCAACCGGCAGAAAGTGATGCAGGCTCTGGAAGAGGCGCTGCGCTCCGACCGTGCTCCATCCAAGGTGCTGCAGTTCAATGATTTCGGACTGGTGGCCATCACCCGTAAGCGGGTAAAACAGTCCATGGAGCGTACCCTGGGCTCGCCTTGTCCCTACTGCACCGGCACCGGTTTCGTGAAATCGGTCAGCACGGTGTGCAACGAGATTTTCACCGAGATGCGCAAGATCGCCAAGCAGCTGGAGCGGCCGGACGTGATGCTGCGGGTCAACCCGGAAGTGGGTAAGGCGCTGAAGTCCGGCAACGGGCGCTGGCTCACCGAACTGGAAGAGTTGACCGGCCGCAGCGTGATCGTGAAAACCGATCCCACGCTGCACCAGGAGCAGTTCGACATAGATTAGAACGATTCCGATCCCGGTGATTTGGAGCCGCAACTTCGGTGGCGGCTTTTTTCTTTTGGGGCCGTGTGACGAGCGCTGCTAAGCGGCTTTGCGCCTGGTTGCTCGTGCGCGCTCGACTCGTTTTGCCAGCAGGAATTTGGCTTTGTCCAGTTCGGCCCGGCGCTTGCGACTGAGGCCCCCACCGGCGCGGTTGATGAAATAGGTCAACATTCGCATGCCCGAACCCGGACCCTTGGGCGAGACCTTTTTGGAGGCCAGAGTCCTGGCGATGGTGAATGCATTTCTGGTGAACAATCCGGCCGGAGGATGGCTGGACTCGGTCCTGATCCCGGCCACCCATCTCTGGTTGTTTCGTTTCTTCTTTGAATGAGCCATCGCACGCCTCCCAGGACTTTAGGAATAGCCGGTAGTCATTTAGACGGGCCGGTTTTTTCCGCTTGTTGCATGACAGCTGCACTGGCTGGAAGGAGTTGTCATCTCCTCGTCAAGCCGGCGCATCCACTAAAGATATGCACCTGTCCCCTTAATCTGATTTCATTGGAGGTGGCGTATGCCGGAGAAGGAAACCATAGAACGGGCCCGTGAAGACGAGCGCGAAGGCAAGGCGCCCAGCACGCAGGCCGGCGAATTTGTACGCGAGGAGATGCACCACGTCCGCGAGGGCAAGCACGGCGCCCGCTCCCCGCAGCAGGCGATCGCCATCGGGCTTTCCAAGGCGAGGCGCTCGGGTGTGAAACTGGCAGCTCCAAAACGGGGCAAGGCCAGCGCCCGAACCAGAGTGCGGGCCCGGCGAGACCTGCGCAAAGGCAGGACCGCACGCCGCCGCAAAACCTCCGCCCGGCGGTCACGCGCGGTTTCGCGAGCTCTCAAGCACGAAGGCCGCAAAGCAGCCTCGCGCCCGGCGTTGGCCAGGCAGGCGCGGCGCACGGCACAAGCCCGCGGGCGCTCTTCCCGCCGGCGCGCGGCCAGGAAAGCAGTCCGTACCAAGGGTAGGACGGGTTTAAAGCTGGCCGCCCGTAAAGCGGCGAGAACTCGCCAGACTCGTCGCAAGGCGGCGTGAAGGTTGAGCGCGAGGAGTTAGCCTTCAATCCGCAACTTTGGTTGCGTGCTTTTTTGCCGGCGAGATTGTAATCACAGCTTGTCACTTGCGTAAGACGGTAGCGGGCACGCTTGACGTATGGCACCCCTGTGCTATGGGCGGAGTCGGGGCTGTACGTTCGCTAAGGTGCGAGTTTGTCCGTGGGCACACCGAGGGACCAGCACCTCGGTAACGACGATTGTTTGCGAATTTCGAACCCCACTTGTAAACACCACTAGTAATAGCGCTTTTGGCTCAGCAAAGTACTTCCTGTAGTAGCTTTATGGAAAATGGAAGTCCGGCATTTTCCGGCGAAACCGGCCATCCACCGGGCAAAACCCGAACAGTAACCTTGACACTTCTGGCGCAGCGGTTGAAATAGACGCAGCAACACGCAAACAGCTCCCCCAAAAAGTCAGAAGAGGGAGGTTCCCTCTTGTCCGTTTTTGGCCGGCTTCGCCGGAGTGTAGGTGAAGCGGGAGGGCATTGCTGTGAACGAGGGTCAAAACCACATGACTGACGCCCCCGAGGTCATGAATATTCGCCAGGCTTCGCAGTACCTGGGCGTGAGCGCAGATACGCTTTACAAGTACGTGTACGAGGAAAAAATTCCCGCTTTCAAGCTGGGGAACCGCTGGAAGTTCAAGAAAACCATCCTCGATTCGTGGATGGAGCGGAAGAGCACCCAGGGGGAAGGGCGGGGGCGGAAGAAACTCAAGGCGCGGGCGGCAGGAGCGCAACTGTAAAGGCGGAGAGCATGTTTGGAAAGCAATCGATAGTCGGCCTGGATGTAGGCTCCAGCAGCATCAAGGCGGTGGAATTGAAGCGCGGGCGCAAGGGCATTGAAGTGGCCCATGTCGGCCTGGAAGCCCTGCCCGCCGACATCGTGGTGGATTCCATGATCGTGGACAGCGGCACGGTTTCCAGCGCCATCTCTAAGCTGTTCACGGAAAACGAAATCAAGTCGCGGGCGGTGGCCACCTCGGTGAGCGGCCACTCGGTAATCGTGAAGAAGATTCCGCTGCCCATGATGAGCGACCAGGAACTGGCGGAGACCATTCAGAAGGAAGCCGCCCAGGCCATTCCCTTCGACATTGCCGACGTCAGCATTGACTACCAGATTCTTTCCGAGGATCCCTCCAGCCCCACCATGGACGTGCTGCTGGTGGCGGTGAAAAAGGACAAAATTCTCAACTACACCAACGTGCTCTCCATGGCGGGCAAGTCGCCGGCCATTGTGGACATTGACGCTTTCGCCCTGCAGAACTGCTACGAATACAACTACGAGCCCGCTCCCAACTCCACCGTGGCCCTGCTCAACCTGGGCGCCAGCGTGATGAACATCAACATCGTCAAGGGCACGGTGCCGCTGTTTACCCGCGACGTCAGCGTGGGCGGGCACCAGTACACGGATTCGCTGCAGAAGGAACTCGACCTCAGCTTCGACGACGCGGAAGCTCTCAAGCTGGGTCAGAAGGTGGGCACGGTCAGCGAGGATGCCAAGCTGCCCATTCTGCAGCAGGTGACCGAAATCATCGTGCTGGAAATCCAGAAGACCTTCGACTTCTTCCGCGCCACGGCGGCGGGCGAGCACATCGAAAAAATCTTTCTGGCCGGCGGTTCCTGCAAGGTGCCGGGCCTGATTGAGTCGCTGCGCCAGGAGTTCTCGCTGCCGGTGGAGGAGCTGAATCCCTTTCAGAAGGTGCTGCCGCCGGTGGGACCGGGCCTGGAACTGGTGGAACAGAACGCCGGCCAGCTGGCGGTGGCGGTAGGCCTGGCCCTGAGGAGTTTTGACGACCTATGATCCGCATCAATCTGCTTGGTGTTCCGAAATCGAAAAGCAAACGCGGTCCCAGCCTGGCGTCCATGCTGCCTGGCGCCGGGGTGAGCGTGGTGATGAAGGTGCTGCTGGTGTTCGCTCTGGCGGCCGCCATGAACTTCGGCTACTGGTACCACCTCAACGCCGAGAAGGCGCACCTGGCCACGCAGCTGGTGCAGGCCGAGCGCAAGAACCGCGAGCTTTCCGAGGTTAAGGCCAAGTACCTGGAGCGGGAAAAGCAGATGCAGCAGTACAAGCGCCGGGTGGATGTGATTGATGAGCTGCGCTCCGAGCAGTTTGGTCCGGTGAAGCTCATGGCCACCCTGGGCGGCACAGTGGACAACACCGAGGCGGTATGGCTGAGCGCGGTCAAGGACCAGGGCGGCAGCATTGATATCGAAGGCCGGGCCTTGAGTGAGACCGCGGTGGCCAACCTGATCACCAACCTGCAAAAGACGGGCTATTTCAAATCGGTGGAGATGAAGGAAAGCTACCAGGACGAGCAGGTCAAGAACATGCAGGCCTTCATCTTCACCATTACTTGTCAGAAACAGAAGAGCTAAAGGCGCGATTATGGCGAACCTGACTGATTTGCCGGAAGGAAAACAGTGGGCGGTAATTGCCGGAATGGCGGTGCTGCTCACGTTGGCGGCGTACTTCGGGGTGTTTCGCAGCATGGCCACGGCCAATGATGACGACGCCCAGAAACTGGCCACCAAGATGTCGGAGAATGCCGAACTGGAGCGCTACCGGCCCAAGCTGGTGCAGATTGAGCAGCAGATCGAGAACCTCAAGCTGCAGCTGGCCATCCAGGAGCGCATTGTGCCGGATGAGAAGCAGGCCGACAAGTTCATGCGCATGATGCAGGGCGAAGCCGAGAAATCGGGCATCGAGATCCGGCGTTACACGTCAATGGCCAGCAACACCAAGGAGTTTTACACCGAAGTGCCCTTTGAAATGGAGCTGGATGGGCCCTACTACTCGATGCAGAACTTTTTTGACCGCGTCGCCCACTTGGAACGCATTATCAATATTTCCAACCTGGTGATGGCCACGGTGAGTAAACCCACGGAAGCCGGGGCCAAGCATACCTACCAGTACGCGCCGGGAGAGAGCGTGGTGGCTACCTGTGTGGCGACCACGTTTTTCAGTCACGACCAGCAAGCCCCGCCAACCAAGCCCGGACTGCGGCGGGTAGCGGGGCAGCGCTAGGGAGCGGATATGAAGCGCATGGCGATCATTGCAGTGGTACTGCTGGGGACGGCCGCGCTATGGGCGCAGTCGCCGCAGATCATTCAAAACACCCGCAACAAGCTGAACACGGCGCAGAAGACCTGGAACGCGCAGCAAAAGACGGTGGATGCTGCCGCCCAAGGCAGCATGCCGCAGCCAGCGGGCAAGTCGGCCGCGGGAACGGCCTCGGTGCCGGACGCGCGCAAGCTTCTGCCCAAAGACGTGGTGGGCACGGAAGCGGGCGAACAGCGCATGAGCGAAGCGGCCAAGCGCGACAGTTACAAGCGGGATCCCTTCGTCAGTCCGATCGTGAGCCGGGTAGGCGGTCCGGGCGCGGGCTGCAGCGGCGGCAAGCGCTGCCTGGCGGCGGATTCCATGAGCTTGCGCGGCATCGTACGCTCCCACGACGGCATGATCGCGGTGGTGGTGAACACGGCCAACAAGGCTTATTTCCTGCGGGAGAATGATCCTATTTTCAATGGCTACGTGGCCCGGATCACCGACGATTCCATGGTGCTGCGGGAGACGGTGCAGGACGTGCTGGGGCGCAAGAGCACCCGCGACGTGGTGAAGAAGCTTTCTGTGCCGGCGGTGTAAGGGGCCGGAAAAGGCGGCCGGAATGCGGCCCGCCAAAAATGAATTGCAGTGCACGCGCCACCCGGCAGCCGCCGTCAGCATGGGGCTGGTTAAGCCGGGCGTGGGCGTGAGGGAGACGCAAATGAGGCGAATGCAATTGCTGGCAATCATTCCCCTGCTGATGATTTCTCTAGCCGTGGCCCAGACATCGGGTCCGCAAACGGGGACGGCAGCGGAGCACCCACTGATCCAAAAGGTCGAGGTGCTCAAGAGCGGGAACGGAATCAGCGTGGAAATCACGGGCAGCGGCAAGCTGTCCGCCACCGCCACGATGGTGCAGAATCCGGACCGCGTGGTGGTGGACGTGCCGGGCGCCGTAGTGTCCCGGTTCCGTAACATCGCCATCGGCGCTGACGGCATCAAGGGGGTGCGCCTGGGACAGAACAGCGCTCATCCGCCGGTAGCTCGCCTGGTGGTGGACCTGCTGGCAGCGCGGGACTATCAACTCGTCCCCGCCGGCAACAAGGTCATCCTGAAGCTGCATTCCGCCCGGCTCGCCCAGGCGCGGCCAACCAG
Source organism: Terriglobales bacterium (assembly GCA_035278025.1). Lineage (GTDB taxonomy): Bacteria > Acidobacteriota > Terriglobia > Terriglobales > Acidobacteriaceae > JAICWP01. The sequence goes on along the minus strand of DATEJK010000208.1, from coordinate 27,207 downwards.
CATGCCTAAGGCGGCCATGGCTGCCTCCGTGGCCCAACCGGTGCGCGCCGCTGTGGCGCCGCCGGCACCGGTTCCTGTTTCCCTGAACACCGCGGCGCATGACTCTTCCGCTCCGGCGAAAGAGTTCGTCATGGTAGAGCCGCAATACAGTTCACGGCCGGCGGAAGACGGCATCCAGCCGCCACAGCGCGCGCTTCAGGCGGCCGCCACTATGGCGGCGGCCCTGCCCGCCAGCATGCTGCTGCCGCGCGAGAGCGCTTCCATGGACGCCGCGGCGCAAGCCCAGCCCAGCCAGCCGGCTGCGGCCCCCGCTCCTGCGGCCCAGCCCTCCTCCGCAGTCAACATCAAGCCGGCGGAGAACCTGGCAGCCGAACAGCAAGAGGAGTTGTCGCGCGGTATTCAGCCCTCAGGCAAGGCTCGCTACACCGGCGAGCCCATCTCCGTGAACCTCAAGGATGTGGACCTGAAGGATTTCTTCCGCCTGATTCACGAAATCAGCGGCCTGAACATTGTGCTCGATCCGGAAGTGCACGGCAGCCTCACCATTGTTCTGGACGACGTGCCCTGGGATCAGGCTCTGGACCTTGTGCTGAAAAACAACGGTCTTGACCGCCAGCTTCAGGGCAACGTATTGCGCATCGCCACCATTGATACCCTGCGCAAGGAAGCAGAAGCGCGCCGGGCGCAGATCGAAGCCGAAGCCCTGGCGGTGGATAAAGTAACCGTCACTCGCTATCTCAGCTATGCCCACTCCAAGGACGTGGTGCCCACGCTGAAAAAGCTGCTGAGCTCGCGCGGCGACATCATTTCCGATGACCGCACCAACGCCGTCATCATTCAGGACATTCCCAGCGTGATCCCACAGGTTGACCGGCTGATCACGCAACTGGACCGCAAGACGCAGGAAGTGGAGATCGAAGCCCGCGTGGTGGCCGCCACCCGAACCTTCGCCCGCGACCTGGGCACCCAGTTCGCATTGGGTTGGGGCAACAGCTCGACCACGGTTGGCGGCGGAACCGGTACGCCTTCCCCGACCCAGGTTGGCTATATAGGGCCGCCGGCCTACTTGACCATACCCGGTGTGCCTTTGCCCACGGGCAAGACACCGACAGTTACCTCGGCCAGCATTCCGCTGTTCTCCAATATGCCCGTGCCCAGTCCCACCAGTGGGGTGTCACTGAGCAACCTGGGGGCCAATTACCGCCTGGATTTCGTTCTGACCATGGCGGAGTCGCGCGGCTTGCTCAAAATTCTGTCGCGGCCCCGTGTGGTCACGCAAAACAATATCCAGGCAGTGGTGCGGCAAGGGTTCCGCATCCCGGTGGTGACGCAGGCGCAATTGGGCGGCCCTCCCACAGTCACCTATGTGGACGCTTTTCTGCGCCTGACGGTGACCCCGCAGATCACAGCGGAGAACACCATTTTCCTCAACGTGGACGTGGAGAACACCACGCCTGACTTCAGCCGCCAGGTGCAGGGCAACCCCACCCTGATCACGCAGCAGGCGACTACGCAGGTGCTGGTCACCGACGGCGGCACCGTAGTCATCGGCGGCGTCATTCAGACCCAGAACTCCCTCAATGTCCTGCAGGTGCCCTTGCTGGGCAACATCCCGGTATTCGGCAACCTGTTCAAGCGCACTACTGTTCAGACCTCCACGCAGGAGCTGATCTTCTTCATAACGCCGAAGATCATGCAAACCTAACGAGGCTCAGACGGCACCGAATCAGGCCCTCGGCGACGAGGGCCTTCTTTTTTGCCGCCGCGTCTGGTCCCGAAGCGCCGAGCAAATGATATATCTTGAAGCGGACGAGCATCTTGGTTCCGAAATCTGCCCGCATGGATTATCGAGTCCGCCAAAAACAGTTGCTGCAATCTGCTGAGGCTGTAAAGTGCGACGTTTTTCTGGCCACCCACCTGCCCAACGTCAGCTACCTGTGCGGCTTTACCGGCAGCAGCGGGGTGCTGGCTCTGGCGCCCTCGGGTTCGGTGTTCTTCACCGATGGCCGCTACAGCGAGCAGGCCCGGACGGAAGTGAAGGGAGCGCGGGTGGTTATTGTCCGCAAATCTCCCCTGGCCGCGGCCGCCGACTGGCTGCGGAAGCGAACCGGGCGAAAGCGGCTGGTGGCCGGGGTCGAAAGCGAACATCTCACTCTCGGCTCGCGCACGCTTATCATGCGCCAGCTTTCCGATCGTGTGCGCCTGCGCGGCACCGCCGGCGTAGTGGAACGCCTGCGCATGGTGAAGGATGAAAGAGAACTGGAACGCATGCGGGCGGCGGCGAAGTTGGGGGACTCTCTGTTCAAGGTGGCGCTGCCCCTGGTCCGCCCGGGGACGGCGGAAACTACGCTGGCGGCGGAAATGGAGTACGCGGCGCGCCGTGGCGGAGCCGAGGGAATGTCCTTTTCCACCATCGTGGCCGCCGGCCCGCGTTCCGCGCTGCCCCACGCCCGTGCTTCCGCCAGCCGTGTCCCCCGCCGCGGATTCGTGCTCTTCGACTTCGGTGTTATACTCGCAGGTTATTGTTCGGACATGACCCGCACCGTGTGTGTGGGCCGTCCGACAGCGGAGGAGCGCCGCCTTTATCAGGCGGTGCTGGAAGCGCAACTGGCGGCCATCTCCGCAATACGGCCGGGAGTTGCGGTTGGCGAAGTGGACCGGGCAGCCCGCAGGACGCTGCGCGGTGCCGGGTTGGCGCGCTACTTTACTCATTCCACGGGTCACGGCGTGGGACTGGAAATCCACGAGCCCCCGCGCGTGGCCGCCGGACAGCAGGAGCGCTTGCAACCGGGCATGGTCATTACCGTGGAGCCGGGGGTTTACCTGGCCAGGCGGGGCGGAGTCCGGATTGAGGACATGGTGGCTGTGACCCGCTCTGGTCATGAGGTGCTCACCTCCACCAGCAAAGAGCTGATCGTGCTGTAGATAAAGGCCGGCCGCTGCTGCCATGGGCGGCAGCGGATAACGCAGTCCCTCCACCAAATCATGAATCAGAAAGAGCTCAAGGAACTCATCGAGTTCCTAATCGAGAAAGACGTCACCGAGTTCGAACTGGAACGTGGCGACGTCAAGGTGCGCATTAAGCGCGGGGCGTCAGATGCCCCCGCGGGGCGCGACGTGCATTACGTGACGGTGCCGCCCATGCCCCTCGCCGGCGAATCCCGGGTGCCTTCCCCGGCTGCAGCTTCCACCCCGGCGGCCGCTCCTGCAGCGCCAGCCGGTGCCGCCAAAGAGGAAGGACTGCACGCCATCACCTCACCCATCGTGGGGACGTTTTACGAAGCGCCTTCTCCGGGCTCGCCGCCCTTCGTCAAGCCGGGAGACACGGTCGAAGTGGGCCAGGTGCTGTGCATCATAGAAGCCATGAAGCTGATGAACGAAATCGAATGCGATGTCGCCGGGGAGGTCGTCAAAAGGGTGGTCAACAACGGCCAACCGGTGGAGTATGGCCAGCCTCTGTTTGAAGTCCGTCCACGCAAATAACTGCATTCATAAATGTTCAAGAAGATCCTGATTGCCAATCGCGGTGAAATTGCCCTGCGGGTGATCTGCGCCTGCAAGGAACTGGGCATCAAGGCGGTGGCCATCTACAGCGAGGCCGACCGCCATTCGCTGCCCGTGCGCTTCGCCGATGAGGCCATCTGCATTGGCCCGCCCCAGCTGGCGCAGAGCTATCTCAACATTCCCGCGGTGATCAGCGCCGCGGAAATCGCCAACGTGGACGCCATCCACCCCGGCTACGGGCTGCTGGCGGAAAACGCCAACTTTGCCGAGGTATGCGAGACCTGCCGTATCAAGTTCATCGGTCCGCCGCCGGAAATCACCCGTCTGATGGGCGAAAAAGAGAAGGCGCGCGCCGCCATGAAGCAGGCCGGCGTGCCCATCCTGCCCGGCTCTGAGGGGGTCATCAGCTCCGAAGGCGAGGCCCAGGAGTGGGCGCGGAAAATCGGGTACCCGGTGATTGTGAAGGCCTCCGCCGGCGGGGGCGGGCGCGGCATGCGTATCATCCGCAGCGAGGAGGAACTCCCCAACCTGTTCCGCGCCGCGCAATCGGAGGCGGCCGCCGCCTTCGGCAACGGCGACCTCTATCTGGAGAAATTTCTGGAGCGGCCGCGCCACATCGAGTTTCAGGTCTTGGGAGATTCCTATGGCAAGGTCATCAGCCTGGGGGAGCGCGAGTGCAGCATCCAGCGCCGCCACCAGAAGCTGCTGGAGGAGTCGCCCTCCACCCAGATGACGCCCGAACTGCGCGAACGCATCGGCTCCATGCTAGGCGCCACGCTCTCCAAAATCGGCTACGTCAACGCGGGCACAGTCGAATTCCTCATGGATGAGGACCGCAGCCTCTACTTCATCGAGATGAACACCCGCATCCAGGTGGAACACCCGGTCACCGAAATGGTTACCGATGTTGACCTGGTGAAGAGCCAGATCCTGCTGGCGGCAGGGGGGCGTATGGATGAGGTGCTGCAGGGCAAGGTGCTCACCCGAGGCCACGCCATCGAATGCCGCATTAATGCCGAGCACCCGGAGAAGTTCACTCCCTCAGCGGGCAAAATCACGGCTTTTCATCCCCCCGGCGGGACGGGCGTGCGCGTAGATACAGCGGCATATGCCGAAGGCGTGATCCCACCCTACTACGACTCCCTGATCGCCAAGCTGATTGTGCGCGGCAAGGATCGCCCGGAGGCCATCTCCCGCATGGCACGGGCCCTGGAGATGTTCATCGTCGAGGGCGTTTACACCACCATCCCGCTGCACCGGCGGTTGCTGGCCAATGATGATTTCCGCGGCGGCCGCTTCCATACCAACTTTCTGGGGCAGTTCCTGAACGCAGGGAAGAGGGAAGAAGCGAGCAAGTAGTCAGGAGTCGGGGATTGCTGGTGCCTAAAGTTGGCTCCCGAATCGGCCACCCAGGCGTTGCACAGAATAGAAACACCCCCTACCTCGGTAACCTTTGTTGCCCACCCCGGCCGGAGGCACAATTCCTGTTCCTGGCTCATTGCTCGCAGCATCGCGCAACCAGGAACGGAAATGATTACCATCATTGTCGTCGGAACCGTCGCCGCCTTGGCTATGTTCGCTATCCTGTTGAAACTATTCGCGGGCGATCCCCCGGAAACAGAGAAGTTGCAGAAAGGCGACATAATTAAGCAGCTTCTGGCCTTGTCCGAACTCGAAAGCCGCGCCGGTGAAAAAGCAACGCCGCCTGCACGGCCTCGGACGGAACGGGTTGGGGACACCACCCGCCCCGCCAAGCCTTCCAGCGATACGAAACCAATGGAGAAGACTACGGAGTGCCTTGGCTGCTGAACCAGGGTGCCACGCCATGTATCCCTTCTGCCGCTTGGGTAAGATTCCTATAAACTGAAGCCGTTCGGGCCATTAATCGGGGTCAACATCTGACTCCTGACTCCCAACCGTCGTTCTTATGCATTCGCGCTTCTACGCCATCATTGACGCTGCTTTTTTTCCTGACACGCCTGCGCTGCTGGCCTTTGCCGGGGAACTGCGCGACGCCGGCGTTACCCTCTTTCAGTACAGGAGTAAGAGCGGCAATGCCCGCCAGATGCTGAGCCAGGCCCGGGAATTGCGCCGCCAACTGCCGGGCGCGCGCCTGCTCATGAACGATCGCGCCGACCTCTGCCTGGCTGCGGGCTTTGACGGCGTGCATGTAGGCCAGGAGGACTTGTCAGTGGAGGGCGCGCGGCGTGTGCTGGGCGATCAACTCTGGGTGGGCGTCTCCACCCATGTACCGGAGCAGGTGGAGTCGGCGGCCGCCACCTCCGCCGACTACGTTGCGGTGGGGCCAGTGTTTCCCACCTCAAGCAAGGCCAATCCCGACCCCGTGATTGGCTTGGAAGGGGTGCGAGTGGCGCGAACCTTGACCCGTAAGCCCCTGGTAGCCATTGGCGGCATCACTCGCGAGAACTGCCGCCAAGTATTGGAGGCTGGGGCCGATGCCGTCGCGGTTATTTCTAACCTTATAGACACTCCCCGCAAGTCGGCAGAAGAATTTTTGCGCCGGTTAGGGTAAAGTCATGGCCGCGCTATGTGCCGCTGGAATCGGACTTGGGCGAGGGCGAGACGCTGGCGCCGCGCTACGGGGTAACTTCTGAGCACTGACATCCGGAATTCCGGGCCGCAGACCGCGGCCGCTACCGAGTGGGAAACCTCTACACACCAGGACAAAGAACTGGTCAAAGGCCTGGGTCTCACCAGTGCCACTACCCTGGTGATGGGGTCCATGATCGGTTCCGGCATCTTTATTGTCTCCGCCGAAATTGGCCGGGAAGTGAACTCGCCCGGCCTGCTCATTCTGGCCTGGGTGGTCACCGGCTTCATGACCATCACCGGGGCGCTCTGTTACGGCGAACTCGCCGCCATGATGCCCCGCGCCGGCGGCCAATACGTCTACCTGCGGGAGTCGTTGGGCCCGCTCTGGGGCTTCCTTTACGGATGGACCCTCTTCCTGGTCATCCAGACGGGGACTATCGCCGCGGTCGGTGTTGCTTTCGGCAAGTTCCTGGGCTATTTCTTCCCCTCCATTTCCTCTACCCACTGGATTGTTCACATCGCCAAGGTGCCTCCCATCCCGTTGGGGCCCATGGTGCTGGGCAATATGGATGTGGGCCTCAATACCCAAAATTTGGTTGCCATTGCCATCATCGTATTTCTTTCCATAGTTAACATCTTCGGGCTGAAGACGGGCGCTCTGATCCAGAACGTATTCACCATCGCTAAGGCTTCGGCGCTGTTTGGCTTGGTGCTACTGGGCCTGGCGATTGGGCGCAACGCCACAGCCATAGCCGCCAACTTCACCGACTTCTGGCGCAACGCCGGCTGGCACGCCCATCATGCGGTACAGGTTGGGGTGGGAGGCCCGGTGGCCATCGTGGGCACGCTGACCATTATCGCGGTCGCCCAGGTGGGCTCGCTGTTCTCTGCAGATGCCTGGAATAACGTGACCTTCACCGCTGGCGAGGTCAAGAATCCCAGCCGCAACCTGCCTCTTTCCCTGGCCATGGGCACGGGCGTGGTCATCCTGCTCTATATCGCGGCCAATTTCATTTACCTGATGGTGTTGCCGCTGAACGGCGAACCTGCTGGCCTGACCACCCTCGCCAGGGGCATTAAGTATGCCGCGGAAGACCGTGTGGGCAGCGCGGTAATGTTCCAGATGTTCGGCCACGTGGGCGGTGCGGCCATGGCCATCGCCATTCTGCTCTCCAGCTTCGGCTGCGACAACGGGTTGATCCTGGCCGGCGCTCGCGTTTATTACGCCATGGCCAAGGACAAGCTGTTCTTCCGCAGGGTGGCCGGCCTGCACCCCAAATACAAGACCCCGGTCGCCTCCCTTATGGTGCAGATGGTCTGGACCTGCATCCTCTGTCTTTCCGGCAGTTACAACCAGCTTCTGGACTACATTATTTTCGCGGTGCTGGTCTTTTACATTCTGACCATTGGCGGGCTCTTTGTGCTGCGCTGGAAGCATCCCCGGGCGGAGCGCCCCTACCGCGCCATTGGCTATCCCATCCTGCCCGCTATTTATATAGTTTTTGCCGTGTTTATTGATGTCGTACTATTACGGTACAAGCCTCAGTTCACTTGGCCGGGCCTGATTATCGTGCTCATTGGAATCCCGGTTTACCTGCTGTGGTCGCGCCGGAACCGAACCGTCTCGCCGGCGCAAGCGTAAATCCTGCAAGAAGAGAGCGATGGATGTCTAACTTATTGAAAACCAAGCCGCTAGACGTGGTTATGGCGGAAGCCTACGAAACCGGCGAGCATTGCCTGAAGCGCGCCCTGGGACCGGGTAACCTGATTGCCCTGGGAATCGGCGCCATTATCGGCACCGGAATTTTCGTTCTGACGGGAGCGGCCTCTGCGATGTACGCCGGGCCTTCCATCGTTCTTTCCTTTATCGTCGCCGGTATTGGCTGCGTTTTTGCCGGCCTCTGCTACGCCGAGTTCGCCGCCATGATTCCCATCGCCGGCTCGGCCTACACGTACGGCTACGCCACTCTGGGTGAGATTTTCGCCTGGATCATTGGCTGGGATCTCATCCTGGAGTATGCCTTCGGCGCCGCTACTGTGGCCTCCGGCTGGAGCGGTTATGTGCTCAGCTTTCTGCAGGACTTCGGCATCCGCCTGAGCCCCAAGCTGGCCGGGGCTCCTGGCACGCCGTTCGTGCTCTACAACGGGCACTGGGAAAACCTGAGCCGCGTCTCCAAGGCTCTGGCCCTGCATCACATTGACCCCAGCACCCTGCCGCATCAGACCTCGCTGTTTAATCTCTTCGGTTTCCTTGGCATTGCGCTGGTCACGGTGGTGCTGGTGATCGGCATCAAGGAGTCAGCCAATCTGAACTCCTTGATCGTGATCGTGAAGGTGTGCGTCCTGCTGGTGTTCCTTGGCTTGGGGATCAATTACATAGTCGGCCACATGGCGGAAGCTTCCGCCAACTGGCACCCCTTTATTCCTCCCAACAAAGGCGGCTTCGGGGAGTTCGGCACCAGCGGCATTTTCCGCGCCGCGGGCGTGATTTTCTTCGCCTACATCGGGTTTGACGCTGTCTCTACGGCGGCGCAGGAAACCAAGAACCCCAAGCGCGACATGCCCATTGGCATTCTGGGTTCCCTGGTCATTTGCACCATCCTCTACATCCTGGTGGCGGGCGTGCTCACCGGGCTGGTGAAGTACACCAACCTGAACGTGCCCGATCCCATCGCCATCGGCATTGATATGACCGGCGTGCGCTGGGGCAGCCTGCTGGTGAAGTTGGGCGCCATCTGCGGCCTGAGCAGCACCATGGTAGTGATGTTGCTGGGCCAGTCGCGCATTTTCTACACCATGTCACACGATGGCCTGCTACCCAAGTGGGCTAGCGCTGTGCACCCGCGCTTCCGCACGCCTTACATCTCTTCCATCTTTGTGGGCGTTTTCGTGGCCATGTTCGCGGCCCTGATTCCCATCTCCGTGTTGGGCGAACTGGTCAGTATTGGCACCTTGCTGGCTTTCATCATCGTGTGCGCCGGGATTTGGGTGCTGCGCCGCACCCGACCCGAAGTGCCGCGCCCCTTCCGCACGCCCTGGGTACCTTTTGTGCCCATCATGGGCATCGTTATTTCCGGACTCATGATGGTCAGCCTGCCGCTCGACACCTGGATCCGGCTGATCGTCTGGCTGATTATCGGCATGGCGATTTACTTTACCTATAGCCGCCGCCATAGCAAGGTGCAGCAGGGCGGGACGCCGGTTTCCGGCCCGCCGGTGGGAGCCGGCTACACCGAGCGCCGGTAGCTGGCTAGCTTTCCTGGCTGACTAGTTCGAATTACGCTGTAGTTAGAGCTGGCCAGCCAGGCAGCTTTCTTTCTCATGCGCTCACGTCCCAAACTCTTTACTTTCCTATTCGCAAGTGTGGTGAAATTGAGGGGCGGGAGCCGGCCACTGAGCACTGGCCACTGATCACTGCCTTGCGCGCTCTTCACAATCTGAAACTGATCGGCCTGGGGCTGCTGATTGTCATGCTCCTGGGCATGGCCGGCTTTCACTTCATCGAGGGCTGGCCCTGGTTCGATGGCCTATACATGGTCGTGACCACGTTTACAACCATCGGCTATCAGGAAATTCATCCCCTCTCCCACGCCGGCCGCATCTTCAATCTCTTCCTGATCATCACCGGTGTTTCGCTGGTATTTCTGGGCATCGGGTCGCTGACCCAGGCTTTGCTAGAATTCGAACTGGGTAACTTCCTCGGCAGGCGCCGCATGGAACGCGAGATCAGCCGGCTTACCGATCACTTCATCATCTGCGGGGTAGGCCGCGTGGGCCGCAGCGCCGCCCGCGAACTGGCGCGCAAACCCGCTCCCTTCCTGGTTATCGAGCAGAACGAAGCCAAGGCGCAGCGCTATGGCGAAGAGTTTCACACCATTGTCGGCGACGCCACCCAGGAAGCGATCCTGCGCCAGGCGCGCATCGAGTACGCCCGTGGACTGGTAGCCGCTACCACCACCGATGCCACCAACATCTACATTGTGCTCACGGCGCGCGCCCTGAATCCGCAATTGAAAATCATCGCCCGTGCCAGCGAGGAAGATGCGGAAAAGCATCTGCTCACCGCCGGCGCCGACTCGGTGATCTCGCCCTACGTTTTCGCCGGCCACCGCATCGCGCAATCGTTCCTGCGTCCCAACGTGCTCGACTTCCTCGACATCGCCACCGTGCGCCATGGCAAGATGGGCCTGGAGATCGAAGAGATTTTTATTGACCAGCGTTCGCCCTTTTCCGGGAAAACCATAGAGGGCTCTAAAATCCGCCAGGAACTGGGCGTGATCGTGCTCGCCATTAAGCACCCGGGGCAGGAAATGCGTTTCAGCCCCGCGCCCGACGACCGCATCGAGACCGGCGACTACCTCATCGCCATGGGCGAGCCGGCCGGGCTGCGCAAGCTCGAAGCCACCGCCAACCAGCGCACATGAAAATCGTCAGCGCCGCCGAAATGCGCGCCATTGACCGCGCCACCAGCGAACGCTTCGGCGTGCCTTCGCTGCGGCTGATGGAGAACGCCGGTACCGCGGTGGCTGATTTCGTCGTCGGCGACTATTCCGGCTTGCGCCGCGTGGGCGTGATCTGCGGCAAAGGCAACAATGGCGGCGATGGCTTCGTGGCCGCGCGCAAGCTTGCGGAAGCGGGCAGGGAGGTGCGCCTGCTGCTGCTATGCGACCCGGGTGAACTGCGCGGCGACGCCGAAGCCATGTTTCGCAAGCTGACGCTCCAGCCGGTGCTGGCGCGGACTTCGGAGGAATTCAAAACGGCGGCCGCGCAGGCGGTGCTCGACGGCGATGTGCTGCTGGATGCCATTCTAGGCACCGGATTCCGTCCGCCGGTGAGCGGATTGTATGCGGAGGTTATCGAGCATTTCTCCAAAATGCGCGGTCCCATCGTGGCGGTGGACATCCCTTCCGGGCTCGATGCCGACGCCACGGGCGATGAGCCGGCCGGCCCTGTGGTTCCTGCCTGCGCCACCGTGACCTTCACCGCGCCCCGTCCGGCACACGTTTTTAGCCCGCTGATGAAAGGCCCGGTGGTGGTGGCGCCCATCGGCACGCCTGAGGAAGCGATCCAATCATCCCTGAACCTGGAATTGATTACCCCGCGCGATATCGCCGAAATGGTTGCGCCTCGACCCCGCGATTCCCACAAGGGCATGTACGGCCACGTGCTGGTGATTGGCGGCTCGCTGGGCAAGGCGGGTGCGGCCGGAATGGCGGGCATGGCCGCGCTGCGCGCCGGTGCCGGCCTGGTGACTGTTGCTACGGCGCAATCGGTGCTCCCCACCGTGGCCGGCTACGCGCCCGAACTGATGACCGAGACCCTGCCGGAAACTGAGGCGGGCACCATTTCCATGCGCGCCCGCGAGTACGGCCGCTTGGACGGCATCATCAAGGGAAAAACCGTGCTGGCCATCGGCCCCGGGATTTCCCGGCAGACGGAAACGTCGGAGCTGGTGCGCGTGCTGGTGAAAAGCTCACAGCTCCCTACGGTGCTCGATGCCGACGGCTTGAACGCCTTCGAAGGCCGCGCCCAGGAGCTAACCGGGCGGCCGCTGGTGATCACCCCCCACCCCGGCGAAATGGCGCGTCTGGCGCAGCTTTCCACGAAGCAGGTTCAGCAGAACCGGCTGCAGGTGGCGCGCGAGTTTGCCATGAGTCGTGGCATCACCACGGTGCTGAAGGGAAACCGCACTCTGGTGGCACGGGCTGACGGCAAAGTATGGGTGAATCCCACCGGCAATCCCGGCATGGCCAGCGGCGGCATGGGCGACATCCTTACCGGAATTATTGCCGGCCTGCTGGGGCAGACCACGCATTCCATTACGGCGGTCATAGCCGGCGTTTACCTGCATGGCCTGGCCGGCGATGTGGCCTGCGAGAAGACCGGCGAGCAGTCGCTGGTGGCCACCGATCTGCTGACCGCGCTGCCCGAAGCCTTCCGGCGGGCGCGCGAGGAAGCTACCAATTCCACCGTGCGCTTCCTCGCATAAATCGATCTTCGGTAGAGACGCAACTCGTTACGTCTTTACGGCGGGTGGCCCACACAACGCGGTTTTCGTTGTGTGGGCATATTTGGAACCTCGTTCCTCTCAGGGTTCCTACTCAAGCCAAAACCAAAAATAGGCTTGAGTGAGCCACCCACCTTTTCGGAATGGAATGGTTGTTGGGATGCGGCTACCAACCCGCGGCCGTGCGCTGGCGAAACCGCCTCACATAAATCGCCAGAATGAGCCCGCATATCGCCGCCGCGCACCACGTCAGCAGCATCGGCGACACGTCGGGATAGACCACCGCTTCCAGATAATGAACCAGGAACGGTTCGCGATAGGGTGTAATCCCGGCGCGCTCGAGGAAATAGTTTTCCAGCAGGGTAAGCGGGCACGGCCAGGGGCCGGTTTCGATTACAATCCCGTACAGCAGCGAAACCATATGCGCCCAGCGCAGCCACGGCCGGCGCCGAGTCAGCAGCCAGCCCAGCAGCACCCAGCCGATAAACAACAGGTGCAAAACGAGCACCAGCACTGCCAGTGTGTGAAACCCATTCATCTGTCAAAGGGGCGAAACCATCGCGATGGGGCGCAGCCTGTCAGCGTTCCGCCGACAGCAGGTACCCAGGATTCTTTTCAAACGCGCCGCCAAAGGCTTGTTTATCTGCTTCCCTCATGTCCCAGGCGAAAACATTTGTGGGCGTGATCTCGACCGTAACATCGTCCCACGCGGCAAACACCGGGCCCACGCGCTCATCCGCAAGTGCGGCCGGGCTCAGGTATTTGACATGCACTTTGGCATTCCAATTACAGGCGGACTCCCCGGTCAAGAACCGCGCTGTGCCTGCGATGCACACGCCGCGCGACGCGGCGGGATCGCGGGAGTCAATCATCAGCGAAACCTTGGGGTTCAATTGGATGTTCCGCGCCTTGCGGCTTCGGCTTGAAGTGGCCACGTAGATGTTCCCGCCATCGAAGCAGTACCACACAGCCACCACATGGATGGATCCGTCGGCATTTTGACTGGAAAATGAAGCAATGTAACGGCCTGATAGCAGTTCGTTTACCAAGGCGTCGGACAACGAAGCCATACTTTCTCCTCGCTGCACGCGGTTTACAGGGCTGCCCGGCCCAAACCTCCGCTTATTCGGCGCCCCGGTCCACATTGCATGCAGATTCATGGGCCGTTCAGTTATCCCATAAAATGGCAAGGCGAGCCAAGCTGCATGCCAATCCGCGAAACTCTGACCCGCTCCGCCGCTGAAACCGTTGCCTTCGGCCGCAGTTTGGCCGCATCACTGGCGCCCCCCAAGCTGGTGCTGCTGCGAGGCGAGCTGGGCGCGGGCAAGACCACGCTAGTGAAGGGCATCGCGGAAGGTTTTCAGGCCGCCAAAGAAGACGACGTGACCAGCCCCACCTTTACCCTGGTGCACGAATATCGCGGACCGCAGGTTAACGTTTATCACATTGACCTGTACCGGGTGGACACGCCGCGGCAATTGGAGACGCTGGGACTCGACGACCTTATGGCCGATAACGCGGTTCTGCTGATCGAGTGGGGAGAGAAATTTCCGCGCTTTGTGCGCGAGCGGGACGTGGAAATTACCCTGGAGTCGGCGGGAGAAGACGAGCGGCGAATAACAATTACGATGTAGCGCCGTCGCCATCAAAATTGAAACTTGTAACTTAGAGGACGGGAGTCATTTCACCGCGCGGTAGAACTTGCCGTCGAAGCAATAGGTCTTATGGCTGCTTCGATCCGCGGAAATGTTAGCGGCAATATGCAAATCCTTTATGCCGCGATTTCCATCCGGTCCAAAGCTGAATCCCTCGACCACCGGCGCCTCTTCACCTTCAAACAACGCAAGCCATTTGTCACCTGTACGCCGGAAGACAAAGATCTGGCAGTTTCCAGTCGCCCCACACAAAAGATCAGTCCCCTGCAGCACTAACCCCGGCACCGCTCCAAGGGAGATCTTCCGGGCGCGAAGCTCCTTTTCCCACGAAGCGGGAGAATCAAAGGCGGCGGCCTCCACGCCGGAGATAACCTGCTTGAGTTCGGGCGCGCTCAGATTAAGTTTGGCAAGGGTTTCCTCGCGGCGCAGGTGCTCCATTGGCCCTGATGCCCATAGAATGTGAGTGGCGAGGGCGAAAGCAAGTGCTATTCCTGCTTTCTTCATAGTTCGTGGTTACGTTCGCTGTGCCGGCGAGTGACTACCAACTCCTCACTGCTGCTTTCTCGTGCGCTCATCGCCCGCGATCACGCCATCTTTCAAATGAATCACGCGGTGGGCATAGCCGGCGATGTCGTGCTCGTGGGTGACCAGCACGATGGTGTTGCCCTGGCCGTGCAGGCGGTCGAACAAGGCCATGATTTCGTTGCCCGTCTGCGAGTCCAGGTTGCCGGTGGGCTCATCGGCCAGGATGATGGCGGGATCGTTGATAAGTGCGCGGGCGATGGCCACGCGCTGCCTTTGGCCGCCGGAGAGCTCATTGGGCTTGTGCATCATGCGCGCCTCCAGGTCCACGGCGCGCAAGGCCCCGCGGGCGCGCTCCACCCGCTCTTCGGCGGGAATGCCGGCGTAAATCAGGGGCAGTTCCACGTTGTGCAGGGCGGTGGCCCGAGGCAGCAGGTTGAAAGTCTGGAAGACGAAGCCGATTTCCTTGTTGCGGATTCGCGCCAGTTCGTCGTCGTCCAGGTCGCTCACCAGTTGCTGGTTCAGCCAGTAGCGGCCATTGGAAGGCGTGTCCAGGCAGCCGATCAGGTTCATGAGCGTGGACTTGCCCGAGCCCGAGGGGCCCATGATGGCGACATATTCATTGCGGTTGATGCGCAGGTTGATGCCGCGCAAAGCGTGCACCTGCTGCTCCGAGCCCATGTCGTAGGTCTTCCACAGGTCTTCGGTGCAGATCATGCAGCTGTCGGGCGGCGCTACCGCGGTGCGTTCGCTCATGCCGGCTACTTCGGTTGCCATTATGCTCTCCTGGCCAGCAACTTCCTGACTCTCAGCCCTTGTACTGTTGGACGCGGCAGCCTGTGAAAAGTCACGCGCCCTCCTCGTCCACTTTCTTGGGAACGGAATTATCAATGCGCACGCTGGCTCCATTGCGCAAAGTACGCAATACCTTGTAGCTGCCGGTGACGATCTCGTCGCCCGTCTGCAGCCCTTTGAGCACCTCGATATCGGTGGTGCCGCTGATGCCCGTCTCCACAGGCACAAAAACCGCCCGCCGGTTGCGAATTACGAACACGCCTTGAATTTCTTTTTTGTCGTCGCCCTTGCCGCTCAGCGGCAGCGAGGCCGCTTGCACTGAACCTTTCCCGGGCTTGCTCTCCTGTAGCTCCGAGGCCCGGCGAACGGTCAGCGCCTGAATGGGGATGGCCACCGCGTTTTGCCGCGTGGCGGTAGTGACCTTGGCGGTGGTGGAAAGGCCGGGCCGTAAGTTGTCGGGTGGTTTGCTCAGGGTCACCACAACTTTGAAATCCTTGGCTTCCTGGCTGGCGATGGTCTGCTGCGAGGTGGAAACCCCGGTGGAGCGCACCACGGCGTTGTTCCCGATCTCGGTCACGACTCCCTTGAAGCTCCGGTTCGGAATGGCGTCAATGGTCACTTCCGCCGGCTGTCCCAATTGCACGTTCACGATGTCAGTCTCGTCCACCTTGACTTCGGCGGTGATGATGGACATGTCGGCGATGGTCATCAGGGTGCTGCCCGGCGAGTTCTGAATGCCAATCACCACGGTTTCCCCTTCGCGCACCGGCAGGTTTGTGACCAGCCCGTCATAGGGCGCAAAGTAGTAAGTCTTATCCAGCACGTCGGTGACGCGGCGGAGGTTGGCCTGGTTCTGGGTGATGCGCCCCTGCGCCGAGTCCAGTTGCGCCCGCGATTGGGCGATCTGAGCCTGGGCCTGGGCTATGCCGGCTTCGGCCGCCTCCCAGGCTGCTTTCTTGGCGTCGTAATCGGCCTTGGCGATCAGCGCGTCCTTGTACAGGCCCTGGGCCCGCACCCA
Organism: Terriglobales bacterium; assembly: GCA_035278025.1. Classification (GTDB taxonomy): domain Bacteria; phylum Acidobacteriota; class Terriglobia; order Terriglobales; family Acidobacteriaceae; genus JAICWP01. The sequence continues at coordinate 11,153 of DATEJK010000208.1, read as the reverse complement.
ATCCAGCTTGGCACGGTCATCATCCGCCTGCGAGCGGGCCAGATTCGCCTGCGCCGTTTTCAGCGCCGCCGCCGCCGCAATAGCGTCGGTGCGCGCCGCTTCCAGCGAAGCCCGCGTAGCGGCCACATCGGCGGAGGATTGCACGTTCTCAAGCTGCGCCAGCAATTGTCCCTTCTTGACGTGATCGCCTTCACGCACGAACAGCTTGGTAATTTTGCCGAAAGCGTTGGCGCTCACATTGACGTAGGTCTTGGGCTTAATTTCGCCCGACCCGGAAACCACCGCCGCCAGGTCTTCCACCTGGGTCTTGCCGGTCTGCACCGTGACCACGTTTTTGCGGCTCTGGTAGACCGTGAAGCCCACGATGGCGGCCAGCAGCAGTGCTGCGCCCAGGCCAATGGCAGCCTTTTTCCAGGTCTTCATCTCCCCCCTGTGTTTGGCCTCCGGCGCAGGGCGGATAGGTGGAGATACGGTCTCAACGCGGAGGAAGTTCCCTGATCCTATAGTCATACGGGGCATGCCCCAGGCCCGCCGGATTTCGCTAAGTTCGCGGGCGACCTACCGATTAGTGCGGGTGGGTGCGAGTCCATCCCTATAATAACTTCCGTGACGGCCTGACCCAAGCTGATAACGCCAAAAAACGTCGTAAGGCCCATTTTTTGCGGTCTTTACAAAGCAGCCAGCCGGTAACCTGCCTTGCTTTGCGGCGGTCAAATACTTACAATGAAACGACCAGAGGTTTGTGGGAGGAGTGCCCAATAATGCCGGCTGAGGGTTTTCGGCGCACTGTCCTGGCGACGATTGTGGCGGGGTTCCTTTTGTTGGGTGGCTTGATGGCGGCCGCCCAGGATTCCAAGACTGATTCCGAGAACAATTCAACGGTCAATTCGGTCACTTCGAAAGACCAGAAGGACCAAAAGCAGGAAGATCCGCTCAAACGTCCGATCAGCGCCAAACGGCGCAGACAAAACGAAAAGGCCCTCCACCAGGAGCTCAGCAAAACCTACAAGAAGTGGCTGGATGAGGACGTGCGCTGGATTATTACCGACCAGGAGCGCGAGGCCTTTCTCAAGCTGAGCAACGACGAAGAGCGCGATTCGTTCATCGAAAATTTCTGGCAGCGCCGTAATCCCACGCCTGACAGCGTGGACAATCCCTACAAAGATGAGCATTACCGGCGCATCGCGTACGCCAATGAGCATTTTGCCGCCGGCATTCCGGGATGGAAGACGGACCGCGGCCGCATGTACATCATGTACGGACCCGCCGATGAGGTGGAATCGCATCCCGCGGGCGGCACTTACGACCGGCCAATGGACGAAGGCGGCGGCACCACTTCCACGTATCCCTTTGAAGATTGGCGTTACCGTTACCTGGAAGGCATCGGGCAGAACATCATCATCGAGTTCGTGGATACCTGCATGTGCGGCGATTACCACATGACCATGGACCGCTCGGAGAAGGACGCTCTGCTCTACACCCCGAATGCCGGCCTGACCTTCTACGAGCAGATGGGAATGGCCAATAAAGCTAACCGCTTTACCAGCGGCGGGATTGAACGCCTGGGCAACGGGCCTTTGGCGGCCTCGGAGAATGCTAAGGAATTTGATCGCCTGGAGCAGTTCGCCAAGCTCTCGGCCCCGCCGGTAGTCAAGTTCAAGGACCTGGAAGAAGTCGTCAGCCACAAAATCAGCGTCAACCTGATGCCCTTTGACGTGCAGACAGACTTTGTGAAGGTGACCGACGACACCATTCTGGTGCCGGTGACCATCCAGATCAAATACAAGGACGTGACCTTCCAGACCAAGGAAGGGGTATCCTCGGGCGTGGTTCATATCTTTGGCCGTGCGACCACTCTCACCGGGCGGATTGCTCAGACTTTCGAAGATACGGTGAAGGTGGACGAGCCCGCAGAATTGCTGCCCAAGGAAACCGAGAAGTCCGCGGTGTACTGGAAGGCATTGCCGCTGCGCCCCGGCCGCTACCGGGTTGACCTGGTGGTGAAGGACGTCAACGGCGACCGCATGGGCACCTGGAGCCGCGGCATCATGGTGCCGGAGTACAGCGAAGACAAGCTCGCCACGTCCTCTCTGATCCTTGCCGATGACATGCAAAAAGTGCCCAACCGCGATGTAGGCACGGGCAATTTCGTGATCGGCACCACCAAGGTTCGGCCCCGCCTGGCTGCAGCCAATGGCAAGCCGCCCACCTTCAAGCGCGACCAGAAGGTGAATTTCTGGATGCAGGTGTATAACTTGTCCGTCAGTCAGCAGACGCACAAGCCCAAGGCGACTATCGAGTACAACCTGATCAACGCGGCCACTAATAAGGCGGTGCTGCACAAGATGGAATCCACCGACGAGATGGGCAACGTCGGCGACCAGCTCACGCTGGAAAAGAGCCTGTCGGCAAGCGCATTGCCGCCCGGCGTTTATCGCTTAAGCATTAAGGTGAACGATACCCTTTCGAAACAAACGGTCGATCCAACAGTGACCTTTGCCGTTGAGTAAATAACTCACGTCCCCCAGCGAGGTGGCGAGTTGAAGACCTGCAAGCTTTATCGGTTGGCCGTGGCCATGACCTTGGTCCTGTCGGCTTCCGCCTGGGCTGCGGGCAAACCCGCCGCCCTTACCGGCTGGGTGCACAGCGCCGCGGGCGTGCCGCAGATGGGGGCAGCGGTCGAGATCATGACCTCCGGCTCCCTGCAGGCTGTCCGGGTCTTCACCGACGAGAACGGTTTCTACTCGGCCAAGAACCTCCTCCCCGGCGTTTATCACATCCGGGTTACCGCTCCCAGCTTTCTACCTTCGCTGCGGGAGAACGTTAACCTGCGTTCCGGGGCGGAGCGTGTGGTCAACTTGACCCTGGACACGCTGTTTGACGCGATGCGGACCTTGCCCCGTAAACCTGGGGTAAGCGAGGACGATGACTGGAACTGGACGCTGCGCTCCTGCGCGAATCGTCCTATTCTGCGCATGGTGAATGGACTTCCCGAAATGGTTTCCAGCGAGAGGGGCGAGGAGCGGCCGCTTAAGGGCCAGGTCGCCTTCGTCGCCGGGGCCAGCGATGACTTCAACACCGCTGCATCGGGCGATATGAGCACGGCCTTTTCTGTGCAGAGTTCCGTATTCAGCGCGGGTACGCTGTCGTTTGAGGGCAATGTAGGCTATGGCAGCGGTACTCCTGGGGTGGTGCGCGCCACTTACACGCATCGGATGGAGAATGGCTCGACGCCGCGCATTGCGTTCACCATGCGCCGCTTTGCTACTCCTGATAGCGTGCTGCACGACGGCGCTCTGCAGGCCCTGTCGCTGACCACTTCCGACGATTTCACTCTCGGTAATGCCCTAGAATTCAAGGCCGGCAGCGACCTCCAAACCATTCAATTCATGGGCCGAGTGACGGCCGCGCGGCCTTTCGGGTCGGTCACCCTGCACCTCTCGCCGGACACGGTCGTGGAGTACAAGTACGCCACATCCGAGCCCAACACGCGGCTGGAAAAGGGCTTTGATTCTGCCCCCGCGGACCTGAGCGAATCCAGCCCGCGCATGTCGGTAGTGGGCAACAATCCAATTCTGGAGCGTGCCCACCACCAGGAAATTTCGCTCTCCCATCGCATGGGCAAAACCAAGGTGCAGACCGCTTTTTACTATGACCGCATCGCCAACACCATGCTGACCGGAGTGGGCGATGCCAGTGCGGAAGCTGGCTCTGTCCTGCCCGATATCTACTCCGAGACCTTTACCTACGCAGGGCGCCAGTTGAAAACGACCGGCTTGCGCCTGGTGGTGCAGCGCAATCTGCCCGCCGGCCTTACCGGCACCGTAGATTATGCCTACGGCGGGGTCCTGGATGTGGCTCCCAATACTTCCTGGGAAGCTCTGGACAGTGGCGGCCTGCGCAACGTCCGGCGCCAGGCTGTAACCGGCAAAATGAGCGGCACGGCACCCAAGCTGAAGACTCGCTGGATTGCCTCCTACCGCTGGATCAACGGCGATGCGGTTACACCGGTGGACATGTTCGATACTTCCCCCGGACAGGCGGCTGCTTACTGGAACGTCTTTATCCGCCAGCCTCTGCCTGGCTCCATGTTCATGGTCAACCACGTGGAGGCCCTGCTGGAGGTGGACAACCTGCTGGCCCAGGGATATGTGCCGGTTATGGGCAAGGATGGACGTACCCTGTATCTGGTACAGGCGCCCCGCACCCTGCGCGGGGGCTTGGCTTTCAGCTTCTGATGTTGTAAACCTCTGATTCTGGAACTACTCGAGAATCTTCTGCCACCAGCTCCTAGCCGCTTGCGCCTCGGGGATGTAGACCGGTTGGTCGCCTAACCCCAGAAAACCGCTGGTCTCGAATGCCACCGGCTCATTGCTGCCTGCGGGCGTAAGAAGGCTGCGGCGGCGCTGGAACCTGGCCACTAGAACGCGCTTTCCATCCTCCGCCGGGACAGCCAGCAGGGAAGTGGGAGAGTTACTGTGAAGGGCAGATTGCAGCGGATCGGCCTCGGGGTCGCAGACGGTGAGCAGGTGCAGATTTCTGGACACGGCTTGCGCCGTAGCCTTATCGAAAGCGATGCATCGCGCCATAGACCCCTCCTGGGAGGCCCATTTTGGGCCAGCTTTGAATATCAGATGCTTACGAGTGGCATTTTGATGGTTGACTCCCACACCTGCTTTCAGTAGATTTGGCCCGTTTTTTCCTTTTGTCAACATTGCGCCGGGTTCGCTCTGGCTGTAGGCTCTGCACATCCGCTTAGCATGTTTCGTTTTTACCCAGATGCACCGGGCGTGCCGATTGCATGACCGGAAGGCCTAATGGTTGCACCGATGACCCTCGGCCTCATTCTGCTGCAAGCGACTATAGGAGAATCGTCATGAAGATCCGTTTATTCCTGGGAATCTTCCTTCTGTTAACGGCAGTTGGGCTGTCAGCGCAGACCTTCCGCGGAACTATCCTGGGCACCGTGACTGACCCGTCCGGAGCGGTCATTTCCGGCGCCAAGGTGACGGTGCGCAATACCGCCACCGGCCTGGAGCGCGTCACGCAGACCACCAGCGATGGCACATTCAATGTTCCCGAACTGCCTATCGGGAGTTACTCGGTTGCTGTCTCGCAGAGTGGGTTCCAGACTTTCGTCGCCAACGGTGTGGCAGTTACTGTCGCGGCGGAAAAGCGCGTGGACGCCACCTTGAAAACCGGCCAGGTGGCAGAGCAGGTGGTGGTTTCCGCCGAGAGCCTGCCGCAAGTAGACACAACGACCAATGAATTGGGAGGCACGCTTACCGCCCACACCATTGAAAATTTGCCGGTGAACGGCCGCGACTACACCAAGCTGATTTACCTCAACCCTGGCATTTCCGGTTCGCCCGACCAGATCACGGATTCTCCCGGGTCCTTTGGTGAATTTTCCATGAACGGGTCGCGTGGCAGATCCAACAACTTTCTGCTGGACGGCACGGACATGAACGACGGCTATCGCAACGACCCCTCAATCAATGAAGCGGGCGTGTTCGGCGATCCGGCCACCATCCTGCCCATCGACGCGGTGGCGGAATTGCGCGTGCTCTCCAATTACGAGCCGGAGTATGGGCGCAATAGCGGTGCCATCATCAATATAGTCACCAAGAGCGGCACCAACGGCCTGCACGGCACCGCGCTGGAATACTTCCGCAGTAACAAGCTGGATGCGCGCAACTATTTCAATTTTGCGCCCAATCCGAAGAGCTCGTTCCACAACAACCAGTTCGGCGGCTCGCTGGGCGGACCTATCGTGAAGGACAAGACTTTCTTCTTCCTCGACTATGAGGGACAGCGCGAGACCGGCGGCCTGAACAGCTTGAATTGCGTGCCGGATCCGGCAGTGATTTCCGCCACCGAGGCCAGCATTGTGAGCGGCGGCGGCACGGTGAGCCCGACCATGACCGCGCTTCTGAACCGCAATCCCTGGCCGGTCCCGAACATTGCTGGAGCCGGCAGTGATGCTTCCGGCTGCACCAGTCCCAACCTCTCCACCACTACCAACTTCCGCAACAGTATTGACAGCGTGATTGCCAAGATTGACCACAACTTCAATGCCAGGAACATGTTGACCGGGCGCTATTACTTTGGCAACAGCGACCAGAGCTTCCCCCTGGCGCTACAGGGCGGCGGCGTTCTGCCCGGCTACAACACCAGTACCCCGACCAGGGTGCAGTTGGTATCGCTCTCTTACGTGAAGATCGTTAACGCGCAGCAGGTGAACGAGGCGCGCCTGGGCTGGAACCGCTTTGCCGAAGGGTTTTTCCCCCAGGACCAGAGCTTCAATCCCGCCTCCATCGGCATGGACACGGGGGTCAGCGCTTACAATTTCGGTCTGCCCCACATTAGCGTGGGAAATTTTTCCGTCCTGGGCGCCGCCGCCTCGGTGCCGCGCCAGCGCGTGGACCAGAATTGGCACTTCATTGACAACTACTCGTGGAACAGGGGTCGCCACGCCATCAAGTTTGGATACGAGTTCCGCCGGACGACTATTGCCAATATCGTGGATACGAACTTCCGCGGCAAGCTGAGCTTTGATGACCTGAAGTTTTTTTTGGAGGGCATTCCTTCCGGCGGCAGCCAGGCCCAGGGCTACACCAACCGCCATGGGTTCGAGAACAGCCATGGATTCTACGTGCAGGACAGCTTCCGCTGGACCAACCGCCTGACTGTAAATTTTGGAACCCGTTGGGACTATTTCGGCGTGGTAGGCGAGAAGAACAACTTGTTTTACCGCTTCGATCCGGTCACCGATTCCACCGTGCAAGTGGGTACCAACGGCATCTCCGGCCTGTACAATCCCGACCACAATAACTTCGCGCCCCGCGTAAGCTTTGCCTACGACCTTACAGGCAAGGGCAAAACCGTGGTCCGCGCCGGGTGGGGTGTGTTTTACGACGCGTTTTCCCAGGACTTCTTCCTGGGACACCTGCCTTACAACTGCGTTTTCTGTCCTGGTCCGACCTACGCGGGCATAGGCCCGGCGGCGATTTCGTTTGCCAGCGCCACCTCCGGCCCCATCGTTCCCGGCTCTCCGGTGTACGTCAGCGCGGCTCCGTTGAGCGATTTCTTTGCGGCTGACCCCAATATCCGCACGCCGTACACCCAGAACTGGAACCTCAATCTTCAGCAGCAAGTCGCCAGCAGGATTGTCTTGCAGATCGGCTACGTGGGGTCCAAGGGAACCAAGCTGTTCCGCTTCCGCGATATCAACCAGCCCAGCCAGGCCGCGATTACCGCGGCCGACCTGGCCAGCGGAGTGAGCAGTTATGGCGTTCCGCGCCCTTTCCCCAACTTCTTTTATATCAACCAGGAAGAGTCCACCGCGGGGTCGGTTTACCACGCCTTGCAGACCTCGCTCCGGGTGGATAACTGGCATGGCCTGCAATCGCAGGTGAATTACGTCTGGTCACACGCCATTGACAATGCCAGTGATGGCGAAGATTTTGTTCCTAATGCGTCGCAGCCGGAGAACAGCCTGTTTCCCGGCTTCGAACGCGCCAACTCCAACTTCGATATCCGCCAGCGCTTCAGCTGGAATTTTGTTTATTCCCTGCCCACCTGGAAGGGGCGCTACGCCAAGCTGACGGATGGCTGGGGATTCGATGGCGTGCTCAATTTGCAGACTGGCCAGCCCTTTAACCTGAACTACAACTTCGAAGGCGATTACTCGGGCGCCGGGGAAGGCTTCGACCGGCCCGATATCGTTGCTCCCGTTCAGTACGGCGGCCGGCCGGGGAGCTTCCTCAACCTGGCTTCGTTCTCGGTGCCTTGCACGCTGGCTGGAGGCACAGCCGACACCAATTGCGTTCCCGGCACGCGCCACTTTGGCACCCTGGGCCGCAATTCTCTGCTGGGACCTAATTTCCGGGAATTGAACTTCTCCGTGTTCAAGAACACGGCCCTCGGCGAACGCGCCACCCTGCAACTGCGGGCGGAGTTTTTCAATATCCTGAACCATCCCAACTTCAGCAGTCCGCTGCTGCCGAACTTCATTGCCGACCCGGCCAACAATGGTCTGGATGCCACAGGGCGAGGTGTCGGCTTCCTGCCGCTGACCGCCACCGGCGACGTGGGTATCGGCAATCCGTTTCTGGGAGGCGGCGGCCCGCGCGGCATCCAGTTTGCAGCCAAAGTAAGCTTTTAGGTATCATCTGATATCACCTAACCTCAGGCAGGCTCGCACCGCGGGCCTGCCTTCTTCTTACCCCCTCCGGCGGGCCCTGTACCAAGGTGCCGACAAGGTAACGCGGGCGATACCTTGGCCCTTGGCAAGCCGCGTGCTACGCTTCCGTTTTAGTAACGAAAAATCCAGCTGAAGAGACCCGCTCATGCGACGACGCATCAGCATTCTGCTGCTGTGCCTGACCCTTCCGGCTGTTGCTCAGCCCGCCAGCTTGCGGACGCAGTGGCAGCATCTCCGTCACCTGCGTCATGCTCATCGCAGGACCAATCTGCCTCTGACTGTGCACTCCAAGCGAGCCCGCCTGCTGTTTCAGCAGGGCATGACCGACTTCGTTAACCTGGAAACCGCCAAAGCCCTCGACGAATGGCGCCAGTCCGCCAAACGCGATCCCAACTTCGCCCTGGCCCACATCTTCATCTGCTTCAACAGCAAGGACCCGGCGGAACAAACCGCCGAACTGGCCAAAGCCAAGGCCCGCGAGCGCCACGCCACTAAGGGCGAGCGCCTGCTGATCCGCTGGGTGGAAGGCGTGCGCGAAAACAACTACGTTGCCGGCATCCAGGCCATGAATGACCTGGTGGGCCTGTATCCCCGGGACAAACAGCTTCTCTACGTGGTGGGGAACTGGCTGCTTTTGCAGGAGAGTTATGACCAGGCCCACAAGTTTATGGAGCAGGCGCTGGCCATTGACCCCAAGTATCCGCCGGCTCTGAACGATTTGGGCTACGCCTACGCGCTGACGCGCGATTACAAAGACGCCATACCCGCCATGGAGCGCTACGCTGCCGCCCTGCCCGGGGCGCCCAATCCGCAGGATTCCTACGCTGAGATTCTGCGCCTTTCCGGCGACTTTCCCGGGGCCCTCGAGCACTACCAGGCCGCCCTGAAAATTGACCCCAAGTTTGTTTATTCGCAGCTGGGAATCGGCGACACATACGCACTGATGGGAGATGAACCGAGGGCGCGAGCGGAGTATGCCAAAGCGGTTGCCGGCGCGGAGACTGACGCCGACCGGGTGGAGTTCGAAATGCAGTCGGCGATGACTTATGTGCGCGAGCGCAACTATGCCCAGGCTGACACCGCCTTTGCCGCCGTGGCCAGCGAAGCCCATTCCCTCAAATTGCCTTTCCACGAGGCAGAAATTCACCGCCTGATGGCTCTCTACCAGACCGATCCCCTTACCGCCCTCAAGCACTTGCAGCAGGCGGAAACGGTTCTTACCCAGGCGACGTCCGTTCCTAAATCGGATCGCGACGAGGAGTTGGCGCGCGTGCTGCGCTGGCGGGTGGTGCGCGCCGGCGATGCCGGCGACCAGAGCACCGCCGATCAGGCCATGCAACAGTTGCAAGCCATGGCAGCCAAGGGCAACAGCCACGCGGTCCATCACTCCTCTGAAGCCGCACTGGGCGCCAGGCTGATGCAGCAGGGCAAGTATGCCGATGCCATTCCTCACCTGCAGGAAGACCACGACAACGCTTTCAGCATGAAGCTGCTTTCAGACGCTTACATGCGCACCGGCGCGACCTCGGAAGCGGAAGCCGAATCCAAGCTGCTGCACACCATGTACACGCCCACCATGGACCAAGCCGTGGTGGTGGTGCCGGGGCGCGACCACCTGGCGCAAAATCCGCAGTAATTTTCCCCTGCACCGCAATGGGACATCCACCCAGAGGCATGTACTTCCCTGGCAGCCCACCATGAGCGCCAATAATGGAAGGGGGAAAACAAAGCCGCCTTCCGGACTTGCGCACAGCCCGGTTTGGAGTAAAATGCCGCGATTCTTACTCCGAGGGTGGGAACCGTATGGTCGAGAAGAAGTCGGATCGCCGGGCACGGCAGCGTTTTCCCGTGCATGTTCCGGTTTCGCTGAAAGCGGAACGCGGAGGTGTTCAGGAAGCTACCCAGACCCGCGATCTGAGCACCGCGGGCGTGTTCGTTTACACCAGCTCGCGAATGCAGGAGGGGAGCGAACTGGAATTGATTCTGGTGCTGCCCCCCGAGATCACCTTCTCCGACCGGCGCTGGGTGTGCTGCCAGGCTTCTGTGGTGCGCGTGGAAGAAAATGCGAACCAGGGAAATTATGGGGTGGCGGCGGTGATCAAGCGATTTGACGTGCTGCCCGAGATCTGAGCCGCTACACCTGGTCTGTGGACGCTAAGTGAACTCGCCCGCTCCACCCTCGCCTGTGGTTTCACTGCTCGGAATCCCCTTTGACGAGAACTCTTCCTACCTGCGCGGAGCAGCGCAAGCTCCGCCGCGCATTGTGGAGGCGCTCTACTGCGATTCCTCCAACCTGTGGACGGAAAACGGGACCGACCTACAGGGTAAGCTGCGCGACTTGGGCAGCGTGGCGCTTCCCAGCGGTACCCCGGCTGCCTTTGCTGCCATCGAGAGTGCGGTATCCGACCAACTGCGCCAGCAGGCGCCGCTCCTGGTGCTGGGCGGAGATCATTCCATTACTTACCCGGTAATCAAGGCCTTCGCCGCCAAGTTTCGCGACTTGGAAATCGTGCACTTTGACGCTCACCCCGACCTGTATGACGAACTGGGCGGCAACCGCTTTTCCCATGCCTGCCCTTTTGCCCGCATCCTGGAGGAGAAGCTGGCCCGCCGTCTGGTCCAAGCCGGCATTCGCACCATGAACGCCCACCAGCGGGATCAAGCCCAGCGCTTTGGCGTGGAGGTATTGGAAATGAAGGACTCAGGGTCCTGGCCGCGGCTCGCATTTGAGCGGCCGGTTTACCTCTCCTTCGACCTGGACGTGCTGGACCCAGCGTTTGCTCCGGGCATCTCCCACTGGGAGCCGGGAGGCCTCTCGGTGCGGGAGGCCATCCACGCGCTCCAGTCCTTGCGTGGGCGCATTGTGGGGGCGGACCTGGTGGAATACAACCCAGAGCGGGACGTGAGCGGCCGGACGGCGATGGTTTGCGCCAAGCTGGTGAAGGAG
>DATEJK010000207.1:0-41631 GCA_035278025.1 Terriglobales bacterium | reverse complement strand
GCCATGGAAGTGCGTCTGAAGATCAAGTTCGCCGGATAGCAGCTTGCCAGACCAGCCCCCTGGGCTGGAAGGCCAGGGGCATCAGACGAAGCACTCTGGTAACCCCAGCCGAGTGTGCAAACGGTTGTAGAGTAAGAGTATGCACACCCGCAGTTGGCTACTCATTGCGCTGATTTTGATTTGTCCCTGGCTTTGCGCACAACAGGACCCTGGCAGCACGGCGACGTCCAATGCGCCCGATGCGGCAACGCTCGCAAAGATCATCAAGAACCAGTTCGGGTCGGGCTACAAGGCTCTGCCGGACTTTGCACCGCTGATTGCGGATTTCGACGGGGACGGAGTGGAGGATTTGGCGGTGGCGGCCAAAGCGGTGAACCCGCTGCTCAACGCTGTCGAATACCACTACGCAGTCATTGACCCCTACCATTCGTTCTTTGGATATGGGAACCCGAAGGTGATGATGGAATTCGGTGCCGATGACCCTCGGCAGCAGGGGCACGTCATTCTGATTCTGCATGGAGCCAAAGACGGCGGCTGGCAGGCCGCAAAGCCCAAAGCCAAGTTCGTGGTGGTGAATCTTCCTTATAACAAGCTCACGCTGTCGCACGTCCTGCTGCACAAAAAACCCATAGGCGCAGTTGCGGCGGAGGAGCCGGACCGGGTCAGCTCCCTGGTCTATTGGAACGGCAAGAAGTACAAGTACGAGCCCATGGGTGCCGACGCCGATTAAACCCGCGTGATTCCAATGCCCAGCGTTAAGAACTGAATCTTAAAGCAATGCTCACTGTGACCTAAGTCATTCCGCCTGCGAAGGGTACGACCTAAGCTGATGCGTTTGGATCAGCTTATGGCCGCAGAAGCCCCAGTCGCGTGCAGCAGTGAGACGCTGCCAACAGCTCCACCTCAGGCGAAGAACAGGCCGACCAGGAAGAAACTGGTACGGCGTACCGGACCCGACCGCTCGCAGGCTCTGCGCCGCGGGATTCAGTTCACATTTTTGCTGCTCAATATTTACCTGGGCCTGGTGTTCTATTTTTGGGTGCGGGCGTACGAAATGGCTCAAAGCCCGAGGGTGGGACGGCCGGCGGGAGTAGAAGGATACCTGCCGATAGCCGGGATGATGAATTTGAAATATTGGCTGCTGAGCGGGCATGTGCCCACGATGCATCCCGCGGCCATGTTCCTACTCATCGCCTTCCTGGCAACCGGGTTCCTGTTTCGTAAAGCCTTCTGCTCCTGGCTATGCCCGGTGGGCGCCATCTCCGAATACCTGTGGCGGCTGGGACACAGGCTCTTCCGCCGCAACTTCCGCCTGCCGTGCTGGCTGGATATTCCGCTGCGCGGGCTGAAATACCTGTTGCTGGCTTTTTTCGTGTGGGCGGTGGCGGGCATGACCGCGGCTGAAATTGCTGGTTTCATGCGCAGCCCCTATGGCCTGATCGCTGACGTAAAGATGCTGAATTTCTTCCGCTTTCTTGGTGAAACCGGCCTCATAGTAATCGGGCTTCTGGCGGTGGCGTCAGTGCTGGTGCAAAACTTCTGGTGCCGCTACTTGTGTCCTTATGGCGCCCTGCTGGGCCTGGCGGCGCTGCCCGGGCCATTGCGAATCCGCCGCAATCCCCAGTCCTGCATAGATTGCGCCAAATGCGCCCGTGCCTGCCCATCCGCCTTGCCGGTGGACAAACTGGTAAGCATCAAGTCGGCCGAATGTACCGGCTGCCTGGAGTGCGTGGCCGTGTGCCCGGCGCAGGATGCACTGGCCCTGGCGGCGTCACGCCGGCTCGCTGCTCCCGCCTGGGTGGTGGCCGCCGGCATTGTCACGCTGTTCTTGGGCATAACCGGCTACGCCCGGCTCAGCGGTCATTGGCAAACTCATTTGCCAGACTCGGTGTACCGGCAGTTCGTTCCTCATGCCGACCAGGTCACGCACCCCATGCCAGGAGATACACAGCAATAGCAGGTCCTTCGCTGCGCGTTTAGAAGTACAAAGTGAATGGCACGCTTGTAATACAACGGAACGGAGACGTTGCAGGGAACATATTCGCCCTTATTCCTCTGCGCCCTCCGCGTGCTTGAGAGATTATGGTTTGGACTAGAAGCTGGGCACGGATTCCAGCAGCCGCACTTCCCAGTGGTCGGCGGCCGGCGTCATCAGCCCGACGTAGCGCAAGGTGACGCGCTCGCTGTGTACCAGGGTGTTGCCATCCAGGACTTCGATTTCCAGGTCAGCGGTGTCGTGCAGTTCGAGGGCGCCGCCATCGGGAGAATAGAAGTAGGCGGCCAGCTTGTGTCCGTGGTCAATATAGCGGGTGCGCAAACCCGTCTTCTCCTGCGCGACGATGCCCGCAGTGAGTTTCTGCTGTGCGAATCCAGTAAAGTAGTGGCCCAGCAGGTCGGGGCGATTCTGCGCGTAGGCGGCGGCCAGGGTCTGCCAGGCGCGGCCCCAGTCGCGGGGAATGTTACGTCCGGTGACGTCTTCCATCTGCCGCGGTCCGATGTGCGAGGTGTCAAATTGCACCCGGGGGCCATCAGCGGCTAAGCACGCGGCGCTCAATACAAAGAGCAGGACAAATACCGACGCATGCTTCATGGCTGGCCTCCCACCTTTACTTCGTTACCCATTACCACGCCGGAGGCGACGGAGATGGTAGCCGGGCCGGGAATCTTGAGCTCAACCTGCGCGATATCTTTCTTGACTGGAACATCTACGGTGCTGAGGCCTGCGGGTCCGTTGGCGGTGAAGGTCACGACCGTGCCGTCGGAAACCGGGTTGCCGCTGCAATCGCGCACCGGAGCGGTCTGCACCAGGATTCCCCTCGCGTTCCGTTCCGCCCTGATCTGCAGGTGGCAGGGATCGGAGGCCACCTGCTGGATGACGCGGGTCTCTTCGATTCCGTCGAGTGCGGCGACGAATTGCGCATTGCCGGCCTTATTTCCTGAGTTCATCAGAATCCAGGCCACGCCGTCGCGGGTGCGCACGCTTTGGGCCGCCGCGGGAGCATTCTTGGTGGCAAGGCGAAATTCCACTTCCTCAGACCGGCGCACCAGGTTGTGCCAGCTATCGAACAGAAAGACCACACCCACAACCCCCCCGCGCTGGCCTACCGGAATCCGGGACGGGTGGGCGAGAAAGCTGAGGCTGGCCGGCTTGGCCGCTTTCACATAGAAACTGCCGCTCTGGCTGGCCCCTCCGCTGCGCAGAATGGCCAGATAGCGGCCAGCGCTGCTCACTTCCGATGGCCGCACCTGAATTTCCTGGCCGAGCTGCACTTGGCGCTTGGCGTTGTAGCTCGGACCTACCAGGTAGAAAGTAGCGCTGCCACTGCCCGAGGTTGGAATGGTAAAGCCTGAGCCTGCGGTGACGGTGGCAGGCAGCTGCAGGTCCTGGGCAGCGGCCGGCAGGGCCACCATCAGGCAGATCGTCAGCCACGCCGCAGGCACTAGTCTTCGCATTATCATTTTTCCATCGTTATGACTGCTGGCGCATGTAGTGATTCACGGTCACGCGGTAGCTCTGCACCTTGCCCACCGTCGAGTCGGGCATGTCCACGGCAAAAGGCTCAGGAGTCTGCGGCAACAGGGCTCGGTCCACGTAACCGTCGGAAACCCAGATGACTTTACCGTTACTGTCGTAGTAGGTCGCCAGTACCTGGGCGATGTTAACGATGCGGCCGCTTTCGTTCAGCAGGTTCCCGCTCAGCACCTTGCGGCCAAGCACGCTGGTCTGCTCGTGCTGGTCCAGCACCGCGATGACAGGATCGGCCGAGGCCGGCACCAGCATGGCCTTAGCGTCCATGCGCACGCTCTTCACCTGGCTCAAGTTGTAGCCTGGAAAATCAATGCGATAGGGCGTCACCTGCTTGGGCAGCAAGGTGTGCTGGATCTTGTCGAAACTGCTTTCCTGGTCCAGGTTCTGGTCGTTTTTGCCGATCAGGATGGCGTTAATGTCAACGAATGCGGGTACCGTGTCTTCATTCACCACTTCGCCCACGATGACCAGCGTGCCGCCGTGCTGCACCGCATTCATGGAAACAATCCGGACCCGGGGCGAATCCACGTTCTGGGTTCCCCAGTCATCCTCCGGCCCGCGAGAAATCACGTCCCAGCGCAGGTAATTGACGGGCACGACCTGGGGAGGCACTGTGGGCTGCTTTTCCAGGGGCCATTCCACCTTCCAGTTGCCGCCCTGCTGCACCACTTTTAGTTCTTTCACGTCGTAAATGGGACCCACGGCAGTGGACCAGTGCATGTCGGCGCGCACCAGCGCCTGGTCGCCGTTTTGGTTCAGCACGCGGGTACGCGAGCCCTCCAGGCTGGAAAAGGTGCGCAGGCTGCCGTAATTGCCGCCCACGTCGCGCATAAAAGCTTCCTTGGGGACACTGTTGTTATTGGCCAAGACAGAGTAGGCGCGGTTCCAGTCGCGTGCCTGCACATCTCCCAACAGGGAGCGTACGGCAGCCTCGGGAGTGTTGGTGGAGGCGCCCACTCCGGGCAAGGCCTCGCCGGAAACAATGCCGGGCGTGCTTGCCTGGTGAACGGGGAAGGCAAAGCCCAATATTATGAGGGCGATAGTTGCGAGCACCAGCAGGACCGCCAGCTTCATCACTTGGCCTCCCGATAAGCCGGCTGAACCACCGCCGGAAACTCCACCGTCTCCGCTGCCCGGCGGCGCTCAGGTAGAGCCAGCACGAAAAAGATGGCCAGGATACTGGTCGCCATGGGCAAGGTGCCCCACATCAGGCCTTGCCAGGGCGGGGGAACGGCATCAGAAGGGATCTCGTGCGCGGGCGGAACGCTGTCCTTGGACCAGGCGGTAATCAGTCCGCTGTCCATGGTTTCGATCTTGCGCCAGCCGGCAAATTCCAGCAGCGGATCGTAGTAGGGGTCGTGCACAAAAATGAACCTCAGGCCGTAGCGGTTGGCGTGCTTGAGCATGGCCCGCAACGAACTCATGCCCGCGGTGCCGTAGTACTTTGCGCTGCTCAATTGGCCCACGCCGTAATGGGTGAACTCGGGCAACAGGCGGGCGGAGTTATATTCGCCGTCCACGCTGGAGGCAATGGTGTAGGTTCCCACCTTCGATAATTCATTGCCGAATCCCAGGGTCAGATATCGGTAGTTATAGTGACCATCGTGATTGAGAAAATCCACCACTGGCCTTACGTTAAACCCGGTTACCGGCTTGTAAGGGTTTGCGGTCAGCCAGCCCAACGCCAGAGCCATGCTGGCCACGGCGCCGGCGCCAACAATGATGGCGCCCTTCCTGTGAAAGCGTTCAATCATCTCCTCAGCGAGCAGGCCGAGGAAGGGACAGGCCAGCAGCGTGGCCCAGAATGTGAAGCGCTCAAAAGTGAGAATGTCGAAAGCGCGGCCCAGGAGCCACTTGGGAATGGGGGTGGTCCCGCCCAGTCCGAAGATGAAGGTAACCCAGAATCCAACCAGGAGCGGATGCAAGCGACGGCGCAGCGAGCCGCGAATGAAAATATAAGGGAAGGCCAGCAACATGGTGCCGTAGGGCACGATGAAATAGTTGAAACCATTAATTCCGTTCAGCAGCAGGTTGGAGCGGCTGGCGTGAGGAATCGGAATCTGCTTAATCGGGTGCTGCAGAATGGACAGCCAATAAGGCAGCAACACCACTCCCGTCCCCAGCGCGGTGAGAATAGTGAAAAATACCGCCCGCCCGATGACAGCGCCCGATGAGCTTTCCGGCTCTTCATTGCGGTCGAGGATGGCCAGCCAAACCACCGGAATGGCGAATAGCACGGCGCCGAAAATCAAGGTGACATGGTGCACGGCGGCGCCGGCCAGCGCGATCATCCATCCTTTCAGCAGCGCTTTACCCCCGCCACGCCGGCACCACTGATAAAAGTAAGGCAAGGCATTAAACATCAAAGCCGCCGATACGGTGGTCGAGAGCTGCCCGGCTTCGTACAACAGAAACGATAATGCTCCCAGGAAAATGCAGGCGATGGCAGCATAGCCGGCAGCACGGTCATCCACGAAAAGCTTTGCGAAACGATAGATGCCCACTACCAGCAGGAGCACGCCCAGCAACTGCACGACGGCATACGCCATGTTGAGGCCGATGACATGGGAAATCAGCGCCATCCACTGGTGTTCCAAAGGCGGATAAGTGGTCTGGGAAAAACCCGCAAACCACTTCTGGTTCCAGGGATTCCACCAGTGCTGGGCATAGTGCGAGGCAAAAAAGATATGAAAATTGGTATCGAACGAATTGGCCTGCACCTGCATGAACAGCAGCGGACCATGGATGGCCAACGCCAGCAGTACGATGGCATACAAGGGAACAGCCCGACGCTGGTTTTGCACCTGCGCCCGGGGCGGTTCCTTAGTGAGTCCTAGAGTGGTAGCCAAGACAGCCTCCGAAACCTGAGCAGCAGTTAGGATTCCGAAAGCCGGGCATTTGGTTGACCGGAGCTGCGCGTGCTTGGCAGATAAAGATCCATGCCGGTCGCGGGCGCCGGGGCGAGTTGCCGGCCGGCAACCCTCTCAGGCAATGCACATTCCAATGATGTGAACTGCTGTACCGCAATTGAGAACTGCTGCTGGAGTTAACTTCTGGGACCCCCTTTATTACTGAGAATCGCATCAGAGCAGTTGGAAACCTGCTTGCCTGCCGCTTCGGGGGACGAATCTCTGACGATCCTGGTGAATGTGTGAGGATTCAGCTTGCTATCGTTGCGTGCGCGCTATTTTTTGCGGCCACGACAAAGCTTCCAGCACAGACGTTTGAAATCAATGGG
Source organism: Terriglobales bacterium (assembly GCA_035278025.1). GTDB lineage: Bacteria > Acidobacteriota > Terriglobia > Terriglobales > Acidobacteriaceae > JAICWP01. The sequence continues at coordinate 34,864 of DATEJK010000207.1, read as the reverse complement.
CAATCGCAGCCCTCGCCCGCCGCTCCCCACAAAAAGGGGCAGAGGCAGGCGCCCACCTCGCAGGGAATAGGCTGGGGAGCCAGCATTCAGGTGGCACGCGTGGCGCGGGCGGCGCAGGACGCGATGCGCCGGGGCGACTACGCCCAGGCAGCTGATTTCGCCCAGCGCGCGGCCAACGCAGCCCCACAAAATGCTGACCTGTGGTTCGCCTATGGCTATGCCGCGCGCATGGCCGGACGCGAGCCCGCTTCCGTAGAAGCCTACAATCACGGCCTGCAGCTGCGGCCATCGTCCATCCAGGGCCTTTCCGGCCTGGCGCAAACCTATGTTCGCATGGGCAAAACGGCGGAAGCCCAGCAATTACTGCAGCGGGTGATCGCGGCCAATCCCCGCAGCGCCAATGACTTGCTGCTGGCGGGCGAACTCTTCCTGGACTCGGGCGACGCTCAAAAGGCCTTGCCCATGTTGCAGCGTGGCGACGCTCTTCAACCCAGCGCGCGCGGGGAATTGCTTCTGGCCAAGACCTATCTGCGCCTGCAGCAGCCGGATAAGGCACAGCGCATGCTGCAACGGGCCAAGAGCCGGGCGCCGAATGACCCGGATGTTCTGCGCGCCGTAGCCGGCTTTTACCGCGACAGCCGCGATTACAAAAACGCCATTGCCACGCTGCTGCAGGTACGCCAGCGCACGCCCAGCTATCTGGCGGAGCTCGCCTACACCTACCAGCTGGCCGGGCAGATTGATAACGCGGCTCACACCTATGCGCAGGCGGCGAATGCCCAGCCCAAACAACTCAATCTGCAGATCAGCGCTGCGCAGGCCCTGGTGAACGATAACCAACTGCCTCAGGCGGAACAATTCCTGGATCGCGCCGCCGGCATTGATCCTAATCACTATCGCATTTTCGCCTTGCGCGGCGACATTGCCCGCCGGCAGGGGCAGATTCCGCAGGCCATCACCCAATACCAGCAGGCGCTGCGAACCGTTCCGCAATCACCACAACAAGGGATTCTGTACCCCGTTGAATTGCGCATGACCCTGGCGCAGCTTTACCGTGACGATAACAACGAAGCTGCCGCCGAACAGCAGGCGCAACTTGCCGCCGGTCAGATCAGCCAGATCAACATGCAGGGGCCTCAACGGCCGGAATTCTTGCGCTTGCGTGCCGCGATTGAAACCGATACGGGCAAGCTTCAGGCGGCCGACAAGGACATGAGCGAAGCCCTGTCGCTTGATCCCAGGAACAGTAACATCAGCCTGCAGTACGCCAGCCTGTTGTGGAAGATGGGCCGCAAACAGGACGCGCGCCAAATGTACTTGCGCACCCTGCAGAGCGATCCCAGCAACCGCTATGCCCTTATTTCATTGGGCTACCTGCTGCGCGACCTGGGCGATCCCAAGGCCGCCCAGAATTACCTGCTGCGCGCGGCCAAGTTCTATCCCAATTCCTACGAGCCTTACCTCGGCTTGGGGGACCTGTTCACCGCCCTCAGGCAGTTTCCGCGGGCGCTGCAGGAGTATGAAAAGGCCTACAAGCTGAATCAGAAGAGCCCGCTCATTGTGGCCGGAGGGGCGAACGCCTCGCTGGAATCCCACCAGCTGCCACTGGCGAAAACCTGGCTGGGCCGCGCCCAGGGCAACATGAATCAGAACCCGGAGGTCATGCGCGAACACGAACGTTACCTGACTTGGACGGGTAATTACGCCGAATCCGCCAAGCTGGGCTGGCAGGTGATCCAGAAACTGCCGCGTGACCGGGAGGCTCCGGTGTATCTGGCCTACGACCTGCTTTATATGGGCCAGTACGACAATGCGTTGCGCCTGGCGGAGGCTTACCAGCCCATCCTGCCCAAAGAGAAGGACCTCTGGCTGATAGCCGGCTACGTTCATACCCATTCGGAGATGCTGACCGAGGCTGTGAACGACTTCAGTCATGCGCTGGAGTTAGACCCGAACATGGCCACCGGGCTGGTAAATCGCGGCTTCGTGCTCAATGACACACAGAATGCCCATCAGGCGGCCGCCGATTTCGCAAAGGCCATCCGGCTAAAACCGGATTACGGAGAGGCTCATCTGGGACTGGCGTATGCCAATCTGCAGCTTCACCATCCCGCAGTGGCGGTAAAGGAAACCAAGCTGGCGGAGCGCTACATAGGCGATTCCAAAGCCACGCACCTCGCCCTGGCGGGTGCTTACCGCCAGCAACTTTTGCTGCCGGATGCAGTGAAGGAATACCGCGCCGCGCTGAAGTTCGCCCCGGAAGATCTGCCGATCCACCTCTCCCTGGCGGAGACTCTCTACCACATGCGCCACTACCGCGAGTCGGTTGACGCGTTGAACCAGGCACTGGCGCTTTCGCCCCAGGATCCGTTCATTTATGCGCAACTGGCGCACAACTACGCCCGTCTGCATGACAGGCCGCAAACATTCCGCTACATCGAAGCAGCGGAGCGCTCGGGCGGAGATCAGACTGGAGTGCTGCTGGCCACCGGAGACGCGCTGTTGACGCTGGGTGATCGCAATGCCGCCATGGAGCGCTTCGCGCGGGCCCTGACCGCCCCCGATGCGCAACGAGTGGAAGCGCGCCTGGCCATCGCACGCGTCTTTGCCAGCGACGGGCACTACGATGACGCCCGCCAGCAGGTGAGCCTGGGCTTCGCCGAGGCCCGCATCGGCGAGGCCGAACCTATAACCTCCGATGACCTGGTGCAGGCGGCCAATGTTTTCCTGCAGTCGCACGATTACGATTTGGCCCGCCAATACCTGCAGCGGGCCAAACTGGCCGGCGCTGACGCCACGGTGATTGCCATCGGCATGGCCAACGCCGATCTGGCCCAGGGCCGCAGCCAGAGCGCGCAGGCGGAACTGGCCAGCCTGGGCAACTCCTCTGATTACGAGCACAATTTCGATTACATGATGGCGCAGGCCAATGTCTACCGCCAGCAGCAGAACCTGCCGGATGCCCTCATGGCCTTCGCCCAGGCCGATAGCCTGGCGCTGGATGACAGCAACGCGGAGCGCTCTGAACTTGATGTCGCCGGACAGGAAGGCAGGCCCGTTACCCCCAACGTGAACGTGCGGCCCCATGCCTCCTTCCAGCCCATCTTCGAAGACATCAACATCTACCAACTCGACGCGAAGTTGCTGGCCATTCGCAATCCGGCGCTGCTGCCCACGCCGCGCCACTCCTTTGAAACCAAGCTCGACGCCGGTTACAAGCTGCACATCGGCGGGCTGCCGACCATAACCGGCTTCACGGAAGTGCGTAACGACAACGGTACCCTCTCGTTCCCCAGCGAATTGCTCATTCAGCATCGCAATACGTTCGACACAACTTTCAACACCGGGATTAACCCGGTGCTGCACCTGGGCTCGAACATGATTGTGTTGAACCCGGGCGTGCAGTTCACGGTGCGCCGCGACACCGAGGCGCCGCTGGCGATGAACCAGAACCTGTTCCGCCAGTTCGTCTATCTGTCAACTTCCTCGTTCTTCAACTGGATCTCGGTGCAGGGCAGCTTCATGCGCGAGGCGGGACCGTTCACGCAAGTTCCCCTGCATTCGCGAGAATTGCGGGGCACCTTGGGCTTCACCGTGGGACGGCCCTGGGGCCGGACTTCGCTGTTCACGGAGTACTCGGGCGACGACCTGCTGTTCCGGCCACGCATCGTGGAATTCTACGAGACCGGCACCCGATTTGGGGTGCAACACAAGTTCGGCGACAAGCTGACGGTCGGAATTTTGGGCGATTACCTGCGTGCCTGGCGCGTCGAGGGCAGCCAGTACGCCCTGGCACAGGCGCTCCGCCCAGGGTTCCGCTTCCGCTACCAGCCCACCAGCCACTGGTCGGCGGAAGGCGAGCTCGCCTACTCACGTGGCCAGGGCATGCACTTTTACGACAACGTAGAGAGCCGATTCCTCGTCTCATACGTTAAGCCCGTGCGGCAAATGCTCAACTCCGGCAACGGTGATGTTCCGGTCGCGTATCCCTTCCGCATTTCGTTCGGGGTACAGCAGCAGGAGTTCTACAACTTTTCGCATGGAACCACTATCGTTCCGGTGGTGCAAGTATCGTTGTTTTAGGTGCGACGAAGAGACCAGCTGTCTTCATGCCGCGATTCACTTCCATTGCCGGACAGGTTCAGAACGCCATTCAGCGCCGCTCGCAGGGTACCCAGGGCCGCATTGTTAGCGGCAGCCTGACGCTGCTGATCGGTTCGGCCCTGGTGAGTCTGCTTAACCTGTTCTACAACGTAGGCGTAGCCCGGCTGCTGGGGCCTGTGGCCTTCGGCGAAACAGCGGCGGTGTACACGCTGCTGATGCTGATTTCCTGCATCACCCTTTCCTTCCAGCTGGTCTGCGCCAAGTTCGTAGCCAAAAACGAAACCGCCGGGGCCAAGGCGGCGGTGTACCTGGGTCTGCGGCGGCGCGCTTGGGTGTTCGGGATCGCGATCGCCTCCCTCCTCATCCTGGCCAGCGGCCCGGTTTCCGCTTATCTCAACCTGCGCTCCTCATCGCTGGTCATCCTGCTGGCAATCGGCATTGCTTTCTATATTCCCCTGGGAGTGCGCCGCGGAGGCATGCAGGGCATCTACGCCTTCCGCCGGCTGGCAGGCAACTACATTATCGAGGGCGTGGTCAAGCTGGGTGGCGCTTTTCTCCTGATCCATTTTGGCTTGGGAGTAAACGGAGCCATTGCGGCCGTCACCGCTTCCGAAGTGGCAGCTTATGCCTTCAGCCACCCCGGACGTGAGTTGGAAGCAAGAGCTGAACCCGGAACACCGGCGTCGTTCGGCGAAGGTATACAAGCCATTGTGTTCTTTGTGGGCCAGGTGGTCATCAACAATGTAGACATCATCCTGGTAAAGCACTTCTTTGCCGCCGAAGCAGCCGGGCTTTATGCTGCCGCGGCCCTGGTCGGTCGCGTGGTTTACATGTCCTCCTGGTCGGTGGTCAGCGCAATGTTTCCCATTTCGGCAGGCATTCGCACGGGAGAAGAGAAAACAGAACGCGACGTGCTGCTCACCCCTTTGCTGATCGTGCTGCTCATCACCGGGGGCTTCACGCTGGCGCTCTGGCTGTTTCCGGATCTGGTGTGGCGGGCGGTGTTTGGCGCCGCTTTTGTCCATCAGAACCTTACCTTTTACTCCTCCCTGCTGGTGCTCTACGCCGCCGCCACCGGCGTGTATTCGCTGAGCGTGGTCATCATCACCTATGAGATGTCGCGCAAAATCGCCAACAGCGCTTGGATACAGCTGGTGTTTGCCGGCGCCGTGGTGCTGGGGATCCTCGCCTTCCATTCCACCCTGCAGGAGGTGGTGGTGGTGCAACTGGTGGCCTTGGGCCTGTTGCTGGTGACGGTTTGCCTGCCTTTCCTTCGCCATCGCTTGCGCCGGGGCACTACGACCGCCACTGTGCCTGCGCTGGTCACCATGCGCAAGCTGCGTCTGCTGTCGGAAGATGAAGTCATCGCCGATTTTCTACGCAATGAGTTCCATCACCGCGAATTTGATGGGGACCGGGCAAAATTTCAGCGTCTGGTGGAGGACCCCGACCTGAGCAGTCCGGCGGAAAACGCGCTCCGCCGCGCCCTGCTGTTCCGCCGGCGCGGCGGCCTGTGGCGCGAACTGCCTCGTGACACGCAATGGTGGGAAACCGAATTGCAACCCCCTGACGTCGAGCGTATCCGCTTCTTCCCTCGCGCCCAGTGGCGCAAGCTTTCCAGCGGACGTTTCTATGTCAATGAAATCGTGGAGCGTATCCGCCACGCCGGCTCCGGCCTGGATGCAACCTTTCGCAGCAAGTTGCATGCCGTGGCCAGCGATCTGCAACAGGAAACGGGGGAGCCGACTTCTATCCTGCTTATCGGCCAGAATGAAAGCAGCCCTCTCACCATCATTGAAGGCAACCATCGCGTGGCGGCCGCGCTGCTGGCCGCTCCTGGAGGCCTGCCGGAACGATTTCGCGTACTTTGCGGTTTGTCACCCCGCATGACCGAATGCTGCTGGTATCACACCAGCGTGAGAAATCTGCTTCGCTATGCCAGAAACAGGGTGCGCGATATAGCGCGCGGCGGCGATGCCGAAGTGGACCGACTGCTCAAACTGCAGCCTCAAACCCCGGCGGTTTCGTCATGAATGGACGCTATAGAGGGAAAAAGACATGCATAACAAAGGTGGCGGAAGGAGCGTCCCGCCTGATTCTAAGACTCAAGGACGGAGGACAACAGGAAAGTGAAGCACGGCATCTTTAGGACTTAGCTGCTCGAACTTGGTCCGCTGGCGTGTAACTCCCCAGGCAAAACGCTGGTCGAACCGCTGTAAGAATTTTATCCAGTGTCGCCCCGTCCAGAACGGGCAACAGGCAGGTTGTGTGGAATCGTCCTTTAATGTGGATTTGAAACTCAGTTTTTGGGATAGAGCCAGGGTTGGGAGGTGAGGTGGGCGCGATGGATTTAGCAGCAATCATTATTGTGGGCGCCCGCCGGGAGGATTTCGACGCTGCCGGTAACCAGCTTGCGTGTCCTGCGTCGGAATCTTTCGCGGATATCCCGATTGCATTGCTGGACGTAGTCGGCAAATCGGTGATGCATCATGTAGCCGATCGCCTGCGGCGCGCGGGGGTGGAAGCGGTTACGGCTCTTACCGCCGAGGTGCCGTGCGAACCAGCCGCGCTGCGTGAGGGTCAGCTTCAACGGTCGTGCCGGCCGGAGACCGATATCTGGCGTGCTGCTGAGGAAGCATTCTCCGCCTATGCTGGCGAAGGCGTGGAGAACGTTTTGTTGCTGCGCCTGGGTCCCTACGCCGAATTTGACCTGAATGCCCTGCTGGACTTCCATCGCAATCGCCGGCAGAATGCCACTCTCGTTTTTGATCGGAAGGGGCCGCTCGATGCCGCGATAGTGCAGGCAGCACGACGTAATGAAGCGGCGTTCCTGATACGGACTGGCCTGCGGGCGGCGCGTCTTCCTACTGACCCTTATGTCACGCACGCTTACGTCAATCAACTGCAAACTGCGCAGGACCTCCGCCGTCTGGCTCAAGATGCTCTGCTGATGCGTTGCGACATCCACCCTCATGGGCAGGAACTCAAGCCCGGAGTGTGGGTGGCGGAACACGCCCGCATCCACCGCACCGCCCGCGTCCTGGCTCCGGCTTTTGTGGGAGCGCACGCCAAGCTGCGCGCGGCCTCTGTGGTCACACGCTGCAGCACGGTCGAGCACCATGCCGAGGTGGATTGCGGCACGGTGCTGGAGGACACAACTGTCTTGCCATACACCTACGTGGGAACTGGCCTCGACGCAGCTCATGCCGTGGCCGGATTCGGGAGAATTGCCCAGCTGCGGCGCCAGGCGGAGGTGGAAATTGCCGATTCACGCCTGCTGGGAACCGTAACCGCCTCCGCCACCTGGCGTACGGTCAAGAACGCCGCTTCACTGGCTGCCTATCTGCCGCTCCAAGCAGTACGCGGCTTGTTGCGCGGAGGCCGTCGCGCCCCGGCAACCGTGGCTCAGACGGATGCTGAAATTCCTGTTCCACATCATCGTCCCGCTCCCCTGGAGCCCACACCCGAGCCGCTTTCCGCATCCAATCAAGGGCCGCAATTTAGCGGCGATTTTGCTGTTGTGAGGAGATATGGGAACGAGTAGACCAGTCATCGTGAAGCGTATGCCCGATCGCATCAACCTGCAGCAGGCCCGCGAGTTCGCCCGCGAGGTGCAGCCCATGCTGCGCTCCGACCGCCCCCAGTTGGTGTTCGATTTTTCCACCGTGTTCCGCATGGATGCCGCCGGGGTGGATATGCTGCTGGAATGCATGGCGGAGGTGATGAAGCATGACGGCGACTTGAAATTGGCGGCCTTGTCGCCGCAAGCGGCCGTGGTCCTCGAACTTACCCGCGCTGACCGGTTATTCGAGATATACGAGACCGTATCCGATGCCGTGCGCAGCTTCAGCGGTTTCCTTCCCAACGCTATGAGGAAATATGCCGAATGGGGTGCTGCGGCCGCCGCCTCCAGCCTGGAAAACGGCGACGACGGCTCCTCCAAAATCGCCGCTTAAACACCGGAGAGCAGATATGAAATGGGAACGCAAGAGAAGCGCGCGCATCCTGAGTCTCACGCTGGCGCTATGCCTGTGCGGAGCACCGGAAATGCTGGGCGGGCAGACGCAAAGTACGTCTGCGCCTCCGGCTTCTCCATCCACCGGGCAGAATCCGCCAGACTTGCCCGATGCCCCGGGTACCGCGCCGGCAACCCAGCAGGACAACAACTCGCCGCAAAACCAGAATTCCCAAAAACCTCCTTCGCAGCCGGCCCAGGCGCCGGCGGGAACCGGAGCCGCGGAAGCCGGCCCTACCGCCGGCGGAGCCGGCTCCCGGCCCGCGGGCATGGCGATCGCTCCCGCCAAGCAGCATCAGGTACGCTCTTTCCTGATCAAGTTGGGGGCCATCGCCGGAGGAGCTATCGCCATCGGCACGGTGTACGCGCTCTCCCGCAGCAGCCCCAGCCGTCCGTCGGGCGCTAAATAGATGCTCTCCCCGGCTACCATGGCATCTCCCGCCGCCCCACCGCCGTTGCTGGTCAGTTTTTCCGGTATTGATGGCGCCGGAAAAAGTACCCACATCAGCCACCTGCGCGACTTTTTGACCGCGGCAGGCTGCCCGCTCGCGCAACTGGCATTTTGGGATGATGTGGTTGTCTTCTCCCGCTTCCGCGAAGGAGTTACGCTCAAAGTTTTCAAAAGTGAAAAAGGTGTAGGCGCTCCCGGAAAACCGGTGCGCAGACGCGACAAGAACGTGCGCTCCTGGTACCTTAGCCTGGCGCGCGGCGCGCTTTACCTGCTGGACGCATTGCACTTGCGCCGGGTGGTTGCCCGGGCACGCCGGTCGGGCGCGACCATAGTCATCTTCGACCGCTATATTTATGACGAATTGGCCAACCTTCCCCTGCGAAACCGCCTGGCGAGGGGATTCCTTCGCTGCGTCAGCACGCTGTCTCCGCGTCCCGATTTGGCTTACGTCATTGACGCTAATCCCGAGGAAGCCTGCGCGCGCAAGCCCGAGTATCCTCTAGATTTTTGCCGCTGCTGCCGCGATACTTATCTTCGCCTGGCGGAGATGATGGGCATGGTGGTCGTGCCTCCGCTTCCTCTGCTTCAAGCCCAACGCGAAATGCTGAGCCGTTTCCAGGAAGTAGCCGCAGCACATGCCCTTGGCTTGCCGGCGGACCCGACCGACGACCCCGCGGCGCGTCTTGCTGTTTGAGCGGACAGCACGCGACGATCTACACAATTCGGAATTGAGCTACTTTGGTTCCAAAAAACTGAATGGAAAATTAGGGCAATTTCCGCAGCAACTCCAGCCAACATCCTCTCGCTCTGACCCATCCTAAGTATCGGAAATCGCGAACGAGTCACGGGTGTTGTCTTATGGAGCAGTCGGAAAAATTGGGCCTGGTCATTCCCACCCTAAACGAAGCCGGCAATATAGCTGCGGCGTTGCAACGAGTGCGGGCCAGCCTGGATCCCCTGGGCGCAACCTACGACATTACCGTAGTGGACGATGACAGCCGAGACGGCACGGCCCAGGTGGTGCAGGAAATCGCGGCGCAAGACCCGCGGGTAAAACTGCTGGTGCGCCGGGGAGAGCGTGGCCTGGCGGGAGCCGTGATTTACGGCTGGCAGCACACCGACGCCGAACTCCTGGCTGTAATGGATGCCGACCTGCAGCATCCCCCTGAGCTCCTGTCCGATCTGCTCAAGGCCATGCACCAGGGCTACGACATTGCTGTGGCTAGCCGCTACGTTACTGAGGACGCGGTGAAAGGCTGGAATCCCGTTCGCCGCCTGGTTTCCATGCTGGGCACCTGGGTGACTCTTCCCTTGCAAAAACGGAACATCCGCATAAAGGATCCGCTCTCCGGGTTCTTTGTCGTGCGGCGCACCTGCATCGCCGGCATCCCCCTGCATTCCCAGGGTTTCAAGATTCTGCTGGAAATCCTGGTGCGAGGACGGATCCGCTCGGCAGCGGAAGTTCCCTTTCTATTCGGCCTGCGCTACGCGGGTAAGAGCAAGGCCAGCCTGAGAGTGGCGCTCGACTATTTCTCACTGCTGGGGCGCTTGTCCCTGGATTCTCTTTTTAAGTTGGGCTCCTGATGAAGATCTGCCTGGTCACAACTTTTCCGCCCAGCCGCCGGGGTCTGGCCGAGTATGGCTTCCACATCGCGCGCGAGCTGCAGCAGAACCCGTTGCTCAGTCTCACCATTCTGGCTGACGAACTGGAGACGCCCGAGCCCGAACTGGAGGACTACAGCGTGATTCGCTGCTGGCGTTTCAACGCGCTCTCCAACGCCCGGCGAGTCCTCTCTCACATCCGCGAACTCAAGCCCGACGTGGTCTGGTTTAACCTGGGCTTTTCCAGCTATGGTGACCGGCCGGCGGCCGCTTTCGCCGGTGTATGTACTCCCGCCTTGACGCGTATAGGCGGTTACTACACCCATGTGACCCTGCACCAGGTGATTGACTACGTCTCCATGAAGGACGCAGGCGTGCGCTTTCCGCGCCTGTACCGCACGGCTGGGTATGTCGCTACCCGCCTGGTACTGATGTCGAATTCCATCTCCGTGCTGCTGCCGGCGTATCGCCGCACCTTGCGTGAGAAATATCGCGGCGCTAACGTGCACGTGCGCATGCATGGCATTCTTTCCCGCCGCCCCGAGTATCCTGATTTCAGCCGCCGCGGAAATCCGACGCACCGGGTTCTCGCATTCGGCAAGTGGGGAACCTACAAGCGCCTGGAGCAGATTCTCGAGATATTCGCGATGGTCGCGGATCGCGTGCCCAATGCACAATTGGTGATTGCCGGCGGCGATCATCCCAAGACCCCCGGTTACGTCGCTTCGGTGGCGCGGAAGTACCAGGGCGATCCCCGCATCGTTTTTACCGGGTATGTGCGAGAAGATGAGATTCCTGAGCTTTTTCAGAGCGCGACAGTTGCGGTCATGCCTTATTCTTCCGCCGCCGGTTCCAGCGGTGTGGCTCACCTGGCTGCGGCTTACGGTCTGCCCATCGTTTGCGCCGATATCACCGACTTTCGCGAGATGGCCGACAACGAAAACCTGGCCATCGCTTTCTACGAAACCGGGAACCTGCATAACCTGGCGGACCAGCTCACCGAACTGCTGCAGTCGCCCGAGCGCCAGCGACAGATGTCGGAACAGAATTTCTCCGCTGCCATGCGCATGACCATGCCCCAGATCGTGCGCCAGTACTTGCGCGCCTTTGACCTTCATCAGCGCACCCGGGCGCTCGAACCCCTGCGCCGCTTCCGTCGAATTCCCACCTGGGTATCAACCCGTTCAGCATTGGCTCGCGCCGTTTCCGCCCGCACTGCCCCCTGGATGTAACCTCGCCCTCAGGGCGTGGCCCCGCCGGCCAAGCCTTCCTAAGGCGAACACCCGTTAAATTACCCAGATTCAGCCTGCAAAAACACCTCTTCGCCTAAGGCCGTTTTCTCAGCTCCTCCTAGGGTGAAAACAGCTGATAAATGCTGTCTTTGGCGGACTGGCAGAGCCCGGACCTATGTTTACCATTAAGTTAATTAAAAGCAAGTACATACCTCGGCCGGGCAAAGCCGGGACCAATTTATTGATGTTCGCAGGGCCTTCGTTTCCCCCCAACAAACAAGCAGCCCGAAGGGGGAGACGTGTCGAATTTTTACAGGGGCGGGGCGCTACTGGCGGCGGCCTTAACATTGGGATTGGCGGCCTGCGGCGGCGGCTCTATGTCGCCCCATGCAGCCACAGCGACGCAAAGCAGCCCTGCCAGCCCTCAGTCGGCCACGAATAACAACACCAGTGCCGCCGACTCTTTTGTGTCCCAGCAGAACGGCAATACCGCCGCCGGAAACGTGAGCAAGGTTTCCATTCGCAGCGTGCTCAAGATACCCGCTTCGACTCCCATCTGGGCCCACCTCATGGTGTGGTTTGGCCAGCCCAACCACATGAACGTAGGCTACGATTCGGCCGACCCCAGCCAGGTCCATAAGCAACTGGATGACATGCAAAGCCGCGGCATCCAGGGTGTCATCGTTGACTGGTACGGCACCGACCCCAGCCAAGCCCACGAAGACTCTGCCGCCACTACGGTCATGCAGGACGCACAGGACCGCGGCCGGTTTCAGTTCGCCATCATGGAGGATGCGGGTGGCGGACCTCAGCTGTGCGCCCAGCGACCGGGATGTGACGTTACGCAGCAGGTCATCAACGACCTCAATTACGTGATCAGCCATTATTCGCAGTCCCCGGCCTACATCCAGATTAAGGGCCATCCTGCTATTTTCTTTTTCGGCCTAGAAAGCTTCCCGGTGAACTGGAACAAAGTAAGAGCCAAGGTGCACGGCAGCCCTGCCTTTATTTTCCGCAACGCTGTCGCTTTCCAGGCTCCGCAAACCAATGGCGGATTCAGCTGGGTCAATGTCAACACCGCCGACGCCAATGACTGGGGCCAGTCGTACCTGGATTCTTTCTATGCCACCGGCAAGGAACATAGTGACGATGCGGTGGTGGGCAGCGGCTATAAGGGATTTAACGACACCCTTTCGGCTTGGGGCACGCATCGCACCCTCAACCAGAACTGCGGCCAGACCTGGCTGGCCACCCTCGACGAGATCGGTAATTACTACGGCGGCAATTCCGGCCTCAGCGGTGTCCAGTTGGTCACCTGGAACGATTACGAAGAGGGCACCGAGATCGAAAGCGGAATTGATAACTGCGTCAGTGTCAGCGCCAATGCGTCCGGCACCTCCGTTGTCTGGCAAATTAATGGCGACGAGAACACGGTTGACCACTACGCGATCTGGAGCAGCAACGATGGACAGAGTTTCACCCATCTCGCGGACGTGAAGGCGGGTACGCACTCCGCCGACTTATCGTCTGTGAACATCCGTCCCGGCAGCGGCGTGAAGGTGTACGTGCAGGCGGTGGGAAAACCCAGCCTGACGAACCACCTTTCGGCGCCGGTCTCGTTTTGATTCTGCACGCAAAAACGGGTGGCTGGGATCGCTCCCAGCCACTCATGTTTACCGGAGGCTCAGGCTATTGGAGGTTCAACACTACTGTAGTCGAGTTGTGCGCCGAGGCAGAACTGCCGCTGACAACTACCGCGTAGCTGCCATGTGGCGCAACTTGCTTCGTTCCACTGGGTGAAGCCGGAGATGCTCCGCCGCCGCAGGAAGAGGCCAGCAGCAGTAAAGCCCCAGCCAGAACTGCCAGAGCCCGGCGCCGCAACTTGCCGCTGTCGAGCAGAAGGATGCCGGCAAATCCAAACATTGGCATCCACAATGCGTAGGCTGGCCCTGCCGGCCGCTGGGCAGCAGCCGTCATTTGCCCCGCACTGATGGTCAAAGTCGCAGAAGCCCTGCCTGTACCCGGGCTCACCGAGTTGGGCGAAAACGCGCAACTGGCGCCGGCAGGCAGATTGGAGCACCCCAGTGCAACTGCGGGCACGCTACCCGCCGTCGCGGTCACGGTAACCTGCAGATTGGCGCTCTGTCCGCGCGCTAAGGTAAGTGTGGAAGGCGAAGCGCCCACCGTGATGCCGGCGGAGGACGTGCTCCCGGAACCGGCGGCCGTATAAGTCACGGCGTTCGACATGTGGTTACGGAAAACCGGCTTACCGACGGCCTGCACGAACACCTTGTACTTGCCTGCTGCCAGCGAGTACGAGCCCAGATTAATGGAGTGGTTGCCCGCACCTGCCTGTGTCAACTCCATCAGGTTCTGCCCATCCGTCGAAAGGAAGACAGTGTAGTGGTCCAGTGTGTTTTCGTTCCCATGTACCGACCACTTCAGGGTTCCGCTGGACAAGGAGGCTGAAATGCTGACGCAGTTGTCAATTCCGGTTTCGATCTCCGTACCCTCTTCGTAATCGTTCCAGGTAACCAGTTGCAGAGCATCCAGTTGATGCGACGAACTGTACATGCTGTTGATCTTGTGGAAGGTCTGCAGCCAGGTCTGCCCGCATTGCTGGCTCATAACTCGCCCCGAACCCCAGGAGGCCAGGCTGTCGTTGAAACCTTTGTAGCCAGCTCCGTAGGCGTCTTCGGAGGGGTGGCCTAAGCCAGTGTTGTAAAACCCGCCCAGGTAGGACATTCCGTAATCGCTGGAGAGGATGACCCAGGAATAGCTGCCGCTGGTCTGGGAGTGGGTAAAACCGCCGGCATGCTGGAAGATGAACGCCGGGTCTCCGGAGACGGCACGGTGCACCGCGGTCCAGTCAATGGAATAGTGTATGTCAAGATCGAAATTGGTCACCATCGGGCGCCCTTGCCAGCGCATATAAGCGGGGGAACGGTAGTAGGTGCGGGCGACGTAATTCAGTTCGTCAATAAGCGCCTGCTGGGCACTGCAACTGCCGCACCCGGCGTGCGGAATGGCCCCTTTGTCTACCATTACCGCGAAAGTAAATCCCGGATGTCTTTCCGCTTCCGCCATGATCAGCTTGGTGGCGGTGTCCTCGTTCGACCCGGGGCCGTACCAGTCAATGATGACTCCATCAATGCCACGGCTGATCATGTCCTTCACCTGCCGGTGCACCTGGGCAGGGTCGGTGGAGGAGTAGCCGACGTTCATGTGGTTCGATCCCCCAAACCAGGGCACGAGATGGGCGTAAATCTTGGTGGTCGTGCCAGGGTAGAGCAGGGAGTGAAGGTCAACCTTGCTGACGTTTCCCGCGCCGAGGTTGCCGTTGGACTGGCTGTGGAAGCTGTTGGCACCACTAGTGTTGTTGCCGGTCTGAGCGGCAAGGGTCGTCGTGGTCTCCAGGCCTGCGCGGGCCCTCGAAGGGAATATAGACAGAGAAGACAACAGCAGCAGACAAGTGAGCGTTCGGCGCAAACTATTCCTCCAAAAAACCGTCACGGGGGAAAACGGTTTGTGCTCCGGCGAACTTGCCCGGGCGGGGGTCCCTTGTTTGTAAGTAGCTGCTGGATTTTAGGGCTGAAGTGGGGAAAAGCGTATTACACAAAAGGCCGTAGTACTTCTGAGATTTCGGCCTTAAGGGGTGTTTACCTTGGAGGTCCCTATTACCTAGAACACATGGAAACGGGCTCACCTCAGAACTTGGCCTGTACGTGTGCCGCTGTCACGCGAGTTCTGGGTGCCTCTGCGCTGCCGTCTGTCCGGAAATGCGGTTGGTGGGGAAGGCGGGTGCAGGGCGATGGAGAATTACCGGGCCAACAGCGGCTCGCAATCCTTCATCTCAGGTTGACGGAGATGATTACTAGCCCGACTGCCCCGGCCCTGCAGAAGTCCCTTCCTCTGTGTCTCACTCTGCTGATTGTCGCTATCCTCAGCGGATGCCAGGGGTTAGTAGGGATCAGCCAGCCGCCTCCAGCGGACAATCCTGCCCTGGACGCCGCCATCAACCATGTCGTCATCATGGTGCAGGAGAACCGCTCCTTCGACCACTATTTTGGGCACCTCAACGCCTATCGTGTGGCCAATGGCTTTCCCGGCAGCGTGGATGGCACGCCGGGCAACGCCTCCAATCCTTTGCCTTCCGGCGCGGGCAGGGTTGCTGCCTTTCACTTGCTCACCACCTGCGTGGAAAATCCCAGCCCTTCCTGGAATGAGAGCCATGTGGACTTCAACCGTCAGAACCCCACTTCCAATGACGCTACCTTGGATGGTTTCGTACAGACGGCAGCCAAGGATGCTCAGGGGGAGCATTTTCACGATGTCGAGGGGCGGCGGGTGATGGGCTACTACGACCAGACCGAGCTGCCCTACTACTACTTCATGGCTACCTATTTCGCCACCTCCGACCGCTGGTTCTCGCCGGTCATGTCGCGCACCCAGCCCAACCGCATGTACATTCTTTCCGCAACTTCGGCGGGCCACGTATATGGGCTGGCCGCGGGCACGGTGCTGGATATTCCGACGATCTTCGACGAATTGCAGGCGGCGGGCGTGTCGTGGAAGATTTATGTTACAGACAAGGTGAACGGGTCGCTGCTGCAGGGCAGCTACATCAGCATGTTCGCCGCGGGAAAGAAGTATGCGCAGAACGTCGTGCCTGTCGCGCAGTACTTTGCCGATCTCAAAAACGACGCGCTGCCCCAGGTTTCGCTGATCGAAAGCGGTTACTTCAGCGGACTGGATGAGCACCCGGCGGAGGCTCCCAACGCGACCGGCCCCTCGGTGCAGGTGGGCTCGGCCTATGTTTCCACCTTCATCAATGCGCTCATGGGCAGTTCCTCGTGGCCGCACTCGGCATTCATCTGGACCACGGACGAAGGCGGCGGATTTTACGACCATGTGCCCCCGCAGGCGGCGGTCAACCCCGACGGCATTCCGCCGCAGGACGTCCGAGCGGGCGACATTTGCACCACCAGCGGCGGAGGCCGCACCTGCGACTTCACCTCCACCGGCTACCGCGTGCCGATGTTTGTAGTATCACCCTACGCGCGCAAGGGATTCGTGTCGCACTCGGTGATGGACTCCACGGCCATGCTGAAGTTCATTGAGACCCGTTTCCACCTGCGCAGCCTGACTCTCCGCGACGCCAACCAGCCCGACATGACCGAGTTCTTCGATTTCAGCCATCCCGACTGGCTCACGCCGCCGACGCCGCCCGTGCAGCCCACCAACGGCGTCTGCTACCTGGACCACCTGCCCTAGGAATTACCCTCGCGCCGCCACTACGCGCGCGATCCCCTGTAGATCGTTCGTAACCCGAATTTCGTCCCAATCGTTCAGAAGCTCGCAAACCCGGTCGCGGCTGGAATGACCAATTTCCATCACCAGCCAGCCACCCCGCCGCAAAACGGTTCGCGCCTGCGGAATAAGACGGGCGAACACTTCCAGTCCGCTGGGGCCGGCAAAAAGCGCCTGACGGGGCTCAAAGCCGCGCACCTGCGCCTCCACAGAGTCGGCCTCCCAATCCCCGATATAGGGAGGATTGGAAACCACATAATCGAAAGCGCCCTCCTCCATACCGGCGAGCAGATCGGTCTGATGGAACTGGACCCGCTGCTCCAGTTGGTGGCGGGCGGCATTTGCGTGCGCGATTTCCAATGCTTCGGCAGAAAGCTCGGTGGCATGGAGTTCCGCCTTGGAGAACTCCCTGGCCAGAGCCAGGGCAATGCACCCCGAGCCCGTCCCCACATCCACAACCCGCTGCGGCGCAAGCTCACGGGCCAGGTCCAGAACGGTTTCAATCACGTGCTCAGTTTCCGGCCTGGGGATAAGCACGGCCGGGGAGACAATCAGGTCCATGCCCCAGAATTCCTGGTGGCCGGTGATGTATTGGGCGGGCACGCCACGGGCGCGCTCGGCAAGGGCCTCATCATAGCGTGCGATCTCGTCTTTGGTCAGCCCGCGGTCGCCATGAGCGTAGAGGTGGGCGCGATCGCAGCCCAACACAAACATGGCCAGCAGCTCCGCATTCATACGCGGCGAGCCTACGTGCGCGTCCTGCAGGCGTTGCACGGCTGTTTGAATGGCCTGGCGAAGCTGCATCGAATAAGTTTCCAATACCCGATACCTGGTTCCCACTCACTCAATGCGGGTTTTCTGGGTACTGGGTACCAGGCACTCGGTACTCACTCACTTCACCCCACCGAGGCAGTTTCCTGCTTGAGCTTTTCCGCCTGGTAGTGGGTGACGAGGGCATCAATGATGGGCTGCAGCCTGCCGTCTATCACGTCGCTCAGTTGGTGCAGCGTCAGGCCTATGCGGTGGTCGGTGACGCGATTCTGCGGGAAATTGTAGGTGCGGATCTTTTCGCTGCGGTCGCCCGTGCCCACCATGGCCCGCCGCTCTTTGGCCAGCTGCTCCTGCTGCTTTTGCAGTTCTATTTCGTACAGGCGGGAGCGCAGCACACGCATGGCCTTTTCCCGGTTCTTGATCTGCGATTTCTCGTCCTGGCAGCTCACCACCACGCCGGTGGGAATATGGGTGACGCGTACCGCGGAGTAAGTGGTGTTCACCGACTGCCCGCCCGGACCAGAGGAGCAAAATGTGTCCACGCGCAGATCCTTGGCTTCGATCTTGATGTCCACGTCTTCTGCTTCCGGGAGGACCGCCACGGTGACCGCCGAAGTATGCACCCGGCCCTGCTGCTCGGTCTGGGGAACACGCTGTACGCGGTGAACGCCGCTCTCATATTTCAGCCGTGAGTACACCCGGTCGCCTTCGATGATGGCGATCACTTCTTTCAGCCCGCCCACTCCTGATTCTGAAGTGGACAGCACCTCAACTTTCCAGCGCTGGGTCTCAGCGAAACGGGTGTACATGCGGAACATTTCCGCCGCGAAAAGCGTGGCTTCGTCGCCCCCCGTGCCGGCACGAATTTCCAGCACCACGTTCTTTTCGTCATTGGGATCTTTGGGTAAGAGCAGGACCTTCAGCTCTTGCTCTACTTGTCCGGCGCGCTCCTCCAGTTTGTCCAATTCTTCCTGGGCGTAGGCGCGCATCTCCGCGTCTTTCTCCTCCGCCAGCACCGCCTTGCTCTCTTCGATGCCGCGCGTCAGATCCTTGTATTCGCGGTATTTCTCCACCACCGGCGTGAGCTCGCTGTGCGCCTTGGCGGCTTTCTGGTACTTGGCCGAATCGGAGATGATCTCCGGCGAGGCCAGCGAGCGCTCCAGTTCCTGGTAGCGGGATTCGAGCTGGTCGAGGCGTTCAAACATTTCGTTGGTCGTTGGTCGTTTGCTATCCGCCGACGGCCGACGGCTGACAATCGACGGGAAGTTTGTGCTGAAATTAGCTTGCTTTGGCAGCACCCTGGACTGAAAGGCTGTTGATCAGGCCGGTGAGGCTGCGTGCCACCACAGTAACCGAGTCCAGCAAAGCAATTGAATCGGCACCCGACGTGTATTGTAGCTGCTTTGCCAGTAAGAGCTGGGTCTCAAGCTCAAATAACGAGCCGCGGGCGTGAAACAGAAAATGTAGAAACTCCCGATCTGAACGATGTCCCTTCCCCTCGGCAATGTTGCTGGCCACAGATACGGCAGCCCGGCGGATTTGACTCGTAAGCCCGTAAAGTTCATGTTTGGGGAAGCTTTCAGTGCAACTGTAGACTTCGCCGGCAAGCTTCATGGCTTGCTGCCACACCCGAAGGTCTTGGTAGGGACTGCTCACTCATCATCATTAACACTTGCCCGTGACGAACCGCAAGGACCGTCGACCGTGAGCCGTCGGCCGCTACGCGATCACCAGCTCCCCGCCCCGCTGCGCTTCCACGGCCATAGCTTCATTCAAGGCCACAATGGCGCATTCCACCTGGTCGTCGGCGGGCGGCTGCGTGGTGATGCGCTGCAGCCACAGACCGGGAGCGGTCATCATGGCGAACAGCGAGCCGCGGTGCTTGGCGGCGAAGCGGATGATCTCGTAGGAGACGCCGGCAATCACCGGCAGCAGGGCAATGCGAATGGCGAATCGGGCCCAGAAGGTATAGACCGGCACGGCGGTGTAGAAGGCGATGGAGATCAACATCACCGTCATCAAAAAGCTGGTGCCGCAGCGGGGATGAAAGGTGGAGTACTTCTGCGCCTCGGGAATGCTGAGCGAGTCGCCCGACTCGAAGGCGAACACCGTCTTGTGCTCGGCCCCGTGATATTCGTAAACCCGGCGGATGTCCTTCCATAGCGACGTGCCCCAGATAAATAAGAGGAAAAGAGCGATGCGGATCAGACCATCCACCACGTTGAAGATTACTTGCTCGCCGAACACAGGCGACACTTTTTTCAACTCGGTGGCTGCCACCAGGGGGAGAAACTTGTACGTGAAAATGAAAAAGCCGACAGAAATAGCCACATTCACTGCCGCCAGCCAGCCGCTGAACTCGATTTTTTTGCCACTCTCCGGCTGCGGCGCCTCGGCCAGGGCGGCGTTAGCGGAAAATTTCAGCGCGCGGAACCCCAGGGCCATGGCATGACCCAGGGTGATGACCCCGCGAACCACGGGCCAGCCCATCCACTTATGCTTCTCTGAAAGCCGCTCCAGGGGCTCGGTGTGGGTGGTGATTTCGCCCGAGGGCTTGCGCACGGCGATGCCCCAGGCATGAGGAGAGCGCATCATTACGCCCTCGAGAACGGCCTGGCCCCCTACCAGCGTCTCCTCGCCGCTCTCCAGGGCGGGCAGGAGCTGGACCGCGACCAGAAACCGCCACATCTGCCTCAAAAATCGCATGGTAATTAGATGACTCCGGATGGCTCGGGGAAACAGCCCCAGGAGACCTTAGCCTAGCGCAGAAGGACTGAAAAGTCACGATTACGGGTTGTGGGGTAGCGGTTCGTTGGCCGGGCACTTTATAAGCTAGCTCAGCTTTCAGCGCGCCGACCAATCATTAACCAGCCGCCACAATAGGCAGCTCTCCGAGTCTTGACAGCAACTTGCGGCATCGAACCCATTGCATGTACCTGCTGGCGCCGGCGTGCGAGACCATTTCCCGCACCTCTAAGAAGCTGGAAAAAATACAGATCGTAGCCGGCTACCTGCGCTCGCGCGGCGTGGATGAAGCGGCGGTCTCAGCAGTGTTCCTCGCAGGGCGCCCCTTTCCGGCCTACGAACAGGCCACGCTGGGTGTGGGAGGCACGCAGTTGTGGCGCGTGGCGCAGGAGCTTTCAGGAAAGAGTGATGCCGCCATGACCGCCGCCTATCGCCGTCATGGTGATCTGGGCGCCGCCGCATATGAAGTTCTCGGCGCGAAGGACAAATCGCGCAGCGGCGAAAACCTCAACGTCATTCAGGTCGAGCAGGCCTTCCGGAGCATCGCAAGCACCCGCGGCGCTGCCGCCAAACTCAAGCTGGTTCGCGAGCTGCTGGCCCGGGCCACGCCGCTCGAGGCCAAGTACCTGGTCAAAATTATGACTGGAGACCTGCGCATTGGCATGAAGGAGAGCCTGGTGGAAGAAAGCATCGCGCAAGCTTTTGGCAAAGAAGTGCGCGCTGTGCAGCGCGCCAACATGATGTTGGGCGATATCGGCGAAACCTGCCGCCTGGCTCTTGCTGACCGGCTGGGAGAGGCCCGCATGCGCTTGTTCCACCCCATCGGTTTCATGCTGGCCAGCCCGGTGCAGTCGGCCGAGGAAGCTTTCACCTTCTTCCAGCATGCGCAGGTGGAAGACAAATATGACGGCATCCGGGCACAAGCCCACTGCCGCGACGGCGAGGCCCGGCTGTTCTCGCGCACGCTGGATGAAGTAAGCGAGTCGTTTCCTGAGCTGACGGAAGCGTTGGGAGAGTTTTCCGGCGAAGTGATTCTCGACGGAGAAATCGTGGCCTGGAAGCGCGCTGCCGATGAAGCCACAGCATCTCATGCTCTGCCGTTCTCCGAGCTGCAGAAGCGCCTGGGCCGGAAGAGGGTGACGGAAACCATGATGCGCAACGTGCCTGTCGCCTACGTGGCATTCGATGTCCTTTACGCTGACGGGGAACTGGTCATAGATCAGCCGCTGGGCCAGCGCGCCCTTATCCTCGACCGCATATTCAGCCGCGCCCGCAGACTCGGCGTGACGCGCGCCATCACCCCTCAGGGACGGCTGAGCTTCGAGCCGGCAGTGGTGGCGGAGACGCAGCCGGCATCTGAGGTCATCCGCGCCCCCGTGCTGCGCGCCGATTCGCCCCAGCACCTGGAGAAGCTCTTCGCCGCCGCCCAGGCCCGCGGCAATGAGGGCCTGATGATCAAGGATGTCGAATCGCCTTATACGCCCGGCCGGCGCGGGCGGTCGTGGGTGAAACTGAAGCACGAACTGGCGACGCTGGATGTGGTGGTCACCTCCGTGGAATACGGCCACGGCAAGCGCGTGAACGTGCTCAGCGATTACACCTTCGCGGTTCGCGATGGCGACCGCCTGGTGAACATCGGCAAGGCCTACTCCGGACTCACGGACAAAGAGATTGCCAGGATGACCGAGTGGTTTTTAGCCCACACGCTGGCCGACCACGGTTTTTGGCGAGAAGTCGAGCCCAAGGTCGTGCTGGAGGTCGCGTTCAACGCCGTCATGCGCTCCGATCGCCATGCCAGCGGCTTTGCCCTGCGTTTTCCCCGCATTCTGCGCCTCCGCGACGATAAGCCGCCGGAGGAGGCCGATAGCATTGAGCGGGTGCGGGAGATCTTTGCCCGCCAGCATGGCGCAAAAGCTTCAGAGGGCGCGGAGAGCACGAGGGAAATTGATTGAGATCTTGTGATCAACCAATTCAATGCGTCATCGCCAATGGACCTCAGCCAGCGCTCCCATCTGACGTTTAATTTGGTTCTAGCTTTTTATTTTGTGTGACCTCTGTCCTCGCGGTTAAAAGAAAAAGTACATCAAGCCAGGCTGCGCACCCGCACATTCATGCCTGGGACCGTGCATCCAGGCATTCAAAGCCTGATTACTCGCTCCGCGAAAATACCTGCAAGTGGCCGGTCAGCAAGGACTTGCTTGCGCTTCGCGGGACGGGTGCCGGTCCCCGCCAAGCGCCGCACAACCTGGCGCTCTCCCCGGGCTTCTAAGCACCCCGTCCCGCAGCGAGGTATTTGTGGGAGGGGCTGATTAAAGTTCTTTATCACAGCGATAAAAACAATAAGTTTGACGGCGGTGCCGGCATAACCCAGAATCCGCAGACCAGTGGAGCGCGGGCCGTTGCCGGGAACATCGCGCAGGAACCGCCGCCAAGTCCGGAGGATACATGGCACTGCCGTCTATTAACATCCCGCAAACAGCGGGTTTTCACTTGAATTGTGCGCCGGAAGGGGCCGCGCGCCGCGAGCTCTCCCCAGGATTCCTGGAGTTCCTTCTGCCCTTGCACCGTTGGTTCACGCCGCGCCAGCAGGAGCTGATTGAAAAACGTTATCAGATTTTGAGCGAGGCGCACTCCTGCCGCCGCCCGCGGCACCTGGCTCCTTCCGCAGCCACACGGGACAATTGGCGAATCGAACTGCCGGCGTGGTGTGCCGACCAGCGCAACCAGATGACCGGTCCGGCCGACGATGCCGAACTGGTGGTCAAGATGCTCAACTCCGGCGCTCCCGGGGTCATGCTCGATTTAGAGGATTCCACCGTCAACGACTGGGAGCACCAGAAGTTGGGCGTAGAAAACATCCTGCAGGCACTGCACGGCACGCTCACCTATTTCGACAGAAAGCGCAACCAGGTGGCGGGTATCAAGCCGAGCAAGACCGTGATCTGGGTGCGGCCGCGTGGTTTGCATATCAGCCAGGGCGGCGTCTTTGGCGGCGAGCCGACGTCATCCTCGCTGCTCGACGTGGCGCGGGTGTTTTATGGAATGGACCCTGCGCAGCTGCGGCACCCGCTTGCTATTTACATCCCGAAATCGGAATCGGCGGAGGAAGCTCTCTGGTGGCGCGACCTGTTCCAGGCTCTGGCGGAAGCCCGCGGCCTGCCGCCTGACTACATCAAGTGCATGGCGCTGGTGGAATCGCATCCCTTGGCCTTCCAGATGGAAGAGTTCCTGTTCAACCTGCGCGAGCACATTGTGGGTCTCAACCTGGGACGCTGGGATTACATGGCCAGCCTCATCCACTTCAATCTCAGCGACCCGGAGTGGGTACTGCCTGACCGCAACACCATCCCGCATGACGTGCCGTTTTTTCAGCGCGTCCGCGAACTGATGCCGGAAATCTGCCACCGCCGCGGCGCGCTGGCCATTGGCGGCATGACCGCGCTTTATCCCAGCCGGGAGGATGCCGATCTGAATACCCGCGCGCTGGCAACCCTCGAGAAAGACAAAAAGAACGAAGCCGGCTGCCTGATGGATGGAGCCTGGACCGGCCACCCCGACCAGAACCAGATCGCTGTGGACCAGTTCCCCTATCCCAACCAGATGGACAAGCTGCCTTCGCGCGACTTGAGCCGCGACGAGCTGGAACGCGCGGGCATGTTGCGCGATGGCCTTTTCAACCGCTATCCCGACCTGCGGGCGGTGCCCAGGGGCGTAGGCGCCCGGACCCTGGCCGGTACGCGGGCGGCGGTGCGTACCGTTATCCGCTACCGCAATGGCGTGCTCAATGGCAAAGGCGCCAGCCTGCTGGACGGCTACATGGAGGATCTGGCCACCGACCGCATTTACCGCCTGATGATCGCGCAACGCATGCGCCACAGCGAGGCTATGGACATCGTGGATGAACACGGGCAAGCCGTGGAACACACGCCCGAACTCATCACCAGGCTGTTCGACGAAGAAGTGGCCAACATCGTGGCCAACCCGGCGCGCGCCGATATCGGCACGCCGGAAACGTTCCGCGAAGCGCGTCGCATCGCGGAGACCATGATTCTGAACGGTGAATTTAACCCAGTATGAAGCGCTGCCCTGCACTTCCCCAAGGTAAGGAAAGGAAGAACGACGTGGCCAACAACGGCAAGACTGACCAACACAAAACGCAATGGGCCGGCAAACGCTGGCAGGGGGTCACTCGCCCCTATACCGCCGCGGACGTGGAACGCATTCGCGGCTCCATCAGAATTGATTACACACTGGCGCGCATGGGCGCGGAGCGGTTGTGGGACCTGCTGCAGTCGCAGTCTTACGTGGCCGCCCTGGGCGCGATGACCGGCAACCAGGCCATCCAGCAGGTGCGTGCCGGCCTGAAAGCCATCTACGTCAGCGGCTGGCAGGTGGCGGCTGACGCCAATGATGCCGGGCAGATGTATCCCGACCAGAGCTTGTACCCGGTGAATAGCGTGCCCAGCATGGTGGCGCGGATCAATAACGCGTTGCTGCGCGCTGACCAGGTCCATCATGCCGAAGGCAAGAGCGATGTGCACTGGTTTGCTCCGCTCATTGCCGACGCCGAGGCCGGCTTCGGCGGCACCCTGAACGCCTTCGAGTTGATGAAGGCGATGATCGAGGCGGGCGCCGCCTGCGTCCACTTCGAGGACCAGCTCTCCTCCGCCAAAAAGTGCGGCCATTTGGGCGGCAAGGTGCTGGTCTCCACGCCGGAAGCGGTGCAGAAGCTGGTGGCGGCCCGCCTGGCGGCCGATGCCATGGATGTGCCCACGCTTATCATGGCCCGCACCGACGCCAATGGGGCCAACCTGCTCACCAGCGACATAGACGCCCGCGATCGCGAGTTCTGCACCGGCGAGCGCACCGCCGAGGGATTTTTCCGTATTCGTGGCGGCCTGCACTCCGCCATCGCCCGCGCCCGCGCCTACGCCCCTTACGCTGATCTGGTTTGGTGCGAGACCTCCGAGCCCAGCCTGCAGGAAGCCCGCATCTTTGCCGAAGCCGTCCTGGACGAGTTCCCCGGCAAACTGCTGGCCTACAACTGCTCGCCTTCGTTCAACTGGAAGAAGAAGCTGGACGACCCCACCATCGCACGCTTCCAGCGCGAGCTGGCGGCCATGGGCTACAAGTTCCAGTTCGTGACCCTGGCCGGCTTCCACGCCTTAAACCTGAGCATGTTTGAGCTGGCGCGCGGCTACCGCGAAACCGGCATGACCGCCTACGCCCGGCTGCAGGAAAAGGAATTCAGCCGCGAGCAGCACTATGGCTACGAGGCAGTGAAGCACCAGCGCTTCGTGGGCACGGGCTATTTCGACACA
Organism: Terriglobales bacterium; assembly: GCA_035278025.1. GTDB lineage: Bacteria > Acidobacteriota > Terriglobia > Terriglobales > Acidobacteriaceae > JAICWP01. Next base: position 9,313 of record DATEJK010000207.1, on the reverse strand, counting down.
GTAGCCCAAGTCATCGCGGGCGGAGCTTCCTCCACCCTGGCGCTGGAAGGCTCCACCGAACAGGCTCAATTCAGCGCGGAGTGGCACGAAGGGAAAACGCGTCCGGAAGGACCAGAGGCCGCCTGCCAGCCCATCCTGGGCGAATGTCCGGCGGAGGAACTGGTTCTGCCTAAGCCGGTTCCGCCGCGGAGTAAGCGCCTGGCCTGAGCCTACCCGTCTCTCTCACCTCGTCCGGTGAATTACCGGCAGTCCTGAGGCGTAACGGCCTCAGGACTTTTTTAAGTTGGGCGGGCCGCTCTTATAATCCCTCCGCCCTGTTCGCGGGTACCTCAGTCAGCATCTAATCACGCGGCCTATGGAACGATATCTCTGCATCCACTGTCACTTCTATCAACCCCCGCGGGAAAACCCCTGGCTGGAAGCGGTGGAAATTCAGGATTCGGCCTACCCTTACCACGATTGGAACGAACGCATCACAGCCGAATGTTATGCGCCCAACTCGGCTGCCCGCATCCTCGATAGCGAGGGCCACATCGTCAAGATCGTTAACAACTATTCCCGCATTAGTTTTAATTTCGGGCCCACGCTGCTTTCGTGGATGGAGGGCAACGCGCCCCACACCTACGCCAAAATATTGGACGCGGACAAAGAGAGCCAGCGGCTGTTTTCCGGCCATGGCTCGGCCATCGCGCAGGCTTACAATCACATGATCCTGCCCCTGGCCAGCCGGCGCGATAAATATACCCAGTTGGTGTGGGGCGTTCGCGATTTCGAGCGCCGTTTCGGACGCTCTCCCGAAGGCATGTGGCTCCCGGAAACCGCCTTAGACCTGGAGACCTTGGAGGTGCTGGCGGAGCTGGGCATCCGCTTCACCGTCCTGGCGCCGCATCAGGCCCGGCAGGTGCGCAAGTTAAACACTCAGCGCTGGCGTAATGTCGAGGGGGCCAGGATCGATCCTACCCGCGCTTACGCGGCCAATCTGCCCTCCGGACGCGATATCAACCTGTTCTTTTATGACGGACCGATTTCGCAGGCCGTAGCCTTTGAACGCCTGCTCTCCAACGGCGAAAACTTCGCGCAGCGGCTGGTAAGCGGCTTCTCGGACGCGCGCCGTTGGCCGCAGCTCATGCACATCGCCACCGACGGCGAAACCTATGGCCACCATCATCCCCATGGCGATATGGCGCTGGCCTATGCCCTGGAGTATGTCGAGTCGCGCCGCCTGGCTCGCATCACCAATTATGGCGAGTACCTGGCCAAGCATCCACCCACTCATGAAGTCGAGATCGTCAACAACACTTCCTGGAGCTGCATGCACGGGGTGGAGCGCTGGCGCAGCGACTGCGGCTGCAACTCAGGCATGAACCCGGGCTGGGGACAGCACTGGCGGGCGCCGCTGCGTGTTGCCTTGGACTGGCTCCGCGACGAGTTCGCTGGGCCTTATGAGCAGAAAGCGCGCGAATACCTTAACGACCCCTGGGCCGCTCGCGACGACTATATCCAGGTAGTGCTCGACCGCTCGCCTCAGGCGCGTGCCCAATTCCTGGCCCGGCACCAGTCCCGCGAACTCACGCCAGACGAGCAGATCGCGGTCTGGAAGCTGCTGGAAATCGAGCGCCACCTCATGCTCATGTACACCAGCTGCGGCTGGTTCTTCGACGAGCTTTCCGGCATTGAGACGGTGCAGGTCATTATGTACGCGGGCCGGGCGTTGCAACTGGCGCGGGAAGCGCTGCAGCAGGATTTCGAAGCTGGCTTCCTGGAGCATCTGGCGCAGGCCCACAGCAATGTGTCCAGCTTCGGCGACGGCGCCCGCATATACACCACCTGGGTGAAACCCGCCATTCTGGACCTGCCCAAGGTGGCGGCGCATTTCGCCGTCAGCTCGCTCTTCGATCACCATGAAGTGCACCCCTCTATCTACTGCTACGACGTGACCGTCAACGACGCGCAGCGCTTCCAGTCCGGCCGCTTCCGCCTGGATACTGGCCAGGCGCGCATCTGTTCCCGCATCACCCAGGAGTGCGGCTCCTTCACTTATAGCGTGCTGCACCTGGGCGACCACAACATCAATGCAGGAGTGCGGGAGTTCCGGGGTGAGCAGGCGTACGCGGAGGCGGTGAAGGAACTCTCGGATGCGTTCAACCGGGCCGATGTGGCCGAATCCCTGCGCCTGCTGGACCGGCATTTTGAAGGCGCTCGTTATACACTGCAGTCCCTTTTTCGCGACGAGCAGCGGCGCATCATGACCCACATCCTCGACTCCACCCTGGCCGAGGTGGAAGCCAATTACCGTCAGATTTATGAGAGCGACGCCCCCTTGCTGCGCTTCCTCAGTGAGCTGCACATGCCCCGGCCCAAGGTCCTGCAGGTAACCGCCGAATTTGTGCTCAACAGCAGCCTGCGCCACGCCTTCGAGGCCGACCAACTGGATTTGGGCACCATAGCCGCGCTCATGGATGCTGCTGCCCGCGACGAAATCACCCTGGATACTCCCGGGCTGAGTTACGTTCTGAAGAGAAGGCTGGCGGAATTGGCCGATCGCCTGACGGCCGACCCCGCTGAACCCACCATCTTTACCCGTTTCGAGACCGCGGTCCGCCTGGCGCGTTCCCTGCCCTTTGAAGTGGACCTCTGGCGCGCGCAGAACGTCTGTTATCACATATTGCAGCAAGCCTGCCGGAGCCAGGACAGAGAGGGAACTCCCCAAGAATGGCTGCAGCGCTGGCTGGCCCTGGCGGAAAAGCTCAACCTGAGGTGTGCTGCACCGTCAGCGGATGCCGTTCCGCCTCCGCCCGAGCCTGTGCCGCAGGCGGCATAAGGTGGATTTGCCTTCTCAACTCCCTGAGGCGGCACACTCTTATTGAATACCTATGCGGTTATTGAAACCCTGAAACCTTCATTCATTTCGGCAGCGATTCGCATTCTCCCGCCAGCTCCTGATGACGGGCACGCGCCGCCTCCACCAGGGCGCGGAATATAGCTTGCGAGGCCGGTTCCTCCAGCGAGCGTTCCGGGTGCCACTGCACGGCCACCACAAAGTGCCCGGGGGAGGTGCCTTCCAGGGCCTCAATCACCCCGTCGGGAGCCTTGGCCGCCACCCGCAAGCCGTCTCCTACGGTGGCGGCCGCCTGATGATGGCTGGTGTTGACCTCCATGCCTGCCCCGCCTGCTGGCAGAACACTCGCGGCCCGCAGAATCTGGGCCAGCCGCGAATACGGGTCAACTTGAACCGCATGCTTCCGCTCCCGCGCCGTGTGGTCAATGCTGGACTCGATGTGCTGCCGCAAGCTGCCGCTGCGGTACACATTCAGGATCTGCAGGCCATAGCAGATGCCCAGCACCGGCTTGCGCATGTTGTCGGCGTCCTGCAGCAGCAGTTCGTCGGCCGTGTCCCGCAGTGGATCAGCCGGATTGGTGCGCGGGTCTGGTTCTTTCCCGTACTTCTGCGGGTCCACGTCCGCTCGGCTTCCCGGCAGCAGCACCCCATCGCAGCGCTCGATCAGCTTCATCAACTCCGCCGGCGGCTGGTCCAGGGGAATGCGCACCGGTTCGCCGCCCGCTTGTTCCACAGCCTGTTCGTACTGGGGCAGAGCCCGCTGGCAATATTCGAGGTTAGCGGAATGCGGCAGTGGAATGGCGATGCGCGGTTTCATGGAATCAGCCACGGATTTGCGGGCGTTCACCGCTACGCTGCTTCTCGGGCCAATTGCTAAGTGCTAGCTGCGAATTGCTGATTCTCAAAACCCTCTCCACGCCGCCATCCGCTGACGGTACCGCTTGAACTCATTGATAAACGCTGTGATCAGCACGATACAGGCAACCACCAGTGCCATGGGGAAAGCGAAATACCGGTACGCGTTTGTCATGTCGGGATGGTGCCCGCGAATAAGCCCATACAGGCTCAGACCGACTATGGCCAGCAGCAGGCTCAGGGCAAAGGCGAGCAGGGTCAACACAAACGTTAGCAGCAGGGCCCGGACGAATACCCCCGGCAGCCGGGGCTTACGAGTAACCAATCCAGCTTCAGCCATAACCTTTCAGCTTACAACGGGAGCCGGGTGCGGCGCTGCCCTACGCCTGCGCTAGAATAGGGCTCTATGGCGCAGGCAGCACACGCCCTGACCCGCTCTCCCGCTGAGGTGATCCGGCAAAACCCGGTTTCGCAGGCCCCCAACGGCATTTGCTACGCCTTTACCGGCAATATCAGCACTCCGGCCAATGATCTGGAGCGCATGGTCGCCGCCGTGCCCCTGGGAGCGGCCGCTGCACTTGAGCGCAAAGCTTATTATTTTGTGCCTCTTACCATCGGCCAGGGTGAGGAAACCCTGATCGCCGACCGCTACGACGTGGCCCTTAGCGATAACGCTGTCTGCCACCGCAACCTGAACGTGGGCGATGCCCAGTGCGTGTTCATTTCCACCCGCCTGATGGACGACAAGTTTTCCGTGGCCTTTGAGTTCTATATCAACGTCGGACACGCGGTGGTGGAGCGCGCCGGCGTCTCCCAGGCTTTCTCCGAACTGGTATGGAAGCAGGTGCAAGAGGGCGTGCGCGGCGAAACCAGCCTGGATGCCTATGAGCTGCGCAAACTGGCCACCTCTCCCGCGCCCGACGTGGAGAAACATAAGAACGAGTATCTGGCCACCGCCTTCTCTGACGCTATCTCCGTCTACTTGCTCTCGCTTTACCTCGATGTGGACTACTACGACCTGAGGGAGCGCGACTATCCCCTGCTTGCTCCGACCCCTCTGGCAGAGCGCCTGCGCAAAGTGGCGGAATTGTTTCCACCCAATCCGGGGTTTGAGTTCGCCATCTACTATCGCCGTAGAGGCGCGTAAAATCTTGTTAGTGCTGGTCGTTGGTCGGAGATCGCCGGCGAATGCGCAACCGCCTGTTGCTCCCTATCCATCCCTCGTTACAATGACTCCAGCATGATCGCTCACCTGCGCGGACGCCTGATCGCTAAGCATCCCAACCAGGCCATTGTGGAGGCCGCGGGCGTAGGCTATGACATCGCCATCAGCGTGCCCACTTTCTCCCAATTGCCTGCCCTGGGCACAGAGGTTGCCTTCCACATACATACCCATGTGCGGGAAGACTCCCTCGCTCTCTTCGGCTTTCTGCGGCCTGCGGAAAAACAGCTCTTCGAGCGGCTGATATCAGTAAGCGGCATTGGCCCTAAGCTGGCTATTACAATTTTGAGCGGCATGCCGGCGGATGAAATGGTAGCCGCAATTCGCGGTAATGATGTGGCCCGTCTTACCCGTATCCCGGGAATTGGCAAGAAAACAGCCGAGCGCATGGTGTTGGAGTTGCGTGACAAGTTGCAGGATTTCGGCGCCGCGCCCGTGTCCGCGCCTGCCAGCCCGGTGGAGGAAGATGTGCTTTCCGCCCTCGTCAATTTGGGTTACCAGCGTCCGGCCGCCGAGCGCGCCCTGGCCAAGGCGGCCAATGGCAATCGCCAGTCTTTCGAAGCGCTCTTCCGGGAAGCCCTGGCGGCGCTCTCAAAATAGCTTTTTCACCACAGAGGACACAGAGAGTACAGGGGATTTGTAAGTGCTTAGCAGATAGTGCGCATTTTCGTGTTTCGGGTGCGTATCTGCTCTTCGCAAAAAGCTAAAGCTCACCGGCAGGGACCAGGTGATCCTTACTTAAATTACAGACCGCAAAAATTGCTCTGTGCTCTCTGTGTCCTCTGTGGTCGAGAAGGGATGTCAGTTGCCAACGAACTTCAGGTACAGGTCCCGGTCCTTCTGGCACACCTGCGCCATCTCCTTGATCTTGCTCCAGGCCAGCACCTGGGAGTCGTCGCGGGCGCGCTCGCGCACCTTTTCCCACTCTTCCAGAAAGGGCTCCATCTGCAGGTGATTGAACACGGTGTGGCCGTAGGGATCAATGCAGCGCAGGACGTTAAAGCCTTTTTCATCGAAGGCTGGGACCACGCCGTGCAGCATCACCCACTCGCTGCGTTCCCCTAATTCGTCTTCCAGTTTGATGACCCAGGACATTCCCGCCCTCCCCCGCGTCGCGACGCCAATGTACCATGCCCGCTCGCACATGCGGAGCACCTGAAAACCAGAGCCGCGAGCTGCAGGGGTCGCACACGAAGCGCTGCCTACAAGGGCGAAAGCTCGTCTTCGTGTTCGCGCTCGTGCTCGCGGGAGAACCGGCGTTCGAGCATGCGACGCGCCAGGTGCTGTCCCCCCAGGCCAAAGGCGATGGCCAGTCCCAGCATCAGGGCTCCGAACAGGATGGAGAAGGCGGCGATGATGGTCTGCTCCGCCAGTCCCAACTGCTCGAAAGCCATGGCTAGCGCTAGAACGACTAAGGCGAAGCGGATCGCGCCGCTGATCAGGCGCGGCGAGGGCCAGTTGGAATTGACCGCGGCCAGCAGCGCGGCCCGGGAAAAGAAGCTGGCCGCCGCCAGTCCAAACAGCACAATAAGCGCCGCCACCAGAATACGGGGAAGATACAGGAACAGATGGGAAACGTGCTCCTGGAGTCCAATTCCCAGCTCGCTGATGCCCAGCAGGAAAAAGCCCAGCCAGGTTACCCAGAAAACGAAAGCGCTCAGCAGTTCGCTGGAAGAAGGAAGCGCCGCCTTGTTCAGCAGTCGCGCCGTACCCGCGTTTTCCGATAGCCGCTCAAACCGGCTGATACGCAGGATTCCACGCACCGCCGCCCGAAGAGCAAACGCGACGAGCCATCCCACTGCTATCACTACCAGCATCACGATCAGCCGTGGCACCAGATGCGCAAACCCCCTCGCCAGACCGTCCCACATCCGGCTCAGCTCTTGGAGGATCATTTCCTTCATAAGAAGCTCCTTCCTGGCCGTTCCACAATTGCAACAGGTACACTTTCAGCCGCTCAAACACCAGGCAGAGCGCCTCCAGGCGGTCTTCTACCTCTTCCGCGCTGGCATGGCGGTTCTGCGTAAGGAATTCATACAGCTTGCCGCGATAGAGCGGAACCAGAGCCTGAATGATGTGGTCGCGGCTGATTACCGCCTTGTGATAAGAAACGGCAAATTCGTAAACCACTCGTACCCATAGTGCATCGGGAAAACAAAAATGCTGTTCGTCCGCGGCGGCGAAGCCGGTCAGCTCCGCCAGGGTCTTGGCGGCCAGAATAGCGCTAAGAACCGGCTGCAGTTCGGTGACTCCCGAACGAAACATGGCATACAGTCGCTTGCGATTCAGGCGCAGCGGTTCGCTGGTCATTTCCGCGCCTCCATCGGTCAGCGGCACTGGTTCCGAGCCCTGGATGGTCTGCCAGCGCTCCACATTGTTCTGCAGGGAGGCAAACAGCCCGCCGGCGGTCTGGCGCATCGCCCGCACCAGGTCGGAGGTGTGGTCGGTCTGCGCCTTGGCGCCGAGAAAAGCCTCACAAACCGCGTTCCCATTGGCCACAGCCGAGGTGGTCAGCCACAACTGGTCTCCCATTCCTTCCGCCTCCGGCTCCCAAGCCATGGGGCCGGCAAGCAGTTCGGAAGCCAGGCGCCCGGAGAAGCCGAAATCCGCCGGGTAGGGCTCGCGAATTCTCTTGCCGTACATGGCCCGCATCATGGGGTAGAGTAGTAACTTGATGAGCAGGCCCTCGAATTTGTGGCGGCGATAAAGCGGCGCCACCAACGCGAATTCCCGCCGGTAGAGCGGACCCAGAAGGTGCTGAACCCAGTCCGGGTTCACGCTTTCGGTGGGGGAGATCACGGCGCAGGCCTTGGCTTGCAGCAGGTCCGCGGCTGCCATCAGCGGAACCAGCCCGGAAGGCGAGCTTGTGCCCTCTCCAGGGCTGGCAGTCACGGCATGAAAAGTGCGCAAAGAGCTCCGGGCCACATCCGCCGGGAGAGAGGACGCGGCCGCCTGCAACACTGCCTGCACGCTGTCATCGCGGGAACCGGCGTCGCTGTTGATCAGCACCGCGCGTTCCCGCGGAAAATATTTCAGCAACCCCAGGCGCACCGCCTGCACCACCTTACCCACGATTGCGGCATGGTTATGAGTAGGCAGGGCAACCACCAGGTCCACCTCTCCCACATTCATCAGCTGGCGCAGAAAATCATCCGAGAGCAACTGCTCGGCCAAAAATTCCTCCCTTTTCTGGTCCCCGCCTCAGATTTTACGCAGACGGAACCAGTAGAACTGGTGCGGGCCCAGGGTCAGCAGGTAAGGCGTGTCTCCAATGCGGGGGAAGATGTTCCTGCCGAACATTTCCACTAGGATATATCCCTTGTAACGCCTCAAGTCCAGTTCCACCGCCTGGGCCGAACTGGATAGATTATTCACCGCCAGTACCCGTTCATTGCCCAGCTGGCGCACGTAGGCGAGCACTCGGTGGTTGGGCGGTTGCAGGAATTCGATGGAGCCGCGTCCGAACACGGGCGTGGACTTGCGCACTTCGATCAGCCGCCGCATCCAGGACAACAAGGAGTGCTGCGAACGCTGTTGCGAAAGCACGTTGATGGCCTGGTAGCCAAACAGCGGGTTGAGAATGAGAGGCGAATAGAGACTCTCCGGGTCGGCGGTGGAGAAGCCCGCGTTCCATCCGCCGCTCCATTGCATGGGGGTGCGTACCCCATTGCGGTCGCCGAGAAAAACGTTATCGCCCATGCCGATCTCGTCGCCGTAGTAAATGATGGGCGTGCCGGGCAGAGACATCAGCATCCCGTTCATCAGTTCCACCCGCCGGCGGTCGTTTTCCAGCAGCGGCGCCAGGCGCCGCCGGATCCCCAGATTGAGCCGCATGGTCTTGTCGCCCGCGTACGCGTCGTACATGTAGTCGCGCTCGACATCGGTGACCATTTCCAGCGTGAGCTCGTCATGGTTGCGCAGGAAAAGGCACCACTGGCAGCCCGGCGGGATTTCCGGCGTCTGCTGCAGGATTTCCATGATGGGCTTGCGATCTTCCAGCTTCAGCCCCATGAACATGCGCGGCATGAGCGGGAAGTGGAAAGCCATGTGGAATTCGTCATCGTTGCCGAAGTAGGGACGCAGGTCCGCCGGCCACTGATTGGCTTCGGCCAGCAGCATTCTGCCCGGATAGCTGGCGTCCAGCCGCGCCCGGAAGTCCTTGATGATGGCATGCGTTTCCGGCAGATTCTCGCAGGAGGTACCCTCGCGCTCTACCAGGTAAGGCACCGCATCCAGGCGGAAGCCGTCCACCCCCAGTTCGAGCCAGAAGGTCATCACCTTCCACATCTCCTCCCGCACTTCCGGATTGTCGTAGTTCAGGTCGGGCTGGTGGCTGAAGAAGCGATGCCAGTAGTAGGACTTGGAAACCGGGTCCCTGGCCCAGTTTGACATCTCGG
>DATEJK010000206.1:0-5046 GCA_035278025.1 Terriglobales bacterium | reverse complement strand
CACGCTCATTGCGGCCATAGGCAATGGAGCCGGTGCCGGCTATCACCACCAGCCCGGGAGCGCCGCGGAAGGCTGCTTCCAGGGCAATCACCATGTCACCGGCGACCTCGATTTCTCCGCCCACTACTTCCGCCAGAATGGCGCGAACCTGCTTTTCGATCTGAGGCCGGGCGGCACCCGCCAAGCCGATGCAGGTGCGCGTAAGCTGGGAGGGCTGGATCTTGGCCGACGAGCAGGCCTGACCGATGCCCGCCTGCAGAGCCTGGCGCGAGCGTTCTGCACCCACACGAATAGGATTGCTGCCGGCGGCGGTGGCGCTGGCCAGCACGGCGCGCTCATCGCCCAGCAGGCAGGTGGTCTTGCTGCCGCCTCCGTCAATGCCCAAGAACCAGGGCATGAGCGTGTTGTATCACATCAGGAGTCGGGGGTCAGGAGCCAGCGGTGTTGGTGGTAGTGGGTGCTGGCAGTGGGTGCTTGTGCTTTAGCTAGCAGCTAGAAGCTGTTCTTCAGATTTCAATCAGCACATCCTCGCCCTCGACCTTGATGGGATACACGGTAACGCGGAAGGCAGGACTGTGTCCTGCCTGGCCGGTCTTGGGGTCCCACTCCCAGCCGTGCCAGGGACAAACCACCTTGTTGTCCATGATCACGCCTTGCCCCAGAGGCCCGCCGCGGTGCAGGCAGACATTGTCCATGGCGGAAATGGTTCCGTCCACGTTAGCGACGCACACTACTTTTTCGCCCACGGTGAATTCTTTGGCTTCGCCCGGTTCGGGCAGGTCGGATTTGGAGGCAATGCGGGTGAAGGGCATAAGCCCAGCTGCCAGCTACCAGCTGCTCTACCTCGGCTGCAATGTCTGCGCGATCATGACCTGGCGCTTGAACGCCTCGACCATGTTCTCTTCCAGCCGCACTTCGGTGGGACGCTTGGCCAGGCTCATGCGGTCAATTTTGTCCTGCAGCTTGAGCAGAGCGTAGAAGAGGTTCTCCGGGCGCGGCGGGCAGCCGATGACGTACACGTCGGTCGGCACAATGCGGTCCACGCCCTGCAGCACGGCGTAGGTATTGAAGGGGCCGCCGACGGAGGAGCAGGCGCCCATGGAAATGACCCATTTGGGGTCGGGCATCTGGTCGTAGATGCGCTTAACCACCGGCGCCATCTTGAGCGTGACCGTGCCGGCCACGATCATGAGGTCGCTCTGGCGCGGGCTGGGACGAAACACCTCCGAGCCGAAGCGGGCGATGTCAAAGCGGGCGGTGGAAGAAGCGATCATCTCAATGGCGCAACAGGCCAGGCCGAAGGTCATGGGCCACAGCGCCGACTTGCGCGCCCAGTTGAAAACGTAATCTACGCTGGTGATGAGGAAGTTCTTTTCAAACTTGTTCTGCAGCCAGGCCATGGGTCCTCTGGGGTCGTTGAGAAGCCTTCGCGGGCCGTTTGGCGCGCTTTCCCGCCGAAAGTTTCAGTCTAGGGCGGGGGGAGGGGCGTGTCAATCAGGGGTAGTTCTAAAGAGAGCTCACTAGTGGCGATTCCCCACTCAAGCAAAACGCGCTTGAGTCGCCACCCGATCAGCGACTGAAATCCGAACTTACCAGTAAGATTCCTCGCGGACTGAAGTCCGCTCGGAATGGGGAAAAGGAGATGCCTGTTCACCCGGCTAAAGCCGGGTGCTTCCACGGAGCCGGGTGCTTTTACAGAGCCGGATGCCTTTAGGACGGAAGCGCCCGATCACCTGGCTAAAACCGGGTGCTTCCACGAAGGAATCGCCTGATCACCCAATGGGACGCTGGGTACTTCGGAACTCACCACAACGGCTGAAATCCGAACTTACCCCAACTTAAGCGAAAAGCGCTTGAGTGGGCCACCCGATCAGTTCATTGGCGCTTCGCTTCACACCCGCCTTAGCGTTTCGCGCAGGGCTTCGAGCAGAGCCTTGGGGCCGTCGTCGGCGAGGACGTTGGCGTCGGGATTAATTTTCGGGTCCGGAAACCTGGTATCTGAAATGGTGATCAGGCGGCATTCGGGGCAGTGCTGGCGGACGAGCTCCGTGACTTCCTCCACCACATGGTTGGAAAGCGTGTAACTGAGCACCACGGCGTCGAAGCCGCCGCCGCGGATGGCGGTGATGACCTCCGCGTCACCCTGCGAAATGGAAACAGCGAAGCCGTGGGCACGCAGTACCTCCGCCCGGTAGAGCGCCAGCTCTCGCAGTGTGCCCACAATCAGGACACGGTTCCGGGGAACGCTTCTGACGCGGCCCCGGCGCGCCCGGCCGTCAACTTTGCCCGTCCTGGAGCGCGAATGGCCGCCGGCGGCATGGAGTGGAAGAATGAGTGGAAGGTTGCAGACGGGTGCGGAGCTGGGTACAGCGGGGGAGAGGCTGCCCATAGGCCTATGTTGTGCCTCCGGCCAGGGATTGGCGTCCGTTCGCGTAGTATACCCAAGCGCACAAGCCCGGCTGTTTCCGTGGAGTGAAAATCCTGCCTCCCAGTAAGATTCCTCGCGGACTAAAGTCCGCTCGGAATGGGAGAGAAGGAAGCGCCGGATCACCCGGCTAAAGCCGGGTGCTTCCACAAAGCCGGGTGCTTTTACGGAGCCGGGTGCTGCCGCGAAGCCGGATGCTTCCACAATGGCGGGCTACTGCAGGCGCCAGGGGGAGCGCTCGGGCCAATGTCGCAGCGCGTCCAGCGCCCAAGCCGTTGATTTCTCCTTATGGCAGGAGTTGCAGGGGTTGGGGATGCTGTACTTGTCGGTCATCTCCGGGGAGATGAAGCGGAAGGTGTGGGCGTGCACGAAGGCCCCAGGGACGTTTTCCGATTCGATCTGGGGCATATGGCAATCCACGCAGCGGCTGCCGGGAGTGCCGGCTTGGTGATGCGTGTGCTCTTCCAGGGTAGCGGTGCGCGGCCCATTGGGAGAGAGGGGGCCGTGACAATCCAGGCAAATCTGCTCGGCGGGCCGGCGCAGTTGGGCGTAGTTGCTGGTGCCATGCACGTCGTGGCAGCTGAAGCAGGTGATGCCGCGGCGGTACATCACGCTCTGCACGAAATCATTGCCCTGCATGCGGTTTTTGTGCGCCGTGCCGTCGGCAAAATAGTAGAAGCCGGCCTGGCCCAGAGGATGAGGCTCAAGGCGCCAGAAATTCTGCAGCGAGAGCCCGACGTTATAGCCCACCGGCCAGTCATAGTACTTGCCGGCCAGGGGAGTGGCTAGCGGGCGTCCCTGGGAGTGGCACTGGATGCAGGCGTCGTTGGCGGCGACATAATCCAGGCGGGCCGGATTCAGGATGTTACCGCGAACGGGGTGGGCCACATGCTCGCTTCCGGGGCCATGGCAGCGCTCGCAGCCCACGTTCCACTCAGTCACAGTATGGGTTTCAGCATTGTAGTTCACGGAGTGGCAGCCGTCGCACAGAGTTGCCGTGGGGCGCTGTCGGTTGTCGGGCGGGAAGTAAGCGGCCCACCAATCATCGTTCACCAGGTAGGGCATCCACTTGTGCTGGCCGATGTTCCATTTCCCCGGCAGGGGATAATAAAGCCCGCCCACCTTGGTGAAGTAGTTCTGCTTCCACAAATTGCCGTAAACCAGGGCGATCTGATTGCGCTTGAAAGGCGCATGTGAGAAGTCTGCCAGGATCGCCTCCGGATGAGTGGCCGGGTCGCGCACCACATTCGCCATGGGGGTTTTTTCCCAGCGCTGGTAGATCTGCTGGTGGCACTTCTCGCAGGTTTGGGAGCCGACGTAGTGTGCGGCGGACTGGATGCCGGCCTGCTGTGTTTTCTCCTGCCGGGTGAGGGGACGAAGGCTGCGGATGAAAAGCACCAGCTTCCAGCTGTCATCGCTTCTCTGCTGGTGGGGATTGCCCCAGGCAGGCATGCCGGTAAGCTGGACGCCGTTTTCGATGATGTAGTGGATTTCTCCGTCGGTAAGAGCCTGCGTAGCGGCCGAACGCAGGTCAGGAGAGCGCGGATAGAGGTTTTCACCCATGGGGGTTTGGCCCCGGCCATCCACGCCATGGCAGAGGGCGCAACGGGCCAGGAAGTTGTTGCGGCCTTCGTCCAGATTCTGCGAGGTGAGCCGGAGCGGGTTCTTCTGGTTACGGGCTGGCTTCGGGATGGCGAAGTCGCGCACGCTCCGGGCCATGGCGGCCTCCCAGGGGGACGGCACGGTGGTGGCGCGAAAGCCCCGGCGCAGCACCAGGGTCGCCCAGATGGAGGCAACGGTGGCGACGATCACGATGGCCAGAAGAAATTTCTTCCAGGCTTTCATGCCCGCTCCCTTTTTAGCAGAAATATTCGCGGAAAGAACCTTAACGTGGCCTGAAGGCGCGGGAGTGAGGCGAGATGCGCTCACCCGCACAGGCGAGTGCGCCTGTGCCCAGGCAGGTTTGGGTCGAGACATCGCGGCACTCGTGAGAGAATAAGTAAACTTTTCCGACGATGGCGGTAAACACGTTTCCCTCGCACTCGGACGCGGCGGCGCCGGCCATTGCCCGGGCGTCCGGGCCCAACTGGCGCGACTCCTTCTTCTGGATGGTTGCCGTCGGTTTCCTGTTGCGGCTCGGCGCCATTCTGATTCTGCACACCTACCGTTATCGCAGCGCCGAAGGTCATTTTGATTTCGGTTACGAGATGGGGCGCATCGCCGCCGCCATCGCTTCCGGGCACGGCTTCAGCAATCCCTTTCAGACGCCCACCGGGCCCACGGCATGGGAGCCCCCACTTTATCCCTACCTGACCGCCGGAATTTTTCGGCTGTTTGGGGTTTACAGTTATGCCTCCGCGTTCGTGCTGCTCACCATCAACAGCTTTTTTTCGGCGCTCACCGCCATTCCCATTTACCTGATCGGCAAACGCACTTTCGGTTATACGGTGGCGCTGTGGTCAGCCTGGATGTGGGCGGTACTTCCCTTCACCATGTACTGGTCCACCAAATGGGTTTGGGAAACCAGCCTCTCGGCGCTGCTGCTGGCGACGATTTTCCTGTGCGCGCTGAAACTGCAGGAAGCATCCGGCTGGCGCTGGTGGGCGGCATTGGGAGCGCTC
>DATEJK010000205.1:0-62152 GCA_035278025.1 Terriglobales bacterium | reverse complement strand
GGGCCCGCGCAACTGGATGATTTCAACCTGTGACCGCCGCTGCATGTTGATGTCCATGGTTTCCCTCGCGCCGGAGCGGGGACAAGCCGTCCGCCGCTGAAGAAAGGCGTCGCCCAAGATACGGGAAGTGCGCCCGGGTTGCAATAAGCGACTTGGGAAACCAGATAGTTCGGCCGGCAGCTAAAATTTAATGCCATGAGGGTGAATTTTTGACATAATGTCGCCCGCCTTTCGGCGGGTGTATCCGCCAGCACGGAGAAAGCATGAATCGCGCCGCCACCCGGCCCCAGCCGGTCCCTCCTGCGGTTGCCATTGTCACCACCGATGAACGGGTAGGCCCGGAGGCCGTCCAGTACCTGGACGGCGGTTGTCAGCTGCAAATGCTTCAAACCTGGGAGGAACTGCTGGCAGCACTAAAACAGCAACCCCTGGACGCCATCCTGCTCGATCTCGATACCCTGGGCGAGAGCAGCGACGTAGGAGTGGCCGCGCTGCGGGAACTGCGCAGCAACCATCCCGATTTGGTGCTGGTGGCTATGACCCGCTCCAACAGCCGCAGCCTGCGTCTGAAAGCCATGGAGGCGACGGCTGACGAGTATTTCGTTGCCCCGATTGAGTTCCAGGAGGTGCAGATTGTCCTGGCTCGCGCCCTGGAGAAGCGGCTGGCGGAAGTCGAATACCGCTCGCGCAAGGACAAGGAAGTGCCCCAGCCCTCCTTCTGCGGCTTGATCGGCCTGAGCGAGCCCATGCAGCGGGTGTACGAAGCCATCCGCCGGGTGGCCGGCAGCACCAGCACTGTTCTGATTCGCGGCGAGAGCGGCACCGGGAAGGAGTTGGTGGCTCGCGCCATCGTTTCCCTGAGTCCGCGGAAGGAAAAACCCTTTATCAGCCTGAACTGCGCCGCCCTGCCCGACAACCTGATTGAAGCCGAGCTCTTTGGCCACGAAAAGGGAGCCTTCACCGACGCCCGTTCGGCGCGCGCCGGGCATATCGAAATGGCCGACGGCGGCACTCTGTTTCTGGATGAAATTGCCACCTTGGGCCTGCCCCTGCAGTCCAAGCTGCTAAGGGTGCTGGAGGATCGGGCGGTACAGCGCATTGGCGGCAAGAGCCCCAAAAAGATTGATTTCCGCCTGATTACCGCCACCAACGAGGAACTGGAAGAGATGGTGCAGGCGGGCCGCTTCCGGGAGGATCTGTATTACCGCATCCACGTGGTGCCCATTGTCCTGCCGGCGCTGCGCGAGCGCCAGGGCGACGTCCCCCTGCTGGTGGATCACTTCCTGCGTCGCTACTGCGCCGCCAACGGGGTGGAGCACAAGCGGGTGGAACCGGAGGTGATGACCATACTGGAGGAGGACTCCTGGCCGGGTAACGTGCGCGAACTGGAGAACCTGGTGCAGCGGCTGGTGTTGATGGTGGATGGCCCGGTCATCAAGGTCCACCACCTGCCGCAGCGCATTCTCTATAACAGCACCGCCAGCCAGGAATCGCTGCTCATCCCGGAAGATGGGGTGAACTTCGACCAGGAAATTGCGCGCATCGAGGTGGCGTATCTGACCGCCGCCCTGCGCCGAACAGAGGGCAGCAAAATAGCAGCCGCGCGGCTGCTGCAAATGGACAAGCAGAAAATGCACTACCTGTGCCGGAAATACGGCATCGCCCGCGACTAAAAAATACAATTCTCTCTCCGGCTACTTTAAAAATTCATCTCGCCTGGTTTGAAAATTTAATCGTTGCTTGCGGAGCTGTTCCTTTCCGGGGTTGCAGGCTGCTCCGGTTCGTTCCTGCAAGCTAGTGAAAACAAAGTGGCAAGATGCCAGGGCCGGAGCAGAGCGGGGTTTGGCACTCGCGGTGCAGTAGGGAAGAACGTCCGCGCTGGCCTGAAGGCGGTGGCGGATCAAAAACTACAAGCAAGGAGAACGAAATGTCGGTCCAGAAAAAGTCTTTGATCAGCCAGCGCTCAGCCGTGACCAAGGCCATCGTGGCCAGCCCGGAAAGAGATTTCTCAACCGCCAGTGTCACACCCAAGGTTGCTCCCAAAGTCGCCCCTAAGGCGGCCCCGAAAGTGGGAGCGAAATTAGCAGCAAAGGTGGGCGCCAAAGTAGGCGCGAAGGTCGGCGCCAAGATGACGGCAAAAGTCAGGTTCTAAGCTGGCCTAACGCCACTTCGTCAAAGGCCGCGCCTGCGGGCGCGGCCTTTTCTTCTATTGGAGTCACCACAACCGATGGGTGACCATGTCCCGTAAGTACTCCCAGGACAACCCCGCCAGGCTGCGGCGCCGGACAAAAATCTTGGCCGTCCCAGTCTGTCCTTCGCGCATCATTCCCGCATTGTAAAAACGAACCGTGGCGAGATAGTAATCGGGCAGGTTGATGCCCTTCAGATTGCTCGTTTCAACGAAACTGGGGTCCGTCTGGGTGCTGGCGGGAGCAACTGTGTCGAGCCTTCCGGAGATGGAGCCGGTTTTTGAGCTGGGCAGAAGGCGAACCGGGGCCCCCAGGCGGACGTCACGCATGGCAAACTCGGGCACGAAAATACGCGCTTGCATGGTGGACATCTCGGCGACCTCAGCCACATCTTCGCCCGCGCGAAGGTGGGAACCGCGCAGATCGCCGGGGCGCGGGGTGGTAACAACTCCGGAGATGGGAGACAGCACTCGCAGTTCGGCCACCTGCTGGCTAAGCAGATGGTCCTGTTGGGCCAGCTGGTCGCGCAGATGCCCGGCCGAAGCCATCCCGGAATAGCGGAGTTGGGCCTCGACAGCGCTCGCGGTTGCGATTTCCAGGTTGGAATGGACGCGGGCAGCCTGTGATTGCAGCGCCAGGTTGCTCAGTTGCGCCACCGGCTGGCCGGCCTGCAACTGTTCTCCTTCCTGGATGAAGACCTCTTCCACCTGTCCGGGAACCTGGGCGCGGATGATGGCCCGACGTGCCGGTTCGAGAATAAACTGGGCCCGCACAAACTCCGGCCACACCGGAGCCAACAAGACCACCGCCGTCAATACGGCGACGGCCGCCAGCCGGGGAGGAGAAAGCCATTTCCACAGCCGTTCCTTTTTGTCCAGATAAGCTGTTTTCATAAGGGCGAGCGAGCTCCAAATGCGCTTGCGGAACATGAAATAGGCAATGATCAGGGCCGGTACGAAGGCCCATTCCGGCGAGTACGACCGGAGCACGTGATAGACGAAGAGGACTACCACGATCAGCAGGCCGTAGCTGTAAACCCCGGAGAGCAGGGCATAAATCAGGTAGAAGACCCGCCGTCGGCGGGGAACCCATTCAATTTCCACAGGAAGGCGAAAAATGTTTCTCCGCACCCACGACGAAACGTAAGCCGTGGTGGTTTCCTTGAGATCCACTTCTCCAGTAAGTTCAGAAAATAGATAGTAGCCATCCAGCTTGATGAGCGGATTCAAGTTGAGAAGGCTGACCCCGATGCCGGTGACCATCATCACCTTGTAGGCGAGGTCATGGCTGGGCATGCCTGCGGGAGTGGCCCACCACACAATTGTGGCCGCCACACAAATCATCAGGTCCGCCCAGATGCCGGCCATAACCGTGGCCACCCTCTCCCAGCGGTCGCCGTAAATCCAAATCTGGGTGACATCGCAATAGAAGGTGGGGGCGAAATACATCAGGATGAATCCCATCTTCTCCACTTTGCCGCCGAAGTTCTTGCAGGTGAGGCCATGCGCGGTCTCGTGAATGAAAGCCATGGCTCCAAAGAAAAACCAGAACTCAATCAGGTCAGCAATCCCTTTGTCCGTGAAGTTGTAGTATTCGAAGCTGTCCCGCCAGATCTCCTGAAAACGGTCCAACCAGAGATAGAACATGAGGGCGAACATGCCCAGCGTCAGTAGCGTGAACCAGCGGGTGTAAATAAATTTAAGTTTGGGCTGAATGCGGGTGAGATAGTCGTCCGCGTGCTTCCATTCCAGCAGGGGTACTTCCGATAAATCACTAAAGCGGCTTCTTCGGTGCTGGCGCTGACTGCGCAGCTTATCGTGCAGCGTGACGTTTTCTTCCAAGGGGGTCTTGTAGAAGAAATTGCTGTTTTCCTGAAAGAAGTTGGCCAATTGGCGTACTTCGGCTTCGGAGTAGAACACCCCGGCAACCGCGCTGGACTGGTCACTAATGTCGCGGTAGGAGCGCTGCCCGTCAAACAACTGGACCAGCTTCCATTGCGAAGGCGGAAGGCGGATGAAGTTCTCCGCCCCCGGCATCTTGGCCAGCACCGTGGGAGCGCCCTGCTCGATGTGTTCGCGGGCGATTACCCGCGAATCAAGCTGCGGGTAGCGCTGCTTTCCGGTGCGTCCCGGAAGCTCTGGGAGAGCAACTTCCAGGGCTTCAAGAATGTTCATCTTGCGTTCTCGATCCGAATGTTGGCCGTCATGCCGGGACGGAGATTGCGGCCGGGGTTGACCAGTTGGGCCAGCACCTCAAAGGTGCCGCTGGAAGGATCCACCACCGGGCTTACCTGGATAACTTTGGCGGGATGGGTGACGCCCGGTTCGTCCAGGCAGGTCACCTGCAGCATCTGTCCGCGCCTGACTTGTCCGATGAGCTTTTCCGGCAATGTGAATTTGACTCGCAAAGGCCTTACCGCGGTGACCCAGAAGAGGCGGTCGCCGCTGGCGACTTCCTCTCCCAGGCGCACGTAGCGCCGGGCGACCACGCCATCAAAGGGAGCGCGAATATGGGTCTTTTCCAGTTCCAGGCTCACGGCCCTTAGAGCAGCCTGGCGTTGCAGCAGTTGGTGTTGGCCCTTTTCAATTTCGTAGACCGATCCTTGCCACTTGTAGCGGGCATGATCAAGCTGTTCCTGGGTGTTGAGCTGGGCCTTAAACATACCCTCGGCGCGGCGGAAGTCGGCTTCCGCCATCCTGGTTTCCGCCTGCCAGTCTTTGAGACTGGCTTCGGCGACCTTGACCTGAGCCTGGGCGGCATCGCGTTCGGCGATGAGTTGCCGGTCATCCAGCGTGGCCAGCAGCTCTCCCTTGCGCACCCCCTGTCCCAGATCAACCAGCAGTTGCGCCACCACTCCAGCGCGCTGGGCGGCGACATCCACCTGATCCTCTACCAGCAAGGGGCCGGAAGCCATTACAACGCCAGCCTGCGGCGCAGCGGGTGCAGGGCGCGCTGCAGAAGGCACCGTGGGTTCTGACGCCGCCAGAACCGGAGTGACCGCCTGCGGCCCGGAGTCGCTGCAGGCGACCAGGCCTGCTCCCAGCACTGCAATCACAAACCAGCTAGCCAACCGCATCTTTACTCCTCCTCACCACGCAAACCAGGACCAGAGCTTGCTGTACAGCCAGATCGCGGGCCGGCGAAACAGAACGTAACCCACCGGATGCCAGCCCACCGCCACCTTGGCGCGCCCGCTCATGCCGGCTCGGATCAGGTTCCCGGGATTAGAAACCTCCACCCGGGCGTAGAAGGTGCGTTGATCTCCCGCCATCTCGCTCTGCGGGCTGATGATGTCTACGGTCCCCTTGAATGTGCGAGCCGGGAATCCGTCCAGCTTCACCCAGCCGCGGGCACCCGTGCGCAGCAGCGGCAAGTCGGGCTCATCCACCGCAACGTTCACCGTCACCGTCGAATTGTCGGCCACTTCGGCGAAGTTATCTCCCGGGGCAAGCTTTCTTCCGGAGAAGTCCTGCACGTGCGGCGTGGTCACCCAGCCGTCCACCGGCGAGCGCAAATGAGTTTTTTCCAGACGCTCCTGGTCGCGTTGAACCTCTGACTGCCAGTAGTTGGCTTGTACGCGCTGCACGCCGGCGAAGGCTCCGTCGTTATTGGCCAGGGCGCGGTTCATCTCCGAGAGCGCGGTCTGGTATTTGGCCTCGGCGCCGGCCAGCGCGGCGCGGTAGTCCCAGTCTTCCAGGTCGGCAAGTACCTGGCCGCGCGCGACGTGTTGCCCCTCGCGCACGTAAACCTGGCGGACCACGCCCGCGACCTCGGGCTCGATTTTGGCCAGTCGCACGGGCGAGACGGTGGCGCCGCCCTCCACCCGCATGGGGAAGGGAAATACGGCAAGAAAAATAACGGCTGCAGCCGCGGATGCCAGGAACAAGGCGCGGCGCCGCTTCTCCAGGGCAAGAAATTTCTGCTTCTTCTGGATCAGCGGCTCCAGCACATTGATGAAAGGCACTTCGCGGTAAAGGGAAGCGTTGCGGATGGCCACCGTCGCCTGGGCAGCCAGCACACGGATCATTTCGAGATGCGCTTCGCCCAGAAAATCGGGATCGGAGCTCTCAAAGGAGAGGATGCCGACCGCACCCTCATCGTCCCGCAGAGGTAAAGTATAGAAGCCGCGCATGCCGCCGGCCGCGAAGTAACGGCGGAACTTTTCCTGCGCCTCAGCGCGAGTGGTGGTGACCCGATCGCCGTGCTGGGCGGCGGAAACATCGGATTCGAAGAACGCGGCCCACTGCAGAAGCTCGCTCAAATCCGCCATTCCCGGGTCAGCGGTATTGACCTGCAGCTTCCCCGAAACGGCTCGCAATTTTGTCCGGCCGCGTTCCTCCAGCGCGATGGCCGCCCGTTCGTAGGGAACCACCGACGACGGACCGTTGACCACGGTCTGCAAAACCCGCTCCAGGTTCAGAGTGGAGGTGATTTCGGCGCTGACTTTGACCAGCGCGTGCAGGATTTCCAGTTTGCGCTCCGCCAGCAGCAGGCTGGCGTTGTGCAGCGCATTGCTGGCAGTCTCGCAGATGTTGGAGAGCACAAACTGGTCGTCTTCATCGAAAGGCTGCCCGTCCAGGCGATTGACCACCTCAATCACGCCGACCAGCGATTCGCCATCCATCAGGGGCAGCGCCAGCAAGGAGAAGATGGCGTTTTCTTCGGCCTTGGTGTTGCGGGCCCGCAGCCGTTCGTCATCGGGATCGTCAATCAGGACAGGTTCGCCATCATCGGAAATCTTCCCCGCTATGCCATCGGCTGGGCCTTGCCGGGTGCCCTGTTCGACGGTTATATCCCCGCCTTCCTGCCGCATCAGGGTGACGGTTTCGCCCTCCACCATCCACACATTTGCCGCCTGGACGCTCATTACCTCCCGCACCTTGGCGGCAATGGTAGCCAGCAGTTCGTCCATCTCCAGATTGGAATTGAAGACTTTTTCCAGGTCGTACATCTGGGTGACCCGGGTGATGGACTGGAGGCTGCTGTTGCGTTCACTTTCGTATGCAACGGCGGCTGCGAGGGCCGGGGCGGCAAGCTGGGCCAGAGCGCCGACGCGCTCCACCAGGGAATGGGAGAGAGGACGGTCGTAGCCGACCAGTTCGATGGCGCCCACCAGAGTGCCATCGGCGAGCAGGGGAACGTAGGCCAGCGAAGCTAGGGTGCGGCGGACATCAAGGTGGGCGTAGTCTTCGCGCGCCAGCTGGGAGCCATGCAGCACCAGGTAGGGCGCTGCAAGTGCGGCCACCATGCCCAGGGTTCCGGAGCGGAATCCAATTTGCTCGCTGCCCGCTCCGAGGTCGCCGCTCAACCCCTTGCGCACCCAGGACGGATCTTCTTGGTCCTCAATGACATAAACGGCTACGTCGCAGCCCGGTTCAAGTTGGGCTGCCTGTTCGGCAATGAGCTGGGCGCGCTGTCCCACCTCACGCTGCAGCAGCAGAGTGGCGGCAAAGTCGGCCAGAGGAACTTCAAAACTATGGCGTTGAGTCGCCATCTTGCGGCGCTCCGTTCAGGCAGGACAAAGCTTTAGCTCCCAGCAGCTTGCGGAGAGCATGGGCCACGCGTCCTGGCCAGTGCCGCGCGACTCTAACAAACGTATACCGGGGTGTCAACAAATGTCTGTAAGGACTGGGGTTGGCGAGGTTTAGGCCGATTACGCCGCGGCGGAATGCGGTTTTCTGAAGGAGGCGAAGCTTCCACCGCTCTCCGCCAGCAGCTTCAGCAATGGCGCGGGCTCCCAAAGTTCGCCGTGACGCTCGTGGAACTCGCAGACACGGTTATAGACCTTCGGCAGGCCCACCGTATCGGCATACCACATGGGGCCGCCGCGATACGCGGGAAATCCAAAGCCGTTGAGATAAATGACGTCAATATCCCCGGAACGCAATGCGATCCCTTCTTCCAGAATGCGCGCGCCTTCATTCACCAGCGCGTAAAGGCAGCGGTCCACGATTTCCTGGTTCGGGATTTGGCGCTGGACAATGCCGGCCTCGGCCGCCCATTTGTGCACCAGTTGGTTCACTTCCGGATCGGGGAGGGCGCGCCGTTTCTCATCGTAGCGGTACCAGCCGGCCCCGGTCTTCTGCCCGAAGCGTCCCATTTCGCACAGACGGTCCTCGGCCAGGGGCTGGCGCACGCCCGCTTTTTGCAGATGGCGATGCTCCTTGCGGATACGCCAGCCCACATCCAGGCCGGCGAGATCGCCGGTGGCCAGCGGCCCCATGGCCATGCCGAACTCGTAGAGCGCCTGGTCCACGGCCTCCGAGGCAGCGCCTTCCTCCACCAGAAACTGGGCCTCGCGCCGGTAAGGATGGAACATGCGGTTGGCGACAAAGCCTCGGCAGTTGCCCACTAGGACCCCGACCTTGCCCAGCTTTTTTGCCAATTGCATGCAACTGGCGATAGTCTGCCGGCTGGTGGCTTGGCCGCGGACGATTTCCAGCAGCCGCATGACGTTCGCCGGGCTGAAGAAGTGCGTGCCGATCACGGCTTCCGGCCGCGAGGTGGCGGAGGCGATTTCGTCAATGCTGAGGGTGGAGGTATTACTGGCCAGGATCGCGTCCGGCCGGCACACCCGGTCGAGCTGAGTGAATACTTCCTTCTTCAGTCCCATGCCTTCGAAGACGGCTTCCACCACCATGTTCACAGCGGCGAAACCGTCGAAGCTGAGGGTGGGGGTGATCAGCCGCAGGCGTTCCTCCGCGAATTGCTGGCTGAACCGCCCGCGCTGAACGGAGGCGGCATAGTTCTTCCGAATGTTAGCCAACCCGCGGTCCAGCGCCGCCTGGTCCAGCTCGCGCAGCAGAACGGGAATGCCTGCATTGGCGAACACCATGGCGATTCCACCGCCCATGGTGCCCGCCCCCACCACTGCCACCGAGTTTACGGGGACGACAGGCGTGTCTTTGGGAACGTCCGGAATCTTGGCCGCTTCCCGTTCGGCAAAGAAAACATGAATGAGCGCCTTCGCTTGATCGGAGAACAGACACTCGCGAAAGCGCTCCTGCTCAAGTTTCAGGCCCTCCTCAAAGGGCACGCGGGTGGCCGCTTCCACCAGTTCGATGGCGACCAGCGGCGCCTTCCAGCCACGATGCTTCTTATGCGCTGCCTCGCGCGCCGCGGCAAAAATGGGCGCGTTCAATTCTGGCGTGCCTAGCTTGCCGCTGCGGTCGCGGGCCTTGGGCGCGGGCCGGCCGGAGGCCTTGCGGGCGAAGCTAACGGATTCTGCGAACAGATCGCCTTCCACGACCCGGTCAATGATGCCGGCGCGAAGCGCCTCCGGCGCGGAGATGGGATTGCCGGTGGCGCACATCTCCACTGCTTTTGCCGCCCCCGCCAGCCGCGCCAGCCTTTGGGTGCCGCCCGCGCCGGGAATCAATCCCAGCTTCACCTCGGGCTGGCCCACTTGGGCGTCGGCAGACGCCAGGCGGTAATGACCCGTCAGCGCCAGTTCCAACCCACCACCAAAGGCATTGCCATTTATCGCCATCACGACCGGCTTGGGGCAGCTTTCAATCGCGGGAAGCAGCGAAAGCAGACCGTCGGTTCGCGGCGCCTCGCCCGAGGTGATTTGCTGAAATTCTTTGATATCGGCTCCAGCCACGAAGGTGCGTCCCGCGCCGGTCACCAGCAGCGCGTTGACGCTGGCGTCAGCTTCCGCCTGCCGCAGCGCCTCCGCCAGGCCTTCAATTACGGCCGGGCTTAATGCATTTACCGGCGGGTTATTGATGGTAATGATGGCGACATTACCTTGCCGAATCAGTTGTACAAGTTCGCTCATAATGGTCCCCGCTGCCGGGAATACAAGAGAATATCAGCCGGTGGGCAAGGCGGCGAACCTGCTGTTGCCTTGCCGGCTCAAGTAGAATCGTGGGCATGGTCAAGCGCGCACAGGCCCGGCGGCGTCCGCGCAAAGCCAAGCCCGGCAGCAAAGGTTTGACGGCCGGCGAATGCCGCCTGGAGGAACTGGAAGGACCGGCTGGCAGTGCCGCCCAAGTGGTGGAGAAGGCCGGCGGCTGTGTGGTGGGAACCTATAAGGAGCCACTGGGCGGGCATCCCGTGCTGCTTTCGATGCTGCCCATCAGCGCCATCGAACCTACTCCTTTTCAGCGCGATCTTTCCGATGCCCACCACAAGCGCCTGGCCGACGTCATCAACCGTACCGGCTACTTTCTCGATCCCGTGATCGCCGTGGTTGCGCCGGGCGGGGCAGGGTTCTGGACGCCTAATGGCCGCCATCGCCTGGAGGCGATGCGACGCCTGGGCGCCAGAGCCATCGCGGCTTTGATCGTCGCCGAGCCGGAGGTGGCCTGGCAGATCCTGGCGCTGAACACGGAGAAGGCGCACAACCTGAAGGAAAGGTCGCTGGAGGTGATCCGTATTTACCGCGGCCTGCTGGAAGATGATGCTTCGCGGCCGGAAACACAATTTGCCTTCTATCTGGACGAAGCCGCGCTGGTAACTCTGGGCGTGTGCTACGAGCGCCGGCCGCGCTTCGGCGGGGGCGCCTACCATCCCATTCTGCGGCGTCTTGAGGCGCTGACCGACGACCCGCTGCGCGCCGCCATCAAGGTTCACGAGAAGCACGCCACCATGGTGCTCGACCTTGAGGACAAAGTGGCTGCAGCGGTCAAAAAGCTGAAGGAGCGCGGGCTGGTCAGTCCCTATCTGCGTTCTTTTGTGGTGGCGCGCATCAACCCGCTGCGCTGGATTAAAGGCGAACCTCCTGAACTGGAAGAAGTGCTTAAGACCATGCGCGAGCGCGCGGCCCGCTTTAATACCGAAAAGATCAAGCCACAGGACCTGGCCGGCGCCGCCGGTCCACCGGATGACGAGGGTTAAAAGTCCATTCCAGAACTTATCTATTCAATAGTTACGAATGCGCTTTTGGGGTGTCTACCCTTGCTTAGGCGACTGGAAGAGAAAAGTAAAACAGTGACCCCCGGCCGAGCTGGCTGGTGACCCCAATCGTGCCGCCGTGCAATTCAACGATGGCCTTGGCAATGGCGAGTCCCATGCCCGTGCCCTGGATAAGCATGCGCTGGTCCCGACCGCGATAGAACTTCTCAAAAATCATCTGTTGTTCCAGCTCGTCAATTCCGGGTCCATGGTCCGCGATGCTGGTAACAACCTGTCCATTTCTGTGTTCGGTGGTGATCTGAATAACTGTGCCTGGCGTGGAGTATCTGCTGGCGTTATCGAGAAGATGGACCAGAACTTCGGTGATGCGGGCAACATCCATTCGGACCAGAGGCAGGTCCTCCGGAATGCTCGATTTCAAGGTGTAGCGCTGAAGCTCGTTTCGTAACTTGGCGATGGCGGCGTCGGCGGCCTCACGAATGTTATGCAGCTGTAAGTGAAGTTCAAGTTGGTGTGCATCCAGCTGCGCTACTTCCGCTGCTTCGCCGATGAGGCGATTAAGTCGGTCGCTCTCCTCATTAATGACTATGAGCAAATCCTTGCGTTCGGGTTTCTCCAACATCACGTCCGAGAGGAGTGTCTCGGCCGATGCCTTGATGGAGGTAAGGGGCGTACGAAACTCGTGCGTCACGGAGTCCAGCAATACAGAACGAAGGCGGTCGCTCTCCCGCGCTGCTTCCGCTTTCGTCAATTTTTCGACCGTGTTCGCGCGTTCAATGGCTATTGCAGTCAGGCTGCCAATGGCTTCCAGCGTTTCCCGCGACAAATCACAGCCAGCCAGGCCGATGCTTCCCACCGAGCGAACCCCCATGCGAAGCGGCATGAAGCAGAGGCCGCGCTCGCGCTCAAAAACGGGCTCTCCACGGCCACTGATGGCTTTGAGCTGATCGGCAGGAAATAGAGATCTGCTGGCTGCGTCGAGATAATAGGACTCTTGTTTGCCCTCCAGAAAAACAGCAGCGCCGGTGACGTCAAAGGAATCCACAATGTACCTGGGAACGAGGTTGAGCAACTCAAACACGTTCTCAGAAACCAGCAACTGTTGAGTGAAGGCATACAGGCGTTCGACTTCGCCTCGGCGCTGGTTGGATTCCATGGCTTTGCGGCGGGCGCGCTCGGAAAGCTGGCTGGCAATGACAGCGGTAAGCAGGAAGGTTAGAAGAGCGACCCAGTTCTGAGGATCGGCGATTCTGAGGTGGAGCAGGGGAGGGAGAAAGAAGTAGTTGTAGGCTAAAGTGGCGAGAATGGCCATGAAGATGGCATAGCGAAGTTCCCAGCCCGCGGAAACCACCAGGACAGCCAGCAAAAACGTGAACCCAACCGTTGTAGGATTGACGTGCAGCCAGCGGAAATACACCGCGGTGATCAGGCAAACGGTGGCGGCCGCAACAAGAAAGCGTAGTATCTGGTTCTCAGCAGCTCGCTTCACAACGCAGATTGTAGCAATTCGACGTTGTGCTCCAGGAGGAGCTACTCGAAATGCCCAAGACGCCGGAACAATGGCTGGAGGAGGTGACGGCCCACAAAGGGCAGGGGATTTTCAAGCTGTTCCTGGGGTATGCCCCGGGGGTAGGCAAAACATTCGACATGTTGAGCGAAGGCATCCGCCGCAAGAGCCGGGGCGAGGATGTGGTGATCGGGTTAGTGGAGACTCACAGCCGCAAGGCAGTGGCCGAACTGGCTGCGAAGTTGGAGACCATTCCGCGCCGCAAAATGGAGTACAAGGGTGCCAGCTTTGACGAGATGGATATTGACGCCATCCTGCGGCGCAAGCCGCAGGTGGTCCTGGTGGATGAACTGGCGCACACCAACATCGAAGGCAGCAAACATGCCAAGCGGTACCAGGACGTCATGGAACTGCTGGACGCCAACGTAGACGTGCTTTCCACGATGAACGTGCAGCACATTGAGAGCTTAATGCCGATGATCCATCAGATCACGGGAGTCCAGGTACGCGAGACGGTGCCGGATTGGGTCATGCAGAGGGTAAGCGAGATTGTGCTCGTGGATCTGACGCCGGAGGCCCTGCAGACCCGCATGCGGCGGGGCGACATTTACCCGCTCGACCGGGCGGAACGTGCACTGGGACACTTTTTCCGTCCAGGCAATCTGCTGGCATTGCGCGAACTGGCTCTCCAGCAGGTGACTCGCGCCGTGGACCGCAGCCTGGAATCGTTGCTGGAGAAGGAGGGAGTGGCCAAAAGCGCCGGGGTCCGTGAGCGCATCGCGGTGTGCATCAGTTCCAGCCCCGCGGCGCAGTATCTGATCGCTCGCGCCGCCCGCATGGCGCAACGCATTGATGCCGAACTGTTCGTCATCTACGTAGATATAGGCGTGGACGAGAGTCCGCAGGACCAGCGCTCTCTGCAACAAAACATCAAGTTCGCACAAGATGTAGGCGCACAAATCATTCGCACCAAGGGCAAGAAAGTGGCTGAAGAGGTGGCGAAATTCGTTCGCGAGAAGCATATAACCCAAGTGGTGTTTGGGCGGTCCGCACAGACCGGCTGGCGCAAGTATCTGTACCTATCTGCTATCCACAAATTTCTCCGGGACGCTCCGCCGGTGGATGTCCATATCGTCACCCAGGAGGTGAAGTGAGGGTGCCATGCCGGCAGCGGTGAGCAAGGCGAATATTCTGGTAGTGGACGACGAACCACAGATTACCCGTGTGCTGAAGACCACCTTGTCGAGCCAGGGGTACACCACGCGCACCGTCGCCGACGGTAAGGAAGCTCTGCAAACCATAAAGGACTGGCCCCCCGACCTGATCATCACCGACCTGCGCATGCCGAACATGGATGGCCTGTCTTTGTGCCGGCATGTGCGCGAGCAGTCGCAGGTCCCTATCATCATTCTCTCTGTCAAAGGCGAGGAGCGAATCAAGGTGGAGGCGCTGGATGCGGGGGCAGATGACTATGTAACTAAGCCATTCAACATTAATGAGCTTTTGGCCCGAGTGCGCGCAAGCCTTCGCAGGACCGCTGCGGCAAAGCTGCCGGAATCGCAAGCAATCGAGATCGGGGACTTTCAAATCAATCTGGAGAAACGTACCATCCTGGTAAAAGGTCGCGATGTTCACCTCACGCCCAAGGAATTTGAATTAATGGTTTATCTCGCGCGGAACCCGGGAAAGGTCATCACGCACCGTGCCTTGTTGTTGGCGGTTTGGGGACCAAACAGCGTGGAGCAACCGGAATATTTGCGAGTGTTTGTCGGCCACCTGCGAAAGAAACTCGACATAGAGGAACATGCTGCCGGATATATCATGACCGAGCCCTGGATCGGCTACCGCTTCGAACCTGGGGAGTAAATCGGAAGGGCGGTAAACAAGGTTGGCCTCCAGTTCCAATAAACCAGAAACGCAACCTATTGCCGATCTCGTTCATGCGAATCCCATCTTCGGACTTAGCCTGTCCATCCGCTGTCATCGAATTACAGTCCGCATAAAACTCGTATAAAAGGTTCATAAAAATCCATGAACCATCCAGCGCAGGCATTTACGAACTTTTTACGAACCTTTTATGCGAAATTTAGGAATTTTTGTGTCCAATGTTCGGAGGCTGCCCGAATAGCTTAGTCGCCGCTGATACGAGCCGTGACGAGAGCGACAAATTGAGACCCCCGTTGAGATTCAGGTTGGTTGTGGTGCTGTCGGTGACTTTTCTCAGTCTGCCCCGCGTTCTGGCACAGACGGGCGGGCAGAGACACGACACAGCCGGTGACGATCAGACGGCCGCGATCAGCACTTCAGGTTCTAATGCTCTTAGCGGTCAGGAACCACAAGCCCAGACTACCCCCGCATTCCCGCCGCCCTTGTGGCAGTATGGTGGATTTGTTGACGCAGGTTACTTGCTGGACTTCAATCATCCTGCAAATGACTTGTTCCGCAGCCGTGGCACCACGTACAAGCTGGATCAACCGCTGATCAACCTGGCAGCCGCGTATTTGCAAAAAAATGCGTCTGAGTCTTCGCCTTGGGGTATTCAGTTAACCGTGCAAGCTGGACAGGACACGCGAGTTTTCGGCTTCTCCGCCACCGCGCCTGACCTGCCCGGCTCCGCGGGGCTGCGGCATCTGGGTCCAACGAACTTTTCCTATAGGGCGCCCGCCGGCAACGGGCTGACCATCCAAGGCGGAATCTTTTCCAGCCTGATCGGCTACGATTCCTTGTATGCCAAGGACAACTTCAGCTACACCCGTCCCTGGGGCGCCGATTTTACTCCGTATCTCATGCTCGGAATCAATGCGAGCTACCCGTTTACCAACCGGTTGACCGTCACCGCCTATGTGGTTAACGGTTATTGGCACTTAGCAAATGCGAATTCCGTGCCCAGTTGGGGCGCGCAAGTCAGCTACAAAGCGACATCCCACACTACTTTGAAGCAAACCGTTCTGATTGGTCCGCACCAGTCCAATACCAGCCCGGAGTTCTGGAGATACTTATCGGACAGTATTGCCGAGTGGAAATCCGATCGCTTCACGACCGCTTTCGAGTACCACGTTGGCACGGAGGATGTGGCTGCCCTTGGCGGTCCGCGCGCATTGTGGATGGCGGCACAGTTGCCCCTGCACTGGGTGTTGGGTAAACACTGGAGTGCCACGGAGAGACCTGAAGTGTATTGGGATCGAAACGGGCGCCTTACGGGTTTTATTCAGACCGTAAAGGCCAACACTATCACCCTGGAATATCGGAGGCCCTGCCGCCAATTCACCGGAATCGTGAGGTTCGAGCACAGAATTGATGATTCTCGCGGACCGCAGGGCGGATTCTTTCGTGGCCCATTTCTTCCCTCCGGCGAAGTAGCTCTCACCCCGACTCAGAGTCTTCTGGGGCTTGCGGTCATTTTGACCTTTGATTCGCAAGCCCAACCTTAGGGCCGTGTGCCCTCGATTTGGGAGATGAACCATGCAAGACGTTCTTTGGATAGCAGTCACGGTCGCATTTTTCGTTCTATCCATTGGTTATGTGCGCTTCTGCGATCGCATGAAGTGAGGATGATAAAGCTATGAACTTGGAAGCGATGATCATGTTGGCCGTCAGCGTTCTGACCATTGTGTACCTGGTGTACGCGCTGCTGCGCCCGGAGAAGTTTTGACATGACAGCGAATGGCTGGTTCCAGATATTTCTATTTCTCGCGCTGGTGTTTCTGGTGACGAAGCCCATGGGCATCTACATGTCCCGCGTGTTCAGCCGGGAGAAGACGTTCATGGATCCGGTATTGCGGCCCATCGAGCGGCTGCTCTATCGAGTGACCACAGTGGACGAAAACCATGAGATGCGCTGGACCGAATATGCCGTCTCCATGCTGCTGTTCAGTTTCGTGTCCATGGTCATGCTCTATGCGATGCAGCGGCTGCAAGGCTATCTGCCATTCAACCCTCAGAAGTTTGGCGCAGTCAGCCCGGCTCATGTGGCTTTCAACACCGCGGCGTCGTTCACCACCAATACCAACTGGCAGGCCTATTCGGGTGAGTCCACCATGAGCTACTTCACCCAGATGGCCGGCTTGGCCTATCACAACTTTATGTCGGCCGCAGTGGGCATTGCGCTGGCTATTGCGTTCATCCGGGGCATCGCGCGCCGGCAGATGGAAACTATCGGTAACTTCTGGGTTGACCTGGTGCGCGCTTGCGTATGGGTGTTGCTGCCGTTCTGTGTGGTGGGAGCCTTAGTTCTTGTGTCCCAGGGTGTCATCCAGAATCTTCGCCCATATGACAGAGCCGCGCTAGTAGAACCACAAAAGGCGCAGAAAGTCGGACCTGATGGAAAGGCAGTAATCGGTCCAGATGGTAAGCCGGTGACGTACACAATCGGTGAACAAACCATTGCTGAAGGACCTGTGGCCTCGCAGGAGATCATCAAGGAATTCGGCACCAATGGCGGCGGCTTCTTTAATGCCAACAGTGCCCACCCGTTCGAGAACCCCACTCCACTTACCAATCTCATCGAACTTGTCTCCATTTTCACGATCGGCAGCGGACTTACCTATACCTTGGGGCGGATGACCGGCTCGCAGGCCCACGGTTGGGCGGTGTGGTCGGCCATGGCGATTTTGTTTCTGGCTGGGGTCTCGGTTGCTTATTGGGCGGAATCCCGGGGCAATCCCCTGCTGGCGGGGACCAACCAGCGTGCCACCGCTCTGCAGACAGGCGGCAACATGGAAGGCAAGGAAGTCCGCTTCGGTATTGCCGGCTCCGCTTTGTTTGCCACCGTGACCACCGACGCCAGCTGCGGCGCCATCAATGGCTGGCACGACTCTTACACGCCGCTCGGGGGCATGGTGCCTCTCGCCAACATCATGATGAGTGAAGTGGTATTTGGAGGCGTCGGTGCTGGCATGTATGGAATGTTGATAGATGTCATTCTCGCCGTCTTTATCGCCGGCTTGATGGTGGGTCGCACACCAGAGTATTTGGGCAAAAAGATCGAATCCTACGACGTCAAGATGGCGATGCTGTTCGTTCTGATTTTCCCCCTCATCATTCTGGGCCTGACGGCTATATCGGTGGTCAACCAGTTCGGTACCGCCGGCATTTTGAATCCAGGACCACACGGCCTGAGCGAGATTCTATATGCCTTCACCTCCGGAGCCGGCAACAACGGCTCGGCATTCGGCGGGCTGGCCGTGAACACGCCCTGGTATGACACGGCGATCGGCCTGGACATGCTTGTGGGCCGTTTCCTGATGGTTATTCCCATGCTGGCCGTGGCCGGGAACCTGGCCCGCAAGAAATATGTTCCGCCATCGCTGGGCACCTTCCCGGTGACCACTCCTCTCTTCACCGTGCTTCTGATCGGAGTGATTTTGATTGTGGGCGCGCTGACATTTTTTCCGGCGTTAAGCCTTGGTCCTGTCCTTGAGCATCTGCTCATGGCTACCGGAAAGACTTTTTAGAGGGCTCAATGGCAAAGACGACGCAAACACCAGCTGCTCCTGAAGTGCTAAAGGTTGGTCTCGGGCACTCACCGATGAAATCCGGGAAGAAGGCGATCTGGGAGTGGCAGATCGTTCGCCGTGCCAGCTGGGATGCCGTTCTTAAGCTGAACCCACGCAAAATGATGGGCAATCCCGTCATGTTCGTGGTGGAAATTGGCAGCGTGATTACAACAGTCTTACTCTTCCAGGGAGGTGGGGCTTTTAAGTTCAATGTGCAGATTACTCTGTGGCTCTGGTTTACGGTTCTATTTGCAAATTTTGCGGAAGCCATGGCGGAAGGCCGCGGAAAAGCGCAAGCCGACACGCTTCGCCGCGCCCGCTCGGAAACCATCGCCAACCGGCTCGTTGGTGAAGATAGCAGGGTGGAACAGGTTCCAAGTTCCAAATTGAAAGCCAATGACGTGGTGTACGTGTCCGCCGGCGAATTCATTCCTTCTGATGGAGAGATTATCGAGGGTCTCGCGTCGGTGGATGAGTCGGCCATCACCGGCGAATCTGCTCCCGTAATTCGCGAGGCCGGTGGCGACCGTTCTGCCGTGACTGGTGGAACCCGCGTACTATCCGACCGTATCAAGGTCAGGATCACCTCGAATCCTGGCGAGACCTTCCTGGATCGGATGATCGCCCTGGTGGAGGGCGCCGAGCGTCAGAAAACGCCGAACGAGATTGCGCTCAACATACTCCTGGCCGGGCTGACGATTATCTTCCTCCTGGCAGTGGTCACGTTGCAGCCCTTCGCCATCTACTCCGGTTCACCGCAGACCGTATTCGTTTTAGTCTCCCTTCTCGTCTGTCTAATTCCTACGACGATTGGCGGCTTGCTTTCGGCTATCGGCATTGCCGGCATGGATCGTTTGGTTCAGCACAACGTCCTGGCTATGTCCGGCCGGGCGGTGGAAGCCGCGGGTGACGTCACCACGTTGCTGCTGGACAAAACGGGCACCATCACGCTCGGCAATCGCCAGGCGTCAGGCTTCATTCCCGCTCCCGGCGTTACGGAACATGAGTTAGCCGATGCGGCCCAGCTCTCGTCGTTGGCAGATGAAACTCCCGAGGGACGCTCGATTGTTGTGTTAGCCAAAGGGAAATACGGCTTACGCGGGCGGGAACTTGGATCGCACGAAGCACACTTTGTGGCTTTTACCGCTCAGACCCGCATGTCGGGAATAGACCTCAATGGGTTTGAAATCCGCAAAGGGGCGGCTGATGCCATTGCCACCTATATCTCGCAGAACGGCAATAGCATGCCTGCCGAGGTGAAAGCCACCGTGGAAGAGATTGCCCGTTCCGGAGGCACGCCGTTGGTAGTAGCTGAAAAAAGCCGTGGCGCCCTCGGCGTCATCGAACTCAAGGATATCGTGAAAGGAGGCATACGGGAGCGATTCAATCAGTTGCGGGCGATCGGCATCCGCACGGTAATGATTACTGGAGACAATCCACTCACCGCCGCGGCCATTTCACGCGAGGCCGGGGTGGACGATTTCCTCGCCCAGGCGACGCCAAAAGAGAAGATGGACCTTATCAGGAAGGAGCAAACCGAGGGCAAGCTCGTGGCCATGACGGGCGACGGCACCAATGACGCGCCAGCCTTGGCTCAGGCCGACGTAGGAGTGGCCATGAATACCGGCACCCAGGCCGCCAAGGAAGCCGGCAACATGGTGGACCTGGATTCCAATCCCACCAAGCTCATTGAAATCGTGGAAATCGGCAAACAACTGCTGATGACGCGCGGCGCCTTGACGACGTTTTCCATCGCCAATGACTTGGCAAAGTACTTCGCGATTATTCCTGCCATGTTTGCCGGAACCTTTCCTGTCCTGAACGCGCTGAACATCATGCACCTGCGGACGCCTGAGTCCGCGATCCTCTCGGCCGTGATCTTCAATGCGCTGATCATCATCGCCCTCATTCCTTTGGCCCTGCGCGGTGTGAAGTACCGCCCCATGGCCGCCGCCGCACTGCTGCGCAATAACCTCGTGATGTATGGCGTCGGGGGAATCATCGCTCCCTTTATCGGTATCAAGCTGATTGACATGCTGATCACCGCCGTAGGCCTCGCCTGAGGACTCTTTATGAAAAACAATCTTGTTACTGCGCTTCTCATGACCATAGCTACAACCATCCTCCTGGGAATCATCTACCCGTTGGTGGTCACTGGACTTGCACAGGTGTTGTTTCCCAGGCAGGCGAACGGCGAGCTGATTGAGGCTAACGGCAAGGTGGTCGGCTCCCAACTTATTGCTCAAGCCTTCACCGACCCAGGTTATTTTCACCCGCGCCCATCCGCGGCCGGCTATGACCCCAAAAACTCCAACGGCTCCCAGTTGAGCCCGACCAACCAAAAGCTCATTGACCGGGTGAAGAGCGACGTTGCCGCCGATCATGCGGAGAACCCCAGCGTGCCCGTACCTATTGACCTGGTGACGGCTTCCGCCTCCGGCTTAGATCCCGACATAACTCCGGCGGCCGCAGAATTTCAATTGGACAGTGTTGCCAAGGAGCGCGCAATGACGCTCGAGCAATTGCGAGCCTTAGTGGCCAGACATACGGTAGGACGGCAGTTTGGAATCCTTGGCGAGCCCAGAGTCAATGTGCTGGAACTCAATCTGGAGCTTGATCATCGATTCCCGATGAAGAAACAAGCCAAGGTCAGTCACCACTAGGGCGCCGGGGTCAAGCTGCGTGATACCTGATGATTTATGACATGAGCTGCGGCCAGGCAAGCCTATTTCGCCTGCTTCGCTTTCACCTTCGCCCAGCGCGCCCGCTGCGCCGCTGCTATTCTCGCCCGTGCCGCCGCCGAGAGCCTGCGTCGCGGTCGGCGCCCGCGCTGGCCGGTGCTCCTTCCCCCGATATGGTGGAGAGCGGCGATCGCATGATCAAGGCGGTCCAGTTCACTTGATACTCGGTCGCGTTCCCGGCGAAGCTGACTTATGACTGCGGATAGATTTGCCATCTTAGGTTCCTTTCTGGAATCCTAAATTCTATAGAATTAGTTAATCACTTCTTAGCCGACATCATACGCCCCGCCTCCACACTTAGCCATTGCTCGAGCCCGGGGGTTTGTCACAGTGCTTTGTTTCGGCGAATAAGAAGAGCTATTGGTGGAGTATGTTACGCAGAGCTATGTCCATCGCAGTGCATGACTCCAAGAAATTTGCTCCACGGACCCACAGCCTGCCGGTATTGGTGGGCCATGATTCTTGAAATCTGGTGCAGATGAGTTAAGTCATGAGCCGCCCAGGTTGCCAGCAGCTCGGATAGGGTAACTACTCCTAGAGCAGGATGTCGTCCACGAAGCTCGAGGTCTTCCGGGCGCAGATTCAAAGCGCGGAGTTTCCCCAGGTTTTCCGATCGCAGGCGGGAGAATTCATCCAGCAACTGCGCCAGCGACTTATTCTGACTCTCACTCGCTTGTGCGAAGCGGTCAAAGGGTTCGAAGGTTTGAGCCTCACCGAATTGCAGGATCATTCTCGCGCGCGGCATCCAATCCGTGCGTTCGCCGTGAATTAAATGGCCGACTACATCGAATACGCTCCAGGTGTTTTCGCCCTCACTGCGGAGAACCCAGTTGTCAGGAAGGTCACGCAGCAGAGCGTTCAAAGTAGCAGGCGTGCGGGCGAGAAGCGCCAGCGTATTCTGCAGGTTGTGTCGCATCTTTCCCTCAGTTCATAGCAGAAAGTAATCCCAGGCTCCGTGCTGACGAACACCAGGCTGGTTTATTCAGTCGGCCGGTCTGGCTCAATCGGCAGGAACGGGTTCGTGCGGCACGGGTTCGCCGCGTTTGCGGCGACTGGTCAGGCGCGCCCATTTGCGATTCAACCAGTTCTGCACTTCGTCCAGATAGACGTAGTACACGGGCGTTATGTAGAGAGTAATGATCTGGGAGAAGATCAGGCCGCCTACCACCGCCAATCCCAGCCCTTGCAGGGAACCCGTTCCCCAGCCGACGGCTACCGGAACCATACCCATGAGCGCGGCCATGGTGGTCATCATGATGGGGCGGAAACGTACCAGCGCGCCCTGGTAGATGGATTCCTCAGGGCTTTCACCTTTCTCCCGCTCGTTAACCAGGGCGAAGTCAATCATCATGATGGCATTCTTCTTCACGATGCCGATCAGCATGATGATGCCGACAAAGGAATATAAGTTCAGCTCCTGGTGGAAGACGATGAGAGTGGCCAGCGCTCCCACCGCGGCCGAAGGCAAGCCGGACAGAATGGTGAGCGGATGAATAAAGCTTTCATACAGGATACCCAGAACAATGTAGATGACCAGGACCGCGGCTATCAGCAGCAGGCCCAAACCGCGGAATGACTGCTTAAACGCCTGCGCCGTCCCCTGGAAGCTGCGCTGTACGGTCGCCGGGAGCATGCGGTTGGCCACCTCTTCCACCGCCTTGGTGGCCTCACCCAGCGAGACTCCAGGTTTGAGGTTGAAGCTGAGCGTCACTGCCGGCAACTGGCCCAGGTGATTGACGGTCAGCGGCCCCAGGTCGGGGACAACCTGGGCCACGGTACCCAAGGGTATGAGCTTGCCCTGGTTATTTCTCACATAGAGCAAGGAAAGCGACTGGGGATCGTTCTGGTAGGGCGGCGCCAGTTCCAGGATTACGTAATACTCATTGCTAGGCGCATAGATCGTGCTTACCTCGCGCTGTCCGAACGCGGAATAAAGAGCGTCCGAAACCTGCTGCGCGGTCAGCCCCAGAGCATAGGCCTTGTCGCGATCCACTTTCACATCCAGTTGCGGGTTGTGGATCTGCAAATCGCTGCTCACATCCTGCAGCAGCGGAATTTTACGCAGCTCTCCTTCCAGCTTGGGAGCGTCGGCGTAGAGCTCCTTGATGTCGGGTGACTGCAGGGCATACTGATACTGCGCGTTGCTAAGGCTGCCGCCTACGTTGATGGTGGGCGGCACTTGCAGAAAAACGTACGCGCCCTGGATCCTGGAGAATTTGGCCCGCAGTTCCTGGATCACCTGCTCCGCGCTGATCTGGTTGGTGCGGTCCTTCACGTCCTTCAGGTGCATGAAGACGCGGCCCTGATTCACCGGGGACCCGTAAAACGTCATCGTGTACTCGACGTTGGGGTCGTGCTGCGTGATGTTGGCGATTTGCGCCATCTTCTGGCCCATCTGGTCGAAGCCGATGCCTTCCTGGGCCTGTATGAAGCCGAAGAGCAACCCCGCATCCTCGTTGGGAATAAAACCCGTGCGCACGCTTTCGTAGAGGGTGAAGGTCAATCCCACAATCAGAAAGCTGACCAGAAGGGTTGCCAGTTTGTGGCGCAGCACCCTGGCCAGCGACCAGTCATAGAAGCGAAGTGCGCCGTCGAACATGCGCTCGGTCGCGTTGTAGATCCGGCCGTGCCGCTCCTGCGAAGGCGGCCGCAGAAATCGGCTGCTGAGCATGGGCGTCAGGGTCAGCGATACCAAACCGGACACCAGGATGGCCGCCGTGATCACCACCGCGAACTCGTGCAACAGCCGCCCGATGATGCCTCCCATAAACAGAATGGGAATGAACACGGCGGCCAGCGACAGAGTCATGGAGAGAATGGTGAAGCCGATTTCGCCGGCGCCATCCAGGGAAGCCTGCAAAGGCGTTTTGCCCATCTCCATGTGGCGCACGATGTTTTCCAGCATCACAATGGCATCATCCACCACGAAACCCACGGATAGCGTGAGCGCCATGAGCGAGAGGTTATCCACCGTGTATCCCAGCGCGTACATCACTGAGAAGGTGCCGACAATGGCGATGGGCAGGGCCAGACTGGGAATGATGGTGGCGGAAGCGTTGCGCAGAAACAGGAAGATGACCAGCACCACCAGAACAATCGCCAGAAGCAGCGTAAACTTCACGTCGTTCACGCTCTGGCGGATGGAAACCGACCGGTCGTAAAGGGTGGTGATCTTGATGGACTGCGGAATCTGCTGCTCCAGCCGGGGCAGGACGCGGTTGATGGCGTCAACAATCTCCACCGTGTTGGTGCCCGGTTGTTTCTGAATGGCAATGACGACGGCCCGCTGATTATTAAGGGCGCCTTTGACGAACTGGTTCTCCACCCCGTTTTCCACGGTGGCGATCTGGTCCAACCGCACCGGCGCGCCATTGCGGTAAGCCACAATCAAAGGCCGGAACTGGTCGGCATTGAGCAGTTGCCCGTTCGACTGCAGGGTGTAGGTCTTGCTGGGAGCATAAATACTGCCTACGGGGAGGTTGGTGTTGCCGGCTTGGATGGCTTGCGCGACGTCGTTAATGCCGATCTGTTGCGCGGCCATCTTGTTGGGATCCACGTTTACTCTCACCGCGTACTTGGAGGCGCCAAACACCTGCACCTGCGCCACTCCCTGAATCATGGAGAGCTGTTGGCCGATGGTGGTCTCAGCCGCGTCGTCCACCTGGTAAATGGGCATGGCGGGAGAGGTCAGGGCCAGATACAGGATGGGGGACTCGGCCGGATTCACCTTGCGAAAGGTGGGCGGGGTGGGCATGTTGGGAGGCAGTTGGCCTTCCGCTGCCGCGATCGCCGACTGCACGTCCACCGCCGCGCCATCCAGGTTGCGCGACAGGTCAAACTGAATGGTGATGCTGGTTGACCCCTGCTGGCTGCTGGAGGTCATCTGGGTGATGCCGGAAATGGTAGTGAACTGCCGTTCCAGCGGGGTAGCCACCGACGATGCCATCGTCTCCGGGCTCGCTCCCGGAAGGCCGGCATTCACCTGGATGGTCGGGAAATCCACGTTCGGCAAGTCGCTTACCGGCAAAGCCAGGTAGGCGAAGACGCCGAAAATGACGATCGCCACCATCACCAGCGTGGTCATGATGGGGCGGCGAATAAACAGACCAGTCACTGCGGTTCTCCGGAGGCGCTCCCGTTCTCCGCCACTTGCTTCGGTACCGGGGTGACCGGAACCGTGCGCACAACTTCAACCTTGCTGTTAGGGATGACCCGATATTGGCCGTCCACAACCACCCGCTGCCCCGGCTTAATGCCGTTGTCAATTACCGCCAGTTGCCGGTAAGTGCGAGCGGATTTCACCGGTTGCATTACCGCTGTGCCGTCCGCTTGCACTACGTAAATGTATTTACCGCCATTTTCCGCGGTCTGCAGCGCCGAAGCCGGCACCACGATGGCATGGGCGTCCGTGCCCAGCACCAGGCGCACATTGAAGAACTGGCCCGGCCAGAGTTTTTGGTCCTGGTTGCGGAAGGTACCCATGAGCTTGATCGTGCCCGTGGTCTGGTCCACGCTGTTGTCAATAAAACTCAAAGTGCCGGTTTCCGCCTTGGCCTGATCGGGCACCAGGGCCTGCACTTGCAGCCCGGCTTGCGCCCGCGCCCTTACCGCGGGAAGTTGCGCCTCCGGAATGTTGAAGGCCACGTAAATGGGCCGGATCTGGTTGATGGTGGTCAAGGGGTTGGCATCGTTGGCCTTCACCAGGTTGCCCAGGTTGACTAGAATGGCGCCGGCGCGCCCTCCGATAGGGGCGCGGATATCGGTGTAGCCCAGGTTCACCCGCGCCGTTTCCACCGCTGCCTTGTCCGCCTGAACCGCGGCCGCGTAGGCTGCAGCCTGCGCCTCTTGTGCCTGCGCATCCTGGGGAGCCAGGACGCCGGCCTTCAGAAGGGCATCGTCGCGCGCCGCCTGCGCCTTGGCATTGGCGGCTGTAGCCTGGTCCTGTCCCAGCTTGCCTAAGGCTTGGTCAAGCGCCGCCTGAAACGGCCGCTTGTCCAGTTGAAACAGCATTTGACCGGCGCGAACCTCATCACCCTGTTTGAAAAGCACACGCTTAATCTGGCCATCCACCATGGACTTTACTTGCACGGTCCGGAAAGATTGGGCGTTTCCGATGGCATCCAATTCAATGGGTATGGGCGCTTGTTCCGCCAGGGCCACGGTTACGGGAGCTGGGGGAAATGAGGGACGAGCTGTTTTCTGCTGCGCTTTTCCCCCGCTGCAACCGACAAAAAGGGATGTTGCAGCCAGCAGCAGCGTCACACCGACAACGTGGTTTGCAAGTTTCATGTTCTCTTAGGCTGTGGCTGCGTGGTTTCGCGACCGCTGAGAAGCGCCGCCGCGTCTGTTCCCCGCAACCCCAGGCTCGCGTTTCCCGGAAGCGTTGCATCGCCCACGCGCTGCGCTGCCCCGGCGGGCAGAAACTCCATTCAGCCATATATCGGCCAGTTGCAGGCCTAGCTCGCTGGGATCATAGTTTTGATGCCCGTCGCCGCCGAAAAGTTCCTCCAGCAGGTTTTGGTAAGCCAGCATTCCCATAAAAGCGCGGGCCCCCACCCTGGGGTCAATGTTCCGCAGCCAGCCCTTCTCCACGCCTTCGCGAATGTATTCCGACACCAGGGCCAGCGACTCCCCTATGTAGCTCCGAATGAATTTTTGTGAAAGTTCGCCCGGCCGAAGCGCGCTGAATAGCAGCAAGCGGGTCAGGGCCACGTCCTGTTCGTCCCTTCGCAGCAGATTCTCCGCCGTCTCGGCGATCGTCAGTCGCGCATGGCGTGAAAAGCGCAATTCTCGCTTTAGCCGCTCCGCAGGGTCTCGCTCCTGCATCTGTTCCGACAAAACCGCCCAGTACAGCTCATCCTTAGACGTAAAATGCCGGAAAATGATAGCTTCGTTGACTCCCGCCAGTTGGGCAATGGCCCGGGTTGTGGTGGCGTCGAAGCCTTGCCGTGAAAACAGCTGCATAGCGGCCGTCAGGATCTGCCGCCGTCGGGTTGTTGCCGCCGCCCGCATGTAATCACTTACTTACCTATGGATGTCGGAGCCTGCCTGCTGGACGTAAAAAAGTATAAAACGGTTTTCGGCAGCAGCACGGCCGCGCTTGACGGCCGGCTGAATGCTGTTCTCCTGAAATGGCAAAGGCCGGGAGGCCTCACTCCAGGCCCGCTCCCGGCCCCGCTTACTGCACCTTGTGCTGAAAAGCTATGGTTGTGGATTAACTGGGGAGGCGGCTGTTGCGCTGCCTGGTTGGACGGGGGTTTGCGGCGCGCTCTTGACCTCGCCAACCTCCGCCTGCCGTGCCAAGTGCGGAAATACCGGCGTGACTTCGAAAATCATCTTTTCACGCGCCGAGGCCAGGGGGACGGAGGGTGATTTTACCAGTTCGGCCTGGTCGCTCCATGGGTCCACTTTAACCCGTCCTCCCAAGGCCAGAGCGGGCACCTGGTCTAGTTTGCCCATCTCCAAAGCCGGCGCCGAAGTCATCAGGTCCGGCATGCGCAATATTCGATCGCGCGTCGCCAACGGGTTCCCCAGGTGAGGAGTAAGCAGGGCCGCCAGCACCGCCGAGCGTGCCTGCAACGCCTTCAGGAACAGCCCGGCGCTGGCCAGTTTGCTCGTGTAAGGCGAGTTCTGCAACAACTCCATCGCTTTCTTGTCGGCTGCCGCTTCGTCGGCTGCATTATGGGCAAATCCCAGCTGCTGGTAGGTGTATTGGTCGGAAAACAGCATCCGGTCAAGGAATGCGAACTTGGTGTCGGTCTGGTGTCCGAGGACGATGTGGCCCAGTTCGTGGCTCAGCACCATGGCCAGGCTGGCTTCGTCCGGCAGAACATCCAGCAGCCCGCGGCTGATCACGATGGTGTGCCCCACATGGAATGTTTCCAGCGGCTCGGTTAGCATTACCCGGCAGTGCACCGGCCAGGGCAGGTTGATGTTGTTGGTGACCACCAGGTTGTTGACCACCGTTTCCAGAACCGTGTCCACTTCGCCCCGCGGCGCCAGCAGTCCCGCCTGCTGCAGGCGTTCCACCACATTATTTTCCGCCTGCTGTTCCCACAACCGCTCGCTCTGCACTGGAGTGGCATCCTGCGCCGCCGCGCTCTGGTCCTGCACATCGGGCGAATCCACGGTTAGCTGCGTGAGCTCCGATTCGTGCGCCGCGTGCTTCAGGTTATAACCCCAAAGCCGCGTCTGCGCCTTGAAGCTGGTCGCCCGGCCTACCCCGTAGTGCATGTCGCTTTCTTCGCTGTACACGTAGGCCGGCAGCCACACTCCGGGTTGCAGATTCAGCCGCCAGCTGTCGAAATGGAAATAGTACTTGCCGTTTCCATTGTTGGAATACGTTCCGTTCAGGCGGACGATGTTATAGCCCTT
Organism: Terriglobales bacterium; assembly: GCA_035278025.1. Taxonomy (GTDB): domain Bacteria; phylum Acidobacteriota; class Terriglobia; order Terriglobales; family Acidobacteriaceae; genus JAICWP01. Next base: position 33,987 of record DATEJK010000205.1, on the reverse strand, counting down.
GTCTTCCACCCAGATGCGTCCGACGAAGCGGCCGTCTCCTGTCTTCTTCTTTGGCTGCACGTCGAAAACCAGGCAGCGCAGGTCGCCTAGAAATTCGCGCCGCACATAGCGGAAGTCGTAATGTTGCCGGTCAAACTCATCGCGGTCGGCATAGATCATCCAGGCAAATCCCGCCGGGTTCAGCCGCAAGGAGTAAGTCTCTGTCACGGTGCCCAGAAACCGCTTCAGCCGCGAGGACGTGCCCAGGTAGCTGGCTTCGTTGCCGTGCATCAGGTCCAGCCGGCCCAGGAAATATTTGTCTCCGGCCGGCGCCATGCCCAGCTGCGGGTCCGGTTTCATGGCCTGAAAATAGGTCTCCACCACCGGACTATAGGCGTCAAGTGTCTTCACCAGGTTCTGTTCGCTGGCTACCACGCGGTCCACCACCTGGTCCATGGTTACCGGCGCGGCCACCGTCAGAGGTTTTTCCTGGGAAAACACGCCGCAGCAGCACGCCAGCACCGCGGCCAAGATCCATTTTGCGACTCGCATAGTATTCATCCTCTTTCAGTACGCCAGCTCGAACACCACGTGGACTACCGCCGTGGAGTCCACGGGCTTTCCGTTCTGTTGTGCCGGCTTGAAGCGAATCTGGTTGGAGGCATTCATCGCCGCCTCATCCAGCCCGTGTCCCAGACCCCGCACCACCCGCAACACGTGCGCCTGGCCGTTACCTCCAAACAGCACCTGTACCAGGACTTCGCCCTGCAATCTCAGGCGCCTCGCCTCTTCCGTGTAAACCGGCTTGGGTTTGGAGAGGATTTCAACCGGGGTTGTTGCCGGGGCGCTCACCACTCTCCGCTGCGGCAGGCCCGAAGGCTGGGCCGCAACATCGCCGAAACCGCCCGCGTGTACGTTGCCTCTGCCGTTGCTGCGCCCGTCTCCGTTTGCGGAAGTGGCCACACCATCACCGAAGCCGGCGCTGGCTATGCTTCCGCGCGCGCCGCGCTCGCCCCCCGCTCCATTGCCGTTGCCCGCTCCTATGGGCATGTCGAACGCTCCCATTTTCGCCATCACCAGCTTTCCCTGGCCTTTCCCTTGGGCGGGCGCGCCGTTGGGATCGCCAAATCCGCCGGTTTGCACCCGCTCTACCGGCCGGACGATGGTCGGCTTGGCGGAGCTACCCGCGAAAGCTCCGGTGTGTACGATGGCGGGCATGGCTCCCCCGGGGCGCACCAGCGCCGGCGCTAATTTGGGCGCGGCGAACACCACCCTGGGCGCCACCAGCGCCGCCGACTTGGGCGCGTGAAGCTCAACTTCACGTGGCACGCGCAGGCGTGCGCTTACCGAAGGTGCTGCCAGCAAATGCATTCTGAGCCGCGGCGCCTGCCGCTGCGCTGTTTTCTCCACCAGCGGCGTGTAGGTCAGGTGTTGGGTGGGGATTGCCAGACGTTCCGGATGCAGCAAGCCGGCTTCCACCAGGAACAAAAGGAGCAGGCCTTGAGCCACAAAGCTGATGCCCAGCGTGCGCCAGCTCAGCTTGCGTTCCGGCAGTAATAGTTGATCGAACGCCTCTGCCATCTTTAGCTTTGCTCCAATGGGGAACCCAGGCCAGGGGAGTTCGCGCCGGAGTTGGTAGGTTACTGTTGGGAGGGCGGAGGGTAAATGTTCCCCCGGTCTATGGCCGACGGTAATTGGGGCGAATTAACCCGGCTAAGTACTCAACCGTCACTAGCTTCCAGGCCTGGCAGTTCTTCCGGGCTCTTTGCCGGCTCCGAGGTAGCGGAATTTGCGGAGGGAGGAACAACCAAAAATCGTCATTCGTCTATCTTCCGTTGCCTCTTCAAAGTTCCTACACCTTCGACCGCGACCGGCTCACCGGCTTGCGGGGACTTTCGACGACCGCCAAATAAGGAAAGAAGAGGGAAAAACAGGTGCCGCTATGACCCGGACGCACGCTGCTGTGCACGTGAATACTTCCACCGTATTTTTGCACGATGCCATGACTCACCCACAGCCCCAGCCCGGTTCCTTTTTCACCCTTGGTGGTGAAGAAGGGATCGAAAATGCTGCGCCGATGTTCTGGGCGAATGCCGTGGCCGTTATCGGCAACGGTAATGCGGATTCCCCCCTGCCAGGGATGGCGCCAGTCGCGGGATTGGAATACGTGCACCTTGATCGCCCCGCCCTCCGGGACAGCGTCCAGGGCATTACCCAGGAGGTTGGATAGCACCTGCCGGAGTTCGCCCGGTGAAGCCGTGATCGGAGCCGAATCCTCCAGTCGCTTTTCCAAGGTGACTCTCCGGGATTGTGATTTGTGTGTGTACAGTTCCAGCAGGCCCTGCACCAGTTCGACAAGGTCCACCTCTACCGGGACGGTGGGCTCACGATAGAAGGCGAGGGTCTGGCGGGCTATGCGGGCCACGCGCGCCACCTCTTCCTGCGCCATGCGGGCGTAGCGCCGGGCTGTGGCATCGAGCGAAGCATGGTTCTCCAGCAGATAAAGCAGGTTGGTGACGCCTTCCAAAGGATTGTTGATTTCATGCGCGATGGCCGCCGCCAACCGGCCCGTGGTGGCCAGTTTTTCCGTGGCATGCAGCACATCTTCAGTGCGCTTGCGTTCGCTTATATCGCGCGAATTGACCACAATGCCCGCCACCCCTGGCTCGTGCAGCAGGTTATTGGCGATAGCTTCCAGGGTGCGCCAGTTGCCGTCGTTATGCCGGAAGCGCAGTTCGAGGGGCGCAATTGAACCTGGGATCGGCAAATGCTCCCGAAAAATTGCCTCCACCCGTGGACGGTCCTCGGGGTGCACAAACTCAAAAGCATTTTTTCCCACCAGGTTCTCGGGCTTATAACCCAGGATGCGCTCGATGGATGGGCTCTCGTAGCGAATCTCCCCCTCGGCCCCGAGGATGGTAATAATGTCGGAGGAGTTTTGCACCAGAGAGCGAAAGCGCAATTCGCTTTCCTGCAGCGCCTGCCGGCTGCGCCGTAGTTCCTGCTCCGAGCGCTTGCGCTCGGTGATGTCGCGCGCGATGGTGGACGCCCCGACGATGGTCCCGCTCTCCTCGCGAATCGGTGAAATGGTCAGAGAGACACTCAGGACGGTTCCATCTTTCGCCTGGCGCAGCGTCTCGTAGTGCTCCAGGCGCTCACCCCGGCGCAGCCGCTCCATAATTTGGCGGGTATCGTCAGGATAGTCGCGTGGCAGCAGGCTGGAGACATGCCTGCCGATCATCTCCGCCGCGGAGTAGCCGTAAATACGCTCCGCCCCATTATTCCAACTTTGTATGATCCCGTTCAGGTCCTTACTTAAGATGGCATCGTCGGAAGATTCGACAATGGCCGCCAGTTCCATTCCCGCCTGGCTGGCAGAAGGTTTCTCTTTTTCCAGCGGCCCCCGCGTAGAGGAGGGCTTCTTCGAGGCGTTCGTCACCTTACCGTCTTGGTGGCGGGGTTGCCGGCCAGCGCTGCTCTTGGCGGGATCGCGCCTGCGATTCTTCATGGACACCACGGCTGGCCTGAACGCGCATAAGCTTACACCAAAAACTGATTCGCCACTCGCGCCCCCGCTACGATCCTGAATCCCAGTCCCGTTTCATCATTTCCCGTAAGTAGCAGGGCAGCAAGCATCAACAGGCGGTTTCTGGAACGTGCAATTTGCCGAGATAGCCGCCGCTCAATGCTCCGCGGCAGCCGCTTTGCCGCCTAACGGAACTGGCGCGCCCAGGAATTTTTGCTCTTCGCTCTCTCGCCGTGAGGCTTCCGTGGCGCGCAGCAGCAGAACGGTGAGCATGGGCACATAGATCCACAGCACTGCCCAGGCGCCTACCTCATCCCAGGAACGCGGCATGTGGTACCACCTGGTGAGGCCAGCACCCCAGCTGAGAAATACCGTGGCCAGAATTTCCTGCCTCGTCTTGGGGATGAGCCAAAGGATGAAGGTGTCATAAAACCATCGCTGGGGCGCGGCGCTGCTCAGCAGCAGGAGGTGAGAGTCAGGATCTTGCCGGCGCCATGCCGCCAAAAGCAGGCTCAGGCCCGCAGGGGCGAACAGGGGAACGTAATGGTCGTAAAAGCCTAGCGAAGCCAGCCATTGCCGTGGCCAATGGGGCATGATGACCAAGCTGAGCGCCAGCAGCAGAATGCATCCCACTATCCCGCGACGGGTCGGATAAGCCAGGAAGATGGAGGCGCCAAGCTGGGGCTTGGCTGTCGTGAACGGCAACAGGGAGGGCAAGAGGGCACCAGCCATCAACAGCGGCGCCCATTGCACCGTCAGCATGGCCGCCCAGTAGGGATAAGCCAGGAAAATCAGCAGACGGGTGTATCCCTGGCGCGTCAAGCCAAAGGCCAGCAGAGCCGAACTAGAGCCAAAGAAAGCGCCGGCCGCGATTTCTGTCTTCAGCCACAGGAAAGGCAATCCAATAATGGCGGCGGGCAGTGGATAAGCCGGGTAATGCCTGGTGGCATAAATAAAAGGGTTACCTCCCACCAGAATCTGGCGGGCTTCGCGCAGCGCTGGGGTGAAATCAGAAGCGCCCAGACCCAGATTGCGCATAATGGTCCAGCACAGCGTCCCGCTGCTGATGCCGATGGCTAGGGAAACGGCTACGCGGCGCCACATGGAGATTGAATAATTTGTAACACGGGCTGCAGCGGGAGCAGATTAAACTTTGAGCATGCCGGCTCCTAGTCAGGCACAGGCGGCGAGTCCTACTGTCCACACGGCGCAGAGGCGCAGAACGGTTCGCCGCGCTCGCCCTCTTGTTGTAGCCCTGGCGCTGGTGGCGGCTGCCAGCATGTGGTTCTACGTGCAGGGCGTGCTCATCCCTTACCAGCAGGCTGACGCGGTTCGTTTCGGGCGCCCCCGGGGCAATCTTTCTGATTTGTACCCTCGCTGGTTGGGTGCCCGCGAACTCCTGCTCCATAACCGCGATCCTTACAGCCGGCAGGTCACCCGCGAAATCCAGGTCGGCTATTACGGCAGGGAACTGGACCCCGCCCGCCGCTACGATCCCAAAGACCAGCAGGGTTTTGCTTATCCCGTTTACGTCGCCTTTTTGCTGGCTCCCTTCCTCCACCTGGATTTTTCGTTGCTGCGAACCGCTTTCACCTGGGTTTTGGCCGGGCTCATTGTGGCCACCGTTTTGTTGTGGGCCAAAGCCCTGGGGTGGCGCCTTTCCGGCAGCGGCAAAGCTGTTTTCGTGTTGCTGGTGATGGGCAGTTTTCCCGCCGCCCAGGGAATCAAGCTGCAGCAACTGACCGTCCTCGTCAGCGCTCTGCTGGCGGCCGCCGCCGCAGCCCTAGCGGCTGGCTGGTTCGCTTTGGCGGGCCTCCTGCTGGCGCTCTCCACCATCAAGCCACAGCTGGTCGCACCCTTGCTGATCTGCCTGTTTATCTGGGTGATTGGCGATTGGAGCCACCGCTGGCGCCTGCTGGCCAGCTTCAGTCTGGCCATGGCCTTCCTCATCGGTGCCGCGGAGTGGGTCTTGCCCGGCTGGATAGGGAAATTTCTCGCCGCCCTGACGGCCTACCGTCAGTACACCGGCGGTGTTTCCATCCTGCAGACCCTGCTCACCCCCGTGGGCGGCATGATCGTGACCGCGGGCTTGCTCCTCGCGCTGGCGCTTCTAGCCTGGAGGCTGCGCCCCGCGCCCGCTGGGTCGCCTGCCTTTAACCTATTGTTCGCCTTAGTGTTGGGCGTCACCGTGCTCGTTATTCCCACCTGGGCCCCCTATAACCAATTGCTGTTGCTGCCCGCCCTGATCCTGCTGCTTCGTGACTGGCGCCGCTTGGCCCGCCTCGGCCGGCTGGCTCGCCTTCTTTCCTTGTTGGTGGCGGCCCTGATCGTATGGCCCTGGCTTGCCACACTTTACTTGAGCCTCGCCTGGTACTTTCAGCCCGCTTCGGTCGTACAGCGCGGTTGGACTCTACCCCTCTATACTTCGCTCCTCATCCCTTTTGGCATCATGGCCTTACTGGCCATTGACGCGGCCCGCCGCTGGCCCACCCTGCCCCCGTCCTGACTGCGCGTTCGTCCTTGCAATTCTGCGCCCTCAGGGATTAGGCTTTTGCCACCATTACGGTAGAGAGCCCGCCTCTCCGGGGTAACGGCCAGCGGGAAAGCTACCCCCCGACCAAAAAACTCATGGCTTTGCATAGCGCCACTCCCGCCGCCGAACCCGGAACTGGGGCCTTCCCCACCCTTGTGTTGGTACAAGGGAACGACTCCCGCACGCTAATCCTGGACCATTCACCGTTTACTGTGGGCCGCAAGGTGGACAAGGATCTGGTCATCGCCGATCCGCGAGCCTCGCGCGATCACGCCGTTATCCTTTCCGAAAGCGGCGATTTTTCAGTGGTGGATCAGGGCAGCAAGCATGGCACCTACGTGAACGGCGAACGCGTGCAGCGGGTGAAGCTTAAGCCCAATGACCGCATAGAGTTCGGCGCCCGCGATACGGTGTATGTGGTGTTTCAGCCGGTGCAGCCCGGCACCAGCACGGCGCGCGAGTTCCTGAGCCAAATTTCCGATTTGCACATTTCCACCCAGACCACCGACCTGGAGAAGCTGACACTATTTCTGGAGGCGGCGCGCAAACTTAATACCACCGGTGTGCTGGACGAAATCCTGGTCACGCTCATTGATTCCACGCTGCGTCTGACCGGCGCCGAACGGGGCTACGTTTTCCTGGTGGAAGAGGGAGGCAAGCTGCGCCTGGCGGCGGGACGAAATTCCTCCGGGGCAGCGCTGCTGGATGACAAGACGATTTCCCATTCCATTCTGGACGACGCCATCCATTCCAACTCCGAATTCGTGCTGTCGGATACCAGCCAGTCCAGCGATATGGCGGTGCGCAACAGCGTGATTGCCTATGACCTGCGCACGGTGATCTGCATACCGCTGCGCCGCACGCAGGTGCAGGCCGCCCGGGTCAGCGATACCGCCGGTGTTCAGTCCCCGGTTGTGGGGGCGCTTTACCTGGACGCGCGCTATACCTCGCGCAATCTTTCCGGCGTGGGTCACGATGTGCTGCACGCCATCGCGCATGAAGCTGCCGCCCTGGTGGAGAATGCCCGCCTCGCAGAAGCCGAGGAAGCCAACCGTCGCAATCAGCAGCAGATGGCCATTGCCGCCACTATCCAGCAGGGCTTGATGGCGGTCACCATCCCGGAAGTGTCTTTTGCCGCGCTGCGCGCGCGCAACATTTCCTGCAAAGAAATCGGCGGTGATTTCTTCGACGCGGTGCGCACCGGCGACGACCTGTCGGTGGTGATCGCCGATGTCTGCGGAAAGGGAATTACCGCTGCCCTGCTGGCCTCCACTCTGCAGGGCATGGTTTATTCCCACCTGGTGGCGCGCATGCCGCTGCCCGAGATTGCCAGCGCCGTCAACCGCTTTTTCTGCCAGAAGCATATCGGCGAAAAATACGCGACGGCGGTCATCGTGCGGCTCAACAGCAACGGTAATCTGGAATACGTCAATTGCGGTCACGTGCCGCCACTTTTGATCAGCAACGGCTGCGTAATGCGGCCCGAGGTTTCCAATGTTCCCGTCGGCCTGCTCGCCGATGCCGGCTACCAGGGTGGCATGTGCAAGTTGGGGCGCGGCGATCGCCTGTTGCTGGTGACCGACGGAGTGACCGAAGCGGAAAACGCGCACGGCGAATTCTTTGAGGATTCGCGTCTGCAGGAAATTGCCGCTCACAGCTCGTTTGACCAGATATTCGCCGCTGTTGACGCCTTCTGCGCCGGCACGCCTCTGGCGGACGACTGTACCGTGGTTGAGCTGCAGTTCACCGGTTAAGGCTTCCAGCACCGCACTCCACCGTGCCCGCGCAGCTAGCCGCCGGGCTCGTCCATCACCGTTCCAACGGGGCACACCTGATGAATCTTACTTTTCTGGATTGGTCAGCGATCGTGGGCTATCTGGCGATCACGCTGGCCATGGGCCTCTATTTCCGGCGGCGCTCCGGGCGCAGCGTGGACGATTATTTTGTTTCCGGCCGGAACGTCAGCTGGTGGCTGGCCGGCACCTCCATGGTCGCCACCACCTTTGCCGCTGACACCCCGCTCGTGGTCACGGGGCTGGTGTACAGCCAGGGCATTGCCGGCAACTGGCTGTGGTGGTGCCTGCTGCCTTCGGGCATGATGACCGTGTTTCTCTTCGCCCGCCTGTGGCGGCGTTCCGGCCTGCTCACGGATGTGCAGTTTGCCGAAATGCGCTATACCGGCAGGCCCGCCGCTTTCCTCCGCGGTTTCCGCGCTATTTACCTTGGCCTGCTCATGAACTGCCTCATCCTGGGCTGGGTGACCAAGGCCATGGTCACCATTGTGGGCATTACCCTGGGCGTTAGCCCGCATGCCGCCTTGGCCATCTGCGTCTTCTTCCTCATTCCCTTTACCGGATTCTACGTTTCTCTGGGCGGATTGTGGGGCGTCCTCTGGACCGACCTGTTTCAGTTTGTGCTGAAGATGGCCATCGTCATTGGGGTGGCTTATTACGCTGTGGGAGCGGTGGGCGGCCTGGGCGTGCTGGTGAGCACACTGCATCATCTGCGCAGCACGGCCAGCGCCGGCGGGGGTGCGCCTGCCGGGAACGCACTCTCCTTTTTTCCAGATTTCTCCCGGCCTTTGACTGCGCAGGCCCTGTGGTTGCTCCCCGGGCTCACCTTTGTGGTTTATCTGGCTGTGCAGTGGTGGGCCTTCTGGTATCCCGGCGCCGAACCCGGAGGCGGCGGCTACATCGCGCAGCGCATTTTCAGCGCCAAGGATGAGCGTAACGGGCTGCTCTCCGTCCTCTGGTTCAATATCGCTCACTACGCCATTCGCCCTTGGCCGTGGATTATTGCCGCCCTGGCTGCCATTGTGCTTTATCCCCATTTGGAGCATCCCGAAACCGGCTACATGCTGCTGGTCAACAACCAGATGCCGCACGCTCTTAAGGGCGTGGTGATAGCCGGCTTCATGGCCGCGTTCATGTCCACCATCGCCACCCAGCTGAACTGGGGTGCGTCCTACCTGGTGGCCGATTTCTATCGCCGTTTCATGAAGCGCGACGGCACGGAAGGCCACTACGTGAATGTTTCCCGCCTGGTTACGGTGCTGCTGGTGATCTGCTCCGGCTACGTGGCCGCGCAGCTCACCTCCATCAAATCGGGATGGGAAGTGGTGCTGGAAATCGGCGCCGGCACGGGTGGTGTTTACTTGTTGCGCTGGTACTGGTGGCGCATCAACGCCTGGAGCGAAATTTCAGCCATGGCTACCGCCCTGGCGGTGACCATCGCCCTGCGCTGGGGCACGCCCTTTATCGGGGAAGGCCCGGTGCTGTTCGCCAAGACCGCCATTACCACCACCGCCGTGACCACCGTGGTTTGGATTCTGGTCACCTTCCTGACCAAGCCCGAATCCGAAGAAGTTCTCTTGCGCTTCTATCGCAAGGCCCGGCCTGATGTGCGCGGCTGGAAACCGGTGGCGCTCAAAACCCCCGATGTTCCCGCCACCCGCGATCTCGGACGCAATCTGAGCTCCTGGATTTTAGGCTGCGTGATGGTTTACTCGGTCCTCTTCGGCACGGGATGGTTGACCCTGGGGCCGAGATGGCTCGGCGCTGTCATGCTGGTTGTGGGGGCGGTTGCCGCCTGGATGCTCTACGGAAACATTACGCGTGGCGGCTGGGAAATGGAGCCGGAGCCGGCCGAATCCGCCGCCCAGGTGCGCACTGCCTTGCCTCGGCACTGAACTGTGTTAGGCCTCAACTTTCAGCTTTCGCGGATGCACGCGGAGCAACAGGCATGCATCCGCGGGCAAAATATGGGTAGGGACCTGGTCGGCTGCGTCTCCGTCGCCCGCGCAACCATTCGGCCGCCCTGCTACTCTGAATATTCGTGTACCGATCCATCAAGGATTACGCGGTCATAGGCGATACCCACTCTGCCGCCCTGATCAGCTCGGAAGGTTCGCTGGACTGGGCCTGTCTGCCGCACTTCAACAGCGGCGCCGTATTTCTCCGCATTCTGGATGACGAGAAAGGCGGCTATTGCAACATCACTGCGCGCGATGTGAAAGCCCGCTCCCGCCGTTATCTGCCCGGCACCAATATTCTGGAGACGACGTTTACCACCGCTTCCGGCGTGCTGCAGCTCACCGATTTCATGCCGCTGCGGCGGCGCCGGCAGCCTACCCATGCCGGCCAGGACGTGGACAGTGAGCACCAGATTGTTCGCCTGCTGCGCTGCACCTCCGGAACCGTGGAAGCGGTCATCGAACTTCATCCCACCTTCAATTTTGCCCGCGAGCACGCGCAGGCTGAGACCCGGGATGGTGCTCTTGTTTTTCGCAGCAGCCATGACGAGTTACAGATGCAGGGCGCCGCTCTTCATGTGGAAAGCGAGGAGAAGGCCAGTGCGCCACTGCGGCTGCGCGCCGGCGAAGCCACTTTCCTCTGCCTGCGCCATGCCAGCCCAGGAGACATCGTTGAGCCCATGGACTTGCCCCGAGCGGAGGCCCTTCTTGCCGAAACCCGCGAATATTGGGAAACCTGGGTGGGGAGCTGCCATTATGAGGGCGTTTACCGGGATTCCGTCCGGCGCGGCGCGCTTACTGCCAAGTTGCTCACCTTTGAGCCTTCGGGCGCGATCGTGGCTGCGCCCACCACCTCTTTGCCGGAACAAATTGGTGGCGAGCGTAACTGGGATTACCGCTTTACCTGGGTGCGCGACGCCAGCTTTTCCCTTACCGCTCTCATGGTTCTCGGCTATTACGGCGAGGCTGACGATTTTCTTCATTTCTTCCGCCGCACCTGCCCCAATCCGGGAAAATCGTTTCAGATACTCTATGGCATTAACGGAGAACACGACCAGGAGGAGATCGAACTCAAGCACCTCCAGGGCTACCGCAACTCGCGTCCAGTGCGTCTCGGCAACGCCGCCGCCCGGCAGAAGCAGCTCGACGTTTACGGCGAACTGGTGCAGTGCATTTATCTTTACGCCAGCCATGAAGCGTTCGCCCAGCGGCGTGGGCGGTTTATCCATGAGCTCTGGCGCCTGGTTCGGCAGATTGCCGACCACGTGGCCGGGGTATGGAGAGAACCTGACAGCGGGCTCTGGGAAATGCGCGGCAAGCAACGCCAGTTCGTGGATTCCAAGGCCCTGTGCTGGGCCGCTCTCGACCGAGCCCTCAAGCTGGCCGATGTCCTTGGGAGCGAGGGTGACATCGCGCTCTGGAAACGCGAGCGTGACGCCATCTACGCCAGCGTTATGGAGAACGGCTTCAATGCCAAGGTCGGCGCCTTTGTTCAGTCTTACGGCTCCGATGCTCTGGATGCTTCCGCTCTGCGCCTGCCCATCATCGGACTGATCGGCGCCGGCGATCCGCGCATGCTTTCCACCATTCGCAAAATTGAGCAGCGGCTTGTGCGCAAAGGACTGGTGTACCGTTACCGGCAGGTGAATGACGGCGTCTCCGGCGAGGAGAAGGGTACCTTCGCCATGTGCACTTTCTGGTTAATTGACGCTTACATTCTTCTCGGCCGCCTGCGCGAAGCCGAGGAGCTGTTTGAACACGTGTTGTCATTCCAGAACGATGTAGGGCTGTTTTCGGAGGAAATTGACCCTGACAATAGCGAACAGCTGGGCAATTTCCCCCAGGCGTTTACCCATATCGCGCTCATCAACTCCGCCGCCCGCCTGGAGGCCGCGCGCGAGGGCCGCAAGACCTCTCCCCATGCGATTATCGAGGGTGCATCCCATTGACCGTCTGAGCAGGCGGCCAGATGCGCCTTTGCCCCGGTATCCGATTACACAATTACTCAAGCCCTTCCATCGTCATTCGTTATACTGCCCGGTAATGGACAAATTGCGGGCCGCGATCGAAAGCTATTTCGCTCTGCCCACGGGGGCACCTACTGGGGAAGCGCGTCAGACTTTTTTGGAATTTCGCGAAGCCTTAACCGGGGGCCGCATCCGCGCTGCCCAAAAGCAGGGCGACCGCTGGGTGGTCAATGCCTGGGTGAAGCAGGGCATCCTGCTTGGTTTTCGCCTGGGCGAACTGGTGGAGATGGGTGCTGGCGCCCTGTCATTCGTAGACAAAGACACCTTTCCTCTGCGCCGCTTCCAACCTGCGGGGCGTGTGCGCGTGGTTCCGGGCGGCTCCTCCGTGCGCGAGGGAGCTTATGTGGCGCCCTCGGTCATCTGCATGCCGCCCATGTACATCAATGTGGGCGCCTATGTGGATGAGGGCACGCTGGTGGATTCGCACGCCCTGGTCGGCTCCTGCGCCCAGATTGGCAAGCGAGTGCACCTGAGCGCGGCCGCCCAGATCGGCGGCGTGCTGGAGCCGGTGAATGCCGCTCCCGTGGTCATTGAAGATGACGTGCTGGTGGGCGGCAACTGCGGCGTTTACGAAGGCACCTGGGTGAGGGCCCGTGCCGTGCTGGGCGCGGGCACCATCCTGACCCGCTCCACCCCGCTCTACGACACTGTGCGCGGCGAGGTGTACCGCGCCGGCGTCGACTCGCCGCTCACGGTTCCGGAAAATGCCGTGGTGGTGCCGGGCTCGCGCGCCATCGGCAAGGGCAAGGCGGCGGAATGGAGCTTGTCCCTTTACACCCCGGTCATAGTCAAATACCGGGATGAGCGCACCGACCGCGCCATCGAACTGGAAGATTGGCTGCGTTAAACAGCGGTTGGCATTTAGCAGCCAGCACTTGGACCGTGACCGGTGGAGACGAACCCCACAGTCCACGCGCAGATGCTGATTGCTAATCGCCAGCCCGCTGATTGCTCATTGATCAATCAAACGATCGTCAATTAACCTGCATCTCACTTCTCCATGGACGCCCTTGCGCCCGTGCTGGGGAAGACGCTGGTCCTCGTCGCCCATCCTGACGATGAGGCTGTGGGCTGCGGCGTGCTGCTGCAGCGCGTGAAAGAAGCGGTGGTGGTATTCGGCACTGACGGCTCTCCTCACGACCCGTATTTCTGGGGAAAGTACGGCTCCCGCGAAGCCTACGCTGAACTCCGCCGTCAGGAAGCGCGGGCATCGCTCGGCCTCGCCGGGGTGCGCCACATCGAATTCCTGCAAAGCGGCGATGGCTACTTTACCGATCAGGAACTTTTTCGGCGCCTGGGCGCGGCGGTAGAGAATCTCTCGGCTCTTGTTCGGCACTACCGGCCGCAGGCCCTGCTCACCCTGGCTTACGAAGGTGGCCATCCCGACCATGACAGTTGCAGCTTTCTTGTCTCGCTTCTGGCCCGCAGTTTTTCGCTGCCGGCATGGGAAATGCCGCTCTACTTCCGCAGAACCGATGGCAGCACACTATGCCAGCAGTTCCGATCCTTGAACGGCACCGAAACTGCACTTGAGCCCGCGCTACACGAGCAGAAAACCAAACATAAGATGCTCGCCGCCTATGCCTCGCAGGGCGAAGTGCTGAAACAGTTCAGCGCGGCCACCGAATGGTTCCGGCCGCAGGCGGCTTACGACTACTCCCGGCCGCCGCACTCCGGCGTGCTCAACTATGAGGCCTGGGGTTGGCCGATCAAAGGCGCCGAGGTCAGCGCCGCCTTCACCGATTTTCTGCGGTCGGCGCGGCCCGCCCCCGCCGCATCCTCATGAAGACACACCTGCGCATTCTTTACGTTGCCTACCCGCTGCTGCCGGTTTCAGAGGCGAGCGCCGGGGGCGCGGAGCAGATGCTGCGCGTCACTGAAGGGCAAATGAGGCAACGCGGCCACTGTACAGTTATTGCCGCCTGCGATGGTTCCCAAGCCGCGGGCGAGTTGCTGGCGACCGGCCCCGCTGCCCACCAACCCGACTGTCTTCCCCAGCGCGACCGGGAGCATAATGCGCGCATTCTGCAGTTTCTTGCCCGCCGCCAGCGCACCCAAAGGCGTTTTCACCTGGTCCATGACATGAGCGGCACTTTCTGGCCGCAAGCCGCCGTGCTGAGTCTTCCTGTGCTGGCCACTTTGCACCTGCCGCGTTCGTTCTATACGCCGGAGATGTTAGAAAGCATCCCTGACAACGTCTCCTTCAACTGCGTTTCGGAGGCGCAGGCGCGTTCTTTTTCGGACATTCCGCGCCTGCTGGGAGTGGTGCGCAACGGAATCGAGTTGCAGCGCTTTACTCCTGCGGCTAGCAGGAAGGACCATCTCCTCTGGCTAGGTCGCTTCTGCCAGGAAAAGGGCGCCCACCTGGCCATTCAGACGGCGCGCATGGCTGGGCTCCCGCTCATACTGGCCGGGCAGGTCTATCCCTTCAGCTATCATCGGCAGTATTTCGAGCGGGAAATTGCGCCGCACCTGAACGATGGTTTGCAGCGGGTGCGCCTGGCCCAGGCTCCCACTCCAGCCCAGAAGATCCGCCTCCTGAGTCATGCTCGTGCGGTCCTGGTGCCCAGCCTGGCGAATGAAACCAGCTCGCTGGTGGCCATGGAGGCTGCCGCCTGCGGTACGCCCGTCATCGCCTTTCGCCGTGGCGCCCTTCCGGAAGTGGTGCGCCATGGTGTAACCGGCTTTCTGGTGAACTCAGTCGAGGAGATGGCCCAGGCCGTCGCGCAGGTGGAGGAAATCAGCCCGGCAGACTGCCGCCGCCACGCCGAGCAGAACTTCTCCGCCGGGCGCATGGCGGATGATTACGAGCAGCTCTATGGGCGCGTGCTCGCCATGACGGGCGCGCAGCGGAAGGCGGCGTGAGAAAGCAATTAGCACTTAGCCATTAGCACTTGGCCCGTGGACCGGGTTGCTCGCCCAGTGAGACCAATCACGAGTCGGCGTGCGCCAATACCATGCGGCCATGCACTAAACTGCTAAATGCTAAATGCCGCCTTTACTCACGCACTTACATTCGCTGCGTATCAGGATGTTGCTCATGCCGCGCGAGGTTTCTCGCGCCTCCTGCACGGTGGTGTAAGGTCCGTGCCAGCGCGAGCGAGCTTCATCACTTCCGCCGGGGCGCGCCGTGCCGCCGCGGCAGGCGCCACAGGTAGAGCGGTGGAGGGCGAGCTTGTGTGGTCCCGCCTGCCAGCTCTCATAGAGGAAATACGTGACCGGCTCGGGTGCGGCTTGCACGGGCGCCGGAGCTGAAACCTCAGCCGGCGATTCCTCGGCTACCGCCACCGCGCCCGCTGCCGTTTCCTCCTGGACAGCCGCAGCGCCACCGCTTTGGCCGGTGCTCTGGCTGGCCGCCATGGGTGGTGTCTCCGCCGCTGCCTCCACCATGGTCTCTGGAACTGAAGCCGGCGCCTCTGCCGCGTTTCCGTTGTCTCCTGCCGCAACTCCCGATTCAAATGGCTGCGCAGGTTCTGTCACCGCGGCCGCCGCCTCGGAAAAGGCGGGTGCTGCCGCTGCCGCTGGACGCGGGCGGCGAGGCGGCGCGGTTTCTGCCGCCTTGACCTCCAATCCCACGCTGGTCATCGCCTTCTCCAACTTGGAGCGCGTGTCTTCTTTCATGCGCGTCAGGGGAAGCCGGTAAACCTCGCGAATCCTGCCCATCATGGCCAGCGCCGCCTTCACCGGAATGGGATTCGATTCCAGGAAGTTAGCCTGCATCAGAGGCAGGTATTTGCGATGCAGCCGGCGCGCCGTCTCCCAGTCGTTATTCAGCGCCGCCCGGGTCATCTCTGCCATCTCGCGGGGTATTTCGTTGGAAACTACAGAAATGATCCCCGCCCCTCCCAGGGAAATGATGGGCAGTGTGACTGCGTCGTCGCCGGAGAACACCAGGAAGCCAGCGGGTACAGCGTTGAAAACCTCCACGATCTGTCCCAGGTTGCCGGTGGCTTCTTTCACTCCGATGATGTTGCGGATATGCGCCAAGCGGCCCAGGGTGGCAGGTTCGATATTGGCCCCGGTGCGGCCGGGCACATTGTAAAGAATGAGCGGCTTCTTCACCGCCTGCGCAATGGCGCGGAAGTGCTGGAACTGGCCTTCCTGCGTGGGCTTGTTGTAGTAAGGCGAGGCAGTAAGAATGGCGTCCACGCCCGCCCGGTCGGAAAGCACGCGCGCCTTTTCAATGGCGTCGCGGGTGCAGTTGGAAGTTGCTCCCGCTACGATGGGCACCCGTCCGCCTGCCACCTCCACTGTCAGCTCTACCACGCGCAGCCATTCCTTGCGCGACAGCGTGGGAGTTTCGCCAGTGGTGCCGCAGGGGACAAGAAAGTCAACACCCGACTCCACTTGCCAGGCCACCAGTTCGCGCAGCGCCGCTTCGTCCACCGCACCATCGTGGCGAAAGGGCGTGACCAGTGCTGTGCCACAGCCACGGAGGTTCATAGGCCAATAGGATAAACCAAGGGAGAAGCACTTAGCATTTGGCACCTGGCAGTTAGCCCCGAAACATCCTTCCCGCACCAAAAAAACGCGGTTCCGGGGCCAAGTGCCAATGGCTAAGTGCCAAGTGCCGGTTTACCGCAGTTCCCGCCAGACCTGGCGAAAATCGAAGAAGCCGCTGCGGCCGGCCAGCCACTCTGCCGCGCGCACCGCGCCCTCGGCAAAGCCGCGGCGGGATTTGCCATCGTGGGCCAGGCGGATGGTGTCATGGCGCGAGTCCAGCACAATTTCGTGTAGGCCCACGGTTTCCCCCTCGCGCAGGGAGACAATTTCCAGTTCCTGCCCGCCGTCCTCGCACAAGATTTTCTGCAGCGTCAGAGCCGTGCCTGAAGGCGCGTCCTTCTTCTGGGCGTGGTGGCGTTCCATGATTTCGCCAGCATAGCCATGAAGCAGGGCGGCTGCCGCCGCTCGAGCAATTTCAAAGAAAACATTTACCCCCACCGAGAAATTGGACGCGTAGAGCAAGCCAATGCCGCTCTGGGCCACCACTTCCCGAATGCGGGGCAGTTGGTCGTACCAGCCCGTAGTGCCAACCGCTATGTTCTTGCGCGCCTGAACGCAGGCGGCGATGTTTTCCAGCACGGCCTGCGGGGTGGTGAAGTCAATCACTACGGCGACATCACGCAGCGCGTGAGGCGTGAGCCCGGCGGCATTCCGGTTGTCGGCGCCGCCCAGCACTCGCACTTCATGCCCGCGCTGGCGCGCCACTTCCGCCACCAGCGTGCCGGTCTTACCCCGGCCAAGAACAAGGAGAATCATTGCGTCCGCCTGCAAGTACGAAATCTATTTTTTTCTTCCCTCGATACAAATTCCAAATCTTCATACTCGAGAATTTCACCTGCCGGAATGAAGGTACGGCCTGAAACCATGGGATCAAGGATCATTACACCGCCCCCGTACTCTTGCAGATGCCAGGCGGTAGCGGCGTCATCCGGATCGCAGAACGCAACTGATGCGACCGCCTCGATTTCAGCGGGGTTTCGATGGAAACGAACCCGATCGCCCGTCTTAATTTCTTCGCCCGTCCGATACCTCAACACCATTACGACGCCCCTTACTACCCTATCTGCTAACCGCGCGAGGGCTAAATGCTGATTGCCAACTGCTAATTGCTATTACGCAAAAATATCCGGATCGGGCTCGGCGAAAAACGTGCCATGAAGCCGCCGCACGACCTCGGGCACATCCTCTTCCTCCACCACGAACGTCAAATTGATCTCCGACGCGCCTTGCGAAATCATGCGCACGTTAATGTCGCCCAGCGTGGTGAACACCTTGGCCGCTACCCCGGGCGTGCCCCGAATGTTGTCTCCCACTAGGCACACAATCGCCTTGCGCCCCTCGTATTTTACGTCTGCCAGCTTGCCCAGTTCGGCGGCGATGGCGGGAATGGCCTGGTTGGAATCCACGGTCACCGATACGCTCACCTCGGAAGTGGAAACCACATCCACGGCGCAGCGGTGCCGGTCGAATACTTCGAAAATGGCGCGCAGGAACCCGTGCGCCATCAGCATGCGCGTGGCCACAATGTCCACAATGGTAATGCGCTTTTTGGCGGCAATCGCCTTGAAGGTGCTGCGGCACAGCGGCGCCTGCGCTGTAATGCGGGTGCCCTCGCAGGCGGGATTGCGCGAATTCAGAATGTACACCGGAATGTTCTTCTGGATGGCCGGCAGCAAGGTTGCCGGGTGCAGCACTTTGGCTCCGAAGTAGGCCAGTTCGGCCGCCTCTTCGAAGGAGATCGCCTTGATGCGCCGCGCCTCCGGGCAAATGCCGGGATCGGTGGTCATCATTCCGTCCACGTCGGTCCAGATCTCGATGCGCTCGGCGCCCAGGCCGGCACCCACGATGGCGGCGGAAAAATCCGACCCGCCGCGGCCGATGGTGGTGGTGATTCCTTCCTCCGTCGCCCCGATAAACCCGCCCATGACCGGGACGCGTCCGCCGTCCACTACCGGCTTCAGCCGCGTTCGCAGGCGGTGGTTGGTTTGCTCCATCAGCGGGACCGCCCGGGTGTGAGTTCCGTCGGTGACGATGCACTGGCGCGCGTCCACGAGTTGGGCATCAATGCCGCGGGCGGAAAAGGCGGAAGTCACCATTTTGCTGGAAAGCCGTTCCCCGAATGACACCACGTGGTCGGAAGTGCGGGGCGTGAGTTCGCCTACGGCGGCGATTCCGCGCAGCAGTTCGTCCAGGGCGTCGCATTCCGCTTCCAACTCGGAGTGAAACTGAGTAAACAGGCCCGTGCCCAGCAGCTCCCCCGCGGTGGTGTAATGGCGCTCGCGCAGGCCGCGCGAGAGCTCGAGGGCGCGCTCGCGGTTGCCGGCCCCAGCCGCCAGGGCCATGGCCAGCAGGCTGTCCGTAACCTTAGCCATGGCGCTGACCACCACCAGCGGCAGTTGCGCCCGCCGTCCCCGCACGATCTCGGCCACCCGCTCTATGGCGGCGGCATTTTCCACTGAAGTGCCGCCGAATTTCATCACCAGCATCGGCGATTCCCCGGTTGCAGTTTCATTGGCCACGGATTTACGCGCAGTGACACCGATGCTTTCTGGAGCCAGGAAGCGTGATTCGCCTTCGATTCGTGCAAGTTTTCCATGCAGCCGCTGGTGCGAGCCAGACAAACGGGAGATGACAGCCCCCGTGTTTATCCGCGTTGATCCGCGGCGATGAAGTTAATCCAGGTAGCCTTGCGCCTTCAGCAACTCGGCATTCAGCAGCGCGGCTCCGGCGGCGCCCCGGATGGTGTTATGCGAGATGACGGTGAATTTCCAGTCCAGCACACCGCAAGGGCGTAAACGGCCCACGCAAGCCGTCATGCCCGCTCCCCGGTCCACGTCAAACCGTGGTTGTGGGCGGTCGGAAGCTGCCAAATACTCCACCGGTCGCTCCGGCGCGCTGGGCAGCCTCAGTTCCTGGGGAAGCCCCCGGAATTTCGTCCAGGCCTCGATAATCTCCGGGGCGCTTGCCTTCTTCTTTAATTTCACTGCCACCGATTCCGTGTGCCCGTCCTCCACCGCCACCCGGTTGCACTGCGTGCTCATGGCGAACTCCGCCAGCTCGATGTGCCCATCCCGCACCTCTCCCAGCAGTTTGCGGGTCTCCTCCTCCATCTTTTCTTCTTCTTTGGCGATGTAGGGGATCACGTTTCCCAGAATGTCCAGCGATGCCACTCCGGGATAACCCGCCCCGCTGACCGCCTGCATGGTGACCGCCATCACCTTCTCCAGTCCGAAATGCTGCTCTAATGGGGCCAGGGCCAGCACCAAGCCGATGGCGGAGCAGTTGGGATTGGTAACCACGAACCCGCCGCTCTGGCGCCGCCACGACTGGCACTCCAGCACTTTCAGGTGTCCGGCGTTGACCTCCGGTATCACCAGGGGCACGTCCTTCTGCATGCGCAGGGCGCTGGAGTTCGAAATAACGATGTGTCCGGCGGCAGCGAAGCGCGGTTCCAATTCGGCGGCAATGGCGGCGTCCAGCGCGGCAAAGATGATTTTGGGCGCGCTCTCTGGCTTGGCTGGGGACACGGGCAAGGCGGCGTCGCGTGCTGGAATCGCCGTTTTCATCCGCCAGCGCACCGCCTCGGCATACGCACGTCCTTCCGAACGCTCCGAGGCAGCTACCCAGTTCACTTCGAACCAGGGGTGCTTTTCCAGCATCTGCAAAAAACGCTGGCCGACGATTCCGGTGGCGCCCAGCACACCGACAGAAACTTTATTGGGTTGCATGGCTGTTTGCTTGGGAATTTTACACTACGCGGATGCGCCCTCCAGCGCCATCCAACTTAGGGCAGGGAGGTGATACATGCCCGAACTCCGTCAGAACCGCTTTACCAAAGAATGGGTCATCATCGCTACTGAGCGTGCCAAGCGCCCCAAGGACATGGTGGTGCTGCGCGCCCCCCGCAGTCTGCCCAGCTTCGATCCCAAGTGCCCTTTCTGCCCCGGCAATGAGAAGTCCACGCCGCCGGAAGTGCTGCGCGTAGCCGCGCCCGGCAATGGCCGCTGGCTGGTGCGGGTGGTGCCCAACAAGTTCGCAGCCTTGCAGCCTGAGCTCACGCCTCACCGCGTGGTGGAGCGCTCCCATCGCACGGTCAAGGGGTTTGGAGTCCACGAAGTGGTCATCGAGACGCCTGACCACTCCCAGGCCACGGCCCTGATGTCGGATGCGCAGGTGGCCAGCGTGTTCCGCGCTCTCAAGGCGCGCTGCACCGACCTCAGCCTGGATTCGCGCATCGCCAACGTGACCATCTTCAAGAATCATGGCATGGATGCCGGAACCAGCCTGGAGCATCCTCACTCGCAGCTGATCGCTACTCCCGTTATCTCCTCCCAGGTGCGCAGCCGGTTGTATGAGGCGCTGCGCCACTACGACGAATTTGGCGAGTGTATTTTCTGCTCCGCCGTTGACGAGGAATTGCAGGACAAGAGCCGCCTGGTCGTGGTCACCGACCATTTCGTCGCTCTCCAGCCGTTTGCTTCCTACACTCCTTTTTGCACCCATATCTATCCCCGGCGGCATATGGCCAATTTCGCCGACATTGGCGGCGAAGAAATTGCCGATTTGGCCCACGTGCTCCGCCTGGTGCTGGCCAAGCTCTACTATGGCCTGCACGACCCCGACTTCAACTTCACCATTCGTTCCGCCCCGGCGGAGTGCTCGGGAGTGAAGTATTACCACTGGTACGTGAGCATCATTCCTCGGCTCACGCGGGTGGCCGGCTTCGAACTGGGCTCGGGCATGTACATCAACACCGTGCTCCCGGAAGCAGCGGCGGAATTTTTGCGCGAGGTAGACGTTGAGTCCGCCGCCGCTCCTGATAAGCCACAATTGATCTCCGCGGCAGCCGAACCGGGAGCCCGCCACTAGCCGGCAGGGCAGCACGGGACGGAGCCGGACCTGCCGGACCCTGGATTAGTTCCTGGAGAATTGTCGGGCGCGAGCGATTAGAATATCGGTATGCGTCCTCCACAATTTAAGGGTTGAATCCTCTGCTACCTGGTGGAGGGGTTCCTCTACTTATCAGCTAGCGCGCTGGCCCGGATCGCCGCCCTGGCGAAGCTGCGCGGCTGATCTGCCGCAACGCTCTGTCAAGCTTGCAATCGAAACTCAAATTGTTGCTAAGCCGCCAGCATCTCGCGCATTTTTTCCAGCAGCTCTTGCGGCCGCGCAGGCTTGGCCAGAATTTCAAAGTTGTAGCCGCGAGCCCGGGCCTGGGCCAGCAGTTCGGCGGCATCAGGCCGGCCGGAGAACAGTATCACCTTGCAGTTGGGGGCGCTGCGGCAAGCCCGGATTGCCACTTCCACGCCGTCCATTCCCGGCAGTATCACGTCCAGCAGCACGGCGTCCGGCCCGACTTCCTTGATCAGCCGAGCTGCCGTGTCACCGTCATGGGCGACTATCGTCTGGTAGCCGGCGCGCTCCAGAATCATCCTCACGGTGTTGGCGACTGTAGGCTCATCATCGGCAATCAATATGGTCTTTGCTCCCCTTGCCATTCACAAGCCTCCACATCCCGTTGGCACCGGGCGCACTTCGCCCGAAGCGCCATCCTGGAGAAACCGTTGCTGTCAGGGGAACAGAACAGACCAGACCAGAGTCACCGTCGGTGACACCTGGGGCCCAAAAAGATTACCACAATCGCTTCCCCTCCGGAGCGTACCCGGCGCCCAGCCAGTGTTGCACGACTGGCCTCCGTGGACCTCGATTTGCTACGGCTGGCAACTCGGTTGCGCCCGCACGCTTCCCACGTAAGGACGGTTCACGACCGCGGAAATCAACCACGCAGGGCTGTGTTGCCACTCTCGTAAAAGTCGGCTCTAGCGTGGAGTCTCCGTTCCCCAAAGCCTATTCCGCGCCTCCCTCGTCCATTTTTAAACCCATGCTCGCGGGGCACATTCACGAGCGGAAAGAGAGACGCGACGAATGAATGAGCGCGAACCCTACGCCCTTTTTCGCGGTGTTTACAGCCGGGTTGCCCGGCAACTCGGAGTGGACCGCTCCTATGTGAGCCGTGTGGCCCGTGGAGAGAGGCGGTCGGAAGAAATCGAAGAAGCTCTGCGCAGTGAATTGCGCCGGGTGGAGGTCGCACTGAAGGCGCTGGGCAGGAACTTGCCCTCCAGTCGGCGCGGCCGGAAAACAACCATCCTGGTAGTAGACGATGAGCGCACCGTCGCTCACAGCATCGCCGCCATCCTCTCGGTTCACGGCTTCGAAACCCGTGTCGCCTACGACGGCCGGCAGGCCATTCGCGAGGTGCTGGAGGATTGCCCTGACGCCATTATTACCGACGTCGTCATGCCCCGGGTGAACGGCATCGAGGCCGCCAAAGCTATCCAGGAGATGTGCCCCGAAGCACGCATCCTGCTCTTCTCCGGTCAGGCCGCAACTTCCGATCTGCTCAAGACCGCCGAAGAGCAGGGATACTCCTTTGAACTGCTCCCTAAGCCAATCCACCCCGATCTGTTGCTCAGCAAGCTGAACCAGTTGGACGCTGCTCCAATGTAAGTGCCTGCATCGTGGACACAGGGGCTGATTCCTGCATCTAACCTTTCCAGCTTACCTGGAAAACGTGGACCCGGACGGAGTTTCTGGCTCCGCGCTGCGGGAGGCCCTTGCCTTCTCTCCAGGAGCTCCAAGGAGGATTGGTGCGCAGGACAATACTGGGTGTGTTGTGTGTGTTGATAGCCGCGGGCGCGCAGGCGCAGAAGAACGACATTGCTCTTACAGGCGGCGGTTATTTCAATGTCAGCAGTCCGCTCAGCCTGGGCGCCGCCCCGGCGCTGGAAGGCACTTTCGCCCACCGCATTGCTTCCGTACCCCTGCTCGGAATCTACGCCGAATTGCCGGTGGCCGGCTCCTTTAGTTCCGATATTCCTACCCTCAGCGGGCTCACAGTAGCGCGCAGTTACACGTCATTGTTCATTACTCCTGGCGTGCGGGTGCGTCTGGCTCCCTCGTTTCCCATATCGCCTTACGTCGCCGCCGGATTGGGTTACGCGCGTTTTAACCGCCAGCTTTTCAATGGAACCACGAGCGCCGACAGCACTTTCGCGCTCGACATCGGAGGCGGCCTGGATTTAAAGATTTTGCCCATCGTGGGCCTGCGCGCCGAGGTTCGCGACTTTAATTCCGGTGGAGTCGGACTGCAGACGCTGGTTCTGGGCCGGCAAAATAATCTTTTTGTGACCGCCGGAATTGCTCTGCGCTTCTGACCCCCCCGGACGTCTCTCTGTCGCCCTGTCACATCGCAGGGATTACCTTGCGCCCCCGAGTTTCCTAGGCTGCATTGACTGCCATCGGATCTCGATCAGGTACAGTTTGACGCAATCCGTTACTCAAGTGTTCCGGTGGGATGACTTGGCGGGGAAGTTGCCGCGAAATCGCAGGAAGGGGTAGCCCTGGGCCTTGGTCTTTCTAATCAGTCTCGGGTGCGAAAGAATCAGCCGCCGGTTCATCCGAGGGTTCAAGCGAGTCGGTGAGGGAGGGTTCTGCCATGGTGGAATCGGACGAGTTTTCCGGCAACCCCGATTGTTTATCCAGCTTACGCTGCTGCTTGCGGGCAGCTTTTTCGCGCCGCTTCTCCTGCCGCGAGATCTCCTTCTGACGTTTGTTGAAAGTCGAACGGCCTCGACCCGGCATACACTCCTCCCAGAACAACGTAATTGTTGCCGGTGCCGGCCGAAAGTGGCCAGCATCCCGGCGTTGCAGGTTCAGCGGTGAGTTACCAGCGGGGCTCGCGAGGTTGCCGGGCATGGCCGCGATAATCATCGCGTCCGGAACCGCGAGAGCGGCTTCCGCCCTGGCCTCCAAAGCCGCGCTCCAACTTGGGACGAGCCTCGTTTACTTTCAAGGCGCGTCCGCCCAGTTGGCTGCCGTCCAGCGCGGCTATTGCCTTGGCGGCCTCGCCGGCATCGCTCATCTCCACGAAGGCAAAGCCCCGCGAGCGGCCGGTGTCCCGGTCGGTTACCAGGCTGACTTTCTCCACGTTACCATGCGAAGCGAACAAGGTTCGCAGTTCATCTTCCGTCGCACTTTGAGGTAAGTTGCCAACAAACAGGTTCTTCATCCTATCTTCTCCAGATGTACATCAGGTGCTGCCAGCATACTCTCACCGCTCAACAAGGCGGCTGCCGGCGCGCTGGCCGGTGTAGTAGCAGACGTAACAATCGAATGCTGAGCTACCGCCTCAGCCCAGGTCGGAGCCGGCGATTTTTCGTGAATGCGGACCAAAACTCTTGTGTAACTGCGAGACCGATTGTGGCACGGATCTTTCATGGAGCGTGCAGCTGCGATTCGCCGCCATACCCTACAGGTTGTGGCACACCACGGCTCCCCTTTGTCATGAAGCGTCAGACTCGTTTGTGCGCGTGAGCGCCGACGCGAGGCCAAGCCTCTCAATCGCGAAGGCGCAGGAAAAAAGGCTGCTATGTGTCTTCGTGGTCAAGCGGTAGCTTCAGTATACGCGCTTCTCAACCCTGTGGGCATAATTCCGGCACTATTCACAGCTTCATTTGATGCACTGAGTTGCGCACGATGGCATTTGTTAATCGAAACGCCTGCCGGATTGCCGAGCGCTGTGCAGAAGCAAAACGAAGAGGCCGGCTGTTTCCAGCCCGCCTCTCGTCAACTGCCACTAGAGTGGGCGAACGTTCTCCGCTTGCCACCCCTTAGGTCCTTTGGTGACTTCAAATTCCACGGCCTGACCCTCTTGCAGACTCTTAAAACCACCCGCTTGGATCGCCGAAAAATGCACGAACACGTCCTCGCCCGACTGGCGGCTGATAAAGCCGTAGCCTTTGGCGTCGTTAAACCACTTTACTGTTCCTTGTTCCATGATGTTGCTGGTATTCCTTTCAATCGGTTTGTGCTGGAGATAGATTCGGAAGTATTAGCGGCAGGTTACTAGCTGATTAGGCAAGAACTGCTCACGACCGAGTCGGTCTAAATGCACAAACTGATGCTACACGGGCGGTGAAGCATTAGCAACCAGTGTGGCCGGGAAGGGGAGATTGCCTGCCGTATTTCCCGGCCCGCCATCTTCCGATCAGGCAAATACTTCGCCGGGCAAGGGCTGCAATGTCCGGCTGGCCAGCGTGTTTCCTGGCCGCGACAATCTCTCGGCTGAAATCTCGGCCTTGATGTCGCAGCGCTGTATGCGCAGCCCCAGCACACGTTCGATGTTCCGCAGTTCCAGTGACTCCGCCGGAGTGACCAGCGTCGAAGCGTGACCGCGGGCGCCGGCCCGTCCGGTTCTCCCCACCCGGTGAATGAAATCTTCCGGCAAAGTCGGCAGATCGTAGTTGATAACGTGCGCCACACTTTGAATATCGAGGCCGCGGGAGGCGACATCAGTCGCCACCAGCACTTTGAACCGGCCTTCGTCGAAGCCGTTCAGCGCGCTCGTGCGCTGCGACTGCGAACGATCGCCGTGAAGCATGGCGATCAGAAAGCCTTCACGCGTCAGGTGTTTGGCCAAACGTTCGGTCCCACGCTTGGTGCGGGCGAACACCAGGGTACGGCCCTTTTCCGAGCGCAGCAGATGGCACAGCGCGTCGAACTTGTCATTCGACGTTACTTCAAAGGCGTACAGTTCCACGCTGTCAACCGGCTTTAAGGTTGATCCCAACGCGATACGCACCGGATCACTCGTGTACTCGCGTACCAGCCCGGCCACCGACGCCAGCAGGGTAGCGGAAAAGCACAGTGTCTGCCGCTGCTTGGGCAGTACGCCCACAATGCGCCGGATAGACGGCAAGAAACCCATGTCCAGCATGCGATCGGCTTCATCCAGAACCAGGATGGCTACGTGCCGCAGGT
Source organism: Terriglobales bacterium (assembly GCA_035278025.1). Lineage (GTDB taxonomy): Bacteria > Acidobacteriota > Terriglobia > Terriglobales > Acidobacteriaceae > JAICWP01. Next base: position 7,849 of record DATEJK010000205.1, on the reverse strand, counting down.
CCACCAACTTCCGTTCGATGAAATCTTCGAGACGCCCGGGAGTCGCTACCACCACGCGCGCGCCGGAGCGAATCGCGCTTAACTGCCGGCTTTCAGCAAGTCCGCCGACGACCAGCGCGGCTGGGGGAAGCCTTTTTCCACGCACCTGCTCAAACTGTTCGTGCACCTGCATGGCCAGTTCGCGGGTGGGAACGAGCACCAGGGCCGCGACTCCCTTCGAGGAGGGTGATTGCAGCAGGCGCTCAATGATTGGCACCACAAAAGCCAGAGTCTTGCCGGTGCCGGTCTGGGCGGTGGCCATTACGTCTTTTCCCGCAAGCGCGTGCGGGATCGCTGCCGCCTGAATTGGCGTAGGGGTGTGAAACTGAGATGCGGAGAGCCTCTGCCGCAACGTGGCAGACAAAGGCAGTTCGGAAAAACTTGTCATTCGAATCGTATCTTTCTGGAGGGCATCTCGCGAGACGCACTCAAAATGCGATTCGCGACGGTACAAAGGAAGCCACTCAATGGTTGATTAACGCGAAATAAACGGAAGGCAGGAAAGCCTAGGAGGGGTCAGACCAAAACTCAGTGGGCTGCCACGCCACAAGCGAACCGTGGTCATTAGCGTTGTTACAGTATAGCACACCAGAAAAGAGGTTTGCCCTCCGGGAGGGCAAAGCGTGTTTGAGTGCTCGTGTAGAATTTCCCCGTGTTCTTCGCCGTGGAAGTCAGGTGCCTTGTCTTGCGCCGGTCTCGCAGCGGGATGCGGGCCATTCGCAGACTGTGCACTTTCCCCAACCTGGTGTTCTTGTGGCTGCTGCTCGGCGGCTGGCTGTTCTTGCAGGCGCAGACGGCCACCGGGTCCCTGCGTGGCGAGGTGCAGGACACCGACGGCCGGCGAATCGCGGCCGCCACGGTTGTGGTCGAGGCTCCGGGTTCAGCATTAAAGAAACAGGTCCAAACCAACCAGCGTGGCGAATTCCGGCTGAATGACCTGCTGCCGGGCCCTTATCGCATCGCTGTGCGTGCCGGCGGATTCGCTCAGACCACCGCCGATGTGAGCGTGGTCGTGAGTTTCGTGCGCGACCTGTTGGTCACGTTGAAGCCCGCCTCCATCAGGCAGACCGTGAATGTGACCGGACAGCCGGCCTCAATTACCACCCAGCCTCTGGATACAGCCAGCGCCGTGCAACAGGGCGCCGTCAGTTCGCGGGATCTGGTGATGATTCCGCTGGCGCAACGCAGTTTCGCCAATATCGCATATCTTGTGCCCGGCACCGAACCGGTTGAACCTTCCGATCCCAGCAAGGCCAGAATCACGGCTGTGTCCACCGGCGGCAGTTCAGGGCTGAATAACGCGGTCTCCGTGGACGGCATGGATGACAGCGACGACTACATTGGCGGATTTCTGCAGAATTTTTCCCCGGACGCCATAGAGGAATTTGCCTTCCGAACGGCCCAGGAAGATTCCGACACTGGGCGCACCACAGCCGGTTCGGTCGTCATCACCACACGCCATGGCAGCAATGACTGGCACGGCGGCGCCGCCGTTTATGAACGGGCGGCGGCGCTGACCGCCAGGTATCCCATCGAGAATCCTGCGCCCGATCCCAAGCAGCCTTTTTCACGCCAGAACTATGTCGGCACGCTGGGAGGCCCGCTCAAAAAAGACAAGCTGTGGATTTTTACCTCGTTCGAGTATGCGCGCGAAAATGCGAGCATTGCGTATAGCCCGCAAAGCCGGTCTGAATTCGCATCCTTAGCATCGCTGGCCAGGATGGGACTCATACCGGGTGTCAGTTCAATCCCGGTTCCCGACAGCACTCCCGTTCCATTCCGCGACGCGATCGGTTCGCTGCGCTTGGATTGGGCGCAGAACGCGAAATCGCGGTGGTTTCTGCGCGCTTCCTTGGACAACTACACCACCAATAACAACTACGTGCAGCAGGGCACCCTGCCTTCGACCGGAACCACGTCCGGCTCGAAGTATGGCAACGTGGTGATCAATAACACCTACGCGTTCAGTACGAATTGGCTGGGCAGTTTGAGTGTCGGCGCCAGCACCCTGCACCACACCGAGGCCCGCAATCAAAACCTGGGATTCTCGCTCGCCTTCCCCTTCAGTTCGACGGCCCAGACTATTTCCGGTTTCGAAACGTTCGGTGATAATCAGTTTCTTACTGGCATTACCGCGTTCCCGGTACTGCGCAATCAGCAGAAATACCAGTTCCGCTATGACCTGAGCCATTCAGCGGGCAGGCACGCCTCCAAGTTCGGTGTTGATCTTATCCACGAGCCCGTGCTCAGCGGGGCATTGTCGGGCACTCCAGAGACCCTGCTGCAATATGGGAACAATCCCGATTTCTACGCTGCGAACCCGGCGCAGTTTTACTTTGATTTGAACTGCGTCAACCCTCCTCCCGACGTAGCTTGCTCGCAAACCCCCGCATCGGACGGCAGCTTTCGCCAGAACCTGCAGCGTCTGGGGTTGTACGCTCAGGATTCCTGGCGCATCTCGCGAAACCTGACCGTAAATTACGGCCTGCGTTGGGACACCACCTTTGGCCTGCTCACTGCATCCGGGAGGGACCAGTCGCAGAATCCCGCTTATCGCACCCTACAAGCGCTGCAGATTCCGCTGGTCAACGCAGCGCCACATGATTACCGTAAGGGGTTCGCGCCCCGCCTCGGTATCGCCTATACCCCCGGCCGGAGCGAGAGAACCGTGGTACGGGCCGGGGTTGGCCTCTTCTATAACGACCTTGCCCAGAACGGATGGGTTGCGGCTCTGCAGGCTGTAAATGCGCCTTCCCCCCCATGTAGCCAACCGGGGAATCCGGGATGTATTCCCGGGGCTGCCCTCGGAGGGGCAGGTGCCGCGATCGCCTCCGACTACCGGACCCCCTATGCCATTCACGCCACTGCCGGCGTGCAGCATGCATTCAACGATCGTTGGACTCTAAGTGCGGACTATACCCGCGAGACGGGCATGCGCGGGTATCGCGCCTATTCCTATACCGGTGGGGTTAATCTGTTTACCCCGCTGCTGCCGCAGAACGATCCTGCGCAGACCCTCCTGGTCCCTAACATTGATTTGTACAAGTCGGATAACCGCAGCAGCTACGATGCGCTCATGGTCCGCCTGCAGGGCACCACGCGCCGCTTCAGCCTGATTGCGCATTACACGTTGTCCAGCGCCAAAACTTGGGGATGCGTTCTCGGTGAACTATGGGACTACGTCAATGGCGTCTGCAATCCGCTGCAGCCGTTTGCGCCGGGGGACTACGGTCCTTCTGGAGAGGACGTAAGGAACCGCTTTGTCGTCTCTGGAATCTTTCATATGCCGGGTGGCTTCGAGGTAAGTACGCTGGCCCAAGCGGAAGGCGCACGTCCTTTTGTAATTACTACCGCTGATGGAAGCGGACGCATTTCCGTGAACGGTGTGCCTACCAGCCTCGATGAGTTCCGCGGCACACCTTTTGTCCAGGTGGACCTGCGGGTGATGCGGCCCACCAATATTCGCGAAGGCTGGACGGTGATGCCGTTTGTGGAGTTCTTTAATCTGCTGAATCGCAACAATCCTGGCGCTAACTTCGTAACCAACGTGGCCGCGCTGCCCGTGCCCCCCGGACAGATCGCCTCTGGCAACGTTACCGACCTCTGTCTCAACTCGTTGTGCACGTTGACGCAGAAGGTCACTTCCCTGCAACAGCTCGCCAGGCCAGCCGGCGCTCTGGGTGATTTCTTCGGGCCGGGAACGACCGTGGGCATTCCCTTCGCCGCACAACTCGGAGTGCGAGTAAACTTCTAGCGTTTTTGAATGAGCTCGAAAAATCATCTCCACGGAGCAGCCGCAAAAAGGGAGTTCTGTGACACGAAACCGCTTCATGGTCGGCCTGGTTTTCCTGGTGTTCTTCGTGATGTCGTTTCTCACCAACATTCTTGGGCCCATCGTGCCCGATATCATCAGCAGCTTTCGTGTAAGCCTGACGGCCGCCGCCGTGCTGCCTTTTTCCTTCTTTATCGCTTATGGAGTCATGTCCATCCCGGCGGGCTTCCTGGTCGAGCGTTTCGGGGATAAGCCGGTCATGCTGGCAGCCTTTGTCGCCAGCACACTCGGTTCCGCATGTTTCGCCCTCTTTCCTGCCTATGAAGTTGCGGTGGCCTCACTGTTCCTGATGGGAGCCGGGATGGCAACTCTGCAGGTGGTAATCAATCCCTTGCTGCGGGCCGCCGGCGGGGAAGAGCACTTCGCCTTTAACTCGGCATTCGCCCAGCTGGTGTTTGGCTTGGCATCATTTATCAGCCCTTGGGTTTACTCGTACCTGGTGCAGAGCCTTGGCCGCGGCAATGGACGAGACTGGTTCTTGCGTTTGCTGGCGGGGCTGACGCCCCGGAGTCTCCCCTGGGTCTCGATTTACTGGATTTTCGCCGCTTGCAGCGTGGTCATGATAGTCATCACCTGGCTCGCTGGATTTCCTCAGGTCAAACGCACTGAAGAGGAACAAGCCGGGACGCTGGACATGTACCGCAAGCTGCTGCGCAACCCCATGGTGTGGCTTTTTTTTGGGTGTGTGTTCGCATACGTGGGCTCGGAACAGGGCACTGCGGACTGGATTTCCAAGTTCCTCGCGCAATACCACGGCTTTGATCCGCACACCGCGGGCGCGGCTGCCGTCTCCTGGTTTTGGGGGCTGATGACAGCCGGGTGTTTCATTGGCATGGGGCTGCTGAAGCTTTTTGATAGCCGCCGCGTCCTCATCGGCTTTTCGGTGGCGGCCATTTTATGTCTTACCGTGGCGCTGTTCAGTTCCGCCCGCGTGTCAGTGGTGGCATTCCCCATGATCGGTCTATTTGCCTCCATAATGTGGCCGGTGCTGATGTCCTTAGGCCTGAACTCAGTCGCTGAGTACCACGGTTCCTTCGCCGGCATTCTCTGCACCGGCATCATGGGAGGTGCGGTGGTGCCGCTGATCATAGGGCGGCTTGGCGACTTGTTCGGGTTGCGTACTGGCATGGCTTTCTTGTATCTGACCTTCGGTTGCGTGCTCAGTGCAGGCTTCTGGGCCAAGCCCCTGATCAGCAATGCGACCATCCGCGACAAGAAGGCAGCAGTCCAGCAGGCAGTTTGAGGTTGGTTATTTCCCCGGGAGATGAAACCTGATGTGCGGCTTGAAACTTCGCGGTTCCACGGACTTTGGGGCGGCTGTCGTTGCCTTATTGTTCCTCACCTGCCTGTGCGCGGCCCAGCAGAAGCAGGCGCCAAGCGCCGGCATTCCGTATTTGAAGCTGACCGCTCCTCGCCGCGTGCTCCCCGACGCCCAACCCTGGGAGGGCAAGGAATTTCCTCATACCATGAGCGTACTGGAACTGAAACGCGGCGGCTATCGCTACTGGGGCTGGTACGGCCTGAACCAGGGGGGCGGCATCGGCCTGGCCCGCAGCAATGACCTGGTGAACTGGACAAAGTATGGGCAGAATCCGCTGCTCACCAATGCCCGCTGGCCTTCGCTGTTGGAGCACGCTGATGCCGCGCATCCTAGCCTTCTTTATATTGCCTTTACCCGCAATTACGACACTCCCACCAGCCACGTCGTGCTGGGCACCACCAGCGACGGCATTCACATTACGGAGGCCAAGACTCTGGTGCAGCCGGTTGCTAACCAGCGCAACCAGAATCCCAATCTGTTCCGCGATCCCAGGAATCACCGCTTCTATCTCACCTGGTATCGGGGCAATGACAAGGACCACTTTGAGATCGTCAGCCGAAACGCGGCCTCCATCCAAGACCTGGACAAGGTGCCGGACAAGGTTCTGATCCGCTCCCAGGAGACGGTGGCCGCTCCCACCCTGCTCTATCTGAAGCATGCCCGTGACAGCCAGGGCAAGAAGGGCGTCTACTACCTGGCCACCGAGATTTATCCCCATCGCTACACCGACAATCCCGAAGGAGAGTGGCAGGTGAAAGTATTTGCCGCGGCCGCTCCCGATGGCAATTTTTTGCCCGTCGAAGGCGACCCGGTGCTGCGCGGCCAGCGCGCGTGTCTGTTTCAGCACATTTTCCACGGACGCTTCTACGGCTACGATTGCCACTTGGAAACGCCGGATCACTGGGTTCTCGAAGAAGTTGAGGCGCCGCTGCCCTAAACCGTAGATTAGGAGTCGTACCGGCTGGCTAGGGCCCAGCACTCGCGGGCAATCTGCCAGTCCTCCTGGGCCCGAATGATGAGCACCGGAACGCTGGATTCCGGCGCCGCAATGTTCTCGTCCGGAGGCGATTGGGCATTCTTCGACATCTCCAGCCTTATGCCGAGAAATTTGAAATTTTCGCAGGTTTCGCCGCGCACCTCCGGCGAATTTTCGCCGACGCCGCCGGTGAACAACAGAGCGTCCAGCCCGCCCAAAACTCCTATCATGCTGCCGATTCCGGACCGTAGCCGGTGGATGTAGATGTCGAAGGCTAGCTTGGCCCGTTCATCGCCCTCTTTCATGGCGGCCAGAATCTCACGCATATCTCCCGATTTCCCGGAAATGCCCAGCAGCCCGGATTGGGTGTTCAGAGTCTGATCGAGTTGCTGCGCCGTGACCGCGCCCTGCCGCATCAGGTAGGTAAGAATGCCCGGATCAACCGAACCCGAGCGCGTGCCCATCATCAGCCCTTCCAGCGGAGTGAAGCCCATGGTGGTGTCAATACTTTTTCCATTGCGGATTGCGGCCAGCGAACACCCGTTGCCCAGGTGGCAGGCCGCCAGCCGCAGGGAATTCAGGTCTCGGCCCAACAACTGCGCCGCTCGTCCGGAGCAATACCGGTAATTAATTCCGTGAAAGCCGTAGCGCCGTATTCCGGCGGAAAGCCATTCGTACGGTCCGGGGTAAACCGCCGCTGCTGCCGGCATGCTCTGGTGGAAACCGGTATCGAAAACCGCTACCTGCGGCACCGGCCCGAACAGTTTCTCGACCATGTCCATGCTGTCCAGTTCGGCGCGGTTGTGCAGCGGGGCGAACTCGGCCAGGCTCCCGATGGCGGCTTTCACTTCCGCTGTGATTCGTGTTGGATTCCCATATCGTGGACCGCCGTGGACCACCCGGTGTCCGACGACATCAATTTCCGATGGCGAGCTGACTGCGCCGGCTTCTCCCTTCCAAAGTGTGCTGATGAGATATTCGATAGCCTGCTCGCGCGAGGTAATTTTCACGCGTTCTTGGCGTCTCGCTCCGTTCGAGTTCCGGATCGCCAGCGAGCCGGTGTCGCCCTCCCATTCGATCTTCGCCTCCCAAAGGCAGGGTGGTGGATCGGGAGGAAGTTCAGCGCCGACCTCGTACAAGCAGCTCTTCTGGCTGGACGACCCCGAATTCAGAACCAGGATCTTCATCAGCCGGGCCAGGTCCAATTGCGGATCTCAGGCATATCGTCGCCGTGCTCGCAAATGTATTGCTTGTGCTGCACCAGCCGGTTGCGCAGGAACTGCTTGAAATGCGCCCCTGTCCGCTGCAGGCGCGGAACCCGGTCCACCACGTCGCCCGCCAGGTGATAGCGGTCCAGTTCGTTGAGCACAGTCATATCGAACGGGGTTGTGGTTGTGCCTTCCTCTTTGTAGCCGCGCACGTGCAGATTGTCGTGATTGTGCCGGCGATAGGTGAGCCGGTGGATCAGCCAGGGATAGCCGTGGTAGGCAAAGATGATCGGCTTATCCACCGTGAACAGGGAATCGAAATCGCGGTCCGAGAGCCCATGCGGGTGTTCCGAGGAAGGCTGCAGGGTCATCAAATCCACCACATTGACCACCCGAATCTTGAGGTCGGGAAAATGACGCCGCAACAGGTCCACCGCCGCCAGCGTCTCCAGCGTGGGAACATCGCCGGCGCA
>DATEJK010000204.1:0-16385 GCA_035278025.1 Terriglobales bacterium | reverse complement strand
TGCGGGGTGAATGGGAAAGGATGGGCCACCCGCCGATGAATGGGAAAGGGTGGGCCACCCGCCCTGTCCCCAGGCTGCCCCTGAGTGGGACAAAAGCCGGGGAACGTCCCGTCTGTCCCCAGGTTCCCTGAAGCCAGAGCCTTCCTATTTGTTTCGTTGCAATTTGTCGCGTTCTAATTTGCGTAACAAGAACACAAAATAACCGACAATCAATGCACCCCCTAAAGCTTCTATTGCGTAACGGGGATCTTTCTTGACACCTGCGAAAATAATACTGATAAGAAACGCGACTGAAAAGAACCAAATTAGGCGGGTCGTCCCCCTGTGGCCCATTCCCTCAACCGGAGTCCTATTCAGGAGAGAACTCTTCCTTATCGCCTTAAGTAATATCCAAGCGCTGAGAACACAGACTGCCATGAATGTTAAGAGCATTGTAGGATACATAGCAATTAAGTGATGCTGGACCAAGAGAACCAATGTCAGCAAAATTGCCGAATCACCAATAGCGAGAACGAGAATTGTTCTCATGAGATGTGCTCTCCCGCAGCTTTCAATCTTTGCAAGTTCCATTGAGACCTATGAGGTCCGCAATGTTTTGGCCCATTTCTGTCGTGTCCAGTAGCCCTTGAACTCCGCTTTCAAATATCTGCCCCGAAAGGCCTCCCTTCACACCGGAAGCAAAGAGCGACTCAAAACCTGCATAAAAACTCGCAGTCTCAGGATTCCCGGTTTTGATGAGTGCGCCAAAGCCGAGCAGGGTCGTTGCCGTAGTAGCCAAACTTGCACCCTTATCGGCATCCTTAACATCACCGGGGAACCCGGGGACAGACGGAACGTTCCCTCGGCTGTAGTGAAAAACGGGCTCACACCCCGTTGGGACGCTGGCGAATGAGAGACAGGAATTCCTCCCGCGTTTCCTTGCAATCGCGGAAGCAGCCCAGCATAGAGGAAGTTACCGCCGCCGAATGCTGCTTTTCCACCCCGCGCATCATCATGCACAGGTGGCGCGCCTCGATGACCACGCCTACTCCCTGGGGTTCGATGGCGTTCTGGATGGTTTCCGCAATCTGCATAGTCAGGCGCTCCTGCACCTGCAGGCGGCGGGCAAACACCTCCACCAGGCGCGGCAGCTTGCTCAAGCCGATCACCTTGCCGTTGGGAATATAGGCGATGTGCACCTTGCCGAAGAAGGGCAGCAGGTGGTGCTCGCACAGGCTGAACATCTCAATATCTTTAACGATGACCATCTCGTCGTAGCCGACGCTGAACAGGGCGCCGCGCAGGATCGCCTCCGCATCTTCCTTGTAGCCCCGCGTGAGCTGCTCCAGAGCGCGATGCACGCGCTCGGGCGTGCGCTCCAAGCCTTCGCGCTGCGGGTCTTCGCCCAGGCGAATAATCATTTCCCGCACCAGTTCCTCGAAGCTGGCGCTGGTTATGGTGCTGACTTCGGTTGTGGACTTCATGTTGTCCCCCGTGTTCGCTATTTACAAACTTCCGCGTCTCCGGCGTACTCGAAGGAGTTCATCATAGTCTCCTCCAGCCGTACCTTTTCCAGATGAGCGGCGGTGAATCCGCGCTGCAATATTTCGAAAATCTCGCGGCACAAGTTTTCCGTGGTGGGCACGCGCCGGCGAAACGCTTCCAGCGTGTTCAGATTCTCATGCCCAAAGCGTTCCAGAATCTGCGCCTGCACAAAGTCGTCCAGATCCACCAGGTTGCAGACCATGCCCGTGGCCTGGTCCACCGGCCCGCTCACCGTGACCTCAAGCGCGTAATTGTGGCCGTGGCCGTGCGGGTTGTTGCACTTGCCGTAGGTGCGGCGGTTCTCTTCCTCCGACATGGCGTCGCTGTGCAGCCGGTGCGAGGCCGAAAACCAGTAGCGGCGGGTGAGGTGGGCTTTCATTCGCCGTAGTAGTCCACAAACAGGTCGGGGGTCTCGTACACCCGCACACGATGCAGTTGCGCCCGCTCCAGGCGCGATTGCAGCCTCTGCCATACGGAAATAGCGATGTTCTCGGTGGTGGGAATACGGGTGGCAAACTCCGGTACTTCCTTGTTGAGAAAGCGGTGGTCGAGCGCGTCCAGCACTTCCCGGTTCAGGATTTCCTTCAGCTGTTTCAAATCCACCACGAAGCCAGAGCGCGGGTCCACCTCGCCCTTGACCGTGACTTCCAGGGTGTAGTTGTGGCCGTGGCCGTTGGGATTGTTGCATTTGCCGAAAATGCGCTGGTTCTCCTCCGGGGTGAACTGCGGATTGTGGTAATAGTGCGAGGCGGAAAATTCGGCTTTGCGGGTCAGGTAAACCATGGCGATGCTTAGATTCTCCCCGGCGCAGCAGCGTCGCGCTTACGTGGATCAGGCGGGAAACCTGAACCCCTCCCCGCCTCCGGATTGGCGATACTGCCGGCTGCGCCATAGGTGCGACCTTTCCACGTTACCGAGCCTTGCCTATGAGAGAGTTGCGAGCCCAGCAAAAGTGACACGAAAACCGGCAAACCGAGCAAGGCCAGGAGATTGGCGTCCCAGCCAAAGTGGGCGCGGCGAATGCGGCGCAGAAACAGCAGATAGCTCGCGCCCGCAATGCTTCCCGCCGCCACGGCCGCGGTGGGCTGCAGGCGGGCAGCCGCCACGATTGTGACCGCCGCGCCACCCACGATGACAATGAACTCACTGCCGCGCCGGAGCGCCAGGCGCCGCGGCGAGTCAAACAGCAGGGCCAGGTTCTTGGTCCAGCCCTCGCAAAGCTGGGCAAAGCTGCGGTACATGCGGGCGCGCACCCGGTCGCCGCCGTAGCGGAAACGGATACGTCGCCCCGAGCGCTTCACGGCGCGCGCCAGCTCCACGTCCTCCAGCAGGCTGCGCATGACGGCGGCGTGGCCGCCTATGGCGTCGTAAGCTTCGCGGCTGATCAGCAGGTATTGGCCGTTGGCCGCGGCCGCGGGCGAGGCGGGGTCGTTAATTTCTTCGGTGCGATAGACGCGGGTCAGTTCCGAAAAAATTACGGGCATGACCGCCCTTTCCCAGAAGCCATGCACTTCCTGCCGGGGCGAATAGGAAAGCAGCGCGGCCTGGTGCTCTTGCGCTTCCTGGAGACTTGCCGCCAGCGAGGCGGGAAAATGGACGGTGTCGGCATCGGTGAACAGGAACCACTTGCCCCGGGCCTGCCGCACGCCGCACAACAGGGCATTGCACTTCCCCGTGGACCCTGGCTGCAGAGGCGCAGCTTCTATCAACCGCACGCCGGCAAACGACTGGGCAATTTCACGAGTGCGGTCGGTAGAGGCATCGTCCACCACGATGATTTCGTGCTCGATCCCCGCCTGGCTGACAAGGGATTGCAGGCAGGCGCCCAGCGAGGCTTCCTCGTTGCGCGCGGGCACAATCACCGAAACTACCGGCGCGCCGCCGCGGCCGGCACCTGCTGGGGACTCTGACACCATAGGCCGAATCAGCTATTATAGCTGCGTGAAGCGGATTTCCTGGCCCCTTCTGCTGGCCCTGACCCTGGCCCTGGCAGCCTGCTATCGTGGCTCGCATCCTCCGCGTATCGGCAATCCGGCCCCCGATTTCACCGTGCAGGACGGCGCCACTTCGGTCAGCTTGCATAATTTGCGCGAAAAGGTCGTGGTGCTGAACTTCTGGGCCACCTGGTGCCCGCCCTGCATTCAGGAGCTGCCTTCGCTCGAGCAACTGCAAACCAAATTCAAGGACCGCGGTGTAGAGGTGGTGGGCGTTAGCGTGGACGTGGACGGGAACGCTTACCGGCAGTTCCTCAAGGATCACAAGGTGGATTTCCTGACCGTCCGCGATCCCGACCAAAAGAGTAATACGCTGTATGGCACTTTCAAGTTTCCCGAAACCTACATCATTGACCGGCGAGGCATTCTGCGGCGCAAGTTCATTGGCGCGGTGGACTGGAATGAGCCGGAAATCCTGGACTTTCTGAGTAAATTGTAGAAAGCAACCAGCACTCAGCATTGCAGCCGGTGATGAGAGCACTTAGCATTTAGCACTTAGCATTTAGCCCTTGAACGTTACCTGGGGGCTGGGAAAAATGGTGAAGGGACTAAGTGCTAACTGCTAAGTGCCTCTGCACGGCTGAGCGCTGCTTACCAGTATGCCCCCTATGCTCACCACCATCTTCTTCGACGCCGGCAATACCCTGGTGTTCGCCAATACGGAGCGCACGCTGGCGGCGCTGCATGCGCGCGGCATCCAGCCCCAGCCGGAGCAACTGCATGCCGCCGAACGCCAGGCCAAAACCGAACTGGACCGGGCTAATGCGTCTCCGGGCCGCCATACCGACCGTCAATACTGGGATACCTATTACTCTTTCCTGCTGGCCTCCCTGGGCTTGGAGGATACGAATTTGCGCGAGGCGCTGGTGGCCGCCAGCCGCACCTCGGGCAACTGGGATGTAGTGCGGCCAGGCACGCGCGAAGTTCTGTTGCAACTGGGGCGCAAATACCGCCTGGGCGTCATTTCCAACTCCGATGGCGGGATGGAGAGACTGCTGCGCAGTTGCGGCCTGGGCGAGTGCTTTCTGGGCTATACCGATTCCGGCAACGTAGGCCATGAAAAACCCCACCCCGCCATCTTTCACGCCGCGCTGCAGCAACTCTCAGCTCAGCCTGAGAGCAGCCTGTATGTGGGCGATGTGTACTCCGTGGACTATGTGGGCGCCACCGGCGCGGGCATGCAGGCCATGCTGTTCGACGTTTTCGGCACCTACCGGGAGAGCGGGTTGCCGCGCGTGGAGTCGTTGCAGGACTTGCAGCAGACCCTAACCGCAGATCACCACAAAGGACACGAAGGAAATTCTTAAGGATTTCACAGTTCAAGATTTCAAAGTTTCCCGAAAGCAGCCAGAGACCTTGAAACCTGTGAACCTTGAAACAATTTCGGGGGTAGCCTCCCCAAGAACACAAAAAAGCGAAGATAAAGAACCTTCGTGGGACTTCGTGCCCTTTGTGGTGTTGGGTTTTCGCTGCACCATTTTCGTTGCTCCACCGGCGGGCTTGCGCTACCCTAAAGCTGCTCTCGCGATTCCCCGACCTAACTTCCTCACCCGTTTCAGCTTCTTTGAGTGCATGGTGTATGCCACGTACTGGGGTCCGAAGGAAGGCCACACAAGTAATGGTGTTTTCTTTCTTGACCCCGGCGAACTTTGGCAGGTAGAGTAGCGACAATCTGTGTTCCAGAGCCGTCGTCGGAGGTGATCGCCGCGCCCTGGAACCTTGTCAGTTAACCAGCCAAAGAGCACGGCCACGCGGCCAGCCATGCCCGCAGAGAACGCAAGGAGTGGAAGTTGCTCAAACTAAAAAAGCTGCAAATTCTGGGATTCAAGTCCTTCTGCGACCGTACCGAACTGAAATTCAACGGCGACGGCGTAGCCGCCATCATCGGGCCCAACGGCTGCGGCAAGTCCAACATCGCCGACGCCATTTCCTGGGTGCTGGGCGAGCAATCGGCCAAAACGCTGCGCGGCTCGCGCATGGAAGACGTGATATTCGCCGGCACCCGCGAGCGCAAGCCCACGGGCATGGCGGAAGTCTCGATAGCGCTCATTGACCCCGAGGTATACGAGGGCAGCGACGCCAATGAGCCCACCGAATTCGACATTCAGAATGAAATGCCGGAGGAGGGGGCCGAGGACTGGGACGAGGCCGCAGTGCGCGCCCGCGCCAGCGAGGAGGCCGAGGCCTATATCGAAGATGTGCAGCCGGGCAAAGTGGAGGAGCAGGACGGCGCTGCCGTAGGCGCCGCGCCCGATGGCGCCGCCCAGACGCCGGTCGCGGTGGAGGAAACGGCAGAAGCGCAGAACAGCAATGGGCACGCGATCGCAGCGGTGGTTTCCGCAGACAACGCTCAAGTAGTGCTTAAGATCCGCCGTCGTAAGTTTAAGACTCTGAGCTTCAAAAAGGGCGAAATCGTAGTCACGCGGCGATTGTTCCGCTCCGGCGACAGCGAGTATCTGCTCAACGGCAAGCTGTGCCGCCTGCGCGACATCCAGGACCTGTTCATGGGGACCGGACTGGGGCCCGAATCGTATGCCCTGATCGAGCAGGGCCGCATCGGGCAGATTTTGAGCAGCAAGCCCACGGACCGGCGCGCCATTATCGAAGAAGCTGCCGGCGTTACCCGCTTCAAGACGCGCAAGCGCCTGGCGGAAGCAAGACTGGAAGAAGCCAAGCTGAACCTGGCGCGGGTGAACGACATATTTGAAGAAATCACGCGGCAGATGAACTCACTCAAGCGGCAGGCGTCGAAGGCGGAACGCTATGCCCGGCTGCGGGATGAAATGCGAACCAAGCTGCGCCTGGTGCTGGCCAGCAAGTTCGCCCAGCTGGACCGCGAGCGCGGAGAGCTGGAAGCGCAGATGGCCACCATCGCCGAAGAGATGCGCTATCAGACGGAAGCCATCCAGCAACTGGAGACAGAGCAGGCGGCTTGCTCGCAGCGCGGCTACGCCATCGAAGCGGAGGCGCGTCAAAACCAGGAAAGGCTGAGCGCCCTCGTGCTGGAGACAGACAGGGCCGAGGCCCGCCAGCGTCATAACCAGGAGCGCTGCGCGGAACTGGTCGAGCGCGCGACGGTTTGCGAGAACGAAGCGGTGCTGACCGACGAACGGCTGACGGAACTGGAGCTGGAGCGCGCCTCCCACCTGCAGGTGGTGGAGTCGGCGGCGGCAGACGTCGGGGCGGCGCAGCAGGAGTTGCAGGGCTGCCAGCAGCGGGCCGCCGATGCCGCGGCCGCGCTGGCGGGCGTGGAGGCGCAACAGGAACAATACCGAGGCGCAATTTTTGATGCGGTGGCGCAGGCCTCGCGCCTGCGCAACCAGGTAACCCAGGCGGAAGAACGCCTGGCCGCGCTCAGCCGCGAGGTCCAGCGCCTGAAGCAGGAATACACCCAGGCCAGCGACCAACTGGCCGCGGCGGGGGGCGAACGCGGGCAGCTGGCCCTGAGCTTCGAAACAGCCTCGCAGCGGGTGACCGCCCTAAGCCAACAGATAGCGGACGTGCGCCAGCGCATCGAAATGCAGCGCGCCGAGGAAGCCGAGGGCAAGCGGCGGCTGGACGGCTTGCGCTCGGAACACGCTACCCTGCTGGGCCGGAGGGCGTCGCTGGAGGCGGTGATCGCCGAGCATGGCTATTCCACGGAATCGGTACGGCGCCTGTTCCTGTCGGGAGGCATGCAGGGCGGTCTGGCGCCGGCGGGCGTGCTCGCCGATTTCCTGGAAGTCGAGGACCGCTACGAGCACGTGGTGGAAGATTTCCTGCGCGACGAACTTAACTACATCGTGGTCAAGTCCTGGGACGCGGCCGACGAAGGCTTGCGCCTGCTGCGCAGCGACGTGGACGGGCGCGCCACCTTCCTGGTGCATCCCAACGATTCGCAGGCGCGCTTCTCTTTTGCGGTGGATGAGAGCCTGCAGGCGGCGCCGCCGCCGGCTCCCATAGTCCCGCTGAAGAACTGCATTCGGGTGCTGAACGGCTTTGGCAAGTCGCTGGAAGTGATTCTGCCCAAGTTGCGCGATGGCTACATTGTTCCCGATCCCGCGCTGGGGCGGGAGCTGGCGCTGGAAAACCCGCAGGCTTTCTTCCTCTCGCAATCGGGCGAGTGCTTCCACAACGTGACGGTCACCGGCGGTAAGCAGCGCGCCGAAGGACCGCTCTCCATGAAGCGGGAATTGCGCGAACTGATGCGCAACCTGGCGGAGCTGGAGATTGCCCTGCGCGGCGAGGAGCAGCGCGTCACCATGCTGGCGCGGGAGATCAGCGAGCTCACTTCCCTGCTGCAGCGGCTGGAGGATGAAAAGCGGGAGGCGGAGAAGGACGCCATGACCTCCGGGCACTCGCTGCAGCAGCTGGATACGGAGACGGTGAAATTGCAGGAACGCTCCGGCGTCTGCGAAGCGGAATTGCGGCGGCTGGCGGGCGAACAGGCGGAGCAACAAAGCTGCATCGCGGTGCGCCAGGATGAACTGGGGCGCCTGGAAGCGAGGCAGCAGCAACTGGAAGCGCAGATGGCGGCAGCGCAGCAATCCCTGGGCGGCCTGCGCGAGCAACGTGACGCCGCGGCCCAGCGGACTTCCCAGCAGATGGCGCGGGTGGCAACGGTGGAAGAGCGGCGGCGCTCGGCGGAGGCAGCTCTGCAGAGGATGGAGTCGCTGCTGGCTGAGACCCGGGGGCGCATTCAGAACTTACGGGCGCAGGCGGCTTCGGCGGTGGCGGAAAGCCAGCAGCGCGAGGCGGAGAGCAAGTCATTGGCGGAGCAGGTTGTCGCGTTTGCGGCGGAGCGCAGGGAGGCGGAAGCGCGCGCCGTCCAGTTGCACGCGGAAAGCGACCAGGTGCGTACCCGGCTGATGGAGATTGACCAGACCCTGCACTCGCTTCGCGAGGTGCTGGAGCAATCGCGCGACCGGCGCGGCCAAATCAGCGCCACCGCCGCCAAGCTGCAGTCCGACAGCGAGTACATGGCCGAGACCTGCCTCAACGAACTGGGCGTGACCCGGCAAGTGCTGTGTGAGGACTACAGCCTGCAGCCGGTGGAGGGCGAGCAACTCACGCAGGAAGACGCCGCCTACCGCCAGATGCGTTCGCACCTGGAGGCTATGGGTCCGGTCAATATGATGGCGTTGGAGGAGTACAAGGAGACGGCGCAGCGGCATCAGTTCCTGGAGACCCAGCGCAAGGACTTGCTGGAGTCCATTCAAAATACGCAGAACACGATTCGCGAAATCGAAGCGGTCTCGCGGCAGAAATTCCAGGAAGCCTTCGACCGGATCAACGAAAATTTCCAGCTCACCTTCCGCAAGCTGTTCGCCGGGGGGCAGGCCTTCATGCGGCTCACAGATCAGGAAAACAGCCTGGAGAGCGGCATAGACGTGGTGGCCTCGCCTCCGGGCAAGCGCCTGCAGAACGTGCTGCTGCTTTCCGGCGGAGAAAAAGCGCTGACTGCGCTGGCGCTGCTGGTAGGCATCTTCCAATACCAGCCCAGCCCCTTCTGCATCCTGGACGAGGTGGACGCGCCGCTGGACGAGGCCAACGTGGGGCGCTTCACCGAACTGGTAAAGGAAATGAGCGTGCAGACCCAGTTCGTGCTCATCACCCACAGCAAGAAGACCATGAGCATCGCCCCCGTGCTCTACGGGGTGACCATGCAGGAGCCGGGAGTCTCCAAGCTGGTGTCGGTGCGCTTCGGGGCTTGACAGAGCCGGCAGACATGTCGTAACGCGACATTTTGCCCCTGGCCCGCGAAGCGCATTTCCGGAGCGCACATTTTTTCCACATGCCGGCCCGGGAAAAACCGCGCCGGACGGCTGTTTCCCTAAATCGCCAGCTTGTCAACCCTTTTCCGCCGGGCGGCGCAGCCCATTTTCCTTTGCCGCCCTCTACCCTGGTTGACAAAAAATTCTGGGCGGCTAGAATACGCGACGTTTCTTGCGGCTAAAATGATTGCATGACTCCCCAGATCCTCGATAACGTCCTTCTTCGAACCGACATACCCGAGCTCGAACTGTACGCCAGCGGCAAGGTGCGGGATGTTTACCGGGTGGATAACGAACACCTGCTGTTCGTGGCCACCGACCGCATCTCCGCCTTCGACTACGTGCTGGCCACCGGCATCCCCAACAAGGGCAAAGTCCTCACGCAGCTCTCCCTGTTCTGGTTCGACCTGCTGCGCGATATTGTTCCCAACCACCTGGTCACGGCCGATGTGGAGCGCTACCCGGCGTCGCTGCATCCCTACAAGGAGCAGCTCCGCGGCCGCTCCATGCTGGTGGTGCGGGCAGACATGGTGGCCATCGAATGCGTGGTGCGGGGGTACATTTCCGGCTCCGCCTGGAAGGAGTACAAACAGAGCGGCACGGTATGCGGTATTTCCCTGCCTTCCGGCCTGCGCGAATCGGACCAGCTGCCGGAACCCATTTTCACTCCCGCCACCAAGGCGCTGAGCGGGCACGATGAGAATATTTCCTTCGAGCGCATGGCGCAGCAGGCGGGGCCGGTCTTGAGCCGTGAGCTGCGCGAGCTGAGCCTGAAGATTTATCAGACGGCGGCGGATTACGCGCGGCAGCGGGGCATCATCATCGCCGATACCAAGTTTGAGTTTGGGCGTACGGCGGGCGGGCTGGTGCTGGCGGATGAAGTGCTCACCCCCGACTCCTCGCGCTTCTGGCCGGCCGGCACGTATGCTCCCGGCCGCGCTCAGGATTCTTTCGACAAGCAGTACGTACGCGACTATCTGGAAGAGGTCCGCTGGAATAAGCAGCCACCCGCCCCGGCTTTGCCGGCAGAGGTGGCACTGAAGAGCAGCGAGAAGTACCTGGAGGCGTATCGCCGTCTGACCGGACGCGAGCTTGAGGTTTAGAGGCTCGCTGTCCCCGAACTCATGACCGGGATTGACTGGGTAATCGTGGTGGCGGTAACGCTATCCATGGCGCTGGCCGCCAAGGAAGGTTTTTTTTACGAGATTTTCTCCCTGACGGGAGTGGTGGTGGGATACCTGCTGGCCGCCTGGGAGTATGGGCGCGTAGCCGGCTGGTTTTCACCCTATACCCGGGCACAGTGGGTGGCGGAAATAGGCGCCTTCCTGCTGATTTTTATTGCGGTGGTGGGAATTGCCGGCCTGGTGGGAAGGATTACGCGCTGGGCATTCAAGGAAGTGGGTTTGCGCTGGTTTGACCGCCTCCTGGGCGCCGGGTTTGGGTTTTTGCGAGGCGTGCTGGTAATAGCGGTAGTCGCGCTGGCACTGGCCTCGTTTACTCCGGGCTCACGTGTGTTGTCCGGATCTACTCTGGGGCCCTATTTTCTGGCGGTGGCCCGGGCGGCTTCCTGGGTGGCGCCGGCGGCGGTACGCAATCGTTTTCAACAGGGGATGGATGGGTTGCGCAGCATGACCCGGCCTTCGTCCCCGGCCCAAGTCTCAATACCGGACCCGGTGCAACAGAAGTAGACGTTGAGACACTATTCATAATTCTCAGCCTTTCAGAACGAAAGGGAGTCGCCGTGAAGGATCAGCTAGAAGCATTAATCATGCAGATGTATAAGAGCGGCATTCTTTATTCGGAAGCCGTTCGCGAATTCAAGAAGCGCTTCATTCTGACGGTGCTGCAGGATAACCACGGCAACCAGTGCCGGGCGGCGCGGCAGTTGGGCATGCACCGCAACACTCTTAGCCGCACCATCCAGGAATTGAAAATTGACATTCGAGGACTGCGGGATGGCGCCCGCCGTCCGCCGCGCAGCGCCCGCCCCCTCACTCTGGAGAAGAAAGCGGCGCGCTGAAGCGCGGCTATTCGCTTTCCCTGTTCTTAGCGCAAAAAGAAAGGGCAGCCCACACAGGCTGCCCTGGCTAACTTGCTGTTTTAGCCTCTAATGGCCTCGCGGCCGGCGGCGGCGAGTGGGCGCGGCCTTCTTCACCGTCAGCAGGGCTCCCTTATCCATCACCATGGTAAACGGCTTGGCTTCATAGGAAACGGGAGTGCCTTCGAAGGGGATGCTGGCACCCGCCTTGGGCATCAGCCGCGCGGGAATGGCAGCCAGCATATTCAGAGTGATGTCTGCCCTTTTGGCCTCAATGTCGTCCACCGTAGCCGCAATCTGCAACTGCCGCGAGGTGGCGCTGATCACCGTGCCTTCAATCTGCAGGGGCACACCCTTAATCGTGCTCCAAACCTTGTCGGCGGCGTCCTGGTTGCCGGAAGAAAGCACCAGCTGCCATTCGGCAAACGACATTTCCTTGATGGGCTTGGAACTCACCAGCTGAGCAGCTTGCTGGGCCGGAGTTGGAGGCGGCGGCGCGGCGGCAATGGTGAAGCCTTGCGGGGGCAAGGTCTGGGTTTTGGCATTGGCCAGCAATTCGTCCCAGCCCTGATCGGAGCCGTGGAACTTGGAGTACCACTTTTTGCCGAAGTCGGCGATCTGGGCCTGCCCGGGGGTGCCCGTAGCCAGGTTGGCGGCGCGAGCAATGAAGAACAGCCCTTGCACATTCGCATCCACTACTGCCGGATCCGGAGGAGGGGGATTGTTGGCATCCGCTGGAGGAGGGGGCGGTGTCGCTGGTTTGGGCGGATTGCCGGCCGAGTAATAGGCCAGGGCCAGAGGATAAACGTCGGTGAGATTATTGGGGTTTTGATTCACCGCCGCCCGCAAATGCTCCTCAGCGCTCTTGTAGTCCTTGTTCTGCAGGCCATTGAGGCCAACCGCGCCGTTGAAGATGCCGCCGACCTGATCCTTGAGCTTGGTCCAGTCGGCATCGGACATGCCGTCGGGTTTAGGCGCCGAGGCAATCGCCTGCAGCCCTTTTTCACCGTACTGGGCAGCGGCAGCCAGGTTCTGCTGCGGATTCTGGTTGGCCTCCGCCTGCCGCCGGTGGCTGTAAGCCAGGAGGGCGAGGGCGCGCAGATTGTTGGGGTCGGCCTGCAGCAGCCGGTC
The DNA here is from genome assembly GCA_035278025.1 of Terriglobales bacterium. Taxonomy (GTDB): domain Bacteria; phylum Acidobacteriota; class Terriglobia; order Terriglobales; family Acidobacteriaceae; genus JAICWP01. Next base: position 3,945 of record DATEJK010000204.1, on the reverse strand, counting down.
GGCGGTGGCCTGCATCTTGGCGGTATCGCCGGTTTGCTCGTATGCGGCCATCAGCAATTCCAACGCGTCCTTCTTCATGACACTGTTGGGATATTGCTGCAGGAAGGACTCCAGGGCGCTGGCTTTTGCCTGGGGATTGCTCTGCTGCATCGCGCCCACATAGGCGTTGTATTCCGCCGGATCCTTGATTTCGGGACCCTTCTGCTGCGAAGCCGCGGGGGCCGCCTGGCCGGCGGCGGAAGGCTGTTGCGCAGGCGCCGGTAGCACCGACACGGCTTCCATGACCGCAATCGCAGTTAGGACCAGCACCATGCTGACAAGCGTCTTCTTCATTCCATGCTCCTCCAGATTTCTCGGGAAACTAGCGGTGACTGCCGCCCAGGTACGCAACTGCGTCCCCAAGCCTCTGGCTCGCGCCTTAAGCTTAACGCCGGACCGTGGGCGAATGGGCTCCGTCCAGCACCGTGCGTTTCAGCCAGTGTGCTGCAGGCATTTACACAGAGAGCCGGATTATATGTATGTAGAACCGTGAAGGCAAGTTTGCCAGACACTTTCGGTAACGAGTGAGATGCTGCTATCGGGGCAGTTGGATGTTTTGGGGCATTTTAGTGCGGCATGGGTCCGAAGAATCCGTACCGTCACTCCCAGAACTGAGAAAATCCCAGGGGTGGTATTGCGGCCTTTAGCCGGTGACCGCCCCTGGATGAGATTATGAGCGTTTCTTCTTGCGGGTGGCAACGCCAGCGGCTAGCGACCCCATGCCCAGCAAGCCCAGTAGAGGCAGCGGCGAGGCTGTCTGCGGCAGGTTACCCGAGTTGGCCCCCTTGTGATGGCGGGTGGTCGTGGTCGTGGTGCTGGTCTGGTCGGTGCTTCCCTGAGTTGCGGTCCCCTGGTCCGGAGTGGTTGCGCTTCCCTGCGCGCTCGGGCTGGTCTGAGTGGCGGTGGGGGAATTCGCGGAGTTGGCATTGGGATTGTTCTGGTCTGTCTGGGCCACAGAGATGCCGACCGCGATCAGCATCGCTGCCAGCAGAAATAGTAACTTTTTCATCTGTATCCTCCGATGCGAGAGCTGTTAGGTTATTTCTCCTTAGACCCAAGTTGTGTTCGGCGGGTTTGCCACCCGTTTTTCCCGGGGTGGGAGGTGAGTAGTCACTCCGGCGGGAGAAGCCAAATGGGTATAATCGGCCTACTTTGAGACCACGTTACGTCCTTACTGGTTTAGTGTGTGTGGGCTGGATTTTGGCCGGTTTAGCTGTCGCCCAGGCGACCGTGTCCCCGGTGCAAACCGTGGTAGTCATGCCTTTTGAGAATCGCTCCAACGCGCCGGGCCTGGAGTGGATCTCGGAAGCGTTTCCCGAGATATTGGGGCAGCGCATGGGCCAGGACGGTCTCTATGTTCTTGGCCGGCAAATCCGGCAGCAGGCCTACGACCGAGCCGGCATTCCCTCCGGCATTCATCCCTCTCGCGCCAGCTTGTATCGTATTGCCGAACAGATGGAGGCCAGCTATGCGGTTCTGGGCAGCTACAGCTTCGACGGGCAGACATTCAGCGCCCGGGCGCAAGTACTGGACGTGAGCCAGCGCCATCTTTCGCCGGAGGTGACGGAAACCGGCCCGCTTCCCGCTTTGTTAAACGTGGAGAATGCGCTGGCCTGGGACCTGCTGCGCATGGTGCAGCTGGGTTATGCGGTATCGCGTCAGGATTTCCTGGCAGCCGCCCCGCCCCTCAGGCTGGATGCCTTCGAGGACTATATCCGGGGACTGATCGCGCCCAGCGAGGCGGACAAATTGCAGCGGCTGCGCGATGCCGTGCGTCTGAATCCCGCCTACACCGAAGCCATGCTGGAGCTGGGCAAGACTTACTTTGAAGCTCACGACTATGATGCGGCGGCCAACTGGCTGGCGCGCATTCCCAACGGCGCTTCACGGGCCCGCGAGGCCAACTTTTTTCTCGGCCTGGCGGCTTATTACCAGGGCAATTTTCCACGCGCCGAAGCCGCTTTTCGCTTTCTGCTGGAGGAGTTTCCCCTCATCGAGGTTTACAACAATCTGGGCGTGGTCAGGGCTCGCTTGAATAAAGCTGACGCCAGCGTGTTTTTTCAAAAAGCTGTGGATGCTGATCCCAGTGACGCGGACTACCGCTTCAACCTGGGGGTTTCCTTGTTTCGCGGCGGCGATATGGCGGGAGCAAGCCGGGAGTTGCGGGAGTGCCTGGCCCTGCATCCGGATGACAATGAGGCCAAGAGTTTGCTGACGGCGGTAGCCGCGCGCGCGAGCGTTCCCGCGGGCGTCAACCCTACAAGTGTGGTTACGTCCTCCGCGGTCGCTCCCAAGCCGCCAGTGGAACGGGTGAAACGGAATTATGACGAAGCGGAATTCCGCGAGCTCGCCATAGAAATGCAGGGCGCGTCCGAGGCGCGGCTGGCGCAACTGGATCCGCGCGCTCATGCCGCCTATCACATGCAGCGTGGACGCGACCTGCTGGCCAAAGGTCTTGTGCTGGACGCGGAGAAAGACTTGCGCGAGGCTGTGAACCTCGACCCCGCCAACGCTCTGGCCCATGCGATGTTGGCGGAGGCGCTCGACCTGAATCACGACCCGGCGGCAGCGCGGAACGAGTCGGATGCCGCTTTGCGGCTTGCTCCCTCCACCGAGGCTTATGTGGTTCTCGCCAGGGTCAACCTGAGAGAAAATAATAAGCAGGCGGCTAACGACCTGCTGGAGCGGGCGCTGAGGGTTGACCCGGGCAACGCCGAGGCGCTGGCACTAAAGCAGAAGGTGGACGGCAAAGCGACAGTTGTCCCGGCGAGCGTGCCGAAGGAATGAGGCGTTATTGGCCAAACCGATTTCTGCTGGGTGCAGCTGCTTTATTGCTCAGTTGCACCACCGCCGCCTCGGCGCAGGTGCTTAAGATTGTCCTCAATGACACGATTCAGCCCATCAGCGACGAATTTATCGACCGCGCCCTGAAAAAAGCGGATCAGGAAAAAGACCAGGCGGTTTTGATCGAGTTGAGCACGCCCGGGGGCCTAGCCGACTCTACCCGCCACATCATCGAAAAAATCGTAGCTTCTCCGGTTCCGGTCATCATCTACGTGGCCCCCAGCGGCAGCCGCGCTGCCTCGGCTGGATTCTTTCTCCTGGAGGCCGCCGATGTGGCCGCCATGGCTCCGGGGACCAACACCGGCGCCGCCCATCCCGTCACCCTCACCGGAGGCAAGATGGACGACGTGATGAAGACCAAGGTGGAAAACGACGCGGCTGCCTTGATGCGCTCCGTGGTGGCCAAGCGCGGGCGCAACGTGGAAGTGGCGGAGAGCGCAGTGCGCCAGTCGAAGAGCTGGACCGACGGCGAAGCCCTCCAGCAGCACCTGGTTGACTACGTGGCTTCCAGCCAGGACGACCTGTTCAAACAGCTCGCAGGCAAGCCCGTCCGCCGCTTCAACGGGCAGACGGTCACGCTCGACCTGGTGGGCAAACCGGTGCACCCCTTTGAGATGACGCTCAAGCAGCGCATCCTCAACTACATCATGGACCCTAATATCGCCTTCATCTTGCTGGCGATAGGGGCGCTGGCGCTGTATGCCGAATTCAACCATCCTGGAGCGGTGGTTCCGGGAGTGACCGGGGTTATCTTCATCCTGCTGGCGGCTTTCGCCCTTAACCTGCTGCCCACGCGCTATGCCGCCCTGGTGCTCATTCTGGCGGCCTTCGTTATGTTTGCCCTGGAAGCCAAGTTCGCCACCCACGGCGTGCTGGGCATTGGAGGCATTGCCCTGCTCACTCTGGGAGCACTGCTGCTGGTGGATGGGCCGATACCGGAATTGCGGGTAAACCTGCTGACGGCGCTGGCGGTGAGCATTCCCCTGGGCCTGATCACCGTGTTTCTGATGGATATCGCCTTGCGGGCGCGGCGCGGCAAGGTTGTCACTGGAGCGCAGGGTC
>DATEJK010000203.1:0-34541 GCA_035278025.1 Terriglobales bacterium | reverse complement strand
ATGTGTCCACCGCCGGACGCAGGCGCGAAATTTCCACCAGCGCCGGCTCGTAATCCTTTTTGGCGCGAAGCTCGCGCACCCGCTGGGCAGTCTCCGGCACCAGTTCGGCCAAATTGACTTCCGCCGGCTCCTTCAGCGCGCCCGGATGAAATTCCCCTGCCGGCGCTGATCCCATTTCGTGCGCCTGGCGCAAAATGTTTTTCATGCGCTTGAAGGCGATGGAGATGGATTCGAAGTCGCCGGACGGCCGCACCTTGGCCACCGCCTGTGCGCGCGCCACCGCGTCCACCACGTCGTCGCTGCCCGCGGCCAGCACCGCGTTCACCACATCATAGGCGAAGCCCAGCGCGTCGCGCAGGTAGAATGCCAGCCGCTCCCGCATGAAGCCGGCAATCGCCTGCAGCACCTCGCCTCGGCCTTCCGGCGTCGCGAAACTCGGGCCGAATTTCTTCTCCGCCTCCGAACCGTCATAGCCCGCCAGCGCGTCCCGGAACAACTGCTCCAGGCTGAGCGGGAGTTTGTGCTCGGCAGTCGTCCTGATAATGCCATTCGCCTGCCGCCGCAGCGCAAATGGATCCTTCGAACCGGTGGGCTGCAATCCCAGCGCGAACATGCCGGCGATGCTGTCCGCCTTGTCGGCAATCGAGAGCGCCGCACCCTCGACTGTGCGGGGCACGGAGTCTTCCATTGACTCCGGCTTGTAATGGTCGTAGATGGCCAGCGCGATCAGCCGGTGCGCTTCGGGCGAGAGCGCCGGATCCAGCTCTTGCACCCCGGCGTACAGTCCGCCCACAATCCCCTGCAGTTCGGTGAATTCCTTAACCAGTTCCGTGGTCAAGTCGGTCTTGGCCAGGCACGCCGCCTTGTGCACGACTCCGGGACGAATCTCCAGTCCCGATTCCTTCAGCGCGCCGGAAATATGGCTGCCCAGGTGCTGCACCCGCAGCGTCTTCTCGTAGTAGCTGCCCAGGTCTTTCTGGAAAGTGACGTGTTTCAGCAGAGCAACACGCTCGCGCAGGGAGATTTTCTGGTCCGTCTGCCAGAAGAAGCGCGCGTCGTTGAAGCGCGCCCGCAGCACCCGCTCGTGCCCGTGGCGGATGATGCCCTCGGGGTCGCCATCGGTATTCAGCACCGCCAGAAAATGCGGCAGCAGCTTGTGCGCGCCATCCTCCAGCGCGAAATACTTCTGGTGGTCGCGCATCACCGTGACCAGCACTTCTTCGGGTAATTCCAAGAACTCGCGATCGAAAGTGCCCAGGACTACGGAGGGAAACTCCGTGAGGTTGACCACGATCTCGAGCAGCGCCGTGTCTTCCCGCCAGCGGGCCCCCGCGACCGTACGCGCCGCCTCGTCCAAGGCCTTGCGGATGCGCTGTTCGCGCCCGGCTGGGCTGACCACCACCCCTACCCGCTGCAGAGAGGCTTCGTAATCCCGTGGCGCACGGATTTCCACCGACTCACCTAATGTGCGATGACCGCTGGAGTCCCGACCCGCGCGAACCCCGCCAAACGCCAGCGGCACCACTTCCCCGTCCAGTAGCGCCACCAGCCAGCGCACCGGACGCACAAAACGCTCGTTTTTCGCGCGCCAGTACATGCTCTTGGGCCAGTAAATGGAAGCCAGCTCCTTGGCTAGCGATTCAGTGAGAATCTGCGACGCTGCGCGGCCCTTGTTGACGACCTTTGCGGCCAGATATTCGCCCTTGGGAGTCGTGACGCGCTGCAGCTTGGCCACGTCGGTATTCACTTTTTTCGCAAAAGCGTGCGCTGCGGGCGTAGGCTGCCCGTCTTTGAAGGCTACCTTCAGCGACGGTCCGATTACCTGCTCCTCGACGTCGGCTTGGGCCGCCATAACTCCCACCACCCGGACTGCCAACCGCCGTGGAGTCCAAAACGCCGTGCCCGCAACCGCTGATTGGGTCCGCAGGCGCTCGCGCGTCAACAGCTCAGTTACACGCGTGAAGAGTTCCGCCGAGGCCGCGTCCATCATCCGCGCGGGAATTTCTTCGCATCCGATCTCAAGCAGAAAATCCGCCATGAACTCTTCTTTTTAGCGCAGGCCCTTTACGACTGCCATCCTGAGCGGGCGCGAACCGAGCCTGCGCGGCGAGCGCCTCGAAGGACCTCGCGCCTACACGGTTTGCCCGCGCATCACACTTTTTCGTTGCGCCGCGGACTCAGGCTCCGCGTCTTCCGCCGGCGCTTCCGGCCTGCTCGCGCTTTGCTGCTGAATCCAGGCCTTGGCGATGCCCACCGCCAGGTTGCGGATTCGGGCGATCACGCCCACCCGCTCGGTAACCGAAATCGCTCCTCTGGAGTCGAGCACATTGAACAGGTGCGAGCACTTCAGGCACAAGTCGTAAGCCGGCAAAAGCGGAAAGCGCGCAATGGCCGGCGCCCCCACGAACCCGTTCTGGGGCTCGGCGGTCAGCGGTTCGGAAAAATCGTGTTGCTCGGGAATGCTACCCGCTGTCTCGGCATGCGCCGCTCCCTTCAAGCCCGCCTGGCTGCCGTTATCTTTTCCCAGGGACCGAAACCGCTGCAGCAGCGCCTGGCACTCGGCCTCGCACAACTCCAGGTGCTTCCAGGTCTTCTCGACGTCGGCGGCCTCGAAATTGTAGACGGAAAACTGCAGCTCATCCGCCAGCCGCACATCGCCGTAGGTCACCGCCTTGCCGCTGTGCGGATCACGCGCCCACACGATGTCGTAAATGCTGTTCACATCCTGCAAAAAAGCGGCAATACGCTCCAGCCCGTAGGTCAGCTCGGCTGAAATCGGCTCCAGGTCCACTCCTCCGCACTGCTGGAAGTAGGTAAACTGCGTGACCTCCAAGCCATCGAGCATCACCTGCCAGCCGATTCCCCACGCGCCCAGAGTGGGCGACTCCCAATTGTCTTCCTCGAACTTAATGTCGTGCTGGCGGAGGTCAATGCCAATGGCGCCCAGCGATTCCAGATACAACTCCTGCACGTTTTGCGGGGGAGGCTTGAGAATCACCTGCAACTGCGTGTGCTTGTAGAGGCGGTTGGGATTCTCGCCGTAGCGCCCGTCGGCCGGCCGCCGTGAAGGCTGCACGTAGGCCACCTTGTAGGGCCGCGCTCCCAGCACCCGCAGAAAGGTTTCCGGCGCCATGGTCCCCGCCCCAACTTCCAAGTCGTACGGTTGCTGCAGCACGCAGCCGCGCTCCGCCCAAAAATTCTGCAGGCGCAGGATGAGCTCCTGCAAGGTGGGCGAATTGGTTTTGGTTGACATCAGCCGTTGCTATATAGGCAAACAAGCATTCAGCAATTAACAGTTGGCATTCGGCCCCTGAGCGACATCGGCGCTGCGGAGGCCCGCATCATGCACCTGCTGCTTACCGGAACACCGCGACTCTTTGCCGGCCAAATGCTCAGTGCCAACTGCTAAGTGCTAATCCTCTCCAGCATCCCCGCGGTCACCAGTTTTTTTTCCAGGTGCCGTTCCAGAATCTGCACCAGAAACTTGCGCAGGTCGGCGGCCTTGGCCTTGGGCCATGTCAGCGTGGCAAAATTCTCTATGGGAGCGCGAAACATCTCCCCCGCCAGCGCCCGCGATTCCCGCGACATTTCCGACGATGCCAGACGTTTGTCTTCGGCGCACATCAACCCATCCACCTGCGCGTGAAAAAAGGCCCGGCTGCCGTTCAAGGCCGCGCCGCAGCCCACGCACTCGGAAAGCTCCGGCAGGAAGCCCACCAGCCGCGCCATCCACAGCTCAAAATAGGTGAGCGGCATCCAGATCCGTTCACCGGCCAGTTGCTCCAGCACGGTTAAGGTCAGCCGGAACACCGCGTCGTTCGCCTCCCGGTCGGGCAGCAACTCGTCCAGAACCTCGGCCAGATGTCCCAGGGCCACCGCCCGGGGATAAGTCACCTGCCTGGCCAGCGGCGATTCCAACACCTCGCACGAGTCCAGTCGGGCTAATTCCTGGCGCTCGCGATCGTCCCAAAAAGCGCGCACCAAGGTAAGCGGCTCCAGCGCGCCTCCAAACCGCTTCTTTGACTTCTTCGCCGCCCGGGCCACGCCGCGCACCTTGCCTTCGGCGCGCGTGAACAGCGTGACCAGCAGGTCCGCTTCGCGCAGCGGATAGGTGCGCAGCACGATCGCCTCTGATTCCTTCAGCGGCATGGACCACTGCCGGCCACGGCCCGCCAACCCGCCTGCCGCGCCTCTAGGCTGCTCCTCGGCACAAGCTGAATTTTCATTCTAAATGCTGCCGTCTGTGGATGACCAGCGGAGGAAGGAGCGCGGCTGATCAGCTGGGCGGCTAACTAGCTGATGAGCCGCGAGGCCTGGCATGCGAAGGCTGGTTAGCCAATCAGTTATAAGCTAAAACACGAAGGCGCACACCCCCAACCGGGATGCGCGCCCAGACTCCTTTTGCAATCGGGACTACGCCGGCGTACGGCCGTAATAAGCGGCGTTGCGCTCGGTGAAGGCTTTCCACTTTTCCGGCAGGTCGTCAAGCGCGAAGATGGCCGACACTGGGCACACTGGAACACAGGCGCCACAATCAATGCATTCCACCGGATCAATGTAGAGCATTTCTTCTTCAGCGTGCGCCGGTTCGTCCTTCTTGGGATGGATGCAGTCTACCGGGCATGCATCCACGCACGCCGTGTCCTTGGTCCCTATGCACGGTTCCGCAATCACATAAGCCATGAGCTTTGTTTCTCCTCGGAGCAGTTCGCGGTGAGGCTAGCTGCCTCCAATTCTAGCAAGAATGCCTGGTTGGGTGTACAGGGTTTTGGCGCCAGGCCAGGGCGCGGCACCACTGCTCCCGGCGCTCTCGCCACCAAACGAGCGAGCAAGAATCTCACTCCTGTAGGGGCACCCACAGCGCCTTTTCACCCAGTTGCTATTTTTCTTCCCCTATCGGCATCGAACAAACGTCCAATTGCGGATCGGCCACAACAACTGGCGCTGCTTTCACTGGCTGCTGACAACTGTTCTTACGCCGGCACCAACTCCCTCTGGTCCGCCGGTTCGTACTCGCAGATGTAGCCGGCCACCGCGCTTGCGGCTACCGTCAGCGGGCTGGCCAGGTACAGCTGTCCCGGGCCGCTGCGTCCCGGGAAGTTGCGGTTCTGGGCACTAATGACCACCTGGTCAGGGCGCGTCGAAACCCCTGGCCCGGCGTTGATGCAGGCGCCGCAGCTGGGCTCAATGACGATGGCTCCCGCCTTTTTGAAGACATCCAGGTAGCCCTTGCGCAGGCAGTACTCGCGCGTCTCCTGCGAGCCGAACTGGATGTAGAACTTGCAGCTTTCGGCCACCTGTTTGCCCTGGCGCAGGGCCTGCGCCAGCACCCGCGCGTACATGTCCATGTCTTCGTTTTTGCCCGCGGTGCAGGTGCCGCCATAGGCGATTTCCACCGGCACGGGTGTGTTCAGCTCGCGGATGTACTTGCCGTTGCCCGGATCGCCGGGCGTGGCCACCATGGGCGTGATGTCCGCCGCGTCCAGTTCGATGACATGGGCGTACTCGGCGCCGGAGTCGCTGTTCAGCCCGGCAATTAGTTCCTGCGCGCGTTTGCGTTCCATGCCCCGGCGCTCCACCAGGAATTCCACCACCTTTTTGTCTGGCGCCACAATGCCGGTGAAGCCGCCAATTTCCGCCGCCATGTTGGTCATGGTAGCGCGCTCGTCTACGCTCAGTTCCTCGATAGCCTCGCCCGAATACTCCATCACCTTGGCCAACGCCTTGCCGCTGCGCACGTAATCCAGGGACAGAATCTTGAGGATGAAGTCCTTGGCTGTGACGTTGGGATGGCGCTTGCCCCGAATTACGAGTTTTACGCTTTCCGGTACGCGCACCCGCACGTCCTTGGTGATCCAGGAATTGAACACGTCGGTGGTGCCGATGCCGAAGGCGACGCATCCCATCGCACCCACATGCGGGGTGTGCGAATCCGAACCCACGTTGAGCTGCCCCGGCAGGGCGTAGCTTTCCAGCACGATGGAATGGCAAATGCCCTCCGAACCCTTGCGGTCGCGCAGCTCGCCGTGCAGCTTGATGCCGCGCGATTGGGCGAAGTCCTGCTGCTTGAACTTAAGCTGGGTGGCCAGGTCGAGCAGTCCCATCTTTCGCTTTTCTTCGGAGATCACCTCGTCCAGGAACGTCAGATGGTCGCGGAAAAAAATAATGGTTGCAGGATCGTTGACCGGCGCGTCTTTGCCCACCAACTGTTCGAAGAAAATTGAAGCCATCGGCGTCACGTACTCATGGCTGAAGCGCAGGTCGGCGCGCGCAAACCCTGCGTCGCCGGGCTTTACCGCCGGCACTCCCACCCGGTCTTTATCGTGGATCATGTGCCGGGCGAAAATCTTCTCCGCGACCGTCATAGGGCGCGCCCTGGTCTGAATGGGCGGCAAGAACACCTTGCCTTGCAGCCGTGCCACGTTGAACGGAAACAGCCCACCGTATTCGATGATCTGCCGCGTAATCTCGTCTTCGCCCTGGGTGAACTCGGCCAGCGGAATCTCCTCGCCGGCGCGAATTTTCGCGATGAGCGAGAAGTCGGTCGAAGTCAGCACCCCCAGGTTCTGGCAGTTCTGCTTGTAGATGCGCTCGATATTTTCCGCGATCACCAGGCGGATTCCGGCGCATAGCTCGGCGTAGGGCGACTGCTCCCGGCTGGAGCCCTTGCCCCGGCGCTTGCCGCTCACGGCGGCCACGAAGCCGCCCTTCTTGACGTCGCCACGGGCAATGGGCAGCACACCTCCGCACTTCAGCCCCAGGTAGGGAATCTCTCCCAGGGTCTGGTCGAAGTAGAAGCAGTAGTGGGCGGGCGTGATTTCGTCGGTGGAGATGTCGTCGCGCAACTTGGGATTATTGGCCGGATTCTTTGCATCCCAGGGCAGGTCCCAGCCCGCCAGTTGCCGTTTGATCAGCTCCGGGTCCTCCGTCAGGAAGAGAATCCGTCCCTGCAGCCGCACCTTTTCCGGCCGCTTTTCGATTTTTCGTTCCAGCAAAGATGGAATCACGGGTTATGTCCTGACATGAGTTATTTATGTCCTGAGGTGGGCCATCCATCCCCACACTGTTTTGGATGCAGTCACCGAACAAAGTTGTATTTTAGCGCCTTTACTCGGCGGGAGGCGCCGCGAGCAGCGTCTCAGGGTTTGGGCATCCATACTGCAATAGGCACGCAGGTAGTGGTTGCGTCTTGTGCTATCTCAGCTGCGTTGAGAGTGACTGCCGGAGCGTGAACCGGGTGGCCAGGACCTACTCCGGCGCGCTGGCATGCGGGTTGCGGATCTCGCGTACCACGCGGTTGGCAACCTGGTCCATCAACTGCGAAACCAGCACATCCTCTGCCAGAGCGTCATCGGCGTTGACCATGCCCTCTGCCCAGGGCTTGAAATTTCCCGCGCGCATCAGACGGTAATTCACCGTGGCGCTGTGGTAATCCGGCGGATACGCGCGCGCGTCGCCCATGTTGGTTCCCACCTGGACAGCGCCCGGCGGCGGAAGGCTGACCTCCGGCCGGCCAGCCTGCAGAACCTCGGTCAGATCGGTGTACAGGACATACTCGCAGTTCTTCTCCTGCACCATGCTGTCGGCTTCGCCCGATGAATCCAGCGACACGGTCTCAATTTTGGGCGCCTTCCCTTTCTTCACTTCCTTGCTCTTGTTGGTGCGCTCCAGCGCCCGCACCAACTGATTGCGCTGCCATATGGGGCTAACAATATGACGCGAGGTGTTTTTTAGAGCGGCCACGCAGACGCGCACCGGAGCCGGCTTATCTTGCGCATGCGCCAGGGGAATCAGCAGCACAAGAACCAGCAGGGACAGGATTCGCCGCATAGGGCTCACCTCCCGAAGGCAGGCTGAAGAGCAGCGAATATTCTACGCCTTCCGTGTTCGCATGAACTGGTCCAAGGAGGGCAATTCCTCCAGCCCTTCCCCGCGGAGAATGGCCTGGAATTCGCGCAGCAGAGCGTCATGCACCAGGCCGTTGGAGGCCAGGGTCTCTTTACTGTCAATGCGGAAGGGTTGGCCATCGAAGCGCGTCACCCGCCCGCCGGCCTCCTCGACCATCAGCACGCCGGCGGCCGTATCCCAGGGATTGAGGTTGAATTCCCAGAAGCCATCAAAGCGCCCGCAGGCCACGTCGCAGAGGTCGAGCGCCGCCGAACCGGCGCGCCGCACACCGTGGGTCTTCAGCGTGATCTGGTGGTAGAAAAAAATGTTGGGATTCTTGTGCCGCTTGTGGCTGGGAAATCCGGTGGCCACCAGGCATTCCGCCAGATTGGAAATGGCGGAAACGTGAATGGGCCGGCCGTTCAGCAAAGCCCCTCCGCCCTTCTCGGCGGTGAACATCTCGTCGCGGGTGGGGTCGAAAATCACCGCCGCCACGCGTTCGCCGTTGTGCTCCAGCCCCAGAGACACGCAGAAAACGGGGAATCCGTGGGCGAAGTTAGTGGTGCCGTCGAGCGGGTCCACGTACCAGCGGTATTCGCTGCCCTGCTCGGTGCGCGTCCCCTCTTCCCCCAGGATGTTATGTCCTGGCCAGCGTTCCCGAATGCGGCGGGTGATCAGGGCCTCGGAGGCGCGATCGGCCTCGGTCACCAGGTCCACGTCGCCTTTGTATTCCACCTTGACCCGGCGGTGGAAGAAGTCCATCAGCAGCGCGCCCGCTTCCCGGGCAATTTCCGCCATAGCAGGCACGAATTGCTGCCGTGCTGCCATTACGGTTTGCGCCGCGCCGCTTCTTCCGCGATGTACATGATCTGGTGCTTGAAGATGAACAGGTTGGGAGCGCCCTCGCGGGTCAGCCGCACCATGTTCCTGTCATAGTATTCAATCCAGCCCTTGACCACCTCTCCGTCCAGCAGCTTGATGGTCACCGGCCTCTGTTTTTCGCCCAGGTTCTTCAGGTAGCTGGCCTCCTCGAAGGTCTCCTCAGGCGGCGGGGTCTTGCCTTTTTTGGAAGGGTGGGGGATTCCGGCTGTGCGAAATGACATGGCAACATTCTACACGCCCTCCTGGCGGCCATTGTTGTTCGCCGCGATGCCGGGCGCCTACTCCGCTTTGCTGGTGTAATAGCCGGTGCGCGCCCGTACCGTCCAGTCTTTGCCGGCGGGGGTGTTCACCAGGATCTTGATGCGGCGAAAATCGGAATCGGAGTACCGTTGCGAGGGGTAGTAGGCCAGCTGATACTGAGTGCGCAGTTCGTCGCTGATTTTACGGAAGGCCTGGTCGAGCTGGTTGATTCCGGTAGCGTAAAAGTACTTGCCGCCGGTATCGTGCGAAATCTGAATAAGAGCGTGCTCACCGCCGATGTCGCGCCCGGCGTCGGCCTCGATCGGCACGACGATAATGCTGTAGACAATGGCTTCCGCCTCCTGCGCCGCCCGCAGCGCCTGGGCGTAATCGGTGGTGCTCACGGTATCACCGCCGTCGGTTATGACCACCAGCACTTTGCGTCCCTCGCGGCGTCCCAGGGCCCGCGAGCCCAGGTAGAGCGCGTCGTACATGGCGGTAGCCGCACCGGGGTGCACGCGGCTGATGCCGTTATCAATGCGCTTCAGACTTGAGGTAAACGGGGTCAGCTCATCCACAATCTCGCTGAACTGAAACAAGGCTAATGCGTCCACCGGCCGCAAGATGGTGTGTGCGAAGCGGCGCGCCGATTCCAGTTCGAGGTGGAGGTCTTTGTACGTGCTCAGGCTGGTGTCTACCTGCAGCACAATCGAAAGCGGCAGGCCCGACTCGCGGGTAAACACCGCGATTTTTTGCGGCTTGCCATCCTCAAATACGGTGAAGTCCTGTTTGGTGAGCCCGCCGATGGGGGCCCCGGTTTCATCCACCACTGTAGCGAACACATTTACCAGTTTTACATTGACCTTGAAGGTGGAAGCGGACTGCTGGTCGTCCGGCGCATTCTGCCGCGCCGCCTGTGCTTCCGGCATTTGCCTGAGGGGATTGGCCCCGGTTTGCGCGGGAGCTTCGCGGGCATTCTGCTGGGCCACGCTGCACGGCACAGCCAAAACCGCAAACAGAAGAAGGGTCAGAAGCCTCCGGAAGGGGAGTTGGCGGCGAGGCGCAGCAGTTTCTAAACCGTCAATTGACAATTGTAGATCGCTCAATGGATTTGTTCACTTAGATGCCGGCTTCTTGGGATTTGTTCACTTAGATGCCGGCTTCTTGCCCGTGTCCAGGGAAATATCGCTTGGCTTGGCAATCTCCTGCGGGAAAGGCTCGCCATCGGCCCACACCGCTCCGTCCTCGAAATGCTCCTTTTTCCAGATTGGAACGGTCTTCTTCAAAGTATCAATCAGCCAGCGGCAGGCCTCAAAGGCCGCTCCTCGGTGCTCCGAAGCTACGGCGATCAACACACTGGTTTCGCCAATTTCCAGCCGCCCAAGGCGATGGACAATGGTCACGCCTCGCACCGTGAACCTGGCCAGCGCCTGCTCTGCCAGCTCTTGCAGTTTCTTGAGTGCCATCGGCTCGTAGGCTTCATAATCCAAGTAGAGGGTGCGCCGGTTGCGGCTGTGGTTGCGCACAATGCCTTCAAAAACCGCCACCGCGCCATCCTCCGGGCGCTTGATGGCTTCCACAATGGCCGGCGCATCAATCTTCTCCCGCAGGATTTTTGCGACGCTGGCGCCCTCGCGCGCGGCTCGCGTGGAAGGGGACCGGGAGTCCGTTCCGCTTCCTCCGCTCACCGGCGGGATGAGCGCCACCTCGTCGCCTTCGTGCAGCGGCGCGCTGGCCTGGCTGTATTCCTGGTTCAAAGCCACGGCCAGGGCGCCATAATAGGGCTGCAGCGCCGGAGATAGTTGGGCACAGCGCCGGAGCAGGTCGGAAACGCGCGCCCCTTCCGGCAGTTCGAGCGTATCCCGCTCCCGCCCCGCCACTTCCTTCAATTGCCCGAAAAATAGGATTTTTACGCGCACGGCGAATCGTCGGCCGGCAGCTTTCGGCATGAAAGCAAAAAGCCGCGCCTGCGCTAGTTTAACCTGCCGGGCTGAGCTGAGGACCTATGGGAGCCAATCAGGGGATGCTTCAACCGCGGGGATCAGGAATTTACTGTTGCGTTGGGCGCGAAGCGGTGCGGAGTCTCCTGCTCTTGCTCGTGGACAAATTCGAGGCCATACAAGTACACCACCCGGTTGCGCACCAGCCCCGAGCAGCGGCTGGGTTGGCCGGAGTGCGGGTGCTTGAATTCCACGTCGAGGCGGGCTCCCACCTCAAAATCCGCCACTGCAAACAGGTACATGCCGCCTTCGCTCACGCGCAGCCCGAAGCCGTCAATCATCCCGGCATCACTGATAATGCGCACCGGGGCCTTTAACCAATGCCGGCGCCAGCGCCGCCGTTCCTGTTTTACGCGCCAATTGCGCATATCCTACAATTATTGTGATTTGCAGCCTCGGCGAAAGTTACCGACGTTCAGGTAGGTACATCAGGTCTTTCTGGTAGATGGGCGTAGAACGATTGGACCCCAGCTCATCCCGCCTGCACCGGGCGTTCCGGCGGGGAAAGGTTGAAAACAGCCTTCCTGGAGAGGCGATAACGGTAGCCGCGCCACTCGATGACGTTGGTGCAGGCTGAGGCCAGGTGGGCGTAAAGCCACGTCCAAGTGGCCAGGGGAACCAGCCAGGTAAACCTCCAGCCATGCCGCCGCAGCCAGGGCCGTGATTCGGGCAGTGCTATCCCGGCCAGGTGCTTGCGCGCAGTTCCCTTCAGCATGCCGGCGGCCAGAAGAAACGCCAGAATGACGCCCGCCATCCAATGCCCGTAGCCCAGCGCCACCAGACAGGCCATCATTCCGGTGCAATACATGAGGGTAGCGAAAAACGAGAGCGCCCACAGTCGGGGGGCATAGACGCGGGTGATAACCATTTGCCGCTGAATCCAGCGCAGCAGATCCCACGGCGCAATACGATCGTCACTTACCACCAGGGCGCCGGGGGCGAAGCGCAACTGCAAGTTGGCCGAGCGAACCGCCTCGGTAAGGACGTAGTCGTCACTGGCGGTTCCGGCCCACAGTTCCTCTACTCCCAGACGGGAAAAAAGATGCTTGCGCACGGCCATGGCGCCGCCCCAGACAAATTCGACTTTCTCTGGTCCGAAGGTACCGAAAATCACCGCATTCCAAGCGCTGCGCAGGGAGGACCAGAAGTCCGGGGTTTCGGGCAGGTAAACCCGATAGCCAGTGGCTGCCCCAACTCCGGTTTCGGCCAGGGGAGCAACCAGGGCGCGCAGCCATCCCCGGCTGACTCGGCCATCGGAATCGGCAAAGGCCAGGACTTCCGTCCGCGGGCGCGAGGCGCGCACCGCCGCCAGTAGATTTTGCAGCTTTTCCGCGGCCCCGGGGGGCTGACCTTCCGAGAAGACCACCCGCGCCCGTGGCGGGACAACACCCTCGGGAATATCGCCGGGCGCGAGCGCGGTAATGATCAACTCATAGTCGGGGTAGTCCAGGCCGGCCAGCGCGGCCAGGTTCTCCTGCAGGCCCTGGTCGTAGCCTTTGACGGGAACGATAAGGCTCACGGGCGGAAGAAAGGCGCTTTGCGCCTGGTCAGCCTGCCGCTCCCGGTAATAGCGGAACTTGTAGCGTTCGCCGCGCCAGGAAGCCACCGCCAACAGAACCGCCGGAGCCACCAGAATGGCGAAAAGCCACATGCGTTTTCCCGCTCACCCCGGCGGCGGGGAGCCCGCCGCTCAGTTCTGTATTGTATAGATCAGAACCTCAGCGCCATGGTCGGCGCGCGCGGGAACCGCCAGGTAAAAGCGATCGAATCCCTTCAGCAGTTTGCCCCAGTATCCGGCGGTGCGACCTCCCACCTGGGAGGAGACCTTTACCAGCAGGCGGTAGTGGTCGGCATCCTGCTGCTCGAACACACTAATATAGCCTTCGCCGCCGGGCACGTAGACACGACGGCGCGCGGCATCGTAATAGAGGTCGTCGGATTCCTGGGGGCAGGGCAAAGTTGCCACCACCCGGCCGGACTGGGTGTCCAGCACCAGCAGGCGCGGGGGCTCGCGGGTGGCCACGAACAGCCGGCGGTTTGGCTCATCGAGCGCCATGGGGAAGTTGGCCTCTTCTTTCACGGGCCAGCGGGCAATCGCGCCGGTCTTGCGATTGATGGCCGCAATCTGCATCAACCCCGGCAAGTTGACATAGATGTTCGGACCCGATTTTTCCAGCTGAAACGATTCCGGGTGCGCCCCCAGCTTGAATTCCTCGGGCAGGCGCCGGTTGGTGGTCACATCCACCATGGCGATGGCACCCTTTGCACCGTCGCCGTAACCGACGTAAAGGCGCTTGGACGCGGGGTCGTAGCGCAAGTTATCAACGTCATCGCCGAAGTCGAGGGTAGCAAGCTGGGCGAAGGTGTTGCCGTCGAAAATGTAAAGCTTGCCCTCATCGCTGCCTACAAACAGCTTCTTGACTTCCGGCGCATAGGCACCGCCCTGGGGACGCGGAATGCCAGGAATGGCGCGCATCACGGTGCCGGCCGAAAGGTCAATCACTTCCTCGGTGTTGTTGCCCAGAGCGGAAATGAAGATGGTGCCGTCAGAACCCAGGGCAAAATGGTCAATCCGCCCCTGCACATGCGGCATGGGAATGGCGCCGGTCAGGGTCATGGGTGGGTCGGGAGATGGCGTTTGGGCCAGGGCGAGCGTGCCGATGACCACAACAACCAGCACAGTGAAGACGAAAGAGTTAGTGGTTTTCATGTTGGGCGTCATCGTCGTCGCGCGCCATCTACTGGGCCGCCGCGGGCATGTCTAAATGCCGAATCAGCCAGGGAATAATGACTTTGTTGAAAATCACGGGATCGGGCCACACTCCGACCTGCCGGCCCAGGTGCCCGCCCTGGGGATTGATCCACGCGTCTTTGGGTATATCGCCGTTATCCAGAATCAGATAAATGTCCGACATGGGAATCAGCGTGTCCTTAGCCCCGGCAATTATGAGCATGGGCGTGGTGGGTTTGCCGATCAGGTGCTGGTTCACCAGTGACATCTGGGGCGAAATTCTGTTTGCTTCCTCGATGGTCTTGGCGCCATAGAGATACTGGAACACCTGCGAGAGTCCGAACAGGTATTCGCGGTTGCGCAGCATCTCGTCTTCATGCAGGCCGTGCACGTAGCCGGCGTGTACGCCGGGAGACTGTGCAATCACGCATTTCAATCTTGCGCGCTCCACAATGGCCAGCTTGGTGGCCCAATAGGCACCCCAACTCTGGCCCTCCACTGCAATCCGAGTCTTGTCCACGTCCGGCCGGGTGAGCAGCCAGTCAATGACGCGCGAATACAGGCGGTCGGCGGTGGGACTTGCCTTGATGGGCGCTTGCCCCGTGCCTGGCGTATCCACCGCGATGTAGCCGATGCCGTGAGGGATGGCGGCATCGAAACTGAGCGACATGGTTTCCTTGCGGCTGTCGGCGCCGTTGATGGCAATCACCATGGGCACCGGCCCCTTGGCATCCTTGGGCATCCGCAGGTAACCGACAATTTCCTTGCCCTCAAAAGGTATGCGCACCACCTGGAGGGGAGGATCGAGCAACCGCCCGTGCGCCACGAAGGCTTCCAGCGACTTGTTGTAAGAACGCAGCTTGCCGGGTGAGATGGGCACCGGCCAGTTGCCGAAATAGTAGAGCCGCCAGGCACGCAGGTAGGCAGCATTGGCTTTGGCGGGATCGCTCGACTCCAGCTCTTTGGCTTGCGCCATGTAGCGGTCGGCGACGTCGTCGAAACCCGCCGCCCATTCGTCCATGTCCGTGCTCTTGATGTGTTGGAAGGCTTCACTCACATCGGCGGGGTCGAGCCCGATCATGGGATACATACCGGTGCGGGCGCGCACCAGGGCCTCGGTCTTGATCTCATCCAGGGTACGTTCGCGCGGCGGTTCCTGGGCGGCGGAAGCGTCCGTGGTCATAGCGGTCAGTGCGAAAAATAAGGCAAGAGCGGCATAGACGGCGGCAAATTTTGACACCCGTGTTTCCCCCTTTGGCCTGTGCTCGAACTCACAAATCAAATTCGACGCCTGCGTTACGGTTTGTTACTGCACCGCGGTTGTGGTCCGCGAGTGCTTCAAGTGCCGATCCAGATATGCCATGGCGGTTTCGAAGGCCTTCTCCTGAACGGCATCCGGCTTATAGCTGCCGTCTGGCTGACGGTAGCTGAAAACGTAGCCGTGCACGGGATGGTTGAAGCTCACCCAGGTCACGTCCTTGCCCGCTTCCTGCATCCACTCGTAAGTCAGCTTGAAGATTCCCTGCAGGTGATCCTGGTCGCGGCCCATGATCAGGATGGGAGTGTGGATGGTTTTGATTCGCTCCATGGCTACAGCCTTGTTGGCATTACGCCGGACCACCTCCACGTCCTGGTATTGAATCTCGGTGCCCTCGCGGGGCGCGCTGGGCCCGGTATTGACGCTGAGAAATTCGTGGGCCGCGGGCTCGATGCAAACCCCGGCGTCGAAGTCATATTCGCTGGCCGCTTTGAGGATCATCTCCCCGCTGTGGCTCACGCCCATAGCTCCAATCCCATTCTTGTCCACGTAGGGCAGTGTTTTCAGATAGCGCAGAATGGCAATCAGGTCTTCGTGGTCCAGGGTGGGATTGGATTTCAGCGTCCGCCGGCCACCGCTGATGCTGTCGGGCAGGTTTTGCCCCGGGCGGTATTCGTTCTCATAAAAATGCGGCACCTCGTTGCGGTAATTGATGGTCGCCACCACGTAGCCGCGCGCAATCATGGTGTCCTGTATGGGCGCCAGGCGCCGGGTGAGATCTTCCACTTGGAGCATGCCGCGCTTGCCTTCTCCGAAGCCCATGGTGATGACGGGAAATGGCCCGTTGCCCGCAGGCTTGCGCACGGCAATAGGGACGTAGATTTCATCCTTCGTCAGGACGAAGGTGTAGTCGGCGGGAATGTCCGAACCCGGTACCGGCTTGCGGATCACGTAACCGTGAGAGGGGGTTTCCTCCGCGGCGGGCGCCCCGCCGGGCAGTTGGGCCCAGACTGCCCGTTCCACCCCGGGGACGAACAACAATGCGCCTAACATTCCAATCGAGCTCAAGGCCTGCACCAGAAAACGCAGCATGCGCCAGCTCCTACGCCCCAAATTGGTATGATGCTTCTACCACTCGACCACTACGCAGTCAAGGCTTAGCTCGCCGCACACTCAGCGCAAGCCCAGCCTTCAGCCAGTCTCTTAGCCAATTCCAATTTTCTCTGTATGATCTTCTGACTCGATGCCGAAGCTCGGGAGCACTCCAAACGCCAGCAGAGCCGCCTTTGCCTATCCTGACTTCGTGTCTTACGAGGTGGGCCGGCTGTTCATCGTGCTGGCGCTGGAAATGCAGTCGGTGGCCGTGGGCTGGCAGGTTTACGACATTACCAAGCGGCCTCTGGATCTGGGCCTGGTGGGGCTGGCGCAATTTCTGCCCGGAATTTTCCTCTTCCTGATCTCCGGGCAAGTGGCTGACCGGTTCGACCGCCGACACCTGCTGCTGGTCTGCTACGCCGGATTTGCCCTCTCCTCCGGACTGCTGCTGAAAATCTCCTGGCACGCCATGCCGTCGGTGAAAGCCATCTACCTGGTGCTGGTGCTGCTGGGCGTGGTGCGCTCGTTCAACGGGCCGGCCGGGCGAGCGCTGTTGCCGCAGCTCGTGCCGGAAGAGCAGTTCCCCAGCGCGGTGGCCTGGAACGCCAGCGTTTTCCAGAGCGCCACCATTATGGGGCCGGTAGTCGGCGGGCTGATCTACGCCGCGTTTCACGGCCCCGCCGCCGTCTATGCCACCGCTATGGCGGGGGGCGGGACCGCGCTGTTTGCGGTCGCCCGGATCGAGCACCGTATGCGCGTCCGCCGCAAGGAACAGGTGGGCATGACCAGCGTGCTGGCCGGCTTCCGCTATGTGTGGAAGCAGAAGCTGATCCTGGGTTCCATTTCGCTGGACATGTTTGCGGTTCTCCTGGGAGGAGCGGTAGCTCTGCTCCCCGTCTACGCCCGCGAAATCCTGCACACCGGGCCCTGGGGCCTGGGACTGCTGCGCAGCGCTCCGGGGGTAGGAGCGGGAATCATGGCTCTACTGCTGGCGCACCGCCCGCTGCGCGGCCGGGTGGGCGCAACCATGCTGTGGTGCGTAGCCGGCTTCGGCGTGTTCACCATCGTGTTCGGCCTTTCCCACAATATGGTGGTCTCGCTCGTAGCCCTGGCGCTGGTGGGCGCTACCGATATGGTCAGCGTGGTGATACGCGGCACCCTGGTGCAACTGGCCACGCCCGACGAAATGCGCGGCAGGGTCAACGCCATTGACATGCTTTTTATCGGCACCTCCAATGAGTTCGGCCAGTTCGAGTCGGGCATAACGGCGCAGTGGTTGGGCACAGTGCCGGCGGTGGTGCTGGGAGGAGTTGGGACGCTGGTGGTGATCGCCATCTGGGCCTGGCGCTTCCCCGAACTGCGCCATGCCGACCAGATCACCGGCGTGCAGGCCACTCCGGAGGGCGTAGGGGCCGAAAATTTATAGGACTTTGTAATTGAGGAATTTGTAATTTGTAACTGTAACGGCCCAGCTTGCCAATCGGCTTAGAAAATCAATTACAAATCAGCCCAGGTTATCCCCGGCATCATAGATGGCTTCCGCCAGATCTTTGAGGAACAGCGCCGCCTGCGCCCCATCCACCACGCGGTGATCGCAGGAGAGAGTAAGCGTCATCATCGGCCGTACTTCGGGCTGGCCGTTCACTACCACCACTCGGTCGGCAATTCGGCCTACCGCCAGAATGGCGGCCTGCGGCGGCGTGATGACGGCGTGGAATGAATCCAACCCAAACATGCCCAGATTGCTAATGGTGAAGGTGGCGCCGGAAATATCGGCGGGATGAAGCCGACCCGCCCGCGCCCGCTCCGCTTTTTCCCGCAACTGGGCGGAGATCTCGGCCAGCAAGGCCTTGGCGGCCTGGGGGATGACCACGGAGACCACGCCATCTTTCACGGCCACAGCCACGCCGATGTTCACCTCCGGGTTGGGCTGCACCGAAGAACCGTTCCAACTTCCGTTCATGCGCGGATGCTTGGCCAGAACGCGGCTGACCAGCGCCACCAGCAAATCGGTGTGCGAAAGCTTGGCCCCGCTCGCTTTGTCGATCGTGGACGCCAGGCGAAGACGGACGCCATTCAGCGCGGTCGCGTCCACATCGCGGGTCAGATAGAAGTGAGGCGTCGTGGTCCAGCTCTGGGTGGTGCGCTCCGCCATAAGCCGGGCCACTGGGCTGAGCGCCTCCGCAGCGGGCGCAGCAACCAGCCCTGGTGGCGCAGCCCCCGGCCGCACAGCCGCCAGCACATCGTCGGTAGTGATGGCTCCATCCGGACCGGTGCCCCGCACCTTGCTCAGATCCACGTTGTATTCGCGGGCCAGACGGCGAGCTTTGGGTGAGAGTTTGGCGCCGGCAGACTTGGAGGACTCAGCCACTGGCGCCGGAGCAGCCGCTGCACGAACTGCGGGCTGGCTGGCCCGAGCCATCGAGGCAACCGTTGCAGCCTCAGCCGGCGGTTCTTCGCCGGGAGAGACCAGCCAGGCTATGGTCTGGCCCACCGGAACCACGTCGCCTTCCCGCACTTTGATCCCGGCGAGAATGCCATCTGCAGGCGCTTCCACTTCCAGCACCGCTTTGTCCGTCTCCACTTCCAGAAGCGGCTCGCCCTTGGCCACCTGCTGGCCTTCCTTTTTGAGCCAGGAGATGAGCTTGCCGGTTTCCTGCGCCATTTCCAGTGCGGGCATGACAACGCTGATGGGCATGATTACCTTGGCACTGCTTTTTTAACCACAGAGGACACAGAGAGCACAGAGAAATCTGCAAAAACCTTCACCACAAAGGACACGAAGGAGCATAAAGGAACGTGGGACAGAAACGCGACAAGGGCCCCTGCCACCAATACGCTGACTCAGTTGAAAACAATTCTTAATTCCTTCATTCACCTTCGTGACCTTTGTGGTGAATGGTTTTGGAGTTCTCTCCTCTGTATTCTCTGTGTCCTCTGTGGTGAAAATAGAACTTAGTCGGTGCTGGTCAGCTCCGGGACCTGCTCGGTCTTGGCGCTAGCCTCGATCATCTCCAGCACGCGCTGGCTGGGTGCGGACTCGTGCTCGCGTGTGGTGGGCAGCGGCCCCTTCACCGTGAAGTAGTGGGCGCCGGCGACCAGCAGTTCCTCGGCCGGGAAGCGGGTAATCACCTCGTGCCCGGTGGGTGTGACCACAATTTCTTCCTCGATGCGGGCCGCGCTCCAGCCGTCGGTGGAAGGCCAGAACGTCTCCAGCGCAAATACCATGCCCGGCTTGATTTCATGCGGATGCTCGAACGATACCAGGCGGCTGATGACCGGCCTTTCCCAGATGGCCAGACCAACCCCATGGCCGTATTGCAAAGCGAAACAGGCTTCTTCATTAGGGAAGCCGAACTCCTGCGCCTTGGGCCACACGGCGGCGATTTCCGCGGTCGTCCTTCCCGGTCGAACCAGCTCAATGGCGGCGTCCAGGTATTCGCGACAGCGCTTATAAGCGTCCACCATGGCGTGCGAAGCGTAGCCGATGGTGAAGCAGCGGTAGTAGCAGGTGCGGTAACCCATATAGGAATGGAGGATGTCGTAATAGACGGGATCGCCCGGGCGGAGCACGCGGTCGGAGAACACGTGCGGGTGCGGGTTGCAGCGCTCGCCGGAAATGGCGTTCACCGCTTCCACGTACTCCGAGCCCAGGTCGTAGAGCTTCTTGCTCACCAGGCCGACCGCCTCGTTCTCGCGAACTCCCGGTTTCATGTAGCGGTAGAGATCGTCATAGGCGGCGTCCACCATCATGGCCGACATGTTAAGCAGCGTGATCTCGTCCTGGGTTTTTATGACGCGGGCTTCGGACATGAGCGCCTGGCCGTCCACCACCTTCAAACCTTCCTTCTGCAAAGCGAACAAGACCGGCGGCTCGATGATGTCAATTCCCAGCGGCTGCTTGTGCAGGCCGCGCATTTCCAGCTCAATTTTGATTTTGCGCGCCACGTCTTCGGCTCGCCCCATCTCCGGGGTAATGGCCCCGCGCAGCATGGAAATGCCGGGGCGCGAGCGCTCGCCCAGCCAGGGACAATGCAGCTGGTGGTGGCGGGCGGCGGAGCCGAAGTCCCAGAGGATAGGCTCGTCGTTTTGCGGCAGCAGGGTGAATCGGTTCGCCTTGTCCTGGGCCCAGGTGCCGATGTGTGTGGCCGTGAGATAGCGCACGTTATTCATGTCGAAGCACAGCAGCGCGCCCATCTCCGATTTGGCCAGTAACGCCTTGGCACGGGCCAGGCGTTCGCGGCGCAGGCGGTCGAAATCCACCCGGTTTTCCCAATCCACCGCCATGGTTCCATAAGTTGGCAATGCCATAACGCCTCCCGGGACAGCTTCAGGATTTTCCGCAGAGTTTCCGCGCCGCCTCAAACACCGACTGCTCCGTGGGCACGGTTACATCTTCCAAAGGCGGCGAAAAGGGTATAGGAACGTGCATCGCGCCCATGCGCCGAACCGGCGCATCCAGATCGTAGAACGCTCCCTCAGCGATAACCGCGGCCAGTTCCGCGGTCACGCCGTAGCGACCGTAGCCTTCGTCCAGCACAATCACGCGCGAGGTCTTCCGAGCCGAGTCCACCAGCGTTTTCTCGTCCAGCGGCCAGGTGGTGCGCGGGTCAATAACTTCGGCGCTCAGCCCGCTTTCCTCCAGCATGGCCGCCGCGCCCAGCGCCACCTGCACCATGCTGCTGGTAGCCACCAGAGTGATGTCTTCGCCTTCCCGTTTCACATCGGCCACGCCGAAGGGAATGGTGTAGTCCTCTTCCGGAACCGGCCCCTTCAGCTTGTACATCATCTTATCTTCGAAAAAGACCACCGGGTTCTCGTCGCGAATGGCGGTTTTCAGCAGGCCCTTGGCGTCATAGGGGGTGGAGGGCAGCGCCACCTTGAGACCGGGCACATGGCTGAACCAGGCATGCAATGACTGCGAGTGTTGCGCCGCCGAGCGCCGTGTGGCTCCCAGCGTGGTGCGCATCACCATGGGCACCTTCCAGGCTCCGCCCGACATGTAATGCACTTTGGCCGCCTGGTTGACCATCTGGTCCATGGTCAGGGTGATGAAGTCGCCGAACATGATGTCCACGACTGGGCGCAGGCCGGCCATAGCCGCGCCCACGCCCAGGCCGGTGAAGCCGGCCTCCGAGATGGGCGTATCAATCACGCGTTCCTTGCCGAATTCCTCCACCAGCCCGGAAAGGACCTTGAAGGGAGTGCCTGCCTCCGCCACATCCTCCCCAAAAATGCACACTGCGGGATCGCGGCGCATTTCTTCCGCCAGCGCCTCCCGCACGGCCTGAGCAAAGGTAAGTTCGCGCCCGTTCTCAGGCATAAACATCCTGCTCCACTTCTTCCGCGCCGGGGTAGGGGGCAGCAATGGCGAACTTAACCGCCGCCTCTATCTCCTTCTTCACTTCGGAATGAATACGATCGAAATCGGCGGCCGCGGCCAGGCCCTGCTCCGCCAGCCAGCCGGAAAGCAGCTTCAGGGGATCGCGCTGCGACTTCCAGCGTTGTTCCTCCTCTTTGGAGCGGTAGTATTCGCGATTGATGTCGCCAACGTGGTGTCCACTGTAGCGGTAGGTGTCGCAGACCAGGAACGCCGGTCCCTTGCCCAGGCGGGCGCTTTCGGTTAATTGAGCAGCCGTCGCGTATACGGCGCGCACATCCTGACCGTCCACGGCCTCGGCGCGAATCCCGAAAGCGGTCGCGCGGCCGAGAATATCGCCCGCCGTGGTCTCGGAATAATGGGTGTACTCGTTATAGAGGTTGTTCTCGCAGACGTAGATAACCGGCAGCTTCCATAGTTGGGCCAGGTTCATCACTTCGTAAAGCGAGCCTTGCCCCAAAGCGCCTTCACCGAAGAAACAGGCGCATACCCGGCCATTGCCCAGGCGCTTGGCGGAAAAAGCCGCTCCCGTGGCAATGCCGACGCTGCCGGCCACGATGGCGTTCGCACCCAGGTTGCCGGTGGCGGGATCGGCAATGTGCATGGAACCGCCTTTGCCCCGGCAGTAGCCCGCTTCCTTACCCAGCAGTTCCGCAAACATGCGGTCAGGAGCAGCGCCCTTTGCCAGGCAGTGGCCGTGACCGCGATGGGTGCTGGTGATGTAGTCGTCCGAATGCAGAGCCTGGCAAACTCCCACCGCTACCGCTTCTTCACCCACGTAGAGATGCGCCAGTCCGGGCATCAGGGCCCGGGTGTAGAGGTCATTCACCTGCTCTTCAAACAGGCGGATGCTCACCATGTGACGGTACATTCGCAGCCAGGTTTCCGTTCCGACAGCGGAGACTTGCGCATGCTGGGCGACAGGGGTCATTGTCCGACTCCCGACATTTCGGCCAGCACCTTGAACACGCAGGCAAAATCCTCCTTGGCCAAGCCCATCGCCCGCGCTGCGGTAAGAAATTCATTAGCTACAGCCGTTGTGGGCAGAGGCACATCCAGCTTCCGTCCCATATCCAGAGCCAGCACCATATCTTTCTGCATCATGTTCACGTCGAACCAGGCCTCGTCGGGCATTTGCAGCACAAAGGGCCCGCGGTACTGCACCATGGGCGAAGCCACTGCGCTGTGCAGGAGCACATCCACCGCCGTCTCCCGCGCGATGCCGCTCTTTTCCGCCAGCAGCACGCCCTCGGAGAAGCACATCATCTGTACCGCCAGACTAAGATTGGTGGCGATTTTCATGCATAGCGCCAGGCCGTTATCTCCCATATAGGTGACTTTTGGCCCTAGATCCTGCAGTACCGGCTTGATGGCGTCGAACGTTTCCCGCCGTCCGCCCACCATCACCGAAAGCTTGCCCTGCTGCAGCGTGATCACGCTGCCCGACACCGGCGAGTCCACCATATCGGCGCCTTTTTCCCGCACCTTGCAGGCCAGAGCGCGGCTGACCTCCGGGTTTACGGTGCTCATTTCCACCAGCACCTTGCCCCGGCCTATGCCCGCAAGAATTCCATCCGGCCCTTCGGCTATGGCCTGCAGGGCGGCCGAGTTGGTCACCATGGAAAGGGTAAAGTCGGCGGCCTCGGCCACTGCCCGCGGCGAATCCGCCCAGCGCATGCCCAGCTTGATCAGTTTTTCCGCTTTGCTGCGGGTGCGGTTGTAGCCGGTCACGATGTGACCTTTGCTGAGCAGACGTTCCACCATGTTGCTGCCCATCACTCCCAGACCGACAAATCCCAGGTTCGCCATCTAGCCCTATCTCCGAATCAGGATGCGGGCCGGGAAACCACTCGTTCCTCGGCTCCGGAAGGTAAGCGCGAATCATCGCGCACTTGCTGCAGGTGGGCCCGCATTTCAGAGCGCGCCTGTTCCGCGTTGCGGGCTTCGACGGCCGCGAGAATGCGGCGATGAAAATACTGGCCGCGTTGCGGCCCACCCCTCGTTTCAAAGGTCCCCAGGCGCTGTTCGCGTAGCAACACCACGATCGAGTCAATAAGCGAGAGAATGATGGGATTGCCGGCCGCTTCCGCCAAGGCCAGGTGAAAGTCAAGATCGGCCTCGATGAACGCCTCGGCATCTTCCAGAGATGCGTCCATGATCGCGACGGCTTCGCGCAGGGCCGCGAGGTGCTGCTCCTCCGCCCGCTCCGCCGCCAGGGCTGCGATCTCCGGCTCTAAAATTTCGCGCACTTCCACCAGCTGGCTAGCGCCCTCGGTCTGGCTGATCTTAACCATCAGGTCGAGCGATTGCCGGATGGCGTGCAAGGTGCCGTTGGTCACGAAAGTGCCGCGCCCGGTATAGGCTTCCACCAGCCCCTTTTCCCGCAGCGCCTTAACCGCTTCGCGTACCGCCGTCCGGCTCACCCCAAACTGTTCGGCCAAGTCGCGCTCCGCCGGCAACTGGTCACCCGGCTTGAGGTTGCCCTTCAGGATGGTGTCCTCAATCTGCTGCACGATCTGCTCGTACAGGCGTGACGTGCGCACTATTTTGTACATAAACTCACCCAGCGTTCTGCGTTTTAGCGGCTGCTGACCGGCCCAACTACACGGCCCGTGAAATGCGCGCCTGCTGGACTTCGTCTTCGATCCAGACCGTCTTGATATTGGTGAACTCGCGGATGCCGTGCACACCCAACTCGCGCCCGTGCCCGGACTGTTTCACGCCGCCAAAGGGAATGCGTGGATCGGAGGCCACCATCTTGTTGATGAACACCATGCCGGCTTCCAGTTCGTTGATGAAGCGTTTGCGCTCGAACTCATCATTGGTCCAGGCGCTGGCGCCCAGACCGAAGCGGCTGTCATTGGCAATAGCGATGGCCTGCTCCACATCTTTGGCGCGGAACAGGCAGGCCACGGGACCAAACAACTCCTCGCGATAGGCCGGCGAGCTGGTGGGAATGTCAGTCAGCACCGTGGGCGCGTAGAAATTTCCCGGCCGGTCGGCCAGCGGCTTGCCTCCGGTAAGCAGGCGCGCGCCGGCTTCCACGGATTTAGTGACATCACGCTGCAGATCCACCACCGCGTCGGCCGTGGCCAGCGGGCCCAGTTCCACGTTCTCCTGCATGGGGTCGCCGATGACCAGCGCCTCCATCTTGGCCACGTATTTGCGTTCGAACTCAGCCGCAATTTCCTCAGCCACGATGAAGCGCTTGGCGGCGATGCACGACTGCCCGTTGTTCTGCACCCGGGCCTTCACGGCGGTGCTAACCGCTGTCTCCAGGTCGGCGCTGGGCATCACGATAAAGGGGTCGCTTCCGCCCAGTTCCAGCACTACCTTCTTGATTCTCTTGGCTGCCGCCATCCCCACCTGAATGCCGGCTCCTTCGCTGCCCGTAAGGGTAGCCGCCATAACCCGGGGATCGTCCAGAATCCGGTCCACCTGCGACGAAGTTACGAGCAGGGTTTGAAAGGCGCCCTCCGGGAAGCCGGCGCGGCGGAAGATATCTTCAATCGCGAGCGCGCACTGGGGAACATTCGAAGCGTGCTTGAGCAGTCCCACGTTGCCGGCCATCAAGGCGGGAGCGGCAAAGCGCAATACCTGCCAGAAGGGGAAATTCCACGGCATCACGGCCAGCACCGGTCCCAGAGGCTGGTAGCGAATGTAGCTGCGGGCCGCCGCCGTCTCCACCAATTCATCGGCCAGGAATCGCTCAGCGTTCTCCGCGTAATAGCGGCAGACCAAGGCGCACTTGGCGGCTTCCTGCACCGCCGAGCCGATGGTTTTTCCCATTTCCAGGGTCATCAAGCGGGCAAAGTCCTGCTTCTCACGTTCCAGGATGTCACCGGCGCGCACCATCATGCGGGCGCGCTCGGCAAACGGAACCTTGCGGTATTCGCTAAAGGTAGCCGCCGCCGTCGCAATTTTTTCATCAATTTGCCGTTCGGAGAGGGGCTCAAACTTCTTCAGGCATTGCCCGGTTGCGGGATTGATAGTGGCAATCGCCATATATGCCTCCTGGGTAGGTCCTCACGCCCGCAGGGTTGGAGCGAGCGGCCATTTGGTACGACCACCATACCATAAATCCATTTTGGCGCGAAGTAAAGCTTCCTGCGCCCAGGCAAAAATTCGTGTGGCGCTGGATGGCGGTTGATTTGACAGGGAAGCCGCAGAAGTGGTAGAGCTGTCCAACCATTGCGATTCGCCTGATTCACCGGAGCAAAATGCAACCTGATGCCGAGATGTTGGACCCCCTGCCCTCCAAAAATCAGAAACCCTCGTCAACCCGACGGCAATTCCTGAAGACCGCAGTGGGAACCGCCGCAGCCGTCGCCGGCTCGGCCATCGCCTCCCGGGCCAATAACCATCCTCACCCCTCACCCCAGAGCCTCACTTATCTGGACCGGCGGATGTACATCCGCAACATGGAGGTGATCGCCCACATCCTGCCGGGCGAGGACCGGGGCGGCAAGATGCAGATGATGTCGGTGGGGAACCGCCGCTACCTGGTGCAGCAGGGCGACTTCATTGATGTATCCGACCTGCGCAAGCCGGCTATGTACAACCATCATGGCTGGAACGGCTACCAGGTGCAGGTAGCGTGGAACCAGCAACTGAAGAAATGGATTCTGGTGACCAGCGCAGCCGCGCCCATAACCAGTTCCACGCCCAGCGCGCCCAATGGAAAGTACGACGATCCCAAGCTGCTGGACAAATGGCGGAACTACAAAGGCCTGCGCGGCATACGGGTTTACGACGTGACCAATCCGGCCAAGACTTCCCTGCTCTCAGAATTCAGCACCGGCGCGACCGGTTCGGGCACTCACCGCAACTACTACGATGGCGGGCGCTACGCTTTTCTCGACACCGCCCCCGACGACACCTTCAGTCACCAGATCTCCTATTTCCGCCCGTTGGTGAACGGCAACATGATTGTGGACATGTCCGACCCCGGCAACCCGAAGGAAGTCTCCATGTGGTGGGTGCCGGGTTCGCGCAAAGGAGAGGAAGCCGAATACGAGAAGTGGCAGTGGACCAAGCTCAAGTATCCGGAAAAGGACCAGACGCCGTTTGCCGGCCTGCATGGGCCTGTATATGTGCCCAAGCGCCTGGAGAATGGGGGCAATCGCGGGTACGGTTCCTGGGGCTGCTTCGGGCTGATCATCCTGGACCTTTCGGACCCAAAACATCAGAAGGAGATCGGCCGCTTTGAACCGCCGCCGCAGTATGGCGCCGGCGGCATCGCCTTCCACACCATCTGGTGCGGCGGTTTGGATAAGGGCTTCGTATTTGCCAATGGCGAGACCACCAATCCGGACTGCAACCAGATATTTCTGCCTATCTGGGTAATTGACATCCGGGACGAGGAACGGCCCACGCCGGTGGCGCAGTTTCCGCGCCCTGTCCCGCCGCCGGAAGCGCCGTACCGCGACTTCTGCTTCAAGCGTGGCCGCTTTGGGGCGCACAACCCGCCGCATTTGAAGGCCCCAGGCACCATTTCGCCCAACTTCATCGCCTACTCCTATTTCGACGCCGGACTGCGTTGCTACGACGTGAGCGATCTGCTGCGCCCCACCGAGGTGGCCTATTTCATTCCCCCTCAGGGAGGTGATTTCAGCAAATGGGGCAGTTGGAACCGGACGGTGGACAACGTGCTTGTGGAATGGGACCGCAACATCATTTATGCCGCCGCCGATACCGGCATTTACGCCTTGAGCTGCCCCAACCTGGGCAAACCCATCCTCGATCCCATGCCGGTGAACCACTGGTCGCTGGCGGGGCTGAATGAGGGCGCGCCGTAGCAGGTTGAAGTTTCAAGGTTTCAAAGGCTCAAGGTTTTCAGTCGCTGGTTTTCAGCTGCTGACGGCGTTAAGTTTCGCAATCTTGAGACTCTGAAACCTGATCCTGTTCCGGGCAGGTCGTTCCCGGCGAAAAAAGAGAAGCCCCGCTTTCGCGCGGGGCCTGAGTGGTCGGACCGGCAAAAAGATTACGAGTTGCTGGAATCCTTGATGTCCTGCTTGGCCTGCTTATTTGCCTTCTTGGCTTCCAGCTTACTGTTCGAAGTCGGGCTCAGGGTTTGGATGGCCCTGCCCAGGCTCATGCCCTTGGTGCTGGCGTTGGACGCTACCGGGCACTTGTCGCTGGTGGGAGCGGCCACTCCGGTCATATCGGCTTTCATACAGCCAAAGGTGATGCCCAAGTTCTTGCTGACGTGAGCCGCGGCTACGCACTGTCCCAGGTTCTTGAATCCGGAACAGGCGTCTTGCGCCGACATGCCGGTCAACGTCTGGATCTTGCCGGCCAATGCCGTGTTTTTAGTGAGCTGCTGGCTCATGGTCATGCGGTGCGTGGAGGGGCTCGACGTATTGTGGCTCATGCGATGCGAGCCGCCCTCGCCCATCGCCGGGTTCATGCCTGCACTCGGGCCCATGCCATGGCCGTGCTGCGCAAAAGCCGCGCCGCCGCATAACATCACCGCCAGCGCCAGTACTGTGATCTGCATCTGCTTCATAGGGTTGTTGTCCTCCTTGCGGTACTGCAAGTGCTCTTATTTCGAACTGCGGTGGTACAGGCGTCCAACATTCACGCCCATGCTGAATGAGACCGAATTCAAATCGTATTGAATGCTTCTCGTATACCCCAACTGCAGGTCCAGATAAGGAGAAGGGCTGGCGCCCACCCAGGCGGAGAAGCCGTTGTCATAGGCCAGGTCAGAGCTGCCCGTGATCTGCTGGTTATTCTGGAACAGCCCGTGCGATGAACCGACTCCCGGCCCGCGTAACCCTCCATTGCCGTTCGCCACTTTACTGAAGATCGTCTGCTGGCCGAAGGGCTGGATGTCGTAACCCGACGCCCCCACATTGAAATATTTCCCCAGCTGATAACTGGCGCCGCCCTGGAAATGGCTGTTCATGCCCAGGCTGGTGAACGGTCGCAGAAACAATTGTGTGTCGGCCACGGTGTTGGACACTCCGGCTTCGAGAAATGGCGTCAGGTCGTTGAACGAATGATCAAAATGGTTGGTCCAGTCGAAGGTAGCCCGCCCCGTGCTCAGACCGAGCTTGCTGTCGCCGGCGGGCGCGTATCCGGTCAGCACCGAACCGAAGTTCACCGCTGGATTCAGAAACTTCAGGCGCAAGTCCAGGTAGGGATTGCCCAGACCATTGCCTGATTTGCTGCCTGTGGTTCCTGTTACGGAGCTGGAGGGGCGCAAGAAATAAACGGGCACCCCCACGTCTACGCCGAAGTGCTCGGTGAAGCTATACCCCACACTGGAATTCAGCCGATACAGTTGGCCCTCGGCGTTGGAGGTGCCGTCGAACTCTACATACGAAGTAAAACCGGTATCGCTCTGCGAAGGCGCCGCGGGCACCGACTGCGCCGTGGCCACGACAGCGAGAACAAGAGTAGTGAGCAGGAATGTCGCCAGAAGGGCTAATCGCTTAAACATAGGCTGTGATCTCAGGCTCCCCGGACGCGGCACATTGGCCGAAGTGTTACGTAAGTAATCAGCAGCGGTCTGTTCCTTTTCTGCTAATTCCTGTGCATCCTCTACGCCAACTAGTCTGGCAGCAAGTAACCGAAGTGAATTGAGGAACTTACCTTCTGAGATCATCGCCTCGCAAAGATCCGCCCATAAGGAAGTTATTGCTTCCGGAGGGCAAGAATTGCAGACTGCGGCGACCGGGCCTAGCCTTGGGAGGGGGGGCAGCGATACGGAGAACCGGCTGGCAGCATAACCTTGCGAAACCAGCGAGCCTCATGCATTATCAGAGTAGCCATCCGCTCGACCCAGGGAACTCCCACACAGGAAAAAAATAAGGTGACACACGCGGTTCACACTGGCTCTCCCGATATCCATTCCACTCTGCAGGACGCCTATCGCGCTTTCCAGGCAAGGGGCCTGAAGCTCAACCTGACGCGGGGCAAACCTTCGCCGGCTCAACTGGACTTGAGCGCCGAACTGCTCTCGCTGCCTGGCGCGGCGGGGGCTTGCGCGGAAGACGCCACCGATTGCCGAAATTACGGCGGGCTGCAAGGCCTGGCTGAGGCGCGCAGCCTGTTTTCGGGCATCCTGGGCGCTCCCCCGGAACAGGTGGTCGTGGCCAACAATTCGAGCCTCGCCCTGATGCACGACACGGTGGTGTATTCGCTGCTCCAGGGCACGTGCGACAGCGTCCTTCCCTGGTCGCGACAGGGAGAAATCGCTTTCCTTTGCCCCGTTCCC
This sequence comes from Terriglobales bacterium, assembly GCA_035278025.1. Taxonomy (GTDB): domain Bacteria; phylum Acidobacteriota; class Terriglobia; order Terriglobales; family Acidobacteriaceae; genus JAICWP01. The sequence goes on along the minus strand of DATEJK010000203.1, from coordinate 4,844 downwards.
GGCTACGACCGGCATTTCAAGATCTGCGCCGACTACGGCATCCGCATGATTCCGGTGGCGCTGCGCGGGAACGGGCCGGATATGGACGAGGTCGAGTATCTGGTGGCGCAGGACGCCTCGATTAAGGGAATGTGGTGCGTCCCCAAATACAGCAATCCGACGGGTACTGTGTACTCGGATGAGGTGGTTGAGCGGCTGGCGGCGATGAAAACCGCCGCGCCTGATTTCCGCCTTTACTGGGACAACGCGTACGCGGTTCACCATCTCACTGAGGAACGCATCGCCGTCGCGAACATTCTGGAACTGAGCCGGCGACACGGGCACCCCAACCGCGCGCTGGTCTTTGCCTCCACCTCCAAGATCACGCTGGCGGGCGCGGGATTGGCGCTGTTCGCCAGCTCAAAAGAAAACGTCAAATGGCTGCTGGCACGCTTTACTCCGCGAACAATTGGGCCGGACAAAATAAACCAGCTGCGCCACGTTCTTTTTCTGAAAAATGAAGAAGGAATTTTGCGGCTCATGGGCAAACACCGGAGCTTGCTGGCCCCTAAATTCCAAGCTGTGCTTGAGGTCTTCGCCAGCAAGCTGGCGCATGTGCCGGAGGTCAACTGGACCCGGCCCAAAGGCGGATACTTCATCAGCCTGGACGTGCCCAAGGGCTGCGCCCGCCGCGTCGTCACCCTGGCCAAGCAGGCAGGCATTGAACTGACGCCCGCGGGCGCTACTCATCCCCACGGAAACGATCCCGAAGACCGCACCATCCGTATTGCACCAACGTTTCCTGACTTACCGGAAGTGGCGCAGGCAGCCGAAGGCGTGGCCTTATGCGTTCTGCTGGCGGCCGCGGAGAAACTTCCCGCTCATATTTCCGGCACGCGCGCGAGTTCCGAAGAAGTGGCCGGCCACCTGTCCGAGCCCGGCAGAGTGCAGCCCGCCGAAACTGCTTAGCGCAGACCTCTCACGGCCGCGCATGATGTGCCCGCGCGCCCAGGGCTTGGTTTGACAAAGGCGGCCCGGTCCTCTAGGTTGATGGCGCCGGTGAGCGATTACTTTGCGCCTTACGCATACCGGGACGCTTTATGCTGCTCCCCCGCCTGCAACCAGCCTGGCCGGTCCGTTCCTGCCGGCCTTTCGCCCTGCCTGCATCAACTGCACCCGGTCATATTTCCATGGCTGAGCCCGCTGCCAGCTGCTCTGCCCAGTCAGGGAAGGCCGCGTGATTTCTATTGTGCCTCTCTACGCCGCCAGCACCCTGGTGCATCTGTCGCCGGTGGACCTGGTGATCATCGTGTTTTATTTCGTCCTGGTACTGGCCATCGGTGTTTACCTGAAGGGCCGCTCCCAGACCGGCGAAGACTTCTTCATGGCCGGCCGGGAGATGACTGCCTGGGTGGCCGGTCTCAGCTTCCTCTCCGCCAACCTGGGCTCGCTGGAACTGATGGGATGGGCCGCGGCCGCCTACCAGTACGGCATCCTGGCTACGCATTGGTATTGGATTGGCGCCATTCCGGCCATGCTCTTCCTCGGCCTGGTGATGATGCCGTTCTACTACATCTCCAAAACCCACTCCGTTCCCGGTTATCTGAAGTTGCGCTATGGGGAGTCCAGCCGCGCCCTGGCCGCCATTTCCTTCGCCTTCATGACCGTGTTGATGAGCGGCATCAACATGTATTCCATGGCCCTGGTCATGAAGGTGGTGCTGGGCTGGAACATCAACTTCAGCATCTGGATCTCGTCGCTGACCGTGGCCGTGTACGTGGCCCTGGGCGGGTTGCGCTCGGCGATTTTCAATGAAGTGCTGCAGTTTGTGCTCATCTGGGCGGGTTCGCTGCTCATCCCCATTCTGGGCCTGATGGACGCCGGCGGCTGGACGGCGCTGCAGGTGCGCATCGCCCACAATGCTTCCGCCGAGTACACCCACCTCTGGTCCACGCTCGGCTCTTTCAACAGCAATCCCATGGGCATTCACTGGACCGGAATTGTGTTCGGCTTGGGCTTTGTCATCTCCTTTGGCTACTGGACTACCGACTTCCTGGTAGTGCAGCGCGTGCTGGCGGCCAAGGACCTGCGCGCAGCTAAGATGGCCCCCATCATCGGCGCCGCGTTTAAGATGATGGTGCCCTTCATCGTCATCCTGCCCGGCCTGCTGGCGCTGGGGGTGCTGCCGGTGAAGCTGACCGGGGAAACCGCCGCCGTGGCCAGCGGTGGACACAGCTACAATGAGGTGTTGCCCCTGATGCTGGCGCGCTATTGCGGGCCGGGGCTGCTGGGCTTGGGCATCACCGCCCTGATCGCCGGCTTCATGTCGGGCATGGCCGGCAACGTCAGCGCATTTACCACGGTCTGGACCTACGACATCTACCGGGCGCTGATTCACAAAAACGCCAGCGACCGCCACTACGTCAACATGGGGCGCTGGACCACGGTGCTGGGCGTGCTGATCAGCGTGGGAACGGCCTACCTGGTGATGCAGTTCGCCAGCATCATGGACTACGTGCAGGCGCTGTTCGCCACTTTTATTGCTCCGCTTTTCGGAACCGTTCTGCTGGGCATGCTGTGGAGGCGCACCACCTCAGAAGGGGGCTTTTGGGGGCTGCTGATTGGAACTCTTTCCTCTATGGGTATGTGGGCTTGGGTGAAAATGGATCCCAATGCGTTGCGTTACGTGGCGCTTTCGCCCCACGCGCGGGTTATGGCCGAAGACATGTACCGGGCGCTGTGGTCGTGGGTGGTGTGCGTGGCGGTGACGGTGATCGTAAGTTATATGACCAAGCCGCGCTCGCCGGCGGAACTGACCGGCCTGGTTTACGGGTTCACTCCCCTGCCCTCGGAAGCCCAGGTAGCCTTCTATAAGCGCCCCGCGTTCCTGGCGGTGGTAGTGGGATTGGTGTTCGTGACTTTTAACCTCATGGTGTGGTAAACGCGATGTTCTCGGGCCGCTCCATTTCGATCTGGTTCTTCATCGGCCTTTGCCTGGTAGTAGACGGCGCTCTGATTTTTGCGGCCGGACTCTACGAACTGGCGCATCCGCCACAGTTTCCGGTAGTGCTTTTTAATCTTCATGCCAGCATCTGGTGGGGCGGGCTGCTGTTTTTCTTCGGCGTTCTCTATTGCTATCGTTTCTTCCCGGGCCGGGGAAAGGATGGAGGCGGCCGAGCTGAGCCGGGGGAGGAAATACATGCCAAACAATCCTAAGAAATTGACCATGGGGGTGATTGTCGGAAATCGCGGCTTTTTCCCCGACCACCTGGCCAAATCCGGCCGCGAAGAAATGATTCATGCGCTCCAACAGGCGGGCATAGATGTGGTGGTTCTGGATGCGCAGCAGAGCAAACACGGCGCCGTGGAAACTCATGAGGAAGCGAAGCGCTGCGCCGCCCTGTTTCGCGCCCACAGCGACCGGCTGAACGGCATTATCGTCACCCTGCCCAACTTCGGCGACGAACGCGCCGTGGCCGACACTCTCCGCCTGGCCCGCCTGCAGGTTCCGGTGCTCATCCAGGCCACACCCGATACGCCGGCGAAAATGACCATTGCCTTCCGCAGGGACAGTTTCTGCGGCAAGATGTCGGTCTGCAACAACCTGCGCCAGTACGGCATTCCTTATTCCTTGACGGCGCTGCACACGGTCAGCCCCGACTCGGACGAATTCCGCAAAGACCTGGAATGGTTTGCCGCCATCTGCCGGGTGGTCAACGGGCTGAAGAACCTGCGCATCGGCAGCATTGGGGCGCGCCCGGCTGCTTTCAACACCGTGCGTTACAGCGAGAAGGTGCTGGAAGCAAACGGCGTTTCGGTGGAGACCCTCGATCTCTCCGAAGTGCTGGGCCGCATCCAGCGCATGAAGGACAATGACGATGGTGTGCAAGCCAAGCTGGCCGCCATTCAGAAGTATGTGACCACGTCGGGCGTGCCCGCTCCGGCGCTTCTCAAGATGGCCAAGCTGGGCGCGGTTGTTGACCACTGGATGCAGGCCGCCGACCTGCAGATCAGCGCCGTGCAGTGCTGGACTTCCATCGAGGAAAACCTGGGCGTGGTGCCCTGCACGGTAATGAGCATGATGAGCAATGAACTGATGTCCAGCGCCTGCGAAGTGGACATTTGCGGCGTGCTCGCCATGCATGTGCTGCAACTGGCTTCCACCAGCCCGTCCGCCCTGCTTGACTGGAACAACAACTACGGCGGCGACCCCGACAAGGCGGTTTGCTTCCACTGCTCCAACTTGCCCAAGCACTTTTTCGCCGATGTAAGAATGGATTTTCAGGAAATCATTGCCGGCACGGTGGGCAAGGACAACACCTTCGGCACCTGCGTGGGCCGGGTGCGGCCCAGCCCCATGACCTTCGCCCGCTTCTCCACCGACGACACCGCGGGCGTGATTCGGGGCTATGCCGGCGAAGGCCGGTTCACCGACGATCCGCTGAATACTTTCGGCGGCGCCGGAGTGGTACACATTCCACGCATGCAGCAACTGCTGCACTATATCTGCGCCAACGGATTCGAACACCACGTGGCCGCCAATATGTCCACGGTCGCTGCCGCAGTGCAGGAAGCGGCCACGCGCTACCTGGGCTGGGAGATGTACTGGCACAACCGGCCTGATGGAGGCTGCTGATGGCTATCATGGTGGGCATGGACCCCGGCACCCTGAGCCTGCGGAAGAATCGGGCTGCGGGATGACAAAAATGAGGGGCAGGACGCGAGTCCTGCCCCAAGAGTTACCCCAAAACACTTCGCCAAACGGTTATTGCAACGGCGTAAAGGGAGCGGCGGTGCAAGCAGCCGACGTGGTTACGGCAGCCGCGGCAGCAGCGCCCGGAGCCCAGCGGATCACTGCATCTTCC
>DATEJK010000202.1:0-12824 GCA_035278025.1 Terriglobales bacterium | reverse complement strand
AAAAGAGAGATTGACGATTTTCGATTTTACGACTGCCGCACCCTTGCTCGGGCGGGGGCGCGCGCCCGCAAATTCATTACGAACCTGGCGGAAGGAGTTAAAGGAGTTACTTGGCTGCGGTAGTCGCAGCTTCGCTCTCGGGAACGCGAGGGCGGCGGCGGTAAACGATCAGCTGAATAATTGCCAGCAGGGTGATCAGGCTGATGGTGATCAGCGAGCCCACGCAATACTCGCACCACACCTGCAGAATGCTGGCTTCGATGTGGGTTAAGTAGAGGGAGAATCCCAGGGCGCCCACCGCGGCCACGGCCATGAGCCGCCACTTCTTGAGGGCTTCGATCACGAACAGGAAGGTGTAGCCCAGAATGCCGATCAGCGCCACCGGCACGCCATAGATCGCGGAGTAGGGGCCGCGGTTGACGATGCCGCAGTCCCACACATCGTTGATGCTGCAGGGAGTCACTCCCGTGCTGTAGTGGATTTGCAGGGCGCGAACCGCCAGGTACACGCCCACCAACGCCAGTGCCATGATGACGCGTCGCATCCGCGGGCCTTAGCTGCTGGTCACGTGCTGCCCGGCGGCGGGGGCGGGGAGCAGTTGCGGCTCTTCCGGCATAATAATCCAGGCGATCACGTAGGCGACCGCACCCATGCCGCCAGTAGCGATGGCGACGATCAGCCAGATCACCCGCAGCAGGGTGACATCAATATCGAAAAATTCTGAAAACCCCAGGCACACGCCTGCGATTTTGCGTCCGATGCGCGGGCGTACCAGCCGCTTGCGGGCCACTACCGCGCCCACACGCTTGCCGCAATAAGCGCAAAGATTGGCATCGTCCTGGATGACCTTGCCACAGTAGTTGCAGTACATATTTTGCCTCTCACTCAGATACGTTCTGAGACAAAAGAAGTTCCCAACTTATTCTAATCTTCCGCCAAAACCTTTTCACCGCACAGCGCCGAGGCCGCCGAGACTTTGAAAGTGAATTCCTTTGCGGCTCCTGCGTCTTGGCGGTACACAGCCTTTGATTTCGCGCCCCGGTCAGTTCGAGCGGTAAGCTTCTTTGATGTGCTTGCGGGCTAAGTCCGCCGGCTGGCTGCCGGAGCCTTCCGCGATCACGGTCTGGTATTTCTTGAGGGCGAGGTCGCGCTTCTCCATCAGGTCGTACATCTCCCCCGCGGCCAGATTGGCGCGCTGCTGGACCTCCGGGTCGGGCTGGCGCACCGTGTCCACCAGGTTAAAGGCGTCAGCCGCCGCCTGGTATTTCTTCTGCCCCCGCAGAAGCTCACCCAGGCCGTAGGCGGCAAGTTCGTAGTGCCCGTTGAAGCGGCCTTCCCTGCCCTCCTGGAAAATTTTGCGATAGTCCGCTTCCGCTTCCTGGTTGTTGCCCATAGCGCGCAGGATGTTCGGTTCTTCCAGGGCAAGCAGGACGTTGCGAGGGTAGCTTCGCGCCAGCGAGCGTATGGCCTCCAGCGCTTCCGGGTAGCGGCCTTCGCGGCGCAGGAACAATGCCAGCACAACTTTAGCGTCGGTGCTGGCCTGGCAGGTGGAGCAGTTGGCCACGTCGTAGAGGTACTGGATGCCCTTCTTCTTGTTGCCCCCAATGCCGACAACGGCCACCGCCATCTTCACTCCCCAGGGCAGGCTGCCGACCACGTAATTATGAATGCCCACTACCATCTTGGCATCGGTGTAGCCGGGGTCCAGCTCGAGCACGTGCTGGTGGTCGCGGCGCGCCCCCAGGGCGCTGCGCAGAGCGGCGAACCAGGAGCGCTCCACCAGCGCTGTGTAGGTGGCGCGCAGGCCCCGGGTCACGCCGCGGGCATACAGAGTCTGCACGTCCTTGCTGTCGTGCTCCAAGCGATCGTCTTCCAGCTTGAGCGCGCGATTGATGAGCTCCTTGATCTGCTCCTGCTCTTTGGGGTCAGGCTTGCGATGGGGCTGGCCGATAAAGCTGTTGTTGGAGTAATAGCCGGTGTCCAGTACGCCCATACCGTAGAGCTGGTGGAACAACCGCGCCGTCAGCAGGTGATTGAGGGCGAAAGGGTCATCTGGGTGGGCCTTGAGGTCAGCCTCAAAATCACGGATGGCACGCTCGTAGTCCAGATTGTAGAAGCGGTCAAAGCCGCTTTTGGACAGGCTGTCCTCCGCTGGGGGACCGGCAGGAGAGGAGGCGCCGGGCGTGGGCTGCTGCGGCAGCGGCGCCGCCACACTCCCCCTACTAATGGCCAGGCACAAAATGGCCAGGCCCAGGGCCGTCATGAAGGTGAGGTTCCGCGGCTTCACGGGAAATCTAAGGTCAGTTTACCCGAAGCGGGCCCCGGAGGGTGTAGGCGACACCGCACCCAGGTAGAAGGTTTCCGGTTTTAGGCGATTCTTTCCCGGTACGGGTAATTCTTGCTTTGCGAGCATACCAAGGCCCTAGACCGGCGGCCCGTAAAGTGTACAAATCAAGTTACTTGCGAGCTCGGGATTTGGTCATTATCGTGCGTAGAAACAGGTAACCGTGGGAGTTTACCGTATGGCAGGAGTCGTCCATAGTGCAGGGCAGGAATTCTGGCAGCCCCCCGTGTCCCAAGCGCAGGCCCAGGAAGTCCCGGGGCGCATGGTGGAGGTCTGTGACCGCTGCGGCAATGAATTCGTGGTCGGCGCTCGCTTTTGCCACGTATGCGGCGAAACCCGCGGCGCGCTGGCGCGCGCTTCCGGAGGTGCGGGGCGGTATTTGCGGCCTTTTGTGAACTTTTTTAGTGGCGCAAAGAAAGCGACCGGCCTGGGAGCGGTTTCCCTGGTGGCCTTTGTCGCCGGTCTGGGATGCATCTTTGCCGCGGTATTTCTAGGGTTCTTTTACACCGTGGCCACGGTGCTGGATTGGCAAGCAGTGCAGGTATGGCGGTTAGAGTGGCTGCTGGGCGCGGCCGTGGCATTTATCGCCGGCATCCTCTTGAAGAGGCCTCAGCGGTCCTGAGTTTTCGACTTCCGCCAGTGGCGCCGTAGCGAACGCCGTCCACTTATTTTCCTCCGACAACTTTGCAGCCCGCGCGAAATGCCTTCCAACAAGTTCAGGGCCGTTTTTCGGGCCGGAAGAACGGCAGCATCATTCCAGGTCGAAGGTGGCCTGGGCGCCCACGCCACATCATGTTCGGCTCTACTGCGACGCGGCCTTCATGAACTCAATATTGTCGGCGGTATAGCCGGTGCCGTTAAATCTGGCCTTGACCAGCACCAGCTTGCCCTCGCCTAGCATCTGCGGGTCCACAGCCGTAGGGGTGAACTTGATGTCATAGGTTTTTTTGTCGCTCTCGTTGGCTACGGCCACGGTACGCGTGGACATGTTCAGATACGTGATCCTGCCGTAAAAAGTGAACACCGAGCCGGGCGCTGCAATTACCGAGATCTCCTGCGCCACGTCGTGGTTGCCGCCCGCGGGAGAAAACTTCACCGTTACCAGGGACCCGGGCTGCAATTGCGCCAGCGTGCTGGTGCCGGAACTGCCGTTGACCACAGTCGCCGGAGTCACGCGAAAGCTCACGGGCTGCGCCGAAAGTTCGTCCTGCACCGTAATTCTGCCGCTGGCCGCGTCGTTGCGGGTGACTTGTCCGCGCGCGTCCGCCGCCTGCGTTCCCGTAACCACGCGAATGTTGCGGGCAAAAACCTTGGGGCCATCCAGCATGGTATCCACATAAACCCGCTCGCCTTTGCGAATCACCAGTTGGGTGCTGGGCACGCCGTCGCGGTAGATGTGGGTACGCTCGTCAAAGAATATCTTCATGGCGTGGCCGCCGAAGGGCTGCACGGTGAGCCGGTTGCGGATCTGGTCAATGCTGTGCACCGTGCCGCCCACCAGGGTCGTCTTGCCTTGCGGCAGGGGCGGCAAATCCAGCAGGGGGTCATAACCGCTGCTTCCGGGCTGGGCGGAGGATGCCGCCGCACTCGCATTCGTCGCCTTACTCTGCCCGCTGGCCTCGGCCAGAGACAGCGCCATAATAATCATCACAACGAAGAACCACCCATAGCGCATAAAAAAAACACCTCAACCTGAGCACCCGGATTGCTTGGATGCCAGCCGCGGCCGACAGGTGGGCAAGCACCCGCAAATCCTGCCGAAGCTTGGCAACACTCCGGCCAAAAAGCCAATCTACAGAAAGGTGAGCGGCTGCCTTTCCCTGTACCTACCCTGGCGCCGCCGGACGATGTGGAGGCCCGATGTTCCGTAGACCCGCATGCGGGTTGCTTCTATGCCTGGCCGCTGCTCTGCTGCTGGCGAGCCAAGCCGGCGCACAACTGCGGATCACTCTGCCCAAGCGCAGCAAGGCCACACCCGTACAGAAGCTCAACCGCGAGGGCGTGAAGGCCGTCGAGCACCACGACTACGAAAAGGCCAAGAAGCTCTTCTACAACGCCTACCTGATTGACCCCAACGATCCCTTTACCCTCAACAACCTGGGCTACATTTCCGAGCTTGAGGGCAGGGTGGACCGGGCGGAGCGTTTTTACGCGCTGGCGTCGGAAAACCGGTCCGATGCCGCCGTGGACATGAGCAACGTCGCCGCCGCCAAAGGCCAGCCGGTCTCCAAGATCGCGGGCGAAGCCGACGACCGCCAGATGCAGATCAACCGCTTCAACGTTGAGGCTATTGCTCTGCTGCTCAAGGACCGCGCCCCGGAGGCCGACCTGGTGCTGCAGAAAGCCCTGGCGCTTGACCCTAATAATCCGTTCACCTTGAATAATCTGGGGTTCGCCCGCGAAAAAGAAGGCGAATACGAGCAATCCTTGGGCTTCTACAGCCGTTCGGCGCAACAACATTCGCGCGAACCCATTGTGGTGACTCTGGACCGGGACTGGCGGGGCAAGCCCATCAGCGAAATCGCCGCCCGCAACGCCAGGGCTCTGCGCAAGCTGGTGGCGAAGGAGGAAAGCCAGCCGGTGCGCGTGGCGCGCCTGAACCTGCAGGGGGTCTCCGCGCTCAACCGCAATGATCCGCAAACCGCTCGCCAGGATTTCCAGAAAGCCTACAAACTCGACAGCGAGAACGCTTTTACGCTGAACAATCTGGGCTACATGGCGGAACTGGACGGCGACCGCGAGACGGCCGACTTTTACTACGCCAAGGCGCAGGAAGCGGAGCGGGCCAACCGCCGGGTGGACGTGGCCACGCGCGCCGAGGTGCAGGGACAACCCTTGCAAAGAGTGGCCAACGGCAGCGATCAGGCGGTGCAGCAGCGGATTGAAACCGCGCTGGTTGCCAAGCGGCGCGCGGGCGGACCGGTGCGACTCATGCGCCGCGACAACACCCCCGTCATCGAACCCGACAAGCCGGTGGCGCCGCCGCCACCATCTGAAAATCAGCTGCAGCAGCAGCTTCCGCAGAATCGGTTGATGATGCCGCTGCCCGAAAATCAACAACCGCCGGAGGTCTACCACGGCGCCACGCCGAATGTGGGCGGGAGTCCACCGCCGCAACAACCCCCGGCAAGCGCGCAGCCCCAGGGCGGCCTGATGATGCCTTTGCCCGACAACCAGCAACCGCCCAACGCGGATAAGGGCGCGGCGCCGCCGGTGCAGAACAATCCTGCGCCGCCGCAAAAGGCCGCACCGCAGAAGCCGCAAAATCCTCAGCCCCAGGGCGGCCTGATGATGCCCTTGCCCGACAACCAGCAACCGCCCAACGCCGACAAGAGCCCTGTGCCGCCGGTGCAGAACCAGCCTCGGCCGCAACCACAAAATCCGCCCCAGAGGTAGCCATTGACGGTTGGCCCCTTGTGCTATCTAGTGGCGAACTACTACGCCCAAAACACACTTTCGAAATTGGCGTTGCGTCAACTGCGCGGGCGCGCGGCCACAAAAACCGCTATGGGAAGGCGCCGCCCGAGACCTGCGGTTGCAGCGGGAGGCCGGCGAGGGTTTGCGTCTGTTATGTTTGACAACTTCCCTGTCGCACAGGCAAACTAACGCCCTGCCTGTTACTCACCTGTAACGGTGCAAGGATGGCAGCTCCACCAGACATCGGCGCCATTCTTCAGGCGGTGGAACGGATCGGTTGGCAACCTCGAATATGGCCGGCAAACGGGTTTCTCTGACCCTTGAGTCCACGCTGGACAGCGTTAACAGCGCGGAGGAATCCGCCACTCGCTTTGCTGCCGGCGTCGGTTTCGACGATGACGAGATTGCCAGGATTTCCATGGCCGTGCGCGAGGCCACCATCAACGCCGTGCTGCACGGCAATGCCTATGATCCGGCCAAGAAGGTGGGTTTCCAACTGGAACGCACGCGCGATTCCATGGTCATCACCATCACCGACCAGGGGCAAGGACTGGACCCCAACAAGATTCCCGACCCGCTGGCTCCCGAAAACCTTTTAAAACAGTCGGGGCGGGGGATTTTTCTCATACGTGCGTTCATGGATGAAGTGCAGATTCGCATGCTTCATCCCGGCACCGAACTTAAACTTATCAAGCACGTCCCCGGCGCAGCCGGCGACAACAAGGAGGCTTCCCAGTGAGCATGAAGGCCAACACCCGGCAGGTAGATGGGGTGATGATTGTGGACCTCAGCGGACGTATCACGCTGGGCGAAGGCAGCGTCATCTTGCGCGACACAGTGCGCGATCTGGTGGGCAAAGGAAACAAGAAAATTCTGCTGAACCTAGGCGAAGTTAATTACATTGACAGCTCCGGCATCGGCGAGCTGGTCAGCGCCTTTACCACCGTTCGCAACCAAGGCGGTGAACTGAAATTGTTGAATCTGACCAAGAAGGTGCACGACCTGCTGCAGATCACCAAGCTGTACACCGTCTTCGATGTAAAGGACGATGAGACGACAGCTATCAAGTCGTTCAAATAAACTTACCTGATCAGTTCCAAAACAGAACTCACGCGGCGGCGGGCCGGCAACGGACCCCGCCTGCCTGCAACCTGGCGCCTTAAAATGGTGGGAGAGCAGACCGTGTGCCGGTCTCCCTCCATGTCGGTTGCTTTCTGCTGCTGGCGGCAGTAAGCGGGGCGGAATGCATACCCATCCAGCGTGCCGCGCAGCACATTGGAGACTCAGCCTGCGTGGCCGGCCGGGTCTTCCAGGTGAGCGAAGGGCCGAGCGGCACTACCTTCCTTAATTTCTGCGCTGACTACCGCACCTGCCCTTTTACCGTGGTCGTTTTTCCGCGCGACCTGCGGCATGTGGGCGATGTGCGCCAGCTGGCGGGCAAAGAGATCCAGATCCGGGGAAAAATCCAGGCTTACGACGGGCGGCCGGAAATCGTGCTGCGCGAAATCCGGCAGTTGCGCGGGGCGGTGCGCAAGCTGCCGCCCTTGCCCAAGGAATATGACGTGGAACGGCGCAGCCGCTACCGGGCCGGCAAGTGGCAGCACCCTACCTCCTCGCGCCCGACGGCAAAGCGGCCCAAGGGCTCGTCCGGGGGCGTTCCGGCAGAGGAACCGCCTGATCCCGGGATGGTGCCGGAATAAACGGCAGCAGATTTCAAGCCTCGTCTTACTTCGCCAGCCCACCCTGCGCTGCATCCACCACCACCGGCGGCGCGTATTTCATACCCACGAAAAGTACCGCCGCAGAAAGCGCGATCGCCGCCACGGCGCTGGTAAACCCTGACTGCAGCGAGCTGCGGTCCGAGAGGTAGCCGATCAGCGTGGGGGAGAGCGCATCGCCCAGCAGATGAATGGTGAACAGGTTTACGGCCACGGCAGTGGCGCGGATGTGCGCGCCCACCGAATTGACTACCGCCGCGTTAAGCGGGCCGGTGTTGAGCAGCAGCAGAAATTCGGCAACGAACAGGGCGGGAAACATCACGCGCCCGGTAAAGAACAGGGCCAGGATCATGGCCGGAATGCCCAGCGCCATGCTGGCGGCGGAAAGCAGGTAGTAGGCGCTGGCGGTGCGCTGCAGCAGGCGGTCGCCCAGCCAGCCGCCCAACAGGGTGGCCACGGTTCCGTTGAAGGCGGTGATGATGCCGAACAGCTGGTTGGCGTGCTGCAGCGGGTAATGGCGCACACGAGAGAGAAAGGTCGGCATCCATACAGAGAGTCCGCCCAGGGCGAAGGTCATCATGGCCATGCCCAAGGTGGCCGTCCAGAAAGCGGGATTGCGCGCCAGCCCCCGCAGGGTGCCGCGCTCGGCGGTTTCCTGCAGCCGGTCGCAGCGGCCGCGTTCCGGTTCAGGAACCAGCAGCAGCAGCAGCGCAATAGCCAGGCCGGGCGCTCCCGCCACGTAGAAGGGGGCGCGCCAGCCGTAACGCGGCCCCAGTTGCCCGCCCACAATGTAGCCCAGCGCCGTGCCCACCGGAATGGCGATATAGAAGAGCGAGAAGATGCGCCCCCGCTGTTCTTCTCCGAACAGGTCGGCGAGAAAAGAAGGAGCGATGGTCACGAAGGTGGCTTCGCCGATGCCCACCAGGGCATGGCGCAGCAAGAGCGCGTCGAAGCTGTAGGTCACCGCCGTCAGCATGGTGGCCAGGCTCCACACCAGCGCGCCGGCTATGATGATGACGCGCCGCTGGTAGCGGTCCGCCAGCAGGCCAACCACGGGCGCCGCCACCATGTAGCAGAGGAAAAATGCGGTAGTAAGGAAACCGAACTGGGCATCGCTGCGATGAAATTCCGCCTGCACCAGCGGCTGCACCGCGAACAGCACGGAACGGTCAATGTAGTTGAGGAAGTTGAGCGCCGTCAGCAGCAGCAATGCCAGGCGCGCATAGGAGCGGGGACGCATGAAGCGCCAATTGTAGATGCCGGAAGCAAGATTGACGATTGCGATCTTCGCCAGAGCAGCTAAGAGCGCTTCTTGTCACGATTCAGCGGCGACCTGCGGGGCGGCGGTTACGGGCTTTCTTGCGTAGCTTCTGGCGGCAACATACTGGATGGCCGCCGTGTAAGGAACGGCGGCGAACAAGTCAATGAGATAGTGCTGTCCTAAAGCGATCGTAGCGGCGGCGATCAGCCCCACGTATAACCAGAGCGCAATGCGCAGCGGCCGCGACTTGGCGTTCCAGGCGATTAGAATCGCCCAGGTAAGGTGCATGGACGGCATGCAGTTGCGCGGCGCTGCAGCCGCGCTCAGCGTGGCCATGTTAAACCAGCCCGGACCGACCGCCGGCACGGCAGCATATAGCGGAAAGCACAGCACTCCTCCAATGATGGCCGCCAGGCGCATGGTTCGGTCGTGCTCCAGGGTCCAAGCCAACCCGATCAGGGCGGAAAGACTGCAATAGACAACATCAAACCCTGACCATAGCGGGTGATGCCGTTCTACGAATGCCATGACTACCCGGGCATCAAAACCCATGGCCTGATCAATGTGCATCAGCAGTGCGTCCTTGGTCGTGGGGAACAAATGGATCAGAAGCAGATGCGCTTCCGCGGCACAAATGATGAAGATTGCGAATCCGGCGGCGGTGAAAAAATCCTCACGCCGGTAGCGGCGAGCTCGCCGCAGCAGGGCCCCAAGCAGGATGACCACGACACCGCCGAAAAGACTGTAAAAATTTACTACCATAGCTCCCCAGCGGCCCTAATCCCGAAATCGACTATGGTCACCGCCGTCAGAACGAGATCAGACCATTCGTGGCTGCGGATGGTCAGCGCTCCAATGCAGCCTGACGCGCTCTAGAGTCTAGCATTGAGTGCACGATGGAATCCGGTTACCAACGGGGGAATCTGCCGCGGAAACCCTTGGCCGGTCTCCAAAAACCCAGCCGCTAAGCTTGGCCCTGCTAATCGCTTTCGACGCCCGCGCCGGCTGGGTACTCGCTGGTTTTCCAAAGACCTTGTGCCCAGAGCCACGCGGCGGCGGGAAGCATCACGGTCAGGCCCACGCCCACGGCCAGTTCGCGCGCCGAAATACCGGCATCGAGGATGCGGCCGGCAAAAAAGGTGCTGATCGCCATCATCAGCGTGAGCACGCTCAGATCGGCGGAAAAAACACGCCCGCGGAAGCGGTCCTCGGTGTTCATTTGCAGCAGCGTGGTGGAAGACACCCAGATGTTGGAGCCGCCCATGTGGGCAACCATGACGGCGGCGCAAGCCAGCGCCAGGCCGGGAGCGGCGCCCAGCAGCATGTAGCCGATGCCGCCGATGGCTAGCCCCGCAAAAATGAGGGTTCGAAGGCGTCTCTGGTTTTGCCCCGCCCAACCCGCGGCCAGCAGGGGTCCCATCAGCGAGCCCATGCCGCGCGAGGCCATGAGCAGGCTCATGCTCAACATGCCCCCGCGAGTGCCCGTGAGCCCGTGGCCGCGCAGCGGAAATACGCGTTCGCCCATCACCGGGAAAATCACCCAGCTGGCGCCCATGATGCCGATGCCGGTTTTGACCATCATGGTGGCCAGCAGGCGGATATCGCCGCGCACATAGCGAATGCCATCGGCCACCGGCTTGAAGTCCACCAATTCGCGCAGGCGCAGGGGGCCGTGCAATTCCGTGTGCGATTCACGAAAATCCATGCCGTTGATAATCAGCGCCGAGACCAGGAACGAAGCCGCATTGATCACAAACACCGACGGGCGCCCCAGGAAGGCGGCCGCCAGACCGCCCAGCAGCGCGCCCATGGCGAAGTTGGCCGACCAGGTGGTGGATTGCAGGGTGTTGGCCACAATCAGGTCTTCCTTGGGCGCGATGTTGGGCAGCACCGCCGTGCGCGCCGGCTCGAAGAACCCCCACATGATGGTTTCCAGGAACAGCAGCGGGTACACCAGCCACACCATGGAGCGGGAGCGCACCAGCAGCATGGCGCCCACAATCAGCACCCGCGAAAGGTCGGCCGCGATCATCACCTTCTTGCGGCTGATGCGGTCATTGATGACCCCGGCCATGGGGCCGATGAAAGTCTGGGGCAGAAGCTGGCAGACCAGCGCGATGCCTACCGACGAGGCTTTGCCGGTGAACTCCAGCAGCAGGCTGTAGATGGCGACAGCGTAGAACCAGTCACCCATCTCGCTGACGATTTGGGCGCACCACAGGCGGCGGAAGTTGCGGTTGCCGCGGGCCAGCCGCCAGTAATCCGACAGTGTGCCGGAGAGCGATGCCATGTTCGTTGCCGAGTAGCCAGAATCGTCACGGGTTATATGTCGACGGTCGACGGTCTGTGGTCGACAGCGATCATGGATACAGAATGCTATCTGCCGTCGACCGTCCGCCGTCGGCGGTTTTCTAAAGCTTTTCGAAGAAATCGCAGCCGCTGCAGGAGATAAAGATGCCGCCGGGCACGCCCCGCTCGCGGTCCTTCACCCGCTTCACGATGCGGGTGGGCTTGCCGCATTTGGGGCAATCCGTACTCTTGGTGGTGTCCATCTTCTTGCGGTCCGCGGTTTTTGCGATTTTTGCCATGTTGCTCCTTGACCAGTACTGTCCCGCGGAGCGGGTTTAGCAGACTGTATGGGATGAAATGGATGGATGCGTGAGCGCGTCCGACATTGATTTTACCTGAAAACAGGGCGACTCTGCTCTTTTGTGCGTACAGCCCCTCGCCCGTGCGGGCAAGCGTGGCTCGCACCTCTATGCTTGGCGGGAAGCCGCGCATTGACGACGCGGAAAGCCCTCTGCTAACTTCAAAGGTCTTCCGCGATGCGCGTTTCCCCTGTCACCTGCGCCTGAGTAGCCGGATCCGCGGGGACCCGCACAAGAACCTGAGAACGAGGACTGCCATGGCCATCAAATTCCGGGGAGTGGACTTCATCGAGTTCGATTCCCTGCTCTCCGACGAAGAGCGGCTGGTGCGCGACACCGCCCGCAAGTTCATAGAGGACAACCTGATCCCCATCATCGAACAGTGCAACCGCGAAGGCCGCTTCCCCCGCGAGCTGGTAAAGCCCATGGCCGAACTCGGCTTCTACGGCGCCAGCCTGAAGGGCTATGGCTGCGCCGGCATGTCGAACGTGGAGTACGGCCTGGTGATGCAGGAACTGGAGCGCGGCGATAGCGGCGTGCGCTCCTTCGTGAGCGTGCAGTCGGCGCTCTGCATGTACCCCATTTACGCTTTCGGCAGCGAGGAGCAAAAGCAAAAGTGGCTGCCTGCCATGCAAAAAGGCGAGAAGCTGGGCTGCTTCGGGCTGACCGAACCCGATTTCGGCTCCAATCCCGGTGGCATGCGCACCCGCGCCACAAAAGTCGGCAAGGAGTATGTGCTCAACGGCGAGAAGATGTGGATTACCTCTGGCTCCATCGCCGATGTGGCCGTAGTTTGGGCCAAGAACGAAGAAGAAGATGGCAAGATTCGCGGCTTTCTGGTGGAAACCAACCGGCCGGGCTTCCGCGCCGCCGATGTGCACGGCAAGTGGTCGCTGCGAGCGTCTGTGACCTCCAGCCTCTCGCTGCAGGACGTGCGCATTCCCGAGTGCAACCTGCTGCCCAAGAGCGGCGGGCTGAAGTCACCCTTAATGTGTTTGAACCAGGCCCGCTACGGAATTGCCTGGGGCGGCGTAGGCGCGGCTATGGCCTGCTACGACTGCGCCCTGCAATACGCGCAATTCCGCAAGCAGTTCCGCGACCAACCCATTGCTTCCCACCAATTGGTGCAGGAAAAGCTGGTGTGGATGATCAACGAGATCACCAAGGGTCAGTTATTGGTGCTGCAAGTGGGCCGTTTGAAAGACCAGGACCGTTGCGGCCATCAGCACATCTCCATGGCCAAGCGCAACAACGTCTGGATGGCCCTCGAATGCGCCCGCCTCGCCCGCGACATCCTGGGAGGCAACGGCATCACCGACGACTACCCAATCATGCGCCACATGATGAACCTCGAATCCGTCAAAACCTATGAGGGCACCCACGACATCCACACCCTCATCATCGGCCAGAGCGTCACCGGAATCCCGGCGTATTAA
>DATEJK010000201.1:0-31743 GCA_035278025.1 Terriglobales bacterium | reverse complement strand
TAGCCGAGTCCGAGCGGGCGGTAGTCATGCGAGTTGCGCATGATGGATTCGGTCGGGTAGCCGGCGTTGTCCACCAGGATCTCCTGCGCGGTGATGGTGAGGTCCACGGCGTAGCGGTAAGCCTCAATGTCGAAGGTGCCGTTGGGCGCGAACTTCAGCAGGTTGAGGGAGGCCAGGTTACAGGCCGAGTCGTCCAGGAACATGTATTCGGAACAGGGGTTGGAGGCGTTGATGCGGGCCGTGTTCTTGGAAGTATGCCAGCGGTTGATGGTGGTATCGAACTGCATGCCGGGATCGCCGCAGTGCCAGGTGGCGTCGGAAATTTTGCGCAGCAGTTCGGGCGCCTTAAAGGTGTTGATGACGCGGCCGTCCACGATGGCCCTGGTGGAAAACTCGGTGTCGCGGACCACGGCGTACATGAAGTCGTCGGTAACGCGCACGGAGTTGTTGGCATTCTGGAAAAAGATGGAGCTGTAGGCTTCCGAATCTGGAGTAGAGCCGTCGTAGCCTTCGCGCACCAGGGCATGGGCCTTGGCTTCCTCTTTGGACTTGCACTCGATGAACTCGACGATGTCGGGGTGGTCAATGTTGAGGATAACCATTTTGGCGGCGCGGCGGGTTTTGCCGCCCGACTTGATGACGCCGGCAAAGGCGTCAAAACCTTTCATGAAGCTGAGCGGGCCGGATGCGGTGCCGCCGCCGGAGAGCGATTCGGTGGAGGAGCGCAGCGAGCTCAGGTTAGTTCCGGTTCCGGAGCCCCACTTGAAGAGCATGCCTTCCGTCTTGGCCAGGGTGAGGATGGAATCGAGCGAATCGCGCACCGAGTTGATGAAGCAGGCGGAGCACTGCGGCTTGGAGTAGCCGGTCACGGTAAATTCGACCCGGCCGAGCTGCGGATTCCAGTGCCAGTTGCGGGCGTCGGAGTTGGGTTCAATGCGGTCGCAACCCACGTTGAACCACACCGGCGAGTTGAAGGCGGCATACTGGCGCAGCAGCAGGTAAGCGAGCTCGTCGTGGAAGGTGGCGGCGTCTTCGGGAGAGCGGAAGTAGCCGCCGGCCAGGCCCCAATCGCGGATGGTTTCAGCCACGCGCCCCACCAGCTGGCGGACGCCGGTTTCGCGCTCCGCCGTGCCCAGCTTGCCATGCAGGTACTTGGAGGCCACGATGTTGGTGGCG
Organism: Terriglobales bacterium; assembly: GCA_035278025.1. GTDB lineage: Bacteria > Acidobacteriota > Terriglobia > Terriglobales > Acidobacteriaceae > JAICWP01. The sequence goes on along the minus strand of DATEJK010000201.1, from coordinate 30,567 downwards.
GTCATGGACCAGTCCTTGGGCACCTCCACGTCCTTCTGCTCGAAGATGGTGTTGCCCTGGGCGTCCGTAATCTGGGCGGTGCGCTTCTCCCATTCCAGCTCGGCGTAAGGCGAGACGCCCGGCTTGGTGAAATAGCGGCGGAAGGCGAGGCCCGGCGCCTTTTTCTTGTTGGCGCTCTTGCTGGTGGCGGATGGAATGGTCAGCTTCTCTTGGACTTCGGACATGATCGCTCTCTCCTCAGACTGCGGTCCGCGGGCGCGGAGCTGGTGCTTGCGTTGGTGCCCACCGGGCTAACGCCCGGGCTTGTTTGTCTCGCCCCTACTGGCTCCTCCATAATCTGGCACGCCTACAGATGATGCCGAATCTTCGACCGCCAGCCGCGTTAAAACCCTGCCGGCAGAGCGGGCGGCTCCAGCTCCGACTTGCTGCGGCGCGGCTCCAGTTCGGGCGCTACCGTTTCCACTGAGGCGGCCAGCCAGGTTTGCAGCGCGGCGCAGGCGGCCTGGCGGGCAGTCTGGTCTTCAACCACGGCGTAGCGCAACAGGCAATGTCCGGCGGCAATGCGTTCCTGCAGCGGGCTGGCGGGCGTGAATAAACGGCTCAACGCACGCGCCAAATTATCAGTGTCGGCAAACCGCACCACGGCCAACAGGCGCTTGCCGCCGGCGCTGGCGGATTCGCCCGGGGGCACAACCTCTTCGGCAACCGCATAGACGCCGGGCTGATCGGGCACCAGCAGCAGGCTGAAGCTGTTCTCGCAGCGAAACCACCTCGACCAGTTCAAGGCGAGGCGTTCGGCACTGCGTTGCTCTGAAGTCTCCGCCGGGGGCCGGGCCGCAGGTTCGGATGCCATCTCTTATTTTCCTCCAGAAAAATGTGCCCAAAAGCAGAAGCCCTGGGGTTGAAATGATGCCTGACTGCGGCCGGTTTAATGCCAGGAAACGGTCAACCTGAGCGGCGCCGGGCCCCCTCCCTCAGGTCAGGCCCGGACCGTTTGACTTGCCCCAAAACGTTGCCTAGGACCGTCACAGTACTGCTACTTATAGGGCCTGTCAAGGCCAAACCGCTACATATGGTATTTTACTGCTAAATCATTGATCTGGCGAGGGCTGATGGCAGCCGCTCAAAATGGGCTTGACCTCATCTTGCACAAGTCCAACTTCCGGTGCCACTGCACGCACGGCCGCTCGGGACTGAAGCCCGCTCGGAATCACTCCGGGGGAGGAGCGCTGGGCTTCCGCTAAGCCCCGCAGAAGCCGCTAACCGGTGAGGCTGAAGAGAACAGGCTGGTTGGGGTCGTCTTCCGCCAGAACGTGGTGCTTACGCAGGCCGCGGATCAGGGGAAACATGCGGAGCTCGAGGGGAGCGCTCATCTCCACGTAGATGTCCTCAAAAATCTGTCGTGGGGCGATACGATGCGAGCCGTCCGAACACTCCACCAGGTAGTCCCCCTGGTTTCCGCTCTGTTCTTTGCCGGAGCTGTCCACCAGGCTGAGTGGGGCGGCGAGCCTGCGGGCGCGCACCAGGTAGCGTGTGCGGTAGACCTTCCATTCCTCGGCGTCCTTCATGGCACTTCTCCTGAGTACATGCCTGGGTGCAGGTAACGGTGCGATGGTAACCAGCTGGCGAGAAACGGTGGAAAAAATCTACGCGGGAAGACTGGAAGCGTCAATCCCGAAGAGTGGTGCAGAAGGAATTTTTTCCGCTGCTGATTCACACCGATAGGCATGGATTGAGATTCCGCTATAAGGCGCGCCAGTACAGGCTAAAGACGGACGAAGGAATCCTGCGACGGGAAGGAGAGCTCAGAAGGAGGAGGCGACAGGAATCTTTTGCACAGCCGGAGCACAGGATTTCAAGAAAACAGGAGTTGGTAGCTGGTAGCTGGTCTGCGTCCCGTCCCACTAACTACCAACTACTAACCACCAGCCACCGCTTCTTGGTACACTCGGCGGCCCGGGAGAAGGCGAGGAGGAGAGCATGAGTAGCTGGCGGACGATTTGGCTGGCAGTGGCGGCGGTGGTCGCATTGAGCGCGGGGCTAAGGGCGGAGCGGCGCCCGGCCGGACAGCCGAAGGCGGCTGTCGCCGCACAGGCTTCGGCAGCCCAGAAGGCTCCCGCGACCACCATCTTGCGCTGCGGCACGCTGATTGACGAGAACTCGCAGTCGCCGCGGCACAACGTGGATGTGGTGGTCGAAGGAGAAGACATCAAACAGGTGCAGGCCGCCACCCGGGGCCTGCCCCCAGGCGCCACGCTTATTGATCTCTCGCGCGAGACCTGCCTGCCGGGCCTGATTGACACGCATACGCATACGCTGCTGACGGGCGACGTCACTGAGGAGGATTACAACCGGCAGATCCTGCAGGAGTCGGACGCCTACCGGGCCATCGTGGCCACACAAGCGACACGGCTGTCACTAAGCTACGGTTTCACCACCATTCGCGACCTGGAAACCGAAGGCGCGGGCTACGCCGATGTGGATCTGAAGCACGCCATCGAGCGCGGCATCACCGAAGGGCCTCGCATGCGCGTGGCGACAAGGGCGCTGGACGTGACCGGCGCCTATCCGGTGCTGGGCTTCCGCTGGGACTGGCCGGACTGGCCGCATGGCGTGCAGGTGTGCGACGGCCCGGTGGGCTGCCGCATCGCGGTGCGGGAGCAGATTTCCAAGGGCGCGGACTGGATCAAGACCTATCTGGACGGCGGCTACCGCGTGACGGCTCAAGGTGTGGTGGAAGACCGGCCGACTTTCACCATGGATGAACTGAACGCCATTGTGGATGAGGCGCATCGCGAGAACCATCCCGTGGCCTCGCATGCCATCGGCATTAACGGAGTGCACAATGGCGTGACGGCAGGAGTGAACTCCATCGAACACGGCATGTACATCGCGCCCGACGATCTGAAGGTAATGGTGCAGAAGGGCATCTATTATGTGCCTACGCTGTTTGTGGGCGAGTACGTGGCCCAGGGGCGGGCGGCGGCGGGAGCAAAAGTTTGGGAGCAGATGGTGGCCATCCACGGCGATACCTTCAAACGGGCGCTGAATGCGGGCGTCAAGATTGCGTTCGGCACCGACGCGGGCGGCTTTCCCTGGACGGTGAACCCGGCGCAGGAATTTCCCCTGATGGTGAAGTATGGGATGACGCCGGCGCAGGCCATCCGCTCCGCTACCCTGACCGCCGCTGAATTGCTGGGCATGCAGGACAATATTGGGACCATCGAGGCGGGCAAGTACGCCGACATTGTGGCTGTTCCAGGCGATCCTCTAGCCGACGTGACCGAACTGGAAAAGGTGAACTTCGTGATGAAAGGCGGGGCGGTGTACAAGAAACCTAGTAATTGTGTAATCGGAAAATCGGGTAATGGACGATTGAAGAATGACGAGTGACGATTAAAAACCAGAGAACTTTTGGCCCTGTCATCCTGAGTTTCGCTGATGACGGTTGGGGCAGCTGAAGGATTCAGTAAAAACGCCCTGTACCGCGCTTGTAGCGCGCAGCAGGCGCGGGGTCCTTCGACTCCGCCGGACGCTTCGCACGGGAATCGCCCGGCTCCGCTCAGGATGACAGTTGGGAGGATTCACCTGATATTGAAATTTCCCGGCGGAGGTTTGTCTTTGCGAACTCTGCGTTGATTCCTTAAGCAGCTATCTCGCATACCACTTTGATCTGCCCGGGGGCGGACATCTGGGCAAAGAGGTCTTTGTAATTCGCCAATCCCTGCACGCGGGTGGTGATCAAGCGTGAGAGCCAGCCGGGGAACTCCACCGCGGCCAGGGCCATATCTTCCACGCCCATCTCGAAGAAGGTGCGATTGGCGTTGACCGTGCCCACCATCACTTTATTGCCCAACACAAATCCGAGGTTGATCTGGTCGGAGGGCACCGAAATGGTGCGGTTGCCGCCGGTGACGCTGGCCAGCACCAGCACGCCGTTTTTGCCCAGCACCTGCATGCACTCGAACGCGATCGGGGAGTAGCCGGTGCACTCCAGGATGATGTCGAAGGGGCCCCGCTGGCGGGCGGCATCGCTGATGGAAAGCTTATCGGTGGATTCGTAGAACGCGCCCAACTGCCCGATGAGGTCGGAGTTGAGATAGGGCTTGCGGTCCTTGCCCAGAACGGTGACGTCAATACCGCGCAGGACGAGGGCAAGCGTGGCCAGCAGGCCGATGGAGCCGGCGCCCATGACCAGCGCCCGGCGTGGCTGCCACACCTTGAGCCGGCGCTGGATTTCGAAAGCCTGGGCAATTCCCTTCTCGATGATGGAGGTGGGCTCGAGCAGCACGGCCACATCCTTAAGACCGGGAGGAATACGCACGATGTATTCGGGCTGGTCCACGTAATACTCGGTGAGGAAGCCATGCAGCAGGTTGATGCCGCGCTCGTAATAAGTGTCGTCGGTGGTGAAATCGTATTCGCCGATGCGATCGTAAATGCTGGCGCCGGGACGGCGCACGGTGGCCACCACGTAATCGCCGGGCTCGATTTCGTGGACTTTGGCGCCCACCGTCTCCACCTGGCCGAAGCTTTCATGGCCTTCGATAAGGTAGTCGAAGCCGGGCGGGGGAGCGCCGTAGAGGCCTTCCTGCAGTTCGCGATCGGTTCCGTCCACGCCCACGCGAATAATTTTGACCATCACGCCGCGGCCGTTGGAAACCGATTCCAGCGCGGGCTTGGGAACCTCGCGCAGCTGGGTGCTGTGGGGAGTGCGGGGAATGATAGTGATGGCTTGCATGTATCGGCTCTTAGCTTTTAGCTCTTGGCCTTTAGCCAAAAGCTAAGAGCCAAGAGCTAAAGAGCCAGAAGTTAAGATTTACCGGTGGGCTAACGCGGGTTCGTGCACGCCCGATTCGCTGTGCTCGAAACGCTGGTTGATTTCCGCCCAGTTGAGAACATTCCACCACGCGGTCAAGTACTCGCCGCGCCGGTTGTTGTATTTGAGGTAGTAAGCGTGCTCCCAGACGTCATTGCCCATGATGGGAAAATTGCCGTCGGAGAGCGGGTTGTTCTGGTTGGGGGTGGTGACAATCTGCAGTTTGCCGCCCTGGGCGCGCACCAGCCATACCCAGCCGCTGCCAAAAAGCTTGGTGCCGGCATCGTTGAACTGTTTCTGGAAATCGGCGAAGCTGCCAAAAGTCTTTTTGATAGCTTCGGCGATTTTGCCGGTGGGCTCGCCGCCGCCCTTGGGTTTCATGATGCGCCAGAACATGCTGTGGTTCACGTGGCCGCCGCCATTGTTGCGTACGGCGGTGCGGATGTCCTCGGGAACGCTGTTTATGCTCTTTAACAATTCGTCGGCCGGCTTTTTCTGCAGGTCAGGATGCTTTTCCAGGGCCGCGTTCAGGTTTTTCACGTAAGCCGCATGATGGCCGTCATGGTGCAGGTGCATGGTCTGCGAGTCTATGTGCGGCTCCAGGGCTGAGTAGTCATACGGCAAAGGGGGCAGTTCGTGGGCCATATCTTCCTCCAGTTGAGTTCAGATGTTCGAAGGCAATTTTTGATTCTAACAAAGATGAGAGTAGCCAGTATGCGGTACGCAGTCATTTCTTCCTGCCCAGGAAGCGGATGCGGGCAACAAAGGTGCGGCGGTCGAAATTGCTAAAGGTAAGGAAATTAGGGGAGTTGATGTTGTTGTTCACCGCGCTGGGATTGGGGCTGCTGGTGACATTATCGAAGCCGCCGCGCAAGGCGAAGTTGTAGTGCCGGAGGGTAAAGCGCTTTTCAAGGTAGGGACTGAAGGAAAAGAAACGCGGGAAGCGCATGTTGTTCAGAGGCGGCAGGAACTGCTGCTGCTGGTTGATGAGGGAAAAAGGGAAACCGGTGCGATAGTCGAGAGAGTAGGCGAAATCGAGCTTGTGGATTAGCGGCAGGCTGGGCAAAGGAGCCATTCCCCACAGCAGCACACGGTTGGGCGAGTCCCAGGGATAAGGGCCGGGGCCTTCCAGTCCGTAATTGAGGCTGTCGAGACTGTAGGTGAGCACGGTGTTGCTGACGCTACGGGAGCGAGTATAGGAAGCCATGAGGGGGTAAGTTTTGCGGAAGGTATGGCGCGCAATGAACTGCAGCGAATGCGAGTGGTCCTGGCGAGTGTTGCTCATGACGAACGCACCGCCGGTCAGGCCGGCGGCGGCAGGTTGCGGCAGATAGATAAAGCCATTGTCGCCGCGGCGGTCCAGGTATTCCACGGTGAAATAAACGTTGCCGGGAAGGCGGCGCTCCAGGCTGGCGCTCCAATTGAGGAAGCGAGGCTCGCGCAAGGTGTTCTGGTTCAGAAAGAACTGGGTGAGCGCCGGTGGCCGCAGCAGCCCGCCAGCAGGGGCGTAGTAATAATCCAGGCGGGTGCCGGAGAGTGGCTGGCTGACCAGGCTCAGGTTGGTAGCGTCATAAAAGACGCCGAATCCGGCGGAGAGCTTGGTTTCACCATCGCTGGTGAGCATGTAGGTGCCGGCAAGGCGGGGCGAAACCAGAATCTGGCGGACGATCTCATCGGCGTCGAAGCGCACCCCGGATTCGATGACCAGGCGGTCGGAAGGTGACCAGCGGTCCTGAACGTAGGCACTGCCTTGCAGGTTGTTCTTGCGCAAAGCGACAGTCTGGCGGGGAAACACCGTTTGCCGCAAGAGAGCGCCGTTTTCATCAAAGACGCGGATGGGGGCGCGGTTGTTGAATTCGTGATAAGCCACGCGATCGGCATCCATACCGAACTTGAACTCGTGCCGTCCATGCCAGTTGTGGGGCCGGAGATAGACGTTGGTGATCCATTGCAGGCGGCGCGAACGGTCCAAGGTAGTGCGATAAAAATTTCCGCTGAGCAGGCCGGGGGTCTCGATGAAGGGCAGATTACCCAGGGGCAGAACGTCGAGTTCCTGCTCAAACAGGGCCAGTCCGTTTTCCAGCAAAGTGCCGTTGGCAAAGTAGTGCTGGTCCTTGAAGCTGGCGAAGTAGCCGGTCTGGTCCTGGTTGGTGGTGGCGTTCAGCGGGTTGAACAGGGAAAGCCCGGCGTGGCTGTACTTGAAGCGGTTGAAGAGCAGGCTGCCGGTCAGGATGTTGGAGCGGGTGATATTGGTCTGCAGCTTGAAGAGATTGCTGAAGCGCCAGAGGGGCGCCTGGTCGGCTCCAGCGGGCAGGTCGCGGATGAGATTGTAGTCGTACTCGAAGTCCTCGGCTTCATAGAACCAGACTTTCCCTCTCTTCAGCGGGCCGGAAACGGTGAAACGGGGGGTCCACTTATCCAGATTGACGCCGCGAATAAATTTGAAAGAGGGCAGGAAGTTGGTGCCGCTGTAGCGCAGGTGGTCGTCGCCTATGCCGGTGCCGAGGCTAAGAACGCCGGCGGAGGAGCGGCCGTACTCGGCGGAATAACGGCTGGTCTGCACATCAATGGAGCGCAGGGCGTCCGTGGAGACACGCAGCTGCAAGGTGCCATTCACCGGATCGGTAATGTCGAAACCGTCAAGGGTATCCAGGGTCTGGTAGGTATGGCCGCCGGCGACGTGGGGCTGCCCGCCGCTGTCCTGCACCACGCCGGGGATGTAGGGCAGAATATTGCGGTAATCGCGTGTAACCGGGTAGGGAATATTGATGACGTCAAGGCCGGAGAGGCTGCGCGTATCGGCAATTTTCTCCGGATCAATGGCGGGAGGGGACTCCACCACATTCACTTCTTCCTTGACCTCCTGCAAGTGGTGAAGCTCGATTTCGATGGCGCCGGTGGCGGCGCTTACCTGCACGGTTTGGCTGATGGCGTAAAAGCCTTCTTTTTCGACATGCAGCTGGTAGGCTCCGGGAGGCAGGCTGAGAAACTGGCAGCGGCCGGAGAAATCAGTTTCCTGTTTGAAAAAAGCGGTGCTGCCGGCAAGCTGTAAAGAGACGCGCGCAGAGCGCTGGGCCACTCCGTTTTCGTCATTTACAGTGACCTTCAGCGTGACAGGAGCCTGGGCATGGCCCGCAGCACACAACAAAGCCAGGAAAGACAAAAAGGCTGACCAGCGAAATGGGAACCGCAGCATGAACTGCTCGAGCCTTGTGAAAGGTAGTTGAGGGCATTGTAAAGGAAAAGAAAAGGGAGCGCAGGGTTTCAGGGGTTTCGCGGTTTCAAGCCAGGAGGGCCCACACGAGGAGGCGCGATGAAAAAAGCGGTGCTTGGAACGGGAATAGGGATTGCGCTGGCGGTCGCGGCGTGGTCGCAAACCGCGCCTGATCCGCAACTGATGCAGGAGATCAGCCGTATTCCGGCCATTGACGACCACACCCACATACCCAAGGCCGTTCCGCCCGGAGAAAAGGACGACGACTATGATGCCCTGCCCTGTGCGCCCCTGGAGCCGACGGCCGACCCCACGATGGCGCGGCCAGGCAATCCGCTGTTCCTGCAGGCGTGGAAGGCGCTGTACGGCTACCAGCACAGCGATAAGACTCCTGAACATGTGCGCGAACTGCTCTCCGCCCGGGAGCGGGTACGACGGGAACAGGGCCACAATTTCCCTGCCTGGGTGCTGGACAAGCTGAACATCCGCTACATGCTGGCCAACCGCATCGCCATGGGCCCCGGTCTAGCGGCGCCGCGTTTTTTGTGGGTGCCCTACGACGACGCGCTGCTTCTGCCGCTCAACAATCAGGCGCTGGCCAGCGAAAATCCAGACCGCAAATTTTTCTACGGGCGGGAAGAAATGCTGTTGCGGGGTTATTTGAAGGACTCGGGGCTGGATGCGGTTCCCGCCACGCTGAAGGAATATGTGTCGCGGGTGGTGGTGCCGATGTTGGAACTCCAGAAGAAAAAGGGGGCGGTGGCGATCAAGTTCGAAGCAGCCTACTTGCGTACGCTAAATTTTGGGAAGCCGGACCGGGCGCAGGCAGAGCAGGTTTACGCGCATTACGCGGCTGGAGGCGTTCCTCCAAACGGCGGTTACCTGGCGGTGCAGGATGTTCTTTTCCGCGAAATTGCGCGGGCAGCGGGGCGGCTGGGATTGGCAGTGCACATCCACACCGGGGCGGGCTGCGGCGGCTATTTCGATATCGCGGGGTCGAACCCGGAGCTGCTGGATTCTGTGCTCGACGATCCCAGCCTGCGGCAAACCAGCTTTGTGCTGCTGCACGGCGGTTCCGGTCCCTATTCCAAGGTGACCGCCTTCCTGCTGGGCAAGCCTAACGTCTATACCGATTTCTCCGAGCAGGACTGGATGCTCTCTCCCCGGGCGCTGAGCGCAGTAATCCGCGGCTGGCTGGAGTGGTATCCGGAAAAAGTGATGTTCGGCACCGACCTTTATCCCGGCAATTCGCCGGAGTATGACTGGGATTCCATCGGTTACATGATCGCCGCCACGGGCCGGCGGGCGCTGGCCCTGGCGCTCACGGGCATGATGCAGGACGGAGAAATCAGCCGCGTCCGGGCGGTGCAACTGGCGCACATGGTGCTGTTCGAAAACGCCGCCAAGCTTTACGGACTAGCCACGGAGACACCGAGACACGAAGATAAGAATTAGAAGAGACCAGATGCATTTCTGCAGGTAACCTCTGTGTCTCCGCGCCCCTGCGGCTAATTACGCAATCGTTTGCACAGGCACGATTCTGTTTATCCCCGCAATAAAAATTTTGAATTTCCGTTTTAGCCGGGAAACGAGGAAAGTAGCTGCCGGGGAAACCGCACTACAGCCACCGCCGGCCGCGCCCGACTTGCAGGCGCGCCGCGGCTGGATACCGCAGAACCAGATTCGCAGCAACCCATTACCGCCGTTGACACGCGCATCACAGGGGAGGAATTTGTGGAGACGAATATCTATTGGTTATGGCTGTTATCCATGGGCAGCCTCATCTTCCTGATGCAGGCGGGATTTTTCCTGCTGGAAGGCGGGCAGGTGCGCTCGCGCGAAGTCAACAACGTCATGATGAAGATGACGGGGCACCTGGGGCTGGGCATCGTGATCTTCCTGCTAGGCGGCTTTGCCATCAAGCAGTACGGCTGGCCGCTCGCGGCTCTGCCCAACGGCTGGCATCTGCCCTGGCAGTTCATCGGCGATGGCGGTCACTCCATCGCCTTCTACGTTTCCCTGATGTTCGTGCTGGTTTCTTGCGCCATTCCCAGCGGCTGCTTCTCCGGGCGCATGAAGTTTTCCGCTTACCTGCTGTTTGCCGGCCTGTACATCGGCATCATCTACCCCATCTTCGCCTACATCCTGTGGAATGGGCCGCTGGCGCGGTTGGGAGTGCAGGACTACGCCGGCTCCCTGGGCGTGCATGCGGTGGGGGGCATCGTGGGACTGATCGGAGCCTATTACCTGGGCAAGCGCAAGACGCCGGGGCAGGCGCACGACGTCCCCATGATGGGACTGGGGGCGCTGCTGCTGATGTTCTGCTGGTTCGGATTCAACCTGGGCTCAGTGCCTTCCTACGGCAATATCGCCGCGGATCTGCCGCTGGTGGCGATTAACACCCTGACGGCCATGGCAGGCGGCATCCTGGGCTCGATGGCGGCTACCTGGAGGCAGGACAAGCCAGACGCTATCATCACCCCCAATGGGGGGCTGGCGGGAGCAGTGGCCATCTGCTCGGGCGCGCACCTGGTGCATCCGCTGTTCGCGCTGGCCATAGGGCTGGCGGCGGGAGCGCAAATTCCCTACACCGCCCGCTGGATTGAAAAGCGGCTGAAAATTGACGACCCCTGCGGCGTGGGCCCGGTGCACGCCACCCCCGGCTTGCTGGGCGGCTTGGCTGCGGGCCTCTGGGCGCCCATGATTCCGCATGGCTTCCATGGATACACAGTGCACATCTGGGCGCAAGCGGTGGGCACGGTCACGGCGCTGGCATACGCGCTGGTGGCGGGGGTAGTGGTGTTCAAGGTGGTGGACATAATCACCGGGCTGCGGGTCAGCGAAGAAGAGGAATTGAGCGGCCTGGACCTGGCCGAGCACGGAATGGCGGCCTATCCCGAGCTGTTCAATGGCAACACGGTGGCAACCCCGTTGCACGTGCTTTCAGCGGTGAAAGTGGCGGACGTGATGACCGATGTGCCGGTGGTTTCACCCGACGACATGCTGGACGCGGTGCAGGAACTGATGTTCGCGCGCGAAATTTTCGCCTTGCCGGTGCTGGACAAGGAGGCGGAGCTCACGGGAGTGATCAGCATGGCGGACGTCACCAAAATTGACCGCAGCCAGCGTCCGTTCGTGAAAGTAGCCGCGGTCTACACCCGGCAAGTGCAGGCGGCGTATCCCGACCAGACCGTGCATGAAGTGGTGGAGCGCATGCGCGAGCACCATCTGGCTAACTTCCCCGTGGTGTCACGGCGCGAAGAAAAGCAACTGCTTGGCATGGTGACCAAGTCGGACATTGTATTGGCATACCGGCAAGTAGCAGTGAATCAATAGTGAGCGGTTCGGAGGTGACAGGCTCAGGGTTCAGCCCTGGGCCTTTCTTTTCCCAGAGTACCGGGTACTTTCTTTGTTCCCCTGCGAGGACATGACCTTCGGAATCTGAGGCGCGGCAATGAGATAAGGCTATAATCCGGCTGATTTCTACGAAACCATGATGCGCCTTCGTTCCATTTTGGTGATGTTCGCTTTGGCAGCGCTCTGCGCACAGGCCGCACTTGCCAAGGACGTGGCGCTCATCTCCAACAAGGGCAACAATCTGCGAGCACTGACCGTTCCCGATCTGGTAAAGATTTGCAAGGGGCAGATGGGACGCTGGTCGAACGGCCGCCCGGTGACCCTGGTCACACGCGCGCCCGCCTCGCCGGACATGCGAATTGTGTTGCAGAAGGTTTATGGCATGACGGCAGACGAAGTAAACGAGTTGATTGCCGCCGCCAACCACGGCCGCACCGACCACCCCGCCATTGTCGTGGTCACCTCCGATGATGCCGTGGTGAAGAGAGTAGAAGCTACGCCGGGAGGAGTGGGTCTGGTGGATGTGTACTCCATCACCGGCGGTATAGACGTGCTGCGAGTAGGGGGCAAGCTGCCCCTGGAACCTGGATACGTGTTACACGGAAACTGAAGGCCCCCGCCCGGCAGCCGGGAAAGGCGAGCAGTGAAGAGGACGGATGGAGTTCCCGGCCCCAGCGCCCCAGCCCGACGCGAGCCCCGACGCTACCCCCGCTACAACATGAACCTGAAAGTAGCAGTGCAGGTGTTTCGCGAGGGAGTGGTGGAATCTCTATGGGGGCGCTGCAATGAGATTGGGCAAGACGGCATGAGCGCAACCTTGACCGGCGAGTTGCAGCCGGGGGAAGTAGCCACGCTGGAGTTCACCCTGCCGGCTACGGTACTCGCCACCCGGTTGCGGGCGGCAGTGCGCTATCGCAACGGATACCGTCACGGCTTTGAATTTCTCACCCTCACCGACGGACAGCGGCAAGCTATTCAGCGCGCGCTGGCCGTGGCGGAAGAGCTGACATAAATGCTTCTCTAATGGGAACGCAGGCACGCCCGGGCGGCGAAGTATCCGCACATGCCATGCACCCCGGGAGCGGGAAAGGTGGAGGAGGAACATAAGTAAACCCTCCATGGAGCGGTGGTAGAGGGCCGGGCTGTGATGCGTAGAAACATCTGCCGGAACTCCATGCTGCCTCCGCTGATGTCGCCGCCGATCAGGTTGGCATTGTGCGCTTCCAGTTCCGCGGGCGGCATGACCGAGCGCTCCAGAATCAACTTGCTGAAACCGGGTGCAAAGCGCTCGATCTGGGCTTCGATGCGCTGCAACATGTCCTGTTGCGACCCGTTTGGGAGATGGCAGTAGGCCCAGGCGGTGTGCTGGCCCGCGGGCGCGCGAGTGGGATCGAAGAGCGTGTGTTGCGCCAGCAGCACAAAGGGATGCTCGGGCGTCTGCCCCCGCCAGGTGGCGCGTTCGCCGGCGGCAATTTCATCCAGCGTCCCACCCAGGTGAATGGTTCCGGCGCGCCGGCAATCCTCCGCCTTCCAGGGAATAGGCCCGCTCAAGGCCCAATCCACTTTGTAGGCAGCCATGCCGTAGCGATAGCGCCGCAACCGGCGCCGCAATGCAGGTGGAAGGTCCTGTCCGCCCAGGTCCAGGAGCTGGTGTGGCGTCACGTCACAAAGCACTTCGGCACCCCGGGGCAATTCCCGGAGAGAGGTGACGCGCGTCCCGGTGCGAATCTCAACCCCCAGCGACTGCGCATAAGCGGCCAGCGCGTTGGCCAGCCGCTGCGCGCCGCCCCGGGGGAAGGGCCAGCCCACCGCGTGGCCGGCTACACCCAGCGCCAGGGCGGTGGCCGAGGTGCCCACCTGGTCCAGCGGCAACATGGAATGAGCGCCCAAGCCGGCCAGTAGTGCCCGCGCATGTTCCCCGCGAAAGCGGCGGCGCGCCAGCCTGGCCAGAGGTTGCACAGCAGCCCAACCAAGGCGCGACAGCAGCCAGGGATGGCGCGGGAACCGCGGAGACATGACCAGCCCGGATAACTCGTCCCAGTGCTCGACCGCGGGAGTTACCAGCCGGCGATAGCTTTCGCCATCGGCGCCCAGGTGGGCGGCGGTTTCCTCCACCGAACGAGCCAGGATAGCTGCGCTGCCGTCGTCGAGCGGATGGGCCAGAGGCACAGCCGGGTGCACCCATTCCAGTCCAAACCGCTGCAGGGGAAAACTGGCAAAGACGGGGGAACCGGCGCCCAGCGGGTGAATAGCGGAGCAAATATCGTGGATGAAGCCGGGAAGGGTGAGTTCGGCGGAGCGGGCGCCCCCGCCAATGCTCTGCTCGGCCTCAAAAACGGTAACGCGGCGGCCGGCTTGAGCCAGGATAATGGCGGCAGTCAGGCCGTTGGGCCCGCTACCCACTACGAAGGCGGACCGGGAGCGCCCCGCGCCGATGTCGTTGCCTACCACCGCCACGCCGTCTCCTTAGCCTGCAGGATAATATCAACCAGGGTGAAATCGCCGCCCCAGCTTTTCCGCTAATGCGCGGGCTGCGTTTACCATACAGGTATGGAGAGAGAGAGGTTTGTCGAACTGATGGAGGGAGCCTTGCGGGAACTGCCCGCAATGTTTCGCGACAAACTGGAAAACCTGGCCATCATGGTGGAAGATGAGCCCGAAGGGCAGGCGCGGTTGCGCCATGGCCCGCGCGCCGGACCGAGACGGCTGCTGCTAGGCATCTTTCAGGGCATCCCGGCCACCCAGAAGAGCGTGTGGGACATAGTGATAGCGCCCAACCGCATTGTGCTGTACCAGAAGAACATTGAGGCGGTCTGCCGCAATGACGAGGAGATTCGCGAGCAAGTGCGCAAAACCGTGATGCACGAGCTGGGACATTATTTCGGCATGAGCGAAGAACAACTGCGCCAAGCCGGGCTGGGATGAAACTCGCCACCGCGCTGCTGCTGCTTTTTACGCTGGCCATGGTGATGGTACACCTGACCAGCACCCGCCTGTTGCGGCGCGCCTGGAGTGGAAGGGCGCCGCGCTGGTTGAGCGTCCTCAGCATATTTCGCTTTGAAGCCAGCTACTACCTGGGGCTGATGGGGTATGTGGCCTGGCAGCGCAGCCGTTTCCTGCTGGCCCCCCTGGTCGTTATGGCGGTGCTGCACGTGGCCGGCTGGGCTCTGGCAGAAGCGCGCCCTCAGTGGCTGGTAAACGCCGGCGGCGAAGCCTCCCGCACCCGAATTCTGACCGGCGTGCAGGCCTTTGACCTCGCTGAAACGGTGGTGCTCGTTTATATCGGTTGGGTGCTGGCCAAAGCGGTATTCAGCTATGCCTGATGGGCATGACTCCTCACAAATGCAAGCCGGGAAGCTCGGCCGCGCAAACAAAAAGCGCAGGAGCCATGCCCCTGCGCTCGTCATCATCAGCCTTGGAGCCGCTAGCTGTCCCCGCGCTTCTTCAGTGTAGGCCGCCCATCATCCTTGTTCTGGTCGTTGGGTCCCTTGGCGCGGCGCAGCGTCGGACGATTATCTTTCGGGTTCTGGATCTTGTGGCGGTTCTCAAGCGCCGCCAGCCGCGCCTTTACGTCCTCAAATTCGGAGGTGTCCTCGACGTATTCCTGGCGCGGGGGCAAAAGGTGTCCAATCTCCTCTTGCGACATCTTGATCCGGTCCGGCGTCTGCGGATGCGTGCTGAACGCCTTCGACAGGAAACCCGGTTTCTTCTTCTCCTGCGCCTTTAATTTCTCGAAGAAGGCAATGAAGGACTGGGGATCGTAGCCCGTTTTGTACATGTACTGCATGCCGAGGTAGTCGGCTTCCTCTTCGAACCCGCGGGAAAAGCGTAGAAAGGTCATGGGCAGCGCCACGCTGGCCGCGTTGTACACTCCATAACCCAGGCCACCGCCCACAAAGATCAAGGGAATGGTGGCCAGGTTCGCCAGCTGGCCGCGGGTTTGTTCGCGGGCGGCGTGACAGGCGGCCACATGCGCGATCTCATGCGCCATGACTCCCGCCAGCTCAGACTCGTTATCGGCAGCCAGGAGCAATCCTGAGTTCACGTAAAAGAACCCGCCCGGCAGAGCGAACGCGTTGACCTCGTCGGAGTCAATCACCTTGATGGTGAAGGGGACCTTGGCGTCGGAATTGCGCACCAGGTTTTGTCCTATGCGGTTCACATATTCGGTAATCGCCGGATCGTTGATCAGCTTGACGCTTGACTCCACCTGGGCGGCGAACTGCTTGCCCATCTGCACCTGTTTTTCAATGCTGTACCAGTTCCCCACGCCTTCTCCGCAGCCCACATTGCGGTTGCCGATGGCGGAAATGTCCTTGATGCTGCCGTCGTGATAAGTCTTGACCCCGGCATCTCTGGTGGCGGCGGCAGAAAACACGCTGCACGCAAACACCAGAGCCGTGGCCAGCGAGATTGTACGGCGAATCATAAATTTACCCCTGCTGAGAGCAAGAGCCTGCCCGCCCCCAGGCTTATAAACGATAGCGGCTTTTAAGCTGGTCCTCACCCGTTTAGAGGCTGGACTGCTTCGCGGTAGTTGTCCGCGGACCTTTTCCGCCCGTCAAAGCCGGCTGTGGCTTGCGTGCGGGGCGGAGTCAGGGCGGATGTTAAGGCCGACTATACCCCCGTCCGGGAACCCCGTCCAGCCGCCAAAACCGGCTTTGGCAGCCGGGCGCCAGGGTCAGCCGCCTACTTTATTAGACTGAGGAAAGCGTGCCCCGGAACGAGAAAATTTGCGCCGGTTATGGCGCCCTCAGGGTGGCAACTCAGCGTATCCGCCCGGCAACTCATCCCTGGAGTCCATGGGCTGGATAACCCAAGAATATGCGCGCCGCCGGCCAGCGGCCTCTGGCGAGAGCTCCAATGTAGCCCAGCAGCAGGCAGCGATGAATTTATGGCAGGAACTGCACGATAGCCTGCAGGCCGACATCAAGGAGTACAACCGCTGGGGAGGGACCGCCATCTTTGACGCTCCTGACCGGCAGCAGGTGGCGATTTCCGAAGCCGCCACCGGGCTGCAGGTCCGCATCCAGGCCGAGCTCCCCGACCGTCATTTGCGCTACGAATTCCAAGCCACCCGAGAGGATGTGCCGGCTCCGGACGGCGGCTTCTTCTCGATTCGCATTTCTCCCACAGGCCAGGCCGAACTCTTCTCCGCCGACCAGCCCCTAAATTGCGAACAGGCCCGCCGCGTCCTTCTTCAACCTGTCCTCTTCCCCAGCGACACCTCTACCCCGCTGCGGCAGTCCGCGTGACCCGCCCTGATCGGCGCCGTACATGAATTTCCTCTCCTCCGACGCGCTGATGGCAATGTCTCTTCCCGCCGCACTGGGATTCGTACGGAATGGCATCTTTATCGCCATCATTGCCAACGGCCTTATCGGAATTTCGCTGGTCTGGGACAAAGTGCTGCTGAAAAAGCCGGAAACCCGCAACCTGGTTTCTTATGTCTTCTGGCTGGGCGCGATCAGCATTTTCGGCCTGCTCCTGGCGCCATTTGGCTTCCAATGGCCGGGGATCCCGATCGCCCTGCTGGCCCTGGGCACGGGAATACTTCATCTGGTAGCGATATGGTTCTACTACGCCGCCCTGAAACGCGGCGAGGCGTCCCAGACTCTGGCCGTGATGGGGGGATTTTCCCCGGTGGCCACCGTTCTCATCGCCATCCCGCTGCTTCGCCATCCCTACCTGGCGCGGGGTAACCTGCTGGCCTTCGCTCTGCTGGTGGGCGGCGGTTTTGTGATGTTTTTGTCGGAAAAGCTGAATCTGCGGCGAATTCTGCCCAGCATCCTGCTCGCCTCCGCTCTGTTCGGGCTGGTCAATGTGCTGCAGAAGGTGGTGTTCGATAACACTAATTTCGTAAGCGGATATGTAATCTTCACCATCGGCACCTTTTCTGGCTCCATGCTGCTGCTGGTCCGGCGCCGATGGCGGCGGCAGATTTTCGTCTATTCCGAGCATGCGGAACCCAGCAGCCGGTTCTGGTATTTCGTCAACCGCTTCATCTCGGGCGTGGGCTCATTCCTGATCTTTTATGCCATTGACCTGGCCCATCCCGCGGTGGTGGACGCCATCTCCGGCGTACGCTATGCCATCATCTTTGTCGCCGCGTATGGGCTTACCCAGCTGCGGCCGCGCTGGTTACAGGAGAACTTCCAGGGCTGGACCCTGGTGGGCAAGAGCCTGGCCACACTTCTTATCGTTGCCGGTCTGGTGCTGCTGGGCTTGAGCGGCAAAGGCCGGAATTCAGGCCCCAGTGCCCGCTTAAGTACTGGCCTGCATGCGGCATGGGAAACCGAAGGAGATCGTGAAACTTTGAAACTTGAAATCTTGAACCTGTCTTAAATAGAGATCAGCATTACCCCAATGGCCACCAGGGAGGCGCCGGCCCATCGCTTCCATCCCACCTCTTCCTTCAGCAGATACTTGGCCAGCGCGGTTTCCAACAGATAGCTGGAGGCGGTCGCCGGCACGGCAAAGCTCAGCTTGGCGATGGATAACAGGTCCATGAGCGCGAAGAAAGAAACAGCCATGGCGACGATGCCGATAATGATGTAAGGATTGCGCGCCAACTGCCACAGGAGCTGAATCAATCCCGGCAGGCTGAAATCATTCACTTCGCCATGGCGTTTCATGGCCACGGTGGTGAGGAGATCGCCGACCGTACCCGGCACTACGATCAACGCCACCAGAATCCAGCGCATCATTCCTCGGCCAGACCTCCGGTCTCGTCGGTGGTGCTGGGGAAAGTTTCGCCCACGAACACCGCCCCCACCGTGATCAGGGCGATGCCGGCCCAGCGCAAGGCTGAGACCTGCTCCGCCAGGAAGAACTTCCCCAGCAGGGCGCTGATGATGTAGGAAGTGGAGGTCACGGTGATCACATAACTCAGGTCCGCCCAGCTGAGCAGAGCGAGGCGGAAGATAAGCCAGGCAATCAGCAGCAGCACGCCGAGAATGACCCAGGGATCGGCAAAGGCCTGCAAATAGGGTCCCGGCTGCCAGGTAACCAGGTGACCCACCTCCTGCATGCCTTTGCTGAGGGCGTAGTTGCCCACGGCATTGCTCACCACCACCACCGTGGTAATGGCGGCCGTTTTGGTGACGAAGTGGGAAATCATGGAACCCGATGCCGGCGCAAAATCGCCCGCTGCGAATTGCCCCGCACGGACACTCCTAGGATGCTCGCCGCCCTGAGCGGGATTCCGGACGCGGCCTCAACGGTTGTGCGGCAGAATTTCAAAAAGAATTTCGCGCGCCTTCCCGCAAGAAAAAAGCGGCGTATACTTTCCGGAGTTTCGTAACCACCTCTTCGTTATTGATCCATCATTGATTCGCGGTGCGTAACGTAAAAACCCGGCCCAGGGTACTCCATTCGGCTCCAGGAGAGTAGCGCCACGACTAACGTCCTGGCTTTGGGGGCGCAAGATGATTCCAGGCATTTTGCTGATTTTGCCGGGTTCACCGTCGAGGCTGTGAAGAGGTTTCACCTGAGGCCGGCGCGCCCGGTTTGATCCCTCAGGCGCTCCGTTCCTCCATGTAACCATCATCGAAGCAATTGCAACCTAAATATCAGAGGTGGAATAGAGGGAGTTTGCGGGGGGCAGGATGGTGAACACCCATCAGGAACCTTCCCGCCGGCAAAGGTAATGCATAATGCGAAAAGGAGCAGCCTAATGGCAAAAAAGCAGAGTGATTTGAACCGCGCCAGTAGAACTAGTGCCCAACCCCGCCTTCATCAACGTGCCCGCGAAATTCAGGCTTACGGCACCGTCAACCACGCTCTTCCGCTTGAGCTCGAGGAACCGGTACGCCTGGAAATGACCGAACAACTCAACCAGTTGCTGGCCGATACCATGACGCTTCGGGATTTATACAAGAAGTGCCATTGGCAGGTAGCGGGTCCGACTTTTTATCAACTGCATCTCCTCTACGACAAGCACTACGACGAACAGGTGGAACTGGTAGATTCGATTGCCGAACGGATCCAGCTGCTGGGCGGCGTCAGTTTGGCCATGGCCGCGGATGTGGCGGAAAGCACGCAAATCGAGCGTCCGCCCCGGGGGCGCGAAGAAGTCCCCGTTCAGTTGTCGCGCTTGTTGGACGCTCACCAGGTCATCATTCGCCAAACCCGGACTCTGGCCCGGCGCGCCTCCGAGTTGGGAGACGACGGCACCAACGACCTTGTGGTCAGCGAAGTGCTGCGTAGAAATGAGCTTCAAGTCTGGTTTTTGAGCGAACACCTGGTCAATGTGCCGCTGGTCAAGGCGGAAGAACCCGCGTTTTCGGCGGGCGCAGCGTGAGCAAGGCAGCTGGCGGAGAGGTCAGCCTGAAAGAGTAAAACAGCAGAGTCCCGCCGGAGCTCCTCCTGCGGGACTCATAATTACTCCAGCGATTTGGGGTCGGACAGATTCTTCGGCGAATGGTGGTTCAGCAGCGACACCAGCTGCTGTCCCGCCGCGGGCACGCCCACGCGATGCTCGCGCACGATTTCACGAGCGCTGATTTTGCGCCCGTAGAGCTTCTCGTTGGCGCCATTGTCCTGGCGCAGGGTAGAGCCCTCAAGGGAAATGCCGGCAAACAAACCGCGGGAGCGGGAATAGGAAAGAATTTCCGCCCGCATGGCCACGTCAGTGGCCGCGGTCGCGGTCCGGCCCTTGGGCCCGGCGGCCGCCGCCGCGTCGGCGCCCAGCTTCACCTTGGTCTTCAACAGCGACTCCGCTCCATGGGGATTCATTACCAGCAGCACGAAGTCAGTCGCCTGCCCGCCCAACTGAAAACCGATATTGCCGCCTTCCAGGGCGTACATGGCGGGCGCGCTCCACGGACCGGTGTAATGCTGGCCGGTGCGGCAACTCATCACTCCGCGCCCGTAGCTGCCACCCAGGCCAATGGCAAACTTCTTCACCGAAGGCAGAACGATGATGCATTCCGCCCGGTCAAAGAGGTCCTTGGGGATATCATCGGGGATGTTGATGATTTCTTTGAGCACTTGACCGGCGTCTTTGACCCGGTCCTGCTCTTTCTCATTGTCCTTAGCCAACAGGGGGGCTGCGAGTAACAGCACGAAAGTCAGTACCGCGACCAGCCTTTTCATGAAACCTCCATGTGGGAATTGTCATCTTAAACCCTAACCGGCTGTGTGTAACGAAAGTCTGTTCCCCGTTTGTAACTTGGCTTCCTCCCTGCCCTGGCCTAGAGTTCTCATGGCATTGAAAATGCATGAAATTGTTGGGGAGCTTTTTGGGCCCCGTAAAGCGGCAGAAAATGCACGTTTTATGAAATATTTGCTTTCCAGCTTCGCCGCTGTCCTGCTGCTGTTTTTTGCAGCTATGGGGGCCCATGCCCAACTGCCCGCGGGTCAAGATCCTACCCAGCCCTACCTGAGCAACGCCGCGGCTGCTTCGGAAACCGAGGCTTACCCGGAACAGGCGGGCAATTCGCCGCTGCTGACCATTCGCCGGCGAGTGGACGAGGTCAATGTGGTGTTTACCGCCACCAACGGGCGCGGAAAGTTCGTGCGGGACCTTTCGCAAAGTGATTTTCGTGTGCTGGATAATAACCAGCCGCCGCAAAGCATTCTTGATTTTCGCCGTGAAACCAACCTGCCCTTGCGCGTGGGCCTGCTGGTGGATGACAGCGGCTCGGTTAAAAGCCGCTTCATGTTCGAGCAAAACGCCGCGATTTCGTTCCTCAAGCAGGTGGTCCGCCAGGGTACCGACCGCGCTTTTGTCATCGGCTTCAACAGCCATTCCAAGCTGATGAAAGATTTCACCGACAACACCGTGCAACTGTCTTCGGCGATTGACAATCTGAAGGCCGGCGGCGGCACCGCCCTGTATGACGCGGTGTACCTGGCTTGTAAGGAAAAGCTGCTCAAGACCGGCGATGAACGGCCGGTGCGGCGCGCCATTATCGTGCTCAGCGACGGCGAAGATAATCAGAGCGAGGTAAGCCTGGGCAAAGCGATCCAGATGGCGCAGCGGGCTGAGGTGGTCATCTATGCCATCAGCACCGACGACAGCGGGCTGGTCATGCGGGGCGACGGAGTGCTCGAACAGCTTGCCAATGCCACCGGCGGCCGCGCTTTCTTTCCCTACAAGATGACCGACATTACCAAGGCCTTTTCCGCTATCGAAGAGGAACTGCGCAGCCAGTACTCCCTGGCCTACAAGCCCGCGGAAATGGCAGCGGACGGCCGTTACCACTCCATCGAAATCATCGCTCTGAGCAAGAAAGTGCACGTCCGCTCCCGTCCCGGTTACTACGCTCCCAGCCAGTAGCCGAATACATCATTCCCCAAACAGACCCAACCTGAACCGCCGCAGCCGACGCGGGAGCGCCCGTTCCCTCTCTTGAAAGTATCGTGGTACGATTTTTTGTTGCAGAAGGCGCAACTTGTCCCGCGCGGGCGGGCATCATTTCATCTGGGCGGCAATCGCGACCTTGTATCCTGAAGAACAAAGCACCTGAAAAGAGACTAAGCAGCCATGAAAGAGAAAGTGGTCCGCATTGGATATCCTGCAGCAATTCTTTCCGCCATCGTTGTCCTGGTAATCGGGGGCCTGCTGGGCTGGGTGATTCCCGCATGGGCGGGCATAGGCAACACAGCCAACGCCGTTCCCGTGTACATCAGCGGCTCCGCACCAGCAGCCGGACCGCCCAACAGCATGGGATACGCGGCGGTGATCAAGCCGGTGTTGCCGGCTGTGGTAAACATTTCTTCCTCGCGCCTGGTTAAGCCACAGGGCAATCAACTCAACCCCTTCTTCAATAACCCCTTTTTCCAGCAGTTTTTTGGGGGGCAGACGCCTCAACCCCGGCCGCAGCGCGAGGAAGCGCTGGGTTCAGGCGTCATCGTCAGCCATGATGGCTACATCCTGACCAACAACCACGTGGTGGAGAAAGGGACCGATATCAAGGTATACCTGTCGAACAAACAGGAATACCCGGCCAAGATAGTGGGCACCGACCCGAAAACCGACATCGCCGTTCTCAAGATTCAGGCCAACAACCTCTCCACCGTCACCTTTGGCGACTCATCCAAGCTGCAGGTTGGCGACTACACCCTTGCGATCGGGGACCCGTTCGGCATCGGCGAGACCGTAACCATGGGCATTGTGAGCGCCACCGCCCGCAGCCAGTTGGGGATTGAGAATTACGAAGACTTCATCCAGACCGATGCCGCCATCAACCCCGGCAATTCCGGAGGCGCGCTCATCAACGCGCGCGGCGAACTGATCGGCATTAACACCGCTATTCTCTCCGGCCGCAGCGGCGGGAACCAGGGGATCGGCTTCGCCATCCCCGTCAATCTGGCGCGTTACGTGATGGGGCAGATACTCAAGTACGGGAAGGTAACACGCGGCTGGCTGGGGGTGGGAGTCCAGGATGTTTCGGCTCCGGTGGCGAAGACCTACGGTGTGCCGGCTAATCAGGGAGCCATCGTCAGTGACGTGGAGTCCAACGGTCCGGGCGCGAAAGCGGGCTTGCAGCAGGGAGACGTCATCACGCAACTGAACGGGCAACCGGTGCAAGGGGCGAATGACCTGAAACTGAAAATTGGCGAGCTGCGGCCAGGCACGACGACGCATTTGAAGATACTGCGCGATGGCAAGCCGCAGGATGTGTCGCTTACGCTCGGCGAACAGCCCCAGAGCGGGCAGCAACAGGCGGGAGCGGCAGGGCCGCAGCAGCCTGGGCTGATGCAAGGGGTGGAGGTTGAAAATCTGACGCCCGACATCTTGCAGCAGTTGGGTGTGCCGGCTGATACCAGAGGCGTGGTCGTCGCGAACGTTCCTCAGGGCAGCCCTGCGGAAATGGCGGGGTTGCAACGTGGCGACATCATCGAGCAGGTGAACCGCCATCCCGTGGACAGTGTTTCGCAGTATGACCGCGAAGTTAGAACGGCGGGCAGCCAGTCCATCGTCCTGCTGGTGAACCGCGGCGGGACCACCGCCTTTGTGGTGGTGCAAGCGCCATAGCCCCGGCGACCAGAACCGAGACGCTGCGAGCAACGTCTCTACCCCTGCACATGCGTTGCGGCGCAGCTTGCGCAGGGGCAGAGACGTAACTCGCTTTCTGGTGCACACTCCATCTCAGGTTCTCAAGCAACTGGGTCGTGAACGTTCAATCCCTTTGGTCACCTAGCCAGTTCAGCGCTCCCTTGAAACAATTCAGAGTTGAGCACAAGCGCTCTCTCAGTTGCATTCAAGGCGCGTGTGCTGACCCTGAAAGACCTATGACCCGAAAACTCTCTTATGCCCTGGTTCTGCTGCTGCTGACAGCCCTTTGTGGAGCGCCCCTGGCAGGGGCGGACGTTCCCACCGAACATCACTCCGCGCGCAAGGTGGTAAAGAAGGTCTTGCCCGCATATCCCGATTTGGCCCGTAAGCTAAGCATTAAAGGCGCGGTCAAGCTGCTGGTCACGGTGGAGCCCACGGGCAACGTAAAGTCGGCGAAGGCAGTGGGCGGCAATCCCACCTTTGTAGCAGCGGCCCTGGCTGTGATTGGCAAGTGGAAGTTTGAGCCGGCTTCCGAGCCGACCACGGAAACCATAGAGATCAGGTTTGAACCCTCGGAGTAGCCGCCGGCAGCGGACTACTCAGTACTGGCTCCCCGATTCCCGCCTGTGATACCTTGCCCTGTAAGGGACCCTGCAAAACTCTAGACGGGAGCCTGTGATGGCCCTGATCATTTTTCTGATTGTCATTGTGGCGATAGTGGGCTTTGCCATCGCCATCTACAACGGCCTAGTCCAGTTGCGCGTGCGCGCGGACGCCTCATGGTCTGACATTGACGTGCAACTCAAGCGGCGCCACGACCTGATTCCCAACCTGGTAGAAACGGTCAAGGGCTACGCCGCCCACGAGAAAGGCACCTTCGAGAACATCGCCAAATACCGCTCGGCGGCGATGACGGCTACCAGCACCGCCGATCGGTCGGCCGCCGAAGGCCAACTCACACAGGCCCTGCGCGGCCTGCTGGCGGTGGCGGAAAACTATCCGCAACTGCGCGCCTCGGAAGAGTTCACCGCGCTGCAGGGGCAACTGACCCAGACCGAAGACAACATCCAAAACGCGCGCCGCTATTACAACGCCGTGGTCCGCGACTTCAACACCAAGCTGCAAACTTTCCCCACCAACATGTTCGGCAGCATGCTGGGCTTTCAGCCGCGCCAGTACTTCGAGATGGAAACGCCGGCCGACCGCGAGAACGTTGTCGTAAAGTTCTGATGCCGGGCAAGGCTAAGTTCGCGCCGGCAACCCACCGCTTGCGCCTTGTTCTTCTCCTGGGCCTGGCCCTGGCTGCGCTGCCGGCGCGGGCAGACTGGCGCATCTCCGACTTCCGGTCCACCGTCAGCCTCGACCGCCAGGGCAAGGCAGACGTGAGCGAGCGCATTACGCTGGCATTTAACGGCGTGTACCACGGCATTTACCGCGACATTCCTCTCGAATATCCCGGGCCGCACGGCACCAACTACAGCCTCTTCCTGAAAATCACCGGAGTCACCGACGGGTCCGGCAACAAGCTGAAGTACGAATCCAGCATCCGCAACGGCTATCGCCACCTCAAAATTTATATTCCCGGGGCAGAGGACGCCACCAAGACGGTGGAGATTGACTACACCGTCCCCAACGCGGTGCGCTATTTTCCCAGCTACGACGAGTTTTACTGGAACGTGACCGGCAACGATTGGCCGGTGCCCATTGATCACGCTTCCGCCTATGTTCACCTGCCGGAAAACGCGGCCGGCAACCTGCGGGCGCAGGCGTTCACCGGCCTGTATGGCTCCATCAGCCATGAAGCCACGGCCGAGGTCAACGGCGCCAACGCGCGCTTTGAGACCACCAATCCGCTCGCCATGCGCGGCGGCCTGACCATTGACATTTACATTCCCAAAGGCATTCTGCAGCAACCCGGCCCGTTAACTCGCGCCGGCTGGTTTTTGCGCAGCAATCCGCTGGTGCTGCTGCCACCCTGGGCTTTGGTGGTGATGTTCTGCCTGTGGTGGTTCAAAGGGCGCGACCCCAGTCCCGGTCTCTCGGTTGCGCCCATGTATGAGCCGCCCGCGGATATGACCCCCGCCGAGGTGGGCTCGCTGATTGACGACAAGACCAATCCCCGCGACATTACCTCGACCATCGTGGACCTGGCGGTGCGCGGCTTCGTGAAGATTGAAGAAACTGTGGACCAGGGGCTGATCTTCCATCACAAAGACTACATTTTTCATCTCCTGATTCCGCGGCAGAAATGGACCGGGCTGGCTCCCCATGAGCGCGTGATGCTGGAAAACATTTTCGCCGGCGACGCGGCCGAAACCCGGCTTTCCAGCCTCAAGAACCGCTTCTACACCGCCATTCCGGTGATTCGCGATGACATCATGTCGGCCCTGCGGCGCAAGGGCATGTACCTGATTGATCCCGAGTCGGCCAACGCTTACATGCTGGGGGGAGCAGCGTTAACGGCGGCGCCCTTCATCCTGCTGGCGGTGACCGGCGCGGCCGATGTTTTTGGCTCGGTGCCGCTGGCCGCGATCACCATCGCTATTGCCGCGCTGGTGGTTTGGCTGTTCGGTCGGCAAATGACCTGCAAAACCTTGAAAGGGGCGCGCACGCGGGTGGCCATTCTGGGATTCGAGGAATTCATGAACCGGGTGGATGCCGACCGCATCAAGCGCATGCCGCCGGATACCTTCGAGAAATTCCTGCCCTTTGCCATGGCCCTGGGCGTGGAGCACCACTGGGCGCAGGCTTTCGCGGGAATCGTCAAGAACCCGCCCAACTGGTATGTATCGCCCAATGGAGTCATGTTCAACCCCATCCTGTTCTCCAGCACCATGCACAGCATGTCCTACGACATGAACCAGGTGTTCGTCTCCGCGCCGCGAGCCAGTTCCAGCGGTTCCGGTTGGAGCGGCGGCGGGTTTGGCGGCGGAGGCGGTTTTTCCGGTGGTGGATTTGGCGGTGGAGGCGGGGGCGCGTTCTGATGCGGGGAATGCCCCGCTGCCCGCAGGTTGGATGCATTCTGGCCCCCTACAAATGCATTCGCCGCGGTTTGGTTGCCTTCTGACAGGGTTCCCTGAGGCTGGCCCGCACTGGATCGTGAGTACCCCTTGCCGCTAGTCAGGTAAGTCACCTGCAAACACGGCGTCTCATACCTACATCCAACATAAAACGGAAAGGAATTGTATGGCTGAAACCAGACGAACAGAACCGACGTTCGCGCCCGACCAGCCGGCGTTAGATCCGGAACGCGAACTCCCGCCGGCAACTACCCAGACCAACCCTCGCCTGAATGAAGCGGCGGAGGCCATCGGCGGCGCTCTGGGCAGCGCCACGCGCCAGGTACAGAACGTGCGCGAGCGCTTCACCGTGATTCGCGGTGGAGGGGTGCAGGGTGGCCCTTCCACCACTGAGCAGATCAGACAGACGGCGCAGGAAAAGATGCAGACCGCTCAGGCAAAGGTGGCGGAACTCAAGGAAAGGGCCGGCACGGCTGTGGAACAGGCCAGGATCCAGGCCACAACCAGGCTGGAGGAGGCGCGGGCGAAGGCCTCGCGTATGGCGCAGGAGGCCAGGGAAACGGCCACGGAGCGCGCCCGCATGGTGCGCCAGCGCGCCGCGCGCTTCACAGAGGAGCGCCCGCTGATGGCGCTAGGAATAATCGCGGGAGCGGCTTTTCTGCTGGGAGTGTTTCTGCGCGTAGGAAGGGGGAAACGTGGCTGACCAAACCGTGAATTTTAATGGCCGCAGCTTCGCCGGGGTGGTGAACGAGGTCAAGGACGAGCTCAAGGAATTTCTCCAGACCCGGATCATCATGCTTAAGGCGGAACTGGGCGAGAAGATGCGCACCTTAAAGACAGCCCTGCCCATGCTGATCACAGCGGCAATTTTTCTGGGGACGGCTTTCCTGCTGCTTACCCTGTGTCTGGTGGGGCTGGTGTCGGTCGCCTTTTATGGCGATCCTTTCCGCTGGTTCTATTCCTTCATCATCGTGGGCGTGCTGTACTGCATCATGGGGGGAATGGCGGCGGTGTTCGGGCTGAAAGAACTGCGCGCCCAGGGCATCATGCCCAAGAAAACCATCAAGGTACTGAAAGAAGACCAAATCTGGCTGCAGCATGAAGCGAGGACCCAGGTATGAGCGCCAGCAATATTCCTACTGACCTGCTGGAACTGCGGGCGGCTGAGCAACGCCGCCGCCTGCACAACTCAGTGGCGGAACTGCGCGTGCAAATGCGGCAAAAGCTGGACTTGCGGCGCAATGCCCGGCGCTATTTCTGGCCGGCCTCCGCGGTGGTGGGCCTTTTCGGAGTCGTGCTGGGCTACGGCTTCGGCGGAATTCTCACCCGGGATTAGCCGCGGAACAGAGCAGTTGCCAGTTAGCCATGCGGTGGGAACCCTGCCAGAAAGGCCACCGCATGCGCCAATCCGCGTTACCAGGTGCCAACTGCCAGCTATCAAGCGCCGGGTTACTAAAGTCACGGGAACCTACGTGCTTACGGCTTTTGGTACATCTTCCCTTTATTCCCCGCCCCCGGCGTGATATAAGGCTTGCCAGCACAAGCCCACAACCCAGTCAGCGGCTCTGCTGAAGAGCCGGACGGGAGGAGGTCCCGTGGCGGAAAACCGGACGGGGAAGCGTTTCCCTCTGCAACTTCCAATTCGCGTTCACAAAGCTCAGGCCGATGACGAGCACAAAGCGGTAACCGGCAATCTGAGCGCGGCCGGAGTGTACATCCAGGGAGACGCCTCGCTTGATGTCGGCTCGCAAGTGGAATTTGAAATCACGCTGCCGCCGGAGGTAACGGGCGGGGAGCACAACGTCACCATTCAGGGCCGCGGGCGCGTGGTGCGCACCGATACGCCGCCTCCCGGCCATAATGGAGACGCAAATTACCGCGGGGTCGCCTGCGTCATTGATTCCTACGAATTCGTTCGCAACACATAGCACAGCGGAGGCTGCGCGCCATGGTGAAACTGATTCTGGCCGATAACCAGGCAATATTCCGGGCGGGCATCGCCAAGGTGTTGGCGGTGGAAGATGACATGAGAATTGTCGCCCAGGCCCAGACCCTTGAGCAGTTGCTCATGGCCATAGACAAGTTCCGCACCGCGGTGGTGGTGGTGGCCAGCAATTTCCATCCCGACCTGGCGCCCATTGCGCAGGCCTCCGCCAAATCCAAGACGCGGGTTATCGTGCTGGCCGACACGGGCGAGACTTCCAGCCGCTTTCTGGGCAACGGCGCCAATGGCGTGGTCTACCGCAACGTGACCGGCCCGGCGCTGGTCGAATGCGTGCGCAAAATCGCCGCCGGCGATAGCTGGGTGCAGGATCTGGCCGTGCCTACCGAACTGACCGAGAATGACATGGTTGGGCTGCGGGTGCGCGACCGTCTGACGGCCAAGGAACTGCGCATCGTGGCGCTCATTGTTCAGGGATACAAGAACAAGGAAATCGCCACCCAGTTGGGCACCACCGAGCAGGTGATCAAGAATTACCTGCGCAACGTGTACGACAAGATTGGCGTCTCCGACCGCCTGGAGTTGGCGCTATTCACCATCCACCACCGCATCCTGGCGGAAGCGGCGGCGGCTACGGCGGCGACCATGACTCCTGCGCCCGCTGCGCAACCGAACTGAGCCGAGTTTGCGAGTGCCACACCCCCGCCGCGCCTTTCAGGCGCGGCGTTTTTGTTAACAGCGTTTTGTGATTCGTAATGTATGTGAAGGCCTGTTTTCGCCAATTACACCCTGCATCTATGTACTCTGAGCCTCGGTGGTGGCCTGCGATGCAGATTTTGTATCAATTAGCTGTCATCCTCTTGGGCCCGAGCCTCGCAGGAGGAACGACCTCAGCTTCGCCCGCCAACACTCCTGCTGCCGCTTGCGTCGTGACCATGCCGAACGGTATCGCACCTACCGGGATGCAGCCCGACCCCAAATGGTATGGAAACGGCAAGCTCTGGGCAGTACTCTACTGGCCAGATGGCACCGTGGTGTTTCGCCCGGGAGGGCCGGGTTTTGTGCAACGAGATGGTGCGCTGGGCATGAAATTCGGCTGGTGGCGAGGCATAAAAGGAAAGCTGTCGATCAGCGGCAAAAGGCTCGATGCAGCAGCGCCGCCGCTGCGGGCGTGGATTCCAGATGGTTACGGTGACAGGGGATTTCAAGCTACGTACCTCATCTTCCCGACTCCTGGCTGCTGGCAGGTTACGGGGAAAGTAGGCGAAGCCAGGTTGAGTATCGTTACCCGCGTGGTCAAGGTTGGAAATGGCCCCTCATGGCATCGCGAGGGATAACTGTTCCTCGTCTCAAACCTCCCCGCCCGCGTTGCGCCCGGAAACTGTGCAAATGCGGTAATGTACGTGAAAGCCTGTTTACGACAATCATTGCTCTTAATTCATCGGTTTGGTGTCTATTAGAGCGGTGAGGGCCCGATGAATAAAGCTTTGGGTATCGCCAAGGGCTGGGCAGTTACTGCTATCGCTGCACTCGTCTTTGCCGTGGGTTCCGGGTGGTTTATCAATAAGTATTTTGATTTGGAAGCACACGCCCTATTTATGCGCCTGTGGCCCCCGCCGACTGCGCAACAAGTGGAGATTCGCCAACTGCGCAAAATAGCAGGGTGGTTCAGCCGTGATTGCGGACACGTTCGCCATCGGCAAAATGCCGACTGGGCGATTGCATGTGCTGAGGACGCCTTGAGGACGGGCCAGCGGTTCTACGTGTCATTTGACTACGTAGGTTTGGACTCGACGAGAATAATTGGCTTGGCATCAAATTCTGCTGGTGTTGTATACGAGGTCACGACTGACCAACTCGGCCGTGGTGCATTTGGATTCGTCGCAACCAGAGGTACAGTGCGAACAACAACCGTCACACGGTGCGAAAAAGTTCCAGTTGAACAAACCTCCTACCCTGCAAATCGCTACCTTACATGCCTTGGTTCATCGGACAGCCAATGATTGGTGTGAAATCCCCTTCACATTACTCCCTTGGCGCTTGCCCCAGAAATAGTGCAAATGCGATAAAGTACGTGAACGCCTTCCATGAGAAGGCCGGTCGGAGTCAAGTCGGTTCTTTTGTTTTTCGTTTTATGGGCAAGGTTTTCTTCCCTTTCGATCCGGGCCGCCACTGTCGCCATCCTTCCATCCGCACTCTGGGTGAGCGATT
>DATEJK010000200.1:0-36190 GCA_035278025.1 Terriglobales bacterium | reverse complement strand
ATTTAAGCAGTTGTCGAGCTGTTGCCGCTGAAGTTCGTAGCACTCGCAGGTAAGTTGCCTTAGGAGCCCGTGGTGCAAGTCGGGATTCGCGTCACAAATAGTTGAGTGATTCACCTCTAAGGGCAGTAGACTGCGCGCATGGCGATGGGCCGGAAAGCGAAGCAGCGACGACAAGAGGCGATTTGGATCGCCCACACCGACTTGCCGCGGACGGTGGCGCATCCGTTTTACGAACAGCTGAACCGACTGCTCGATGAGCGCGGCTTTGACGAATGGGTGGAAGAGCAGTGCGCCCGGTTCTACGCGGAGAAGATGGGGCGGCCCAGCCTGGCGCCGGGGCAGTACTTCCGTTTGTTGCTCATTGGGTATTTCGAAGGCATCGACAGCGAGCGCGGCATCGCCTGGCGTGCGGCGGACTCGCTGGCGCTCCGCAGTTTTCTGGGAGTGGGACTGGACGAGATGCCATCCGATCACTCGACCATCTCCCGCACCCGACGGCTGATCGACGTGGAAACACATCAGGCGGTGTTCCACTGGGTGCTGGAGCTGCTGGCGGAAAAGGGCCTGCTGAAGGGAAAGACGTTGGGCATTGACGCCACGACCTTGGAGGCGAATGCGGCCCTGCGCTCGATCGTGCGGCGGGACACGGGCGAGGGCTATGAGGAGTTTCTCAGGCGGCTGGCGCAGGAGTCGGGCATTGCGACGCCCACGCGGGAGCAACTGGCGAAGCTCGATCGCAAGCGCGCCCACAAAGGATCGAATGAGGACTGGGTGAGTCCGCACGATCCCGAGGCGGCGATTACCAAGCTGAAGGACGGTCGCACGCACTTGGGTTACAAGGCCGAGCATGCGGTGGATCTGGATACAGGAGCGGTGGTGGCGGTGACGCTTGCCACGGGCGATGCCGGGGATACAGCCACGATTCTGGAAACCCTGCCGCAGGCGGGCGATCACATCGCCGAAATCGCCTGTGCCACCAATAATGAAGAGGTGGGCGAACGGGTGCACCCGCAAGGGCCCGTCGAAGCCATAGCCGACAAGGGATACCACAGCAATGACACCCTGCGGGTGCTGGGCGACGTAGCCGTTCGCAGCTACATCTCCGAACCCGATCGCGGGCGGCGGCATTGGCAGAACAAACCGGAAGCGCGACAGGCCGTGTATGGCAACCGGCGGCGGATTCGTGGCGAGCATGGGAAACAGCTGCTGCGCCGGCGCGGAGAGTTGGTCGAACGCAGCTTCGCCCACGCTTATGAGACGGGCGGAATGCGGCGCCTGCACCTGCGTGGACGAAACAACGTTCTCAAGCGGGTTTTGATCCACATCGGCGGATTCAATCTCTCACTGGCTCTGCGGAAGCTGCTGGGCAAGGGTACACCGCGTGCCTTTCAGGGGCTTTCGGCGGACGCTTTGCTGATTTTGTTGAGGTTCTGGATAGCGACTCTGGCTCTCACAGTTGAGGAAAGCGTACCCCTGCCCAAGTTCACGCCTTCCGAAACCATGCTGGTGCAAGTTTTCGTTGCCCCGCGGCAAAATGAGGGAGTTAGTTCTGCCACGGGCTGTTAGGTGGTCTTGCGGCGGCGACGAGGCTTGTTTTTGCGGGCCGTCCGCCCGCTCTTCCCCTCGCTAGTGGGAAAGAATGCTGCTATCACTCCGTCAATCTTGTTATCCATGGTGCGGTAGGGGGTGATGCGCACGCGATAACTCACACTGTCGCCGTCTTTCACTTCATAGTCGTATGCCCGCACATCCCGCATCGCTTCCAGCATGATCTCTTCGAGGTTGCGTGGCACCAGATGCAAGCGCACCTTGGAGATTGGCCGCCCCACATCAATTGACCCCAAACCCAGGAGCTGTTCCGCCTCGGCTGTAAAGCGGCGGATGGTCAGGTCCGCACCCAGGATCAGGACCGCAATCTTCACGCTGGCGAGCACGTTCAGCAGATCATTGTGCAGTTCCGTTAACTGCAGATTGCGATGCCGCATTTCCTCGTTGACCGTGTTCAGCTCCTCATTAGCGGATTCGAGCTCCTCTTTCGAAGTTTGTAATTCCTCGTTCGTGCTCTGCAGTTCCTCGTTGCCTGACTGGATCTCCTCGTTCGCCGACTGCAGCTCTTCGTTGCTCGCTTCCAGTGCTTCTATGATGGACTGCAGATACTCCCTGGTCGCCTCCAGTTCCTGCTTCTGCTTCGCAATCTGCGCGTCTTTGGGGTCTTCCAGTTGTGCAACGTCAGACACGGCGTCTGCCGGCGCTGATTCCGCGCGCCTCTCCCGGGGAACGACGTTGTCTTCGAACAGAAGCAGGAACCCGCGGTTGGGGTGCAGAGGCGACTGCAGCGGCGCTACTTCCACATTCACCTTCACAAAGCTGTTGCCGGCTTCGAACTGCACATTTTCTCTTCGCACTGGAGCCATGAGGCGCCGCGCCTCGTCCAATGCCGACTGTAATTCAAAGAGGAGCCCTGGTTTGGCCAGCTTCAGCAGGTTCAACGTCGCCTTGCCCGAGGGCAACTCCAGGTACCGGCTTGCCGCCCCCCTGGTTTGCAACACCTCCAGGTCATCGCTTACCAGTACAGACGCCAGCACATACTTCGAAAGCAGAAAACGGTCCGCCTCCCGGTTCAGGTCGCTTGGCTTCACCAGCTCGGGTTGCGATTCCTGCCTTGGCATCAATGCTTCGCGAAGCGGCGGGTAAGTTTCCATCCGCTCCTGCACCGTTCCAAACACCACCGAGGAGGGTACCAGCTTCTTCCGGAAAATCTTGTACTTCCTGTCTTGCAGGTCGAATAGTTGTTCCGCCCCCGGTCCCACGATTCCTTCCGCGTTGCCCACGATCAGAAACCCGGTGGGCTTCAGCGCGTAATGAAAGATAGGAATCACCCGCTTCTGCAGCGCCGAACCAAGGTAGATGAGTACATTGCGGCAGCTCACTATGTCCATGTGCGAGAACGGCGGGTCGCTGAACACGTTTTGCAGCGCGAAAATGCACATGTCGCGTATGGATTTGTTAATCTGGTAGCCGCCGTCGGCCTTGTTAAAGAACCGCCGCAGCCGTTCCGGCGAGACGTCCGCAACTATGCTCTCCTTGAAGATCCCCTGCCGCGCCTGGTGAATCGCGCTCTGGCTTATGTCCGTACCGAAGATCTGCACCGGCACCTCGCTGTGGGTGCCGTGGACGAATTCCACCAATGCCATCGCATGGGAATAGACTTCTTCCCCCGTGGAGCAGCCTGGGACCCAGAGGCGGATCGCGTCCGACGGGGAACGGTTGGCCAGCAGCGTGGGATAAACTCTTTCCTTCAAGGCCTCGAACATCGCGGGGTCGCGGAAAAAACTGGTGACGTTGATCAGCAAGTCCTGGTACAACTGGTCGAGCTCTGCGTGCGAGCGGTGCAGCAGCGCCACGTACTCGCGCAGCTGCTCGATGTGACACAACGCCATCCGCCGCTGGATACGCCGGCGGATGGTTCCCGGTTTGTAGTCGGTGAAGTCCACCCGATGGGTCTTCTTCAGCAGCCGGAACACTTGCTCCATGTGGGTCCGTGGTTCGTCTTCTCCCGCCACAACCTGCGCCGCCAGGTAGGGATGTTCCCGGATCTTGGTAAGCTCCTCGGCTATGCGGTCCGGGGGCAGCACAAAATCCACCGAACCCGAGACGATCGCACTGTTGGGCATGCCGTCGTACTTCGCCGATCCCGAATCCTGCGCGAACGTGATTCCGCCCTCGCTTTTGATCGCCGCCATGCCCAGCGTCCCGTCCGATGCGGTTCCCGACAGGATGATGCCAATGGCGTTGCTGCGCCGGTCGGCAGCCAGCGAACGTAGAAACCGATCCACGGGCAGGTAGTGGCTCGCGCCTCGGTCCCGCGCCGAGAGGTACAGCACGTTGTCGGCAATCGTCATCTCGTAATTCGGCGGGATCACGTACACATGGTCCCGCTGCAGGCGCAACCCGTGTTGCACTTCCAGCACCGGCATGGTGGTGGTGCGCGCCAGCAGTTCCGTCATCGCACTCTTGTGGGAGGGATCCAGGTGCGGGATGAAGACAAAGGCGATGCCTGGCCGCGCAGGCAGCGCCTTCAGCAGTTGCATGAACGCTTCCATTCCGCCCGCGGAGGCGCCCACTCCCGCCACCGGAAACTGCCTTTCATCTCCGTGCTCATCCTTCTGATCCATAGCCGCTCGGGCGTTGGTGGCTTCGCCGGGGGATGCTGCGACTTCATTTTTTTTAGTTTTGGCGCTCATGGCATAAACCCTAGAGTGTTGAGCTGTCTGCCCTTGTCCTGCGGGTGGGGTGATAGTCCGTCGAAACTATATGGAATCCTCGCGAAGTTTACAAGGACGCGGGGGCAGTGGAATCGGTCCTGCCGGAGCAGGCGCGTAACCCTCCTGGCCGGATCATGCATCGTAGAAGGTGAGGATTTTCGTGGACAATAACCTTCCGGCGAATGTGCATGCCAGCGGGGTCGAGTTCCTTATCGTTGAGTGCGACACCGGCCTCACCTTTGCCGATTCCGCATTGAGGTCCAAAGATCCCGACCGGATCGCCTTGGGTCGCAGGAACGCGCGAGCCGCTTACGACACCATCTTACGTTTTGTCGGCCGGATCGGCTTTTCCCCCGGTGAAGCCTCCGCGCTTCACGCCAAAATGGCCCGCTTGAAGTCCAAGCTGGTTGACCTCGGGGAGCATCTCTAATCTCCGACCGCACCCGCAAACTGCTGGAGGATACGCCCGGCAGAGGGGTGAGGTGACTTCGATCTGCCGGGCGCAAGAATTCAGGCTGCAGCTTTGCGAGCTTGTTGGACCGACCTCAGAAACTTCAGCAGGTCGGCGTTGACTTCATCCTGGTGAGTGGCGGTGAGGCCGTGGGGCCTGCCCGGATAATAAACTTCCTGCGCCCCCTTGATCAGCCGGGCGGATTTCTTTGCTGAGTTTTTGAATGGAACGACCTGGTCGTCCTCACCGTGCATGACCAGCGTGGGGATATCGAATTTCTTGAGGTCCTCGGTGAAGTCGGTTTCGGAAAACGCCCTGATGCAGTCGTAGGCGTTCTTGAGGCCGGACTGCATGCTCCACAGCCAGAACTGGTCCAGCATTCCCTGCGAGACGCTCGCACCTGTCCGATTGGCGCCATAGAACATTACGGCAAAGTCTTTGTAGAACTGCGAACGATCTTTGGCGAGACCACTGCGCAATCCATCAAACACTTCGATCGGGAGCCCCTCGGGATTAGCAGAGGTTCTCAATAAGAGCGGCGGCACCGCGGCAATCAGTACCGCGGCGGCAACTCGCTTCGTGCCGTGGCGTCCGATGTAGCGCGCAACTTCGCCTCCGCCAGTGGAGTGCCCTACAAGAGTGACATCCTTGAGATCAAGTGCGTCTATGACGGCGGCCAGATCGTCGGCATATCCGTCCATATCATTCCCAGACGAAGCCTGGCTTGAGCGGCCATGGCCACGGCGGTCGTGTGCGACCGCGCGGAACCCGTTCTGGGCGAGAAAAAGCATTTGGCCGTCCCAGGCATCTGCATTCAGCGGCCATCCGTGGGAAAACGCTACGACCGGGCCCTTGCCCCAGTCCTTGTAGTAGATTGTCGTCCCATCTTTTACCGTGATCGTGCTCATATGAATTTCCTCCTTAGGTCTGTGCGAGCAGAACCACTCGCATTTCATGTTTTTACTTCGCGGGTACCAGTATCGGGGCGCCTTTGTTCTTTACGAAGAACACGACGAATTTGGCCGGTTTGGTTGGGCTTGCGTTCTGCCCAACGACGTGGACGTCATTCGGGCCCTCGTAGAAAGTCTGACCAGGTTTCAGAGTCACTTTCTCTGCGCCTCTCACCTGCATCACGACCGAGCCTTCCAGCACATAAACAAACGCGTGTGCGTTGTGGCGGTGTATTTCGTCCGAGTGGCCCGGCGGGTACTCCACGGTGATCATCACACCTTCTTTGCCGGGAAGGTCCGGGAAGGTCTGCCAGGTCTTTCGACATGAGCTGGGTTACCTTAGCCTCCTGAGCGGACAGCGTGCACGACATGAGACATGCCAGCCCCAGAAGTATTTTTGTGAACGTCATACATTAACCTTTCGCTTGAACGGCGCCATCTCGACGCGTCGTGGGAAGTTGGCCGGTACTTAGCAGTCACGCGAAGTGCCACACGAGTTGTTTTGTAAATCCCATCGCATCTCCAGATCCTAGAGTTGCTGTGAGACTCAAGTGGCGCGCCGGAGCGATGAGGCGAGCCTCGACAAGCGACAGACCTCAGGCAGATTGGGCCCAGTCGCCTATCCCCTGATGCCCGCCACTGCGGGAGGCGCTCCTTTCCTTAAAACTGCAAGCAAACCGTCCAAATCAGGACAGTGTCAATTCGTGCGTCTGTGAAAGCTGCGGAGGCCATGGCGAACGTCATAATTAAGCGTTCCCTGGACCAACGCCATTTCATGCGTCGAGTGTATTGGTTGGCACTTCGCTTACGCGTAGTAGGGTGCGGGTTCCGGTTCTGTTACTGGCCCCGTCTTCACGCAGCCGACCTTTGTGCTGCGGATTGGGTGAGCCAGGTTTCGAAACGGGTCGGGCCAAGTCGTGCGTTACTGGCCGGAACCAGTGTGTTCTCGCTCACTTTCGCTCCCGAGTAACGCGCGTTTGGATCAGTGATGACTTTGCGGGGATCGTTGAGCGACGCCAGGCGCCGCCGTACTAATTCATCCAGGCGAAACTGTTCCGGGCCTGCAATTTCCACGATGCCGTTTGCCGGCGGGCCTACGGCGACCCTGGCTACGCCACTGGCAACGTCGTCGGCGGCCATGGGCTGGAAGAGCACAGGAGGCAGATGCACCTCCTCGCCGACCATTTGCCAATCGGCAAGGCCCTTGAGGAACTCGAAGAATTGGGTGGCGTGCACGATGGTGTAGGGGATGGAAGATTCTCTGATCAGCTTCTCCTGGGCGATCTTGCCCCGGAAATAGCCGCTTTCCGACAGCCGGTCTGTTCCCACCACCGATAACGCGACGTGATGTCCTACCCCTGCGGCCGCTTCATTGGTGAGGAGGTTACGAGTTGAGGTTTCAAAAAACTTCAGCACTGCTGCGTCATCCCAGGCGGGAGAGTCTGAGACGTCAACGACTACCGAGGCGCCTTTTAACACTTCGGCCAGTCCCTCGCCCGTGATTGTGTTGACCCCCGTATTGGGCGCCGCCGCTACCGCCTCGTGTCCGTGCTCGCGAAGCTTGTTGACAACCTTTGATCCAATGCGTCCCGTACCGCCGATCACCACGATTTTCACAATTGGCTCCCTTCTTGACCAAGGCATGTCGAAGCCGTCGGTCTGTTGTATTCGGTAGGAGATTACTGAGTAAAAGTGCGTGGCGCCATGCCGCTTGATGAAAGCGGGCGCAGGATCACTCAGCGATTTGCGCGCATGAATTTAGCCCCCCTTGACCTTCATTGAGGCCCACCCAAGGTTAGTAAGAAATGAAATCCGTTTCAACCGCCAAGTGGAAAGCAGCTACACTGGATCTTCTGCTGTCCATCGGCTCGTTATGCCACGCCCGGCACATATTCATCCGACTCAGAAGTTGATGTGGAAGGGTGACGCCAACCCAAGCGGTACGCCCACGAGTACGACCGACCGGCGTAGCGTAATTACTTAAGTCTCGCTTCGATTCAGAGACTTGCATGCATTCATGCAGGGGAGGATCATACTTGAAATTAAAAAGTTTTTCTCCCACAGAGGTTCCCATGCCAATTCCCTTAACCGCCCAGCAAACAGAAACCCAACCAACCGGCCCCGCCGAACTTCTGCAAGAGCAAATCCGCTGCCGGGCTTACGAGATATACGAGCAGCGCAATCGGACAGAAGGCCACGATCTGGAAGACTGGCTGCAAGCCGAAGCGGAACTCACGGCGCCAAAAACTCAGCAGGAACTGGACCAATGGGTAGCATATGACGGGTGGCACTGCACAGAGAGAGGCGCAGGCCAAGGGTAAACGGGAATCATGCGCGTGCGTAGCGGCTGCGGATTTTCGCCAGCTGCTTTAACTACTTGCGTTCATTGCGCGGCCGCAAGCGGCATCTTCCCGGGCAGGGACGGGCGCGTGGAAGGATGCTTTTGAAGGAAGGTTGAAGCGGGGAAGTTTGTTGACCTCCCCGCGATAAGACACATACGCGGCGCGCCGATTACCTACTTCGGCTGGGAGGTGCTGTCGCGACGTTTCAGCACGGGAGGTCCGTTATCCTCGCCTGTATTGGCAGTGTTGGGAACTGCGACGTCGTCAGCCGTGCTTTCGCCCTTTGCCTGCGCACTGACGCGATTTGCCATGGGGCTGGGGACCACGGACAGCGGTTCCTCTAAACGGAAGCTCAGCACGGTCTCCGAAGGCAGCACTACAGGTTTCGCTTTTTTCATTTCGGAGACGCCGGTACCGGCTCCGGCGCCGAGGACCGCACCAATGGCCGCCCCTTTGCCGCCGCCGGCAATGGCACCGATCAAGGCGCCCAAGGCCGCGCCGCCGCCTGCTTTTTTGGCGGTGCTGGCGCCTTCCGACTTGCCCTGCCTCTGGTATTGATCGGTTTGCAGCGGGTAATAGCGACCCTGAAAGGAAAGCTGGGTGAGTTCCACGGCCAGCGTGGACTTGCCGGTCAGCCGCCCTGCGCTCTTTGCCTCCACGATGCGGCCGGTTACATCCTGCCCCGCGGGAATAACCGTCTGGCCCGATTCATCGGCGATGGGGCCATCCAGGGTGGCGCGGAAACTTTCACCAGGCTGGCTGCGGGAGGAATCAATGGCGTTGATGAGGCGGACGGTCAAGGTTGTGCCCGAGGGGATGGTTACCGGCTTGGGAGGCGTGAGCGGCGCCACAGCTTTGGCCGGGACAGCGGGGACGGTTGGGGCGGGCGGTGCGACTGTCGGCTTTGGTGTTGCCGGCGGAGACGATATGGCAGAGCTCACGGGCCCAAGTGAAGCAACGCGGGCGGGAGAAGGATTTGATGGGGACGGCGGCGCGCTCGACGCGGCGGTGGAATAGGGCAGGGTTGATGCCTCCGACGGAGAATTGGCCGGGGCCACGTCGTGATGTGCCGTGCGTACGGTTTTGCGGGGCACAGGTGCTGTGGCAGCTCGACGGTGATGAACGCTGATGGTTTTGGCGGCTGGGGCGACAGCTGGGGCTTGTTTAAGGGCGGGCGCCGCAGCAATCGCGGGCACGCTGGCCGGCGGCGCAGCCGGGGCGACAGCGGAGGCCGGTGTTGGCGACTTAATCTGTAAGTCGTTGATGACTGTCTTTACTCCGCTGACCTTTGCGGCATCGGCCGCAGCCGCCAGGCGTTCAGGTTCGCTGGTGCTGGTTCCAGTGAGGGTGATCACTCCGTTGCTGGCATGCACGTTAATGTTGCGGCTGCCTACGCCGGCGTCGCTCCACAGTTTGCCGCGCACCTCGTTGGCCATCTGCGCGTCATCATGCGGGCGCGCGCATGCCGCTAAAAAGAGCATCGGAGTTATCGCTATCCACACAGAAAGCCGCCCCAGCCACAGATATCCCTTCATCACCCCTCCTGGTTATTAGAGGTATCTTAACTGATTAAGACTCACGCCGAATAGAGAGTTATGGGCTTTATTTGCACTCACGGAATCAGCAGGTTAGGAGATATTTTGAAGCAATCTCGTGAAGCGCGAGGGGGCGTTCCTTAGCACTTGCCCGTCAATAAAAGTAATAAGCAGGGAAGTCTCGAACCCGACACCGAACGAACACCGGCGGTTATTTTTTCTTGAAGTTATAGTGCCCGGAATTGGAGCCGATACCTTGGGCCAAGCCTTCCAGGATGTGATAGCGGCTATGCACATCCCAGAACATGCCGGTAAATTTGAGGGCTAAGGGCGCGACCAGATTCGCCGCGAGCCCAATGATTTCCGCTTGCAGCTGCGAGCCGGTGGTGTTGCCCAAGGAATTCATTTTGCGCTCCAGCACGGAGCGGCAGAAGGCGCCTCGATCGGCGGGAGGATCATTGCCATCCCATTTTCCGGCGGCACAGGAGACTGCCATTTCGGTGACCACCCCGGCTTGCAGTTCCTTGGCCAGATGAGGATCGCTGAGCTTGAGGTTCCAGTTTTTGGCCGACTCGATGGCTTTTTTGGCGCCGGAATCCTGCTCCACCATCTTGACCCACTCGATGCTGGCTGCGATGGCAGTATTCACGGCGAGTTGCTGGTGGGCTAAATCGGAGGCGTCGTCGCCGCGCGCCGGAACCGCTCCCGCATTATGGTATTGCGCCTGCGAGCGCAAAGGCTGACCGGCAGTTTCGTACTCGGTGTACATCAAGCGCGAGTTGTCGTGGTTCATGTGGGTGTGAGTATTAGCCACGTCGGGGATGGGCGGGTAAATGCCCGAGGCCACGTGGAAGGGCCACTTGTCGGGATTTCCGTGCCGGGCGCGAAACTCAAACCAGGTAGGCGCGCGAACGCCCTCCCCGGACAGTTGAACCATCTTGACGTCGGTGTTGTTGAAGTCGTTGTGGATCCAGTCGGAATGGCTGTAAAAATCCTGCACCGCGTGCAGGGAAGCGCCCAGGGTAATGAGAATCAGGACTTTGCGGGTGCGCTCGTCCAGTTTCAGCTTGTTGTAGCCGGCGAGCAGGGAGCGGGTGTTCTGCAGCAGGTGGGTAAAGAGGTAATCGAAATTGGAGTTGCGCTGGAAATCGCTGCTGAGATTGTCGAAGTGAAGGAAGAGGGCGGCGCCGCGCACCTGCGGGTTGTCGGCTCCGTATTGAGTCAGAGCCTCCAGTTCCTTGCCCTTGAGGCTTTTGGAAGCGTACTCGGAGACCGGGCCGAAAAAGTCGGGGGAGAAATCACCCAGTTGCATAATCTTCCAGGCGTCCTCGGTGAAGCCAAACTGCTCGCCAACCTTCTGGCTGCATTGCGAGTGCCAGTAGGTGTCGAAGCCGGCGGCCGGAGAAGTAAGAAACGCGGTCAAAACCACCCACGCCAATAATTTTCTTGCCATCGCAGTCCTGTACAACAAACGCCAGGCGGCGTTGAAAGAGTTTACGCCTTCGGGTAGCGGTAGTGTGCAGCTTAACGAGGAAAAGAAAAATGGTGCGGGCCACCGGAGGGCGCTCTTCGTCCTCATGAGCCAAGACCGCCGTCCGCAATCGCGGCACAGAAGTCCCCGAGCAGCAGCACCTCGCATGGGGTGCTGCGAAAAATGGGAGCGTGGTTGACTGGTTTGACTCAGCAGAGACTCAGTACCGCGGGAGCCTTATGCCTCTGCAGCTTCGCGGGTAGGGGAATTCTCCTGCAGCAGCGGCAAATACAATTTGAGAGTGGTCCCGTGCCCGGGCTCGGTCTGGACTGACATGTAGCCGGAGCTCTGGGCCGCGATGCCGTAACTGGTGGAAAGTCCCAAACCGCTGCCTTCCTCCTTAGTGGTGTAAAAAGGCTCGAAGATGTGGGAGAGCACCTCCCGGCTGATTCCGCTGCCGGTATCGCTGATTTCCAGCACGACGTAGGTTCCGATCTTCGGAATTGCGGTGAAATATTCGTTAGAGGGAGCTTGCTGCAGGGCAATATTTCTGGTGATTATTGAAATCTGCCCGCTTCCCCCCATGGCATCGCGGGCGTTAGCTACCAGATTGAGAATGATCTGTTGAACCTGTACCGGGTCCGCGGTGACCGGGCCCAGGTCCTGGCCCAGCCTTATATCAAGGCGAATATTTTCCCCAGCCAGGCGCTTGATCAAGTCCTGGCTTCTGATCACCACGTCATTCAGGTTGACCGCGTGCTGCTGCAGCTTCCTCCTGCGGCCAAACACGAGCAGTTGACGGGTCACCGCGGCGGCATTCCTGGCCGTTTGCAGCGATTGCTCAATATCTTCGCGCAGGGGAGTACCCACAGGTCCTGCCTGGCCAATGGCATGCTCCAGATTGAGAGTTATGCCAAGCAAAAGGTTGTTGAAATCGTGAGCCACACCGCTGGCCAGGCGGCCAAGCGCCCCCATTTTGTCGGCATGGCGCAGGTGTTCTTCCAGGACGCTCTGCTGAGTAATATCTTCGACAATGGCCTCTACGATTTGCCCGTGCTCCCGCGAGCCGGTGACCATATGCCCGCTGAGCCGCACCAGAAGCTTGCCTTCCTGGCGCCGCTTCCATTGCATCATCAGGGGACCGAAATTGGGCTGATGGGCGGACATCTCCATGAAATGGTGTTGCTCCGCCGCCTCCACGAACACATCGGCCGAGAGGCGCAGCGCCTCCGCCTCCGCTTCTGTGTCATAACCCAGCATTCGGAGCAGGGCGGGGTTCACGCTGAGGAAGCGGTCGTTGGCGTAACGGAAGATGCCGTAGGGCGCGTTTTCAATAAAGGCGCGCAGCTGCGCTTCCGAGCATTGCAGAGCTGTCTCGGCATTCTTGTGCCGGGTAACGTTTATAAAAGTGCCTTCCAGCACGTCAGGCGCGCCGTTTTCGCCGCTGACGTATGCCAAATTGGCCAGTACCCAGACCGGGGTTCCGTCGCGCTGACGGCCGCAAAACTCATAGTTGGTCAACGAACCCTGCTGGCGAAGTGCGGCGATCAGGGGCGCTGTTTCCTCCGGCTTCAAAAAGAATTGAATATTGGGAGAATGCAAAAGTTCATGACGCGACGAATAGCCCAACATGTGGGCGAATGCCTCATTGCCCTCTAACAATTTACCTTCCAGGGTGGAGCGGAACATGCCCGCGGGGCTGCGCTCAAACAGCAGGCGGTAACGTGTTTCCGAATCGCGCAGCGCCTTCTCCGCCAGCTTGCGGTCGGTGATATCCTGCAGCACACACGCTACGCGGTCCACCCCCTCCTGGCCCTCAATGGGGAAGTAGGAAATCAGCAGGTCCCTCTCGTCCCGGTGTGGATAGGTGTATTTCATCTCGAAGCTGACGATGTTTCCCCGCAGGCACTCGTCCAGTTTTGCCTTGAGTACATCTTCAAAAACATGTTTGTTCAAGACATCTGGAGCCCGACGGCCGATGATTTGTTCCCGTTGCACACCGCGATACTCGAGGAAGGCTCGATTGGCAAGCAGATAGCGGTAATCGCGGTCAACCACCACGATCATTTCCTGCAGACCCTCGACCACTTTTTCGTATTCGAGCAGGCGCTCTTCGGCTCGTTTGAGTTCGGTAATGTCGGTGCTGGCGCAGGTAATGCCCACGATTTCTCCAGTTTCGTTGCGCAAAGGCTGGATGTTGATGTCATAATCGCGTTTCTCGCCGCGGTGGACGAAGGACCATTCTTTGCGTACCCCAACCCCGGTGGTCAGCACGGGCCGTTTGAGCGCACTTAACCGGCTGCCGTTATACGTACCAATGATTTCCTCATCGGTTTTTCCCCGATACTCCGTCTCCGACCATGGGGGTACGGGCTTATTAATCCAGGTGTAACGCAACTCCCGGTCCTGATTGAAGACGATCACAGGGGAATTCTGCAGCGCCACCCAGAAGCGCCCCTCGGAGCGGCGCAAGTTCTCTTCGGTTTGCTTGCCGCGGGCCAGGTCGGTCTGCAAGCGCTGGACGCGCTGCTGCCGCATCCAGGCTGTGGCCAGGCTGATGATGGTCAACAGCGCTAGCAGGGTCAGCGAGATGCCAAGTACGAGCGTGTGCTGGAAAGGAGACAGGGCTTCGCTCAGATCCACCTTGGTGACCATTGCCCAGCCCAGCTCAGGGAGGAACCGCGTGGCGGCCAAAATGGTTACCCCTCGGTAGTCGCGGTATTCCCCCCACAGCCCGCGTTTTTCAACTAGCGTGATGTGTCCTGGGCTCGCCAGAGGAGGTGTTGGCATCGTCGTCCCGTTATGCCAATGCCGCAGGGGGGAGACGAACACCGGCTGATCGAGTCGCAAAGCCAATAACACCGTTTCTCCGCTGGCGGTGGCGCCCGTGTCGGCCATTAGGAGTGCGGCGATAGCTTCCGCGCGTGTGAGCAAAACTACGTGGGCGACTGAGGCGGTTGTGCCATGTGGCTGGGACTGCGAGAGGCATTGAATCGGGCTGACAAATGCGAGTTGCGAGTAGCCGGCGCCGCCTCCGGGCGCGGGCAAGGTCAGAGTCGTGGGTTGGAGGCCGGCTGCTAACTTGTTGATCAGGTCTGGAGCGAGGGCGGGGGAAGCATCGGATTGGGCGAGCACGCGGCCGCGGCCGTCCACAACGTAAACTCCCGCATAAGCAT
This sequence comes from Terriglobales bacterium, assembly GCA_035278025.1. Classification (GTDB taxonomy): domain Bacteria; phylum Acidobacteriota; class Terriglobia; order Terriglobales; family Acidobacteriaceae; genus JAICWP01. The sequence goes on along the minus strand of DATEJK010000200.1, from coordinate 22,000 downwards.
TAGAGTTGGAGACAGAAACAAGCTCGTGATGCAGTCGCTTATGCCACAGCCGCGGGTGGGCGGGCGTGGGCGCCGGCCCGCTCAGTGCCGCGGGGGTTGTGCAAGGAAAAGAAGCCAGCACGCCCGCGTCCTCACTCCGTTCCCTGACCCAATTTTCCAGGAGCCGCTGGTTCACATCTGCAACCCTGGTCAGCTTCTCGTGCCAATACCCCAGTTGCTCCTGGTATTCGCCGTAAATAATGAAAATGGCAAATAGCGTTACCAGCAGGGAACCACCGATGACTGCATACAGGAAGCGACGGGGGCAGTCCGCGGTCTGCTGCGCGTTGGGGGCAGCGACGAAATCAACAGGTGGCTGCGGGCGTGACTCGGGATGTGACGTTCGGGACATCGGCTGTGGCGCGGAGCCGCACCGGTGACATCCCGAAGGAGGGGAGTGCTCACTTCACTGCGTCTGCACCGGCTAGACAGCTATAGGAGTATGCCCACAGAGTTGGGCGAAGCTGTGACGGCGGTCACACTAGCGTCATATCGGAGAGCCAATGTGGGAAAAAGAGCAGTACGACTGTAAGGATATTGGCTAGTGCTTCAGTGAGGCGCGGGTGCGGTGCTGGATGCCGCCTGCTCCGGCGATGATTAAATCGGTAACCAGACCCAGGAACAAGCCATGCTCCACAATTCCCGCGCGCCCGCTCAGGCTGTTGGCCAGCGCGGCGGTATTGGGGATGGGACCGAAGTCGCAGTCGAGGATCATGTTGCCGGAGTCGGTAACGGACTGCGAGCCGTCAGGATTTTCCCGGACAGCCACCCGCGCTTGCAGCGACTCCAGGAATCGCAATTGGCTGCGCCAGCCAAAAGCCAGCACTTCTACGGGAACGGGGTGATGGCTGCCCAGGCAGGGAGAAAGTTTGCTGTCATCCACGGTGATCACGACCCGGCGGCTGGCCTGAGCGACAATTTTTTCCCGCAGCAGAGCGCCGCCCCCGCCTTTGATCACATTCAGATCCGCGTCCACCTCGTCGGCGCCGTCAATGGTGAGGTCAATCCCGCGCGGCATGTCCTGGGCAAGTAAGGGAATACCCAGCCGATGAGCTTCCTGCCAGGTCGCCTGTGAAGTGGCGAAGCCCAGCACATCGCGCAAGGCGCCCTGGCGTAGGAGTTCGGCGAGTCGGCGGGTAGCAAAAATAGCCGTCGAACCAGTGCCCAATCCGACCACCATTCCGGGTTTCACCAGCTCAACCGCCCGTTCAGCAGCCTGCTTTTTGTACTCTAAATGTTGCTGCGCCGTCTCCGCTTCAGATTCCCGCACCCCACACATCTACTACAAGCTGCAGCCGCCGGGCAAACGACTAGGGTTGGGGAGGAGTCGCCGGTTTTTCGGGGGGCGCCTTTTTTGTATCAACAACCACGGAACCGCTGCCGGCTGTCTGTTTGGTATCAACCCAAACCGCGCCCATGCCGCCGTCCGGATTAGCTGATTCGATGGTTTCGGTCTGTTGCTTTACGCCTTCGAGGTCGGTGTGAGTAATGTCAAGCACGCGCTGGGTAGGACGCAAGGGAGCATCCGGCTCGGCTTGGCTGCGCTGGTCCACAGTTTTGATTGTGACCTGCTCGCCGCCGGGACCGGTGCGGGTAACGGTTTTGACCTGGCGATCGAGGTGCATCTGCCCATCGGGATAAGCGGCAACACCGTTCATGCTGGTGGAGAAGGTCTGCACTTGCTTGCTCTGTTGGCCGTCGGTTGTGGTTTCTTTGCTGACAGTTTTCTCTGCCATGGCCATTTTTCCATCGGCATTGAGGCGGGAAACGCTTTCCCGCTTAGTTTCCGCATCAGCCGTTTTTTCGATGGTTCCCTGCCGGATTTCATTCACCTGCCAGTTGCCGCTGCCGTCGCGCAAAGAGACGGATTTGGTGTATTCGGTTGTGCCCGGCTGCAGCTGCTTCTGGACTTCATGCGTCTGCGTGCTGGGAGCCAGGCTGCCGTCGGGACCGGGCAGGAGTACGGTGGTGTTGGTGGTACGCACGTCGGGGGCGTTTTGCACCGTTTGCTCAATTTCGCGCCGCGTGACCTGCAAACCGCCGTTAGCATCGGGGCTGGACGTGGTGCGAACAACACTTTCTCCACCGTCCGGCAACTTGCGCTTTTCTTCCACGCTGAGGCTGTTGACCACCTTCTGGCCGTCAGGACCAGTGACGTAATGACGCGTGGTCACCCGGGTGGTAGTGGCGTTAACCTTCACCGTTTCCGTTTCGGTCTGGCCGTAGAGTTCGGTGCCGCCATTGATGCCCTGTGTTTGCAGGGTCTGAATGTCCAGCGTCTTTCCGTCCTTGACCTGGTGAGACTGGGTGACGCGGGTGGGATTGGTGGTGCCCGCCTGGTCGTGCAGGTCGCCGGTGGTCCGCCAGGATTGGTCGGAATCGGATTGCTGTGCCAGCGCCGGCATGACAAGAAAAAGCAGAACCAGTGCTGCCGGAAGTGCGTTGCGGACGGCTTTCATAAGATCCTCCCCGCCCTTTTGCTATCCAAACTGTGCCACAGAAAGTGGATGGGCACAATGTAACTTCCGGCTGGTGCAGGGAAGCCGTATAGAATGTGCAAGATTATGTCCATCCAATCGCCAGAAGAATTGGCCGGCTTGCAGGCTATCGGCAGGATTGTGGCCCTCACACTGCAGACCATGGCGCGCGCTGTGCGCCCGGGAATCACCACTGCGGAACTGGACCTGATCGCGGCGCGGGAATTGGCCGCCCGAGGTGCGCAGTCGTCGCCCGCCCTGGTTTATGGATTTCCCGGCGCCAGTTGCATCAGCCTGAACTCACAGGTGGTACACGGAGTACCCAGCATTCGCACGCGAGTGGAAGCAGGCGACCTGGTCAAACTGGATTTGACGGCGCAAAAAGATGGCTACGTTGCTGATGCCGCGCTCACGGTTGCGGTTCCGCCCGCCAGTCTGACGGCGAGGCGGCTGGCGGAGTGTGCGTGCGGCGCCTTTGACCGTGCCCGCTCCGTGGCCCGGGCAGGCAACAAGATCTCTGCCATTGGACGGGCGGTGGAGAAGGAAGTGCGCGACGCCGGCTTTGAAGTGTTGCGCCAGTGGTGCGGGCATGGAGTAGGGCGCACCATCCACGAATCGCCCGAGGTGCCCAATTTCGAAGACCGCTCCAACCCGGCGGTGCTCAGCGAAGGGCTGGTCATCACTATAGAACCCATCGTTACCGCGGGAATTGACAAGTCCTTCGTTTCTCCTGATGTCTGGACGGTGGTCACCGCCGATGGGGCTCTCTCCGCCCATTTCGAGCACACGGTGGTGATTACGCGCTCCGACCCCATCCTGGTGACCGCCATCCACTGAAAAAAAAGAGGGAGTGAGCCGAATTTTATTTTCGACACACTCCCTGACAACCGGCAAAGGGGTAAGCAAAGCAGGTTGTTCGTAGTCCGATGCTGGGTTGGGGTATTCAGGATAGCCAAATTAATTTTTACCAGAGTTCCTGCCGCCACGAGGTCCGGCGAACCCTCAATACCATTTCAGGTCCAGCCCCGGACAAACACTTGCCTGACGGTGTTCATCTCACCCCAGTGGTTCGCGTGAACGGTTAGCGATTTCGGCATCATCTCCGGATTTGGTGAAGCATTGGGCACCCTCTCGCCTAAAAACGAAGGCGCACCCGCCCCAGGGGCACAGTCGCAGAGTACCTGCCGTCGCTTGCTGCGGTCTATTCTCCTGACGGGGTTAACGGCGGTGACTGCAACCTGCCTGTTGCCTGGCGCGTCCGCACAGGCGCAGAACCCGAACGCGCCGGGAGAACCGCCCAAAACTTCGCGCTTCATAGAAGAGGTGCTCCCCTCTTATGAAGGCCAGAACGTCATCTCCGTGGAACTGGCGGGCCGGCCTGACCTGGATTCCCGGCCCTTGGAGCGGCTGCTGGCGCAGCGCCCCAAGCAGCCCTTCTCTATCGCTAAAATAAATCAAAGCATTGCCGCCCTTAAGCGCACGGGCAAGTTTCAGAACGTGCAACTGCAGGTGCGGCCAGAGCCGGGCGGGATGCGCGTGCTGCTGGTTCTGGAGCCGGCCATCTACTTCGGCATCTATGAATTTCCCGGCGCTCTGGAACGCTTCGCCTACGCCCGCCTGCTGCAGGTAACGAATTATCCACCTCGTGGGGTGTATACCCCGGTGGACGTGCAGAACGCGCAAAACGATTTGCAGCGCTTCCTGCGCCGCAGCGGATATTTCCTGGCGACGGTGGAACCCACGCTGGAACCCCACGCTCAGTACGGCATCACAGACGTTATTTTTCATGTAACTCTGGGGCGACGCGCCAAGTTTGGCAGCGTCATTATTCAAGGTGACTCGCCTCAGGAGTCGAATTTCCTGCGTGGCAAGGTGCAGTCCACTCTGGCTCGCCTGCACGGCGCCGCCATCCGGCCGGGAAAGACCTACAAGCTGAAGACCGTGCAGAAGGCGACCACCTACATTGAAGACGCGCTCAGCGACCGGGGACATCTCGCCGCCAAAGTGCGTCTGATGGGAGCGAACTACAACCCAAAAACCAATCGCGCTGATATTACTTTCCACGTGCAGGTGGGGCCAATCGTGCATGTGAAGGTGCAGGGAGCCCACCTATGGAGCTGGGATAAACCCAAGCTGCTGCCGGTGTACGACGAGATCGGGGTGGACGCGGAGCTAATCCAGGAGGGCCGGCGCAACCTGATTTCCTATTTGCAGTCCAAGGGTTATTTCAATGTGCAGGTGACCACCAAAGTAGAGCAGCAGCCCAACGGCGAACTGATCCTCTACCAGATCAAAAAGGGGCCGAGGCACAAGGTAGGACAAGTAACCATTGCCGGAAACCGTCACATTCCTGAAAGCAAGCTGATGCCCCATGTCGCAGTGCAAAAAGCAGGCTGGTTCTGGTTTGAACACGGCAAGTTCAGCGAGAAGCTGGTTCGCACCAGCGTCAATAACCTGGAAAACATCTACAAGGCGGCTGGATTCAGCAGCGTGAAGGTTACCCCCCAGGTTACGACTCACAGCAACGGTAATGTTCTGGTCGCTTTCCAGGTAGATGAAGGACCGCAGGATATTGTTGAAGCATTACGCGTACAAGGCAACGACACGGTAAGCGTGGACCAGTTCGCGCCGCATGGCATGCTCCTGGCCCCTGGGCGGCCTTACTCGCAAAAAAACGTGAACCAGGACCGTAACCACATTATGGCGCGCTACCTGGACCTGGGATATCTGACGGCAAACTTTCAGGAGACGGTGCAGCCGCTGCCCAAGCAGCCCCATCGGCTGGTGGTCACGTATGAGATTCATGAGGGACCACAAGTACGAACCTCCCAGGTGGTGACCCTGGGACGACGCCATAGCGATCAGAAGCTGATCAATCGCGCTACGGCCAGCCTGCAACGTGACCAGCCGCTGCGGGAAAATGACATGCTCTCCTCGGAAACCAAGCTCTACAATTCGGGAATCTACGACTGGGCGGAGGTTGACCCGCGGCGGCGCATCACCACCCAGCGCCAGGAAAACGTGCTGGTCAAAGTGCACGAGGCGAAGCGGAATGCCATTACCTATGGTTTCGGCTTTGAAGTAATCAATCGCGGCGGCAGCGTTCCCAGCGGGACCGTGGCATTGCCGGGATTGCCTCCCGTAGGCCTGCCTTCAAAGTTCAAGACCAGTCAGAAAACATTCTGGGGACCGCGCGGATCGTTTGAATACACGCGCAATGACATGCGTGGCAAAGGCGAGTCGTTCACCATCTCCGGCCTGGCTGGCCGCCTGGATCAGCAGGGTTCGATCAGCTACATAGACCCTGACTTCCGCTGGAGCAAGTGGAAGGCCACGGTTTCTGTGGGCGGGGAGCACAACAGCGAGAATCCTATTTTTACCTCGCGACAAGGCAACACCGGGCTGCAGTTTCAGCGTCCTTTGAATGCCGATCAAACCGACAACCTGTTTATCCGCTACAACTTCAGCGAAACCGGGCTGACGCGCCTGCTGATTCCTGGTCTGGTGCCTCCCTCGGACCGCCACGTGCGGCTGTCCACGATATCCGCCAGTTTCGTGCGCGACACGCGTGACAACGCGCTCGACGCCCACAAGGGAATTTATGAAACTTACGAACTGGGCTTCAATCCCAGTGCCTTGGGCTCGAACTTCAGCTTTGCGCGCCTGATGATGCAAACCGCCTACTACAAAAACATCTTCCGCGGCATCATCTGGGCGAACAGCATCCGCATCGGCCTGGAGCAGCCTTTTGGCAACAGCCATGTGCCCTTGAGTGAGAGGTTTTTTTCCGGCGGCGGCGGCACCCTGCGCGGCTTTCCTCTGAATGGCGCTGGCCCGCAACAAACCATTCCGGCGTGCGGCACTCCGGGAGTGACCTCGACCTGCTCCTTTATCACAGTACCCGTGGGCGGCGACCAGTTGTTCATCGTCAATTCCGAGTTCCGGATTCCCATCAATTATGACCTGCCCCTGGTTCACAAAAACCTCGGAGTGGTGCCGTTTTACGATGGCGGCAATGTTTACCAGCGTATCGGATTTCACAATTTCGGCGCCGATTATACGAACAGCGTCGGCATCGGCTTGCGCTATAAGACGCCGGTGGGGCCGATCCGCATTGACTTTGGCCACAACCTGAATGCTGTGCCCGGAATCAAAGCTACACAATTCTTCATAACGATAGGACAAGCATTTTGAGCGCCGCGCCCCTACCCCCGATTCCTCCCGACCGCAGCCAGGAGCCGCCCGCTTACCCGCCTCCCGAGCCGCCGCGGCGGCAGGGCCGGCGCCGAATTCTGCGCTGGGTCGGCATTGGCGTCCTGGTGTTGATGTTGCTGGCAGTAGTGGGCGTGGTCGTGCTTCTGAAGAGCAACACGGTCCACCGCTACCTACTGAACGTGGCGGAGGAGAAGGCGAGGGCTTCGCTGGGCACACAAGTCAAGGTGGGCAACTTTGCCCTCCACTTCTCCGGCATCAGCCCGACTCTGGATCTGTACACCGTGACCGTATATGGGGCGCCGCCTTACCAGACCCCGCCGCTGCTTGAGGCCGACCACATTGGGTTGGGTATGCACGTCACTTCGCTGCTTCATCGCCAGTGGTACTTCAATTCGCTGGCTATTGACCATCCGGTGGTGCGAGTGTTCGTGGACCGGCGCGGAACGGACAACCTGCCCAAAATGAAAAGCGGCGGCGGGAAGAGTAACACCAGCGTGTTCGACCTCGGGGTGAGACATGCCGTGCTGGACCGGGGCGAGATCTACTACAACGACCGCAAGAGCGTACTTAGCGCCGACCTGCACAACTTGTTGATCCAATCGTCTTTTAACACCTCCGACCGCAGCTACGCGGGCACCCTGAGCTACAGTAACGGCCACCTGCGGCTGGGGACTTACAATCCCATCCCCCACGATTTGCAGGCCAGCTTCATCGCATCTGCTACACGCTTCACCCTGCAGCGCGCAGTTCTGAGCAGCGGCCGCTCACAATTTGTGTTGTCCGCAACCCTCAGCGATTACGCGCACCCGCGGCTGCAGGCGGACTACACGGCGCAGCTGGACACGACCCAGTTCCGGCGAATCATGAGGAATCCGTCGCTGCCCGCGGGCGAGATCCGCCTGGCAGGCGCGATGCGCTATCAGAGCCGGCCCAACATTCCCATGCTGGATGGAGCTGCCCTGGAAGGTAAGCTGAGCAGCCCCCTCCTGCAAGTGAACAGCAGCAACTTCCGAGGTGGCCTGCGTAATCTGAGCGCTGACTACCGGTTGGCTAAGGGCAATTTCTACGTCACTAACCTCAGCGGGCTGGTGCTGGGGGGCAAGCTTACCGGCAACGCGGCCATGGCCAATATCACCGGCGCCACACGTTCGCAGGTGAATGCGGCGCTGCGCCAGGTTTCGCTGGGCGCGCTCACCGCGGCTAGCAACTCTCCGGCAATCAAAAATCTCAGGCCTGCGGGCACTGCCAACCTTAATCTGAATGCTGCCTGGGGAAAAACGCTGAATAATCTGGTGGCAAACGTAGCCGTCACTACGCAGGCCAGTCTTCAACCGCAGGGGGTGAGCAAGCGCGTGCCGCTTAGTGGCGACATCCGGGCGAGATATGCGGCCGCAAACAAGACGCTAACCCTGGCTCCCAGTTACATACGGACCTCGGGCGCATCGCTTGTGTTGAACGGAACCCTGAGCACCCGCTCCGCACTGAACCTGCAGATGACGTCAAGCGACTTGCACGAATTGAGCAGCTTTTTACCCGAGAGCGTGGCCGGAAAGCTCACTCTTTACGGGCAAGGGAGGTTTGTGGGTACGGTGCAAGGCTCCACGGCCCGGCCGCGGCTGCAAGGGGTACTGACGGCCAGCAGTCTGCGGGTGAATGGAGGCGCGTGGAAATCGCTGCGAACCAACGTAGCCGCTTCGCCTGCGCAGGCGGCTCTGCAGAATGGTCTGCTGCTGGCGCCCAGCAAGGGACGCGTTGCCTTTAATCTGGGAGTTGGTCTTGAGCAGTGGAAATTTTCCTCTTCCAGCCCGCTGCAGGTAACTTTGAACGGCTCGCAGCTTGACCTGGAAAATCTGGCGCGCACGGCAGGGAAGCAATTGCCCGCCTTCGGAACACTCTCGGTGCATGTTTCACTCCATGGCACCGAACTAAACCCAACCGGCCAGGGCAACGTTAAGCTGACCAAGGGGCAAGTGGAGGGGCAGCCGGTGCAGTCGGCCACGCTGCAATTCCAGGGGAACGGCACGCAAGTTGAGGGAAATCTCGCCTTGCAGTTGCCGAAAGCGGGAATGGCGACAGCGAGCTTCGTGGTGAATCCGCGCGCGCAGACCTACAGCACGCAACTGCACGCCATGGGGATCCAGTTGGCAGAGTTGCAGGAGGTCAAGGCCCGCAACATGCCGGTTTCCGGGGTGGTGAATCTGACCGCCAGCGGACAGGGAAGTTTCCATAATCCGCAGTTGACGGCGACGCTGCAGGTGCCGCAACTTACCCTTCAGAATCAGACGATTAATTCGCTGCTGCTGCAGGCCAACGTTGCCAACCACGTGGCCACAGTAGCCATGAACTCGCAGGTGATTGGCACCGCTATCAGCGCCCACGCGCGCGTGGACTTGACCGGCGCGTACTACACCACGGCTGCCCTGGACACCAGCCGGGTGGCGCTGCAGCCCTTGCTGGCGATGTACGTGCCTGCGCAGGCGGCTGACGTCTCCGGGCAGACCGAGTTGCACGCCACCCTGCAAGGCCCGCTGAAGAACCGCTCCGCCCTCAACGCCCATGCCACCGTCCCGGTGCTGCAGGTAACCTACAAGAACACGATTCAACTAGGCGCCGCCAATCCCATTCATATTGATTTGGTCAATGGAGTGCTGACGCTGCAACGTGCCATCATCCGTGGCACCGATACCAACCTGCAGATGCAAGCCGCCATTCCCACCAACAGCTCAGCGCCCGCTTCTATGCTGCTGCTGGGGAACGTCAATCTGCGGATCGCGCAGCTGTTTTCTCCCGACATTACCAGTTCGGGAGAAGTGCGCCTCAACATCAATTCTTACGGCGCGCGGGCGAATCCCAACGTTCAGGGGCAGGTGCAGATTATCAATGCCAACCTGGCTTCGGGCAGCGCGCCCATCGGGCTGCAAAACGGCAATGGCGTGCTTACTCTCACGCGTGATCGCCTCGACATTACGCATTTTCAGGGCACGGTGGGTGGCGGCACAGTGACGGCTTCGGGCGGACTGATCTACCGGCCGGGGTTCCGCTTTGATCTCGCCATGGCCGGCAAAGACATACGCCTGCTCTATCCCGAGGGCATCCGCCAGGGTCTGGACCTGAACCTGACCTTGGTGGGTACGCGGCAGGCGGCCCTGCTCGGGGGGCAAGTGCATATAACCAATCTCTCTTTCACCCCCAGCTTCGATTTGAGCAACTTTCTTGGCCAGTTCACCGGAAGCGAAGCGGCCCCGCCTCCGGCCGGCAGCTTCGCCCAGAATTTGCACCTTAACCTGGCGGCGCAATCCACCACCGGGGTCAATCTGGTGAGCCGTACCTTGAGCCTCCAAGCCGCGGCCAATTTGCAAATCCGAGGCACGGCGGCCGATCCGGTAATTCTCGGGCGGGTCAACATCAACGGCGGCGACCTTATTTTCATGGGAAATCGCTACCTGCTCGAGGGGGGCACCATTCAGTTCGCCAATGCGATGCGCACCGAGCCGGTGCTGAACGTTTCCGCCAACACCACCATCCAGCAATACCAGATCTATCTGCGGTTCGAGGGGCCGGTGGACCGGATGCACACCAACTACTCCTCGGTTCCGGCGCTGCCGCCCGCTGATATCATCCATCTCCTGGCTTTTGGCAGCACCAGCGAGGCAGCGGCAGCCAATCCGACACCCGGCACTCTGGGCGCGGAATCAGTGGTCGCCTCGCAGGTCACCAGCCAGATTAGCAGCCGGGTGGCCAAAGTTGCCGGCATCTCCCAACTCTCCATTGACCCGGAACTGGGAGGAGCTGGCAACTCTGGGGCCGCGAACACCGGCGCCCGTATTACCATTCAGCAAAGAGTAACGGGCAACCTGTTTGTGACGTTCTCCACCGATGTGACCACTACCCAGGACCAGGTCATCCAACTGCAGTACAAGCTCTCGCCCAAGGTGTCATTCAGCGGAACACGCGACCAGAACGGCGGCTTCGCCTTCGACACCCGCATCCGCAAGACGTGGTAAGCGCCCGATCGAGACGTTCAGAAACTAGAACTGGCACGAGTAGGCCATACGGCGTAGCACGACGGTAATTTTGGCATCCTCTCTCGTCCGGGTAATATGGCTGCCTGTTATGCGTATTAAGAATGAAGAACGCCTGGGTAGTCTGGTGGCCGCCGGGGGCATTATTTGGGCCGTACGGGTTGCAACCCAGCAGATCAGCACGCTGTGGAATTTCAGCATCGTCCAACCCGGACCGTTGGAAATCTGCGCTCTGGGCATTCTGATGTGGCTGCACGCCAAGTGGCGACGCTCCGTCAAGGTGTGAGCTGAAAATCTGTTTCCGCCGCAAAATCAATCACTTAAGAGACGGCGCCGCACAGCAATCCTAGCCCTGTCCTGTCCGCATCTGTATCATTCTGACTATGAAAGAACGCAGCCTGGCGCCGCGTTTGCTGGCGCTTTTCCTCGCTTTTTTGATCGCTGAACCGGTTTGGCTCTGGGGAGCGGTTCACACTCCCGAGTTGCCCAATCCTGGCCAGGTATCACTCACCCGAGAACAGCAGCAGCAACTGGGCCTGAAAGCCATGGGAGAGGTGTACCAGCAGATGCCGGTGCTGCCTGACTCCAGCCCGGTGACCAAATACGTGCAGGAGCTGGGGAAGAAGCTGGAACGGGTTGTCCCCCAGCAATACACCTGGCCCTATCAGTTTCACGTGATCGAGCAGAAGGAGATCAACGCCTTCGCTTTGCCGGGCGGTCCGATCTTCATCAATGTGGGCACCATTACCGCCGCCGACAACGAAGCCGAGCTGGCTGGGGTGATCGCCCACGAAATGTCGCACGTATACATGCAGCACTCGGCCAAGCAGATGAAACAGAACATGGGCCCCAGCATTCTTGCCGGGCTGGGCCAGATCCTCGGCTCGATGGTCGGAGGTATTGGGGGCGCTATTGCCAGCATGGGCGGGCAGATCGCCGGCGGCATGTGGAGCATGAAATATTCGCGCGGCGATGAAGCGCAGGCCGATGCTGTGGGCGCCATCATCCTGTGGAAGGCCGGCTACAACCCTAAAGCGATGGCCGAATTCTTCCAAAAGCTGGAGAAGCAAGGCGGCTCTGGCCCGCAGTTTCTGAGCGACCACCCCAATCCCGGCAATCGCGTGCAAGCGGTGGAGGAGGAGATCAAGGATTGGCCGTCCAAGCCCTATCAGGGCAACAGCCAGGCCTTCGTAGCGGCCAAGCAGGAGGCCGCCAAAGTAAAGGCGTATACGGCACAGCAGATCGAAGCGGGCGCCAAGAGCGGGCAATGGGCACGGCAGAACCAGCAAACTGGGGCGGTTCCCCGGAATGTGCCCGTCTCCTCCACTTCGCCAGCGGGGCAGGACGGTGCTGCACCTGGAAGCGGCGCTGTGATTAACGTCAGCTACAACCAGGTTAGGCCCAGCGGAAGCTTCACTCAGTATCAGCAAAATGGGATCAGTATTTCCTATCCCAGCAACTGGCAGGCAGCCGCCGGCCAGGGTGGCCTAACCATTGCCCCCCAGGCGGCGGTCTCACAGGGGGCGGTCGCCTACGGCATGGTCATGGGTGCAGCGCAAATGCCCAGCGGCATGTCCCTGGACCAGGCGACACAGGCGCTCGTCCAGAATATGGAACAGTCCAATCCCGGGTTGCAGGCCTCGGGATCGGCCAGCAATATCCAGGTCAACAGCATGCAGGGCAGGTCGCAAACCCTGATGGGAAACTCGCCCATCCAGCAGAACGGGCAGCCGCTGCGCGAGCAGGACTGGCTGGTGGCGTTGGCCGGCCCCAACAATCAGCTTGTCTATGCGGTTTTTGTCGCCCCTCAAAAAGACTTCGGCCGTCTCAAATCCACCTACAAGCGGATGTTGCGAAGCCTGCAGTTGCAGTAATCTCGCCAAAAGAACTCCTCGCAGGCTCAGAACTACGGGTTTGGACATCGGATAATAGTCAACCGCGCGCCGGGTGATGAACTGAGGGGGCAGGCAACATCGGTTTGTCCTCGCGAATCAAAGCAGCCATCCAGCTTGGAGGTTTCATTCCATGAAAGCTGCGTTTCTGCTCGGTCGCCTGGGGTTTGGCGGCTTCTTTCTGTACAGCGGAATCCATCATTTCCTCGACCACAAAGCGCTTTCCCAATATGCCGCCGCCAAAAAGGTCCCCATGCCCGATGTAGCAGTGATGGCCACGGGCGCGGCGCTGATTGGGGGAGGAGCGAGTATTCTGCTGGGCGTCAAACCCAGGCTGGGAGCACTGGCTGTCCTGGGTTTTCTGGCCGGAGTCTCGCCTGTGATGCACGATTTCTGGACCCGTGAGGAACCAGCTCAGCGCCAGGCTGAAATGGTCAATTTCACCAAAAATATGGCCTTGCTAGGCGCGGCCCTGGCACTGATCGGAATAGAGGAGCCGTGGCCGGCCAGCGTGCCCGTGGGTCAACCTGACCCGCTGCGGCGGCTCCGCAAGTATGCCCGCCGCAAGATCGCCGCTTAGGCGGCCTGGCATTACTCTTCCGAAGAAGGTCAAGGCGGGTGCGACGGACAGCAACGCTTGCGGCTGCTGCCCGTCAACCCGGTGCTTATCTTACCTGTACCGTGCCGTGGAGAATTTCTGGACCGCTCGGCTGGGTGACTGTAGGGCTATCTTCCGCGGTCACCACCACATTGAAGGTTTTAGAGGGAGTCGTGCTGGAGAAACTTCCCTCCAGGTTGTCGTTGACCGTCAGCACGCCTGCGTTGTGCGGTTGTTGATCGCGCGGCTCGATCCAAACCACATAGGCATTTTTCGCGGGGGTCAACTGGCTGGGAGCAGCCAGGTTCTTGGTGGAAACGGTAAATTTGACGTTTCCGTTGCGATCATGCTCGTAGCTGATTTTCCCGGCGGCTGCCGGCACTTGCGAACCGGCCACCATGGGAATGTCGGCGGCCCACGCAGCCAGGCCAACCAGTAAAACTGTTATTGAAACTGCTAAACTCGCGCGGCGCATATACACAAACCTCCTGAGTTACCACCCAAATTTAGGAATATAGATGCGGGACTAAATTGTCGGGGATGGCGCGTACCGCCAGGTGCATACAGGGGGAGAGTTGCTAGGCCGCTCCACGCGAAGAGCTGGGCTGCGGCAAGACAAAATGGGTGTCGGCAAAGTCCTCATAGGGGGTGGCATTTTCCCGTGGCCCGCCTTCAGGAAGCTGGTTCGCGTATTCCCAATAAACTACGTCATCCTGCACCCGGGTGATGCGTTTACGGACCCCCATCCGGTCTTTGACCAGCAGCCCTGCTTGTAAGGCTCCCCGGCAGTTCGATTCGTCGCTGCTGTTCATCATGTCCTCCGCCGCGCAGATTCAGGGCAGGCATGTTGTTGCGCGCCCGGGCCGAAAGTGCCGCATTCTGCTGATTGGAACCGCGGCTGGGTAAGCGGCGTTGCCAGCTCTTTGAACAGAATCGGGCCCTGGGCTGCCCCGCTGCTCCGCCGGCCCAAGCGTCGGCATCGGCAGGGCGGAGGCAGCATTCAGGTGCTGAGATTTGGCTAGTGCCGAGCGGCAGAGACCAGCTGGACAAAGCGGGGAAGCCGTTGCAGCCGTTGTGAAAGATCGCCTTCAAACTCCAGGGCCATGCCTTCGTTTTCTCGGATCGCCTTCACCCGGCCATGGGAATAAATTCGTGCTCTCCCCGCCTGCAGCACAATCTCCAGAGCGGCACCCAAAGGGAAAGGTTTGGAGGTCTGAACATAACAGCCGGTAAGGCTAAGATTCATGAGCTCACCGGAGGCGACTTCCTGTGCATCACGGGTTCGGAACTGCACCTGGGTAGAGCAGTTGTAGCGGGAGAACTGGCGGCATTCCCGCGGTTTTGACTCCGCTGGCTGCCGGCATGGCGTGGGAGCGGTTGGCGATAAGCAACTCTCTTCCTTCCGGTCCTCGGGATTCCCAGCGGCAGCTGTTTCGACGCCCGCCTTTGCCGCATCTGCCTCCTGGGCCAGAGTCTCGCAGCGGAAGATCAAGGCGGCAGTGACAAACTTGCCGGGTTCCGGGCTGACACGCACCACGTGGGCCAGATAGCGAACCTTGCGGCCGGTGCAAGCGGCCTTCTGCGGCAGCGTGGTCGTGATTTCCACCGCGGCCCCGATAGGCAGGCGAACCTCACCCCGGAAACACAAACCCTTGTCGCTAACGTCATGAATGCGCACAGGGATCTCGGTGGCGGCAATGCCATAGCGCAGAAGAGCCGGCAGAGGCTGGAAGTGGCGGATTACCAGGCGCCGCTCGTCGAGAAGTAAAATTTTGCCTGCGGGCCTGCTTACCGAATTCTTAGCCCTGCGGGAGGAAGAAGTTGCAGCTGTCGGCCAGAGTTTCCGAAACGGATTGGTCATGCTCTTATTCCCGGGGCGAGGGGGACGAAGGAGGAAGTGGCGCCCAAAAGGTAGGTGAAGCATAGCAGGGGAAGGGGGAGGGCAGAATGGCACCTCGGTGCCACTCTGGGAGACTGCCCCAAAATGGGCTGCCGGCCGGCCCCTCCCCTTTGCCGCCTTTGATTTGAGCCGTTAAAACATCTCGTTGGAAGCACTTGCAGGATGGTGTGGCAGCGCTGAGGGCATCTCTGACACATTCCAGGCCCAGGCCGCCAACAGGGCTGCTCCTTCATTGATCTGGTTGGGAATGACCTTGTCAAAGGTGTCAGCCTGGCTATGGTGAGCCTGCCCGTAATGGGCTGGGTTCTGCACGCAGAAATACCCCGGTACGCCAGCTTTCATGAAGGGCTCGTGGTCGGAGGCGCCGAACACCCGCGTGCTCAGGGGACGCAGGTCGAAGACCTCCTGCAAGGGTTGGTAGATTTCGCTCATCAAGGGAGCGGTTTCGTACTCGTCTTCGAGGGCGATACTGAAGACCTTGCCGGTGCCCGTATCGTGGATGAGGACAGCGTCCATGTTGGGGATTTCAGCCGCGTGATTTTTGAGGAAAGTTTCGGCGCCGATTCCGCCCTGCTCCTCGCCGGTGAACAGGATGAAGGTAATGGTGCGCTTGGGCTGCCATCCCAGGCTCTTCAGAGTGCGCGCTGCTTCCAGCACCGCCATGGCGCCGGTGCCGTTATCCAGCGCACCCTGACCCAGGTCCCAGGAGTCGAGGTGGCCGCCGATGATGACGCGCTGAGCGGGAAACTCCGTGCCCTTGATCTCCGCCACGGTAATGGAGGCGGGCACGGGGCCCGCGCTGAAATTGCCGTTCAAGCTCACGGTCATGGTTACCACTCCAGCCTGCTGCAGCCGGTAGATGAGGTCGTAATCCTCATGGCTGATGAAGGCCATAGGCACGTCGGAGGGCTGGTACTTGTTGTAGCCGCCACCCATGTTGAACAGGTTGTCCCATTTGCCGCTGTCCAGCAGGACCGCCGCGGGCTGTTCGGCGGCCACCATCTTCAGCAACTTTAGCTGTTCACGAAACGATATGTGTGGGTGGGGAACGCCGCGCGACGGAGGAATCACCGCGTCATAGGCATTGTCCGCCGGTTCGTTCTCCGGGCGCAGGGTGGATGGTTTGCCGGCCAGGACAACCGCGCCCCTGAGCTGTCCCTGGTATTTCTCAAAATCGGCCAAGGTCGTGATGTCCAACACCTTGACCGCGCCAGTAACGGCGCCGGGCGTAGCTTTGCCCCAGCCGAAGGAGCGAATGGGCACGGCACGGCTGATGGGAGCGGCAATGGCGGCAGTGTCCTCGCCCCGCGTCCAGGAGTGCGCGATCTGGGTAGTTTCCAGGTGGGCGTCAATGCCGTAAGCGCGAAAACGCTGCAGCGTCCACTGGCTGGCCGCCTGCATCTGCGGCGAACCCGTCAGGCGCGGTCCGATTTCGGTGGTCAGGTGCTCCAGGTTCTTCATCAGTTCGGAATGGGCGTGGACCTCATCAGCAATTTTCTGGTCGGCGGTTTCCATGGCCTTGCGATATTCCTGCTTTGCCTGGTCATTGCGCGCTACCGCGGGCGAGGCTGAAGCCGGCTGCTGCGCCGCGGCTGGGGCGGCAGCGAGCGAAAGGGTTGAAAAAAGCCAGACCAGGAGAGCGGACGCCGTGTAGCGGCGAAGGAACGTGGTGTTCATTTTTGTCATAGGCTTTTTGGGGATTGTTTTGGACGAGCCGAGTATTGTACCAAGGCGCGATTTAGGGTCCAGGTGGCGCTTTTTGTTGACCGTTCCCGCCTCATCCGTCCAGAGTTTGGCCTGCTTCTTCCGGAGTGCGGGTGACAAAAAATATCAAAAATAGAGCGCTGGGATAGAGCTGAGTAAAGAGGCGTGTAAGGGAAGTCAGCAGAAGCCAGCGCAGCGCCATCTGCGTAGTTACATAAATGAAGAAGTAGCCAAGCCCCGTCAAAGCCACGGTAGCCAGGCCAATCTTCGCGGCCAGACGGTCCCCCTGTTGTTGTAGCCCAAGGAGCAGGACGTAAGCGATCAAGAAGGGAGGAATGCTCAGGGGCCAGGCTCCGAAATGCAATAGTCCGCTGCCAATCACGCTGGCCACTGTTTTATACCTGGGAAAGTCGCGCAGCCGATGGAAAAGCCCGTGTGTGTCCACAAATTCGGTGTGCCACGCGAAGTGAAGCTTGAAAAACTCTACCACTACCAGGGCCGGCAGCAAGCCCGCGAGAAAGGGCAGGAGTTCGTGTGCGTAAGCCTTCCATCCCCGCGCGTAGACCGTGAAAACGAAATGGCTCAGCAGCAGGCATAAAAGAAATAGCGCACCTTCATTTTTGGTCCAGACTGCCAGGCCAGCCATGGCTCCGGCCAGGGACAGCGTGCCATTCGGAGTCGCGGAATGCCCGTGCCAGCAGAGCAAAACAATGCTGGAGAGGAAGAAGAACGACAAAGGGAGATCCGCATACTGGGCTGAGCCCAGAACCAGAAAGAAGGGTGTGGCAAGAAGAACGGTGGCCGCGATCAGCCCCTGGCTGCGACTGCGCAGAAGCGTGAGGGAGCAGAACAGCGCGCCCGCAGTGGCAAAGGTGAACAGAAAAGCGATGGTAATTGGAGCGCTTGGGCTGTCGCTTTGCAGGTAGGTCCAACAGCGGGCCACGGTTGCGGAGAGCAGCAAGGGATAGTCGCGATGGGGCATGGTGCCAAGAGGTGAAAAAACGTCCCGCCAGTGCGTTCCACCCAGGTACAAGAACCGGGCGCGAAGATTCCAGGCTCCCCAGGCGTCCCAGGAGCCGTGCGGGGCCGCCGCGGAGTACCTGAAAAATGCGACCACGGCTGCCACCAAAGCAACCACAAACGGCGCCACCAGCAGATCGCGCCATCTCGAATGAGTCTCCTGCATCCGCTGAGGCAGGAGTGGTTTACTTCGGTGAGCGCGAACATACCCCAGCACAACCAGGATCGCCAGGATACAGACTTCGCTGCTGATGAACGCATCCCGGTGCGGCCCGAATATCACCAGCCACAGGAAAAACCATAGAGAAGATGCACCCAATCCCAAGCCTAACGAAAGAAAAACGAGGAGCGGAAGTTCCCGCCGTAGCTGGCAGAAAGGAGAGCGCACGATCCAGCAAGTGGAGAAGCCCATTCCTAGGGCGATCAAGAGCGAGACACAAAGCAGCATCACCGTCCGTTTCTCTTCAGCAACAGGATGCCGTGCCCAAGGTCCTGCAGCACAGCATACCGGCCGCTCAAAAAGTAGGCGGGTGCTCCGCCGGGGAAGTCCCCTATCAGGGGGTCGCAATCGGGGAAATTCCGCACCACCAGCGGCGCCAGGGCGTAGCGAGCGAGGAAAAAATCCTTTTTGGCAGCATCGCTGCTGGTGTAATCGGGCACATAACACACCATGCCATATTTCGGCAGAACCTGCCTGGCGTGCGCAAAGCGAGCCTCATAGGCGGTTACCTCGTCGCTGCCCATTCGCTGCGGGAGCGAACCCCTTCGCTTGAGAAGCTCATAACTGGAAGGCAGGGCTGCGCCAAGGAGCAAGATCATTGCTGAAATGATGCGGAGGCGCACCAGGAACGCTGAGTGGAACCGATTCAAAACGGACTCCGTGTCTCGTATACCGTGTCCAGCACAATGTCAGCCGCGGCTAAGTCCCAATTTACAGTTGGCCAACTTTGATCAGCAATATTGTTTATCCCGCCGCATAGGCGCCCTTGCCCGCGGCGCTGCGCACCAATTGCAAGAAGGCCAGCGCGCTCTGGCTGAGCGGGCGGTGGCGGGAATGGAAGGCGTCAATGCTTCGGCGCTCCGGTTCCACATCCGCGATTTCGACGGCGGTTAAAGTGCCGCGGCGCAACTCCCGGGCCACGGCCAAATGAGGCAGGAAAGCCAACCCCAGGCCCCTTTCCACCATCTTTTTTGCGGTTTCAATGGCTTCCACTTCGAGCACTACATTGGGCACCAGCCCGGAACGCCGGAAGAGTCCATGGCTGAGCATCCAGTCGCTGGAGTTTCGGTCGTAGAAAATGAGAGGCCAGGTGGCCACCTCTTCCAGGCGGGCACGGCGCGGAACCTTGGGGCGCTGCACCGTACGGCGAATCAGCAGCAGTGGGTCGTCGCGCAGGCTCAGCGTTTCCAGTTCCGGATGATGCAGGGAGCGGGCAATGCCGATTTCGGCTTCGCCGCTCAGCACCAGCTCCAGTACTTCCTTGGAGTGGCCGGAGCGAACCGTCACCATGATCTTGGGGTGCGCCTCCTGGAATCGCTTGAGCACGTCGGGCAGGAAGTATTGGCAAATAGAAAGACCGGCAGCCACCTGCAGAGCGCCTCCGGTAAGAGGGCGAAGCTCGTGCACGGCCTGCCGCGCCAGGGCCGCGGCCCGCAACAGTTGCTCCGCGTGGGGGCGCAGCGCCCGCCCCGCCGGAGAGAGCATCAGTTCCGGTCCGCCGCGCTCGAACAGAGGCACCCCCAGGGATTGCTCCAGCGCCTTGATGCGGGCGCTCACCGCCGGCTGGGTCACGCGCAAAGCTTCCGCCGCGCGATGAAAACCGCCAAAGGTGGCTACCGCAAGAAAGGTCTCGACCTGGTCCAGTTCCATGTGCGCCGCCCAGAGCCCCGCCAACGTGAGCGATATTATACCCACCGATAATGAAGTTTTATCAGGCGGACAAAAAGAATAAGTTGACCGGGCACTGTCGCCCGCGCTGCAGAATTATGAGGCCCGGCGTAAGGTGAGGAGAGTGATTTCCGGGGGGCACGCCCCGGCGGAGAGGCGCGCCGATGATACCCAGGCCACGGCTGACGCAAAAACGGGGCGTGAGCATCCGCAGCGTCAAGGCCCGGCTTGACAAGGCGGCAGTCGCAGTCACAAAATCGCGCTTCTTTCGAGGGTGATGATGAGAGCCTGTCTAGCGCTGGTGGTCATGCTTTGCGGCACTTTTATTTCTCCCGCCGCGCCACAATCCGGTCCTCCTCCCAGCCGCCGCAATGAGGTGGTGGACGTAATGCACGGAGTTTCGATACACGATCCGTATCGCTGGCTGGAAGACCAGAACAGCCCGGAGACGCGGGCATGGATCAACGCTCAGAATGCTTACTCGCGCACCATCCTGGACAAGCTGGCAGGCCGGGACGCGATTGCCCGCCGCCTGAGCGAGCTGATGAAAGTAGACGACATCCAGGTTCCCATGGAGCGGCAGGGGCGCTATTTTTTCCGCCGCCGGCGCGCCGACCAAGACCTGTTCGTCATTTATATGCGCCAGGCTGCCAGCGGAAAGGACGAGGTTTTGGTGGACCCGCACTCCATGAGCGCGGACCACAGCGTGAGTGTGGACATTCGCGGAGTGAGCTCCGATGGCAGCATACTGGCCTACGGAATTCGTCGCGGCGGCGCGGATGAGACGGAAGTTCACTTCCTTAACGTCAACACCCGCAAGCCGCTGCCCGACGTACTGCCTCGAGCCCGCTACTTCGACGTTTCGTTTCTCCACGACCAGAGCGGGCTGTATTACTCCCTGATGGGCAACAATGCGCCGCACCTGCGTTTTCACAAGCTGGGCACAAACCCAGCCCACGATGTTGAGGTCTTCGGTAAGAATTATGGGCCCTCAAATATCGTTCTGGCGCAGGTGAGCGAGGATGGCCGCTATCTCGTCATTCAGGTGTTGTACGGCGCGGCCGCCGACAAAACCGAAGTGTTCTGCCAGGACCTGGCGCGCCAACGACCGATCCAGCCCGTGATCCAGGGTCTTGACGCGCGCTTCTTCGCCGCGCCCGGCGCCGGTCATCTCTATGTCTGGACCAACTGGAAGGCCGAGAACGGTCGCATCCTGGAAATTGACCTGCAACATCCCGGACAGGAGCGCTGGCGCGAAGTGGTACCTCAAGCCGCGGACGTGATTGACGATTTTGACGCTGATGGCGGCAAGCTGATCGTCAAGTATCTGCATAATGTGAGTTCACGAATCCGCGTTTTCCTGCCCGACGGCAAGCCCGCCGGCGAAATCACCTTTCCCGCGCTCGGCACCGTGGGCGGCATCAGCGGCCACTGGGAAGGAAGGGAAGTATTCTTCGAGTTCAGCTCCTTCCACGTGCCTCCCACCATCTTCCGCTACGACCTTGCCAACGCGAGCCAGTCGCAGTGGGCGCGTGAAAACGTTCCCCTGGACAGCAGCAAGTTTGAACTGAAGCAGGTCTGGTACCGCTCCAAGGATGGGACCCGCGTGCCAATGTTCCTGCTGTCCCAGAAAGGCCTGAAGCTGGACGGCGCGAACCCGGTGCTCATGACCGCGTACGGCGGTTTTGACGTCAGCATGACCCCACGTTTCTCGCCGCAGGCGGTGGCGTGGGTGGAACGTGGCGGCGTGTTCGCTCTTCCCAATCTCCGGGGCGGCGGAGAATTCGGCGAACAATGGCACCGCGCCGGCATGCAGGAGAAGAAACAGAACGTGTTCAACGATTTTTTCGCCGCCGCCGAATGGCTCATCCAGAACCACTACACCAAGCCTTCCCGGCTGGCCATCGAAGGCCGCAGCAACGGCGGCCTGCTGATGGGTGCCGCCATGACCCAGCGGCCTGAGCTTTACCGCGCCATCATCTGCGGCTACCCGCTGCTGGATATGCTGCGTTACCAGAAATTTCTGGTGGCCAGATTCTGGATACCGGAGTACGGCTCCGCCGAGAATGCGGAGCAGTTTAAGTATCTCTACGCCTACTCGCCTTATCAGCATGTCACGAAGGGGGCGAAATATCCGGCGGTGCTCTTTGAGACGGGCGATTCCGATACCCGGGTAGCTCCTCTGCACGCGCGCAAGATGACCGCGCTGATGCAGTGGGCCAGCGCCTCCGGCTATCCCATCTTG
>DATEJK010000199.1:0-6794 GCA_035278025.1 Terriglobales bacterium | reverse complement strand
TGTGTCGTTCCATCAACCAGACTTATAAACAGCCGTGCTCAGCACTCGTGTAACCGTGCAGTCAGTTCCTTGTCCCGTGCTCGACAGCAAGCTACCCGGCGAAATCATGTCGGGCGCATTTGCGCTTGACCCTGCCCTGACAATATGGCATAAGGTGTTCCTACAAGAGACCCCCGTCGCCACAGTTCGAGCGCAATGAGCCACGGGTAGCCACACTCTCCACGGAGGGCCTGACATCATGGTGGAGCACACGGACGCACCGTCCTTCGCCCCCCTTTGGGCTTTCTTGCGTCCATTCTTATTTCAACTGCTTGTAATCGGAGTTTTGGGATTGGCCCCATCTCTTGTGCCAGTCGTGACTTTCGCGCAGCGCGCCGATTTGCCGCGGCAGGCTCAATCTGCGAACGTCATTAGACTGCGTCAGCAGTGGTTTTACCAGCAGCGTGCCTACCCCAACAAGAAGATTCCGGCGGGCGCACGGCTCAAGGCGTATCAGCAATTCCTCAAGATGCAGGCCGACCAGCGAAGCCGCCAGCTCAAGCAGCAGCCGACAGGTCCAAACGTTTCGTCGAGCAGCAGCACAGCATTCGCAACAGCGCTTTCAACGACCGCGTGGACGCTGATCGGCCCAAAGCCGACTTCCACGCCTTTCGAATTCAATCCGGTTTCCGGCCGCGTCACTGCACTGGCCGTTGACCCGACAAATGCGAATATTGTCTATCTGGGCGGTGCGGAGGGCGGCGTATGGAAATCCACCGATGGCGGCACCACCTGGACGCCGCTCACCGACAATCAGCCATCGCTGGCCATCGGCTCTATCGCCATCGATCCGGAGAATCCGCAGACGATCTACGTGGGCACCGGCGAAGAGAATTTCAACTTCGACGCCTATTTCGGTGCGGGCATCCTGAAGTCAACGGACGGTGGGGCAACATGGGCGACCGTTGGCACGGGGCCAGAAGACGGCCCATTTGGACCGAAGCCATACTTTTATGGCGGCTATGTGGGATCCCTTGCCGTGGACCCGCAAAACAGGCAGGTGTTACTCGCGGCTGTGAGCGAAGTCTCCAATCTCGGGGGGGTCTGGCGCTCGGCCGATGGCGGTCAAACGTGGACGCAGATCGGGCTTGGCCTTCCAACCCAGGTCTTTTTCGATCCGACGAACGGCAACGTGGCCTACGCAGCAATTGCCGGGAGTGGCGTCTATAAGAGTACCAACGCGGGCATGACCTGGACCGCGGTCAATGGCACGGGAACAAACGTGCTGAACGTTACGAACAGTTTCAAAATCTCTGTGGCCCTTGATCCGAGACACACATCCACGCTCTACGCTTCCGTTACAAGTTACCCGGATTCTTCCGGGAGCTCCACCGTCCTCGGCTTTTATAAGACGGCGGACGGCGGAGCCAACTGGACGGCGATCTGGACACCGGCGAAAAGCACGAGTTCGAATTTCCCTTCGACCTATTGCTCTCCGGCTGGAGAGCCCGGCCAGTGTTGGTATGACAATGTTGTTGCCGTTGACCCGACAAGCTCGGCCGTGTTCGTCGGCGGTTCCCTTGAGGCTACTACAAACTCCGAGTCAGGCGCTCTCTGGCGCTCCGACGACGGCGGCATAACATGGAGCGACATTGACCCGCCCACGACTGCAAGCGGAGTGCAGGCGCTCCATCCTGACCTTCATGTCATCGCATTTGCGGCCGGTGGCGGACCGATGTATGTCGGCACCGACGGTGGGCTGTGGAGCACAATCAACATCTCAACCAGCCCTGTGACATGGACGAACCTGAACACCCCGCTGGCCCTCACGCAGTTCTATCCCGGATTGTCGATCGCAGCCTACGACAGCAATTTCACGCTCGGCGGGACGCAGGACAACGGGGTGCAGTATTACAGCGGCAGCCTCGTTTGGCAGATGATCGGCTGTGGGGACGGAGCACAGACGGCCATCGACCCTTCCGGCTCAGGCATGGTCTACATTGGCTGCGTTTATTTTCCGGGGCCGAACAACCGGGGGTTTTTGTATAAATTTATCCCGGGCAGTGGCTGGGCAGAAGCCGACAGCGGAATCGACGGAAGTGATTCTGGCGAGTTCATTCCGCCCCTGGCCATTGATCCCTCCAATCCTCAGGCGCTGTATTTCGGAACCTACCGCGTATACCAGACCTTGGATGGCGGGGCAAACTGGACCGCAATCTCGGGTTCGTTGTCGTACTCGTATAACGGACCCCTCACGGCGATCGCCGTGGCGCCTTCTGACCCGAACACGGTCTATACCGGGTCGGACAATGGATACATTGCGGGAACCTTCAATGCCTCTGCTGGCTCAGGAGCCAACTGGCAGATCATCGGCGGTGTCGCGGGGTTGCCCTTAAGGTACATAACGGCGCTCGCCGTTGACCCCCACAATGCCAGGAACGTTTACGCAACGCTCTCGGGCTACTGTCAATCAGGGACCTCGACATGCCCCAGCGGTAAGGGCCATGTCTTCGAATACATTGATGGGTCTGGAGCCTGGAATGATCTGAGCGGCAACTTGCCGGACGTTCCGGTGAACGACATCGCAGTGGACCCCGACATGCCCAACGCGCTTTACGTCGCCACGGACATCGGAGTCTTCGCCACCACCGACGGCGGCACCACCTGGGCGCCGCTCGGCACCGGCCTGCCGAGCGTGGTTGTGCTAGGTCTGAAGGTGCAGCATGCCACGCGCGTTCTGCGGGCCGCCTCGCATGGCCGCAGCGCCTGGGACCTCCAGTTACCGGCTCCGACCGGCGCCAATTTGGTGTTCTCTGTTCCCAACCTTACCTTCTCCAAGCTGGAAGTCGGCATTACCAGCCCCGCGCAAGGCGTGATCATCACCAATAATGGCAGCACAACATTAACAATCAGTAGCATTGTGGTCAGCGGCGATTTCTCCCAGACGAACAAGTGCGGCACAAGTCTGGCACCGGGCGCCAACTGCACTATCAGCGTAACATTCGCTCCCACAACCTTTGGGACACGGACTGGAAAGATCACCGTCAGCGACAATGCCTCCAGCGGAAGCTCGCAAACCGTTGGCCTCAGTGGAAGCGCCTTCAGTGGCGCCGCGGTCCTCTCGCCGATGAGTCTGTCATTCGGGAATCAGCTTGTGGGCACAGCCAGCACCGGGCAGACCGTCACTCTGACCAACAGCCGCAGTTCGTCGCTGAGCATTTTGGGCATTACAGCCCCGGTGGATTTCAAGGTCACGAGTGATTGCCCTATTTCACCAGCCAGCGCGCTGGCGGGGGGTACAAGCTGCCACATTAACATCAGCTTCGCGCCCACGGCGACGGGCACACTTGTGGAACAGGTCAACCTGAACGACAGTGATGAGAGCGGGATGCAAATGATCG
Organism: Terriglobales bacterium; assembly: GCA_035278025.1. Taxonomy (GTDB): domain Bacteria; phylum Acidobacteriota; class Terriglobia; order Terriglobales; family Acidobacteriaceae; genus JAICWP01. The sequence continues at coordinate 3,414 of DATEJK010000199.1, read as the reverse complement.
CATTGACGGGAACAGGTATCGCACCCGCGATCAGCCTTTCTCCAGGAGGATTGACCTACACTAACCAGGAGGTCGGCACCACGAGTCCGCCTCAAACTATCACCTTGACTAACACCGGCGCCGCAGACCTGATTATCAGCTCTATCACAACCAACGATTACCAAACCCCTTCCCGGTTTCCCGAGACGGACAACTGTCCACGGTCGCCGTCCACAATTCCCCCTGGGGTTACTTGCACTATCAATGTCACTTTTTCACCCTCCCAATGGTACGTAAACGGCGGCTACGGCGTGGACGCCGGCACCGGGACTGTCACTTCTAATGCCTTCGGCGGTTCGGGCTATTTCAGTGTGTACGGGACTGACTACAGCGGTGCGGCCACAGTCTCTCCTGCGAGCCTGAACTTTGGACACGTTGATGTGGGCCAAGCCAGCCAGCCACAGACCATAACCGTTACAAACTCAGGCGGCCTAGCTTTGTATTTCAGAGTAATCATTCCGCCTCGTGATTTCACTGAAAGTGACAATTGCCCCAGGCTGAATACACAACCTCAAGGCCTCGCTCCCGGCGCCGCTTGCACCATTCAGGTAACATATGCGCCGACTTCTGCGGGGTCAATAAATGGTGTCGTCGATATCTCGGACAGTGCCATAAGCGGAGACCAACTGGTGAATTTGTCAGGGGACAGTCTCAGCCCTGGCTTCGCCCTGGGTGTTGCCTCGGGAACATCTTCCACAGCGAGCGTAACGCCCGGAGGGTCAGCAAACTATTCCCTTACCGTCATGCCTCAGGGAGGATTCAATCAGACGGTTTCACTGGCGTGCTTGGGGGCGCCAGCAAAGTCAACCTGCACCGTCTCCCCGACCTCCGTGACACTCGACGGAACGAATTCACAAAACGTGCAGGTCACTGCCACCACCACCGCGCCTTCCGTCGCGTCACCGGGGCCTCTAAGCGGCCCGCCCATGCCGGGCAACCCGACGCTGCACGAATGGTGGATCGCGTTGCTGTGGCTGCTGTTGATCGGGACGCTTGGTGTGGCCTTCCGACAACGGCGCAGGAGTATTCCCATCTTGGCAGGAACGCTCCTGCTGGCCGCCATCGCCGTGAGCTGTGGCGGAGGTGGAGGCGGAAGTTCCGGCGGAGGAGGTGTGACTAACCCCGGCACGCCCGCGGGAACCTACGCGCTGACGGTAACAGGCGTCTCAGGAACTCTGCAGCACTCGACCACGCTGACATTAACCGTCCAGTAGGCGTGGGGGTTAGCAGTCAGCTTTCGGCCTTCAGCGTTCTGCTGTCGGATGAATAGTTCTGTTCGAGTTATTTTGTCCCGTTCAGGGGCTGGGACTGCTAAGGGCGCGTGGTTGTCGCGACACGTGCCACGGCATTCGCCGTTGGCTCTGGGGCCAGAATCGTTAATCCCGTTTGGATGCCTATTCCGCAGACCGGGAAAGCCGTTGGGCGGCTTTCAAAATTTGTGCGGCACGCTTCCCGTGGCGGCCGTCAATCGTCGAATTCAGCCCGCTCAGAACGGAAATCCGGAAGCAGGCGGCTGACAGCTTACTGCCGGTTCGATTCTGAGTTCTTACATATTTATTGGGAAGCCCGCCTGACCAGCGGCTGGGTAAATCAGGCCTACCCGATGAAAGCCACCAAAGCCCTGAGTGTGTGGCTCAGCGCCGGCCAATCCACTCCGCGCAGCCCTACAAACAGTGCCCAGCCCAAGAGCACAATTAAAGCGATCAGCAGGCCCAAATCCTCATGACCTTTCGACTTCTCCTTTGCAAACTCTTGCGCATCGCTGCGGCCAAATGCCAGTCCACGCGATTTCCCGAACTGCGTTGCCATCATCCACCCCCGTGTGTCCAGGATTCTGATAATTATGAAAGCTTTTATTATCAGTAGCTTGCCTCAACCCGTGCGCTCCTTCTGACTTACCTTAGAGCCCTCTGCCCCCCACAGAGAGCCCCAGGGTCAACTCGCGGTAAAGCAAGTCCCTTCCTGTAATGAAACCTATGATACTCTTTGCGCATCAGGGTTCAATCCGACAGACTCAGGAAAACAGAGCCTCCAAACCCCCGATACTGATATAGGGTAATTACCCGAAGGAATGTACAAAAGATGTGCTCTGGCCGGGTTGTGGCATCTACTGGCGCGGCGCCACCTCTTCCCGTAAAGCCTGTTTTCTTTGTCCTTTGGAATTCCCGCCTTCTACGGTCCGCCTGCCTCCAGGCCGCTGGGATGGCGCGCAGCGAGACTCAGCCCGCCTGCGGAGCGAAGCAGAAATCTGAAGCGGAGGGCGCCAAGGCCGACCACCGGCGCGAGCCGCAGCGCACCAGCACGCTATGCTATACTCGCCTCGCATGCCGACATCGGGCCAAGGTCTGCTCCACCCAAAGGGCGGGCTCTATCGCTTCGTAATCCTGGCTTTTGCCTCGCTGATGGCTTTCGGCAGCTACTTTGCTTACGACAGCGTTGGAGCCATTGAAACCACGCTGATTCAGGTGTTCCATACAAACCGCGCCGCCATCGGCACCATGTACACGATGTACAGTGTGGCTGCGGTCTTCGCTGTGCTGGCGGGAGGTTTCCTCATCGACCGCGCGGGCGTCCGCATGGCCAGTCTGATCTTCTCCGGCTTCGTAGTCGCCGGCGCCGCGGTGGTCGCCTGGGCGCCCGATCTCCCCGTCCTTTACGTGGGCCGTGTGCTTTTTGGCATCGGATCTGAATCCATGATCGTCGCGCAAAGCGCCATCATCGCGCGCTGGTTCAAGGGCAAGGAACTGGCCCTGGCCTTCGGCATCGCGCTCACCATCTGCCGCCTGGGCACTCTGTTTTCCTTCAACACGGAAGAATTGCTGGCCAGCCGCCTCGGATGGCGCAATGCGCTGTGGATCGCTGCCGGGCTATGCCTCGCCAGCCTGATCTGCAATTGGATTTACACACTGATGGACCGGCACGCCGAGCCGATTCTGGATCTGCCCAAAGCGGGGGGCGGCGATAAGATCACCTGGAGCGATGTGGGCAAGTTCCGGCATTCATACTGGTACGCGGTGGGAATCTGCGTGGCATTCTACTCCGCCATTTTTCCCTTTACGGCCCTAGCCACCGATTTTTTTCATGATAAGTGGGGAATGCCGATGGCGTCGGCGGCAGGGCGCGGCTTTCTCTCCGGCGTGTTCTACAACTTCAGCCACATGTTCAGCACCGCACAGGGCACCACGTCGATTATCATTGCGGCATCGATGGTGCTGGCGCCCTTCGCCGGGAACCTCGTCGATCGCATCGGCCGCCGCGCTACGCTGATGGTGCTGGGCTCGCTGCTCATCGTGCCCGCGCATCTGCTGCTGGGGCTCACCCACATCTGGCCGGTCTTCCCCATGATCGTGCTCGGAGCAGCATTCGTGCTGGTGC
>DATEJK010000198.1:0-27931 GCA_035278025.1 Terriglobales bacterium | reverse complement strand
GGCCGCCCGTCCCTTGCCTCGCTTCGGCGAAAGCATCCGCTTCGAACACGTCAGTTTCTCCTATGGCGCCAATGGCGAAGCCCGGGACGTGCTGCGTGACATTGACCTGACGGTGCACTCCGGCGAGGTGCTGGCGGTGGTTGGCTCCAGCGGCGCCGGCAAAAGCACGCTGGTGCACCTGATTCCGCGCTTCTTCGATGTCACCGGAGGGCAACTGCTGATTGACGGTCAGGACGTCCGCGAGCTGACCCTGCCTTCGCTGCGTGCCCAGATCGGCATCGTGACTCAGGAAACCGTGCTCTTCAATGACACGGTGCGCAACAACATCGCCTACGGCCAGCCGGGGGTTCCCCTGGAACGGGTGATGGAGGCGGCGAAGGCCGCCCTAGCCCACGACTTCATTCAGGCCTTGCCGGAGGGTTACAAGACCGTGATCGGGGAGCGCGGGGTGCGCCTTTCCGGCGGCGAGCGCCAGCGCATCGCCATCGCCCGCGCCCTGCTCAAGGACGCCCCCATTTTGATTCTGGACGAAGCCACCTCTGCCCTGGACAGCGAGTCGGAAGCCCTGGTGCAGTCCGCCCTGGGCAACCTGATGCGCGGCCGCACCGTCGTGGTCATCGCCCACCGTCTCTCCACCGTGCGCCACGCCAACCGCATCGTGGTGCTGGAAAATGGGGTTATCACCGATATAGGCACCCACCAGGACCTGATGAGCCACCTGGGCACCTACCGGCGCCTCTATAACCTGCAATTCCTCGACTGGGACAGCCAGCAGGTACAAGCCGGGGCAGCGGAGGGCTAAGCAGACGCGCATGCCGATTCATTCCATGACCGGGTTCGCGCAAGCCAAAGGCCAGGTGAACGGCCGCCTGGGCTTCAATTTGGCTCTCAAGTCGGTAAACCACCGCTTTCTCGACCTGCACTTCCGCTTACCCGCCGACAGCAGCGAACTGGAGATGAAATTGCGCCGCTTGCTGAAGGAAAAAATGGCGCGGGGGCACGTGGAAGTCACGCTTACGCTGGAGCCGGTGGCGGGGCAGGGATTTGCGGTCAACCGCCAACTCGTGGGCGGTTATGTGGAAGCGTTTCGCGGCCTGGCCGAGGAACTCGGCATCAGCGGCGAACCTGACCTAAACGCCGCTCTGAAGATACCTGGGGCCCTGGATGTCTCCTCCGCCGCAAGCGACAATGGCGAACTGCAGGCGGCGGTGCTGGCCAAAGTCAATGACACCTTGAACCGTCTCAACGAGATGCGGGCCGAGGAAGGCCGGGGCATGGAGCGGGAGCTGCGTGAACGCATGTCGCGTCTGCAAGCCGGAGCCGCAGAGGTAGAAAAGCTGCGCGGGGGAATGATGCAGGCTCATTTGGAAAGATTGCGGGCGCGCATTCAGGAGTTGGTGGGGGCACAGGCGGAACCCGAGCGCGTGCTGCAGGAAGCGGCTATGCTGGCTGAGCGCAGCGACATCCAGGAGGAACTCGTCCGTCTTAACACTCACATCCAGCACTTCCGCGGGCTGCTGGAGAGCGGCGGCGAAGTGGGCAAAAAGCTGGATTTTCTGCTGCAGGAGATGAATCGCGAAGCCAACACCTTGCTGTCCAAGACCACAGGAGTCGCCGGTGAGGCTCTGCGCATCACCCAAGTAGGTCTGGCCATGAAGGCGGAACTCGAGAAGTCGCGGGAGCAGGTGCAGAATATCGAATGAGCACCGTTTACATCATTTCCGCCCCCTCCGGCTCGGGCAAATCCACCCTGGTGAATGAGTTACGCAAGCTTATCTCCAACCTGGACTTTTCCATTTCCTACACCACGCGCCGCCCCCGGGGCAGCGAACAGAACGGGCGCGAGTATTTCTTCGTTCCTATCCAGGACTTCGAAGAGATGATCGCACGCGGCGAGTTTCTGGAACACGCCAACGTCTTCGGCAATTATTACGGCACCGCCAAGCGCTTCCTGCAGGAGGCGGAACGCAGCGGCCACGACCTGTTGCTCGATATTGACGTGCAGGGGGCGGCGCAAATCAAGAGCAAGATCCCCGATGCGGTCAGCATTTTTATCCTTCCCCCCGACAAGAAGACCCTGGAATGGCGCCTGCGCAACCGCAGCCTGGATACCGAAGAGGTGATCCAGCGGAGGTTACTAACGGCTGCGAAAGAGATTGAGAATTATCGGAGTTACGACTATATTCTCATCAACGACCGCCTGGAAGATTCCATTGACGAGCTTAAGGCGATTGTGCTTTCCGAACGCCTGCGCCGTTCTGGAGCCAAATTGGCCAACGGCGACAAGCGTATTCTGGCCACGGCTGAACGCTGCCTGCTGCCCAATATCCGCGAGCGGCTGCAGCCCATCCTGGCTTCCTTCGCCCTCTCGGCGACTCCCGGCTAGTGGTGGCAGTATGGAGGTGTCATGAAACTCATCGAAGGGTTCGACAGCAACTATCGCTACATCCTGGTGGCCGCCCGCCGCGCCCGGCAACTGCAGTCCGGCGCCAAGCCCATGGTTGATACCATCTCGCGCAAGCCCTGCCGCATCGCCATGGATGAGATTGATTCCGGCAAGGTGAAGTGGGTAGTGCCGCAGCCGGACAAGTCGGCCAGCGAAGTAGCCAGCGAGTTGCTGGACAAGGCCATACCGAAGGAATAGCTGCCCCTTCCCTTTGCCGCGAGGCCTTCTTGTGCGCGGCGGATGAACGCGGAACACGCGGATAAACCTCGGGGAAGAGCGAGAACCAAGGCGGGGCAGCGCCTGAATCGCGCCTGCGGTTGAAATCATCCTTAACTTGGGGTTCGGTAATAGTTGAACCCTAATTTGATTTGATCTTTGTTCATCGGCGTTAATCCGCGGTGGACCCAAAGTTATGAAAATTGCGCTCGGCGTCAGCGGCGGCATAGCGGCCTACAAGGCGGCGGAAGTAGTTCGCCTTCTGCAGGACCGGGGCATCCGCGTGCAGGTGGTCATGACGCGGGCCGCGCAGGAGTTTGTCCGTCCGCTCACCTTCGCTGCCTTGAGCGGCGAGAAGGTCATTACCGACCTGTTTGGCGCCTCCGAGCAGCCGGCCAACGTGGAATCTGCCATCGAGCACATTGCGGTTGCCCAAACCATTGACGCTCTGCTGGTTGTGCCCGCCACCGCCGACGTTATCGGCAAGTTCGCCCATGGCGTGGCCGACGACTTCCTTAGCACGCTGTTCCTGGCCACCACCGCGCCCGTGGTTGTCGCGCCCGCCATGAATGTCAACATGTGGCAAAACCCTGCCACCCAGGCCAATGTTGAGGTCCTGCGGCAGCGGGGCATAAAGGTCGTGGATCCCGACAGCGGATACCTGGCGTGCGGCATGACCGGTCCCGGACGCCTGGCCAGCAATGAGGCCATTGTGGCCACGGTGATGGAGGTACTGGGCGCTTCCCAGGAGCTGGCCGGCGAAACCGTGCTGCTCACCGCCGGGCCGACCCGCGAACAGATTGATCCCGTGCGCTACATCACCAACCGTTCCAGCGGGCGCATGGGATACGCCCTCGCCGAAGCTGCTTTGCGGCGCGGCGCAAGGGTTGTGCTGGTCAGCGGTCCGGTAAGTATTCAGCCGCCGGGGGAAGCGGAACTCGTAGCGGTCGAAACCGCGGAACAGATGCGCCAGGCAGTGCTGCAGCGGCTCGAACAAGCCACCGTGGTCATCGCCACTGCCGCCGTTTCCGACTACCGTCCCAAAAATCAGGCGCGGCAGAAGATCAAGCGTTCCGGTCCCATGGCGCTGGACCTGGAACCCACGGCCGACATCCTGGGCGAAGTCGCCCGGCTCCGCCAAACCCAGCTGGTCTTGGGTTTTGCCGCCGAAACCGAGAATGCGCTGGAGAATGCGCGCAAGAAGCTGGCCTCCAAATCACTGGACGCGATTGTGGTCAACGACGTTTCGCATCCCGGCATCGGGTTCGATTCCGAACGCAATGCGGTGACCATCATCATGCAAGAGGAGGTCATCGAAGTGCCGGAAACCAGCAAGTGGCAAGTGGCGCAGCGCGTCCTTGACCAGGTGGTCCGCTTGCGCCGGCACCGCAACCAGCCTGCGCACGCGCCCGGCAAGTAACGATGGCGCGCGTCCTCGATTCCAAACTGCGCGAACAAATAGCCGCCCGCCTGCAGTACTACCGCGAAATGGGGATTTACGATTTTTACCGCCGCCAAGGCGGCCTCGTGGTGCTGCCAGCGGCTGAGGAAAGCAACGAAGAGATGGCCAGAAAACGAGAGCCGAGTACGATTGGACTTATAGCCGGCAACAAACGGCTTGCCTCCGAACCCCCCGGAGCGACGGTTTTGGAAGAAGAAGCCAAGCCGGGCGACGTCGTGGCTGAACTGCGTGCTATCAGCGAAGACATAGGCGAGTGCACCCGCTGCCGCCTGAGCAAGGGCCGTAAGAACATCGTGTTCGGCACAGGCAGCGTGCATGCCGAACTGATGTTTGTGGGCGAAGGTCCGGGCGCCGACGAAGACGAGCAGGGACTGCCCTTCGTGGGCCGTGCCGGCCAGTTGCTCAACAACATGATCGCGGCCATGGGCCTGCGCCGCGAAGACGTCTACATCGCCAACGTGGTCAAGTGCCGCCCGCCCGGAAATCGCACCCCGGAGCGCGACGAGTGCGAAACCTGCATTCCCTTCCTGATGCGCCAGATTGCCGCCATCCGCCCCAAAGTAATTGTGGCCCTGGGCGCCACCGCGGCTAAAAACCTTCTCGCCATCAACTCGCCCATGGCCGAGTTGCGCGGCCGCTGGTACGACTTCCGCGTGAACGTTAACAGCCAGGGCCGCACTGATCCCAATGGTCCTACGGTGAAGCTGGCGGTGACCTATCACCCCGCTTTCCTGCTGCGCGATCCCCGGCAGAAAAAGGAAACCTGGAAAGACCTGCAGATGGTGATGAAGTATCTGGGGTTGAAACCGAAAACAAGCACTTAGTAATTAGCACTTGGTACTTAGCCCTTGAAGGTTTTTGTTGATGATCTGCACGGGTCGCGGCTGGCTCAATGCTAAGTGCTAACTGCCAAGTGCTGGGCATGAGAAACTAAACTCTCCGCCATGCCCGCTTTCTGCGACATCGCGCTGCCCGTTCCTTTGGACAACACTTTCACCTACCGTGTGCCGGGAGGAAATGGGCTGCCGGGGAACAGCGCGGCACCGGTAATTGGCGGGCGCGTGCTGGTACCTTTCCGGGAGCAGCGCCTCTCCGGTGTAGTCGTGGCGCTGCACGATCGCGAGCCTTCCGTCACAACCAAATCCGTTCTGCAGGTGCTGGATACTGCGCCTGTGCTCGACGACGGCCTGATGCGCCTGGCGAAATGGATTGCGGAATACTATCTGGCGCCGCTGGGCGAGGTGTTTCGCGCCATGCTGCCGCTGGCTGCGGAATTTCGCCGCGCCCGCGTTTATCGCATCACGGATGCCGGCCAGCTGGCGCTGCACCAGGCGGGCATGTCGGGTTCTTCCGCGCGCTCGCGCCAGGCGCCGCTGGCACAGATGCTCGAATTTCGCGTGCTCGACTATCTGGCGGAAAGGGAGAGCACGCGCGAACAGGTGCTGAAATCCGCGACTCACGCCGACACCAAAATCCTGGCCGCGCTGGCGCGCAAGAAATGGATCACGCGGGAGGACCTTTCGTCCGCCGGGGAAACACGGCGAACGGTGCGGGTGGCGGTGCTGAGAACTCCAGAGGCAAACACAAGGTCCTTCGACTCGCCTTCCGCCTCACTTCGTTCGGCAGAAAGCTCGCTCAGGATGACAGAAGAAGTAAACGCGGCGCGGGAAGCGAAGCTCAACTCAAACCAAAAACGCATCCTTGAGGCGCTAAGGGAAGCCGGCGGGCGTACGCGCGTGGACAACCTGCGCGAGCTTTCTGTTCCGCACACCACGCTCCAGACACTGGTGAAGCGCGGGCTGGTGGAAATAATCGAAGAGCCGGCCGATTTTGCGGTCTCGACCACCAAACCCCGGCCGTCGCCGTTTCACTTCCAATTCACGCCCGCGCAGCAGAATGCGCTGCAGCAAATCCGCACCGCGGCCGCTTCGCGAAAATATTCCAGCTTCCTGCTGCACGGCGTAACCGGCTCCGGCAAGACCGCGGTTTACCTTGCCGCCATGCATGCGGTTCTGCAGGCGGGACGCTCCGCCATTCTGCTGGTGCCGGAAATCGGGCTGACGCCCGCGGTGGCCGCCGATCTGCACCAGATTTTTGGCGAGCAGGTAGCCATTCTTCATTCCGGGCTCACCGACCGCGAGCGCGCCGAACAATGGCACCGCATTCGCCGCGGCGACGCCCGCATGGTGGTGGGCACGCGTTCGGCGGTTTTTGCGCCGGTTTCCGACCTGGCCCTCATCATTGTGGATGAGGAACACGACAGCTCCTACAAGCAGGAAGAGACGCCCCGCTATCATGCCCGCGATGTGGCCGTCATGCGCGCGCGCATGGCCGGCGCCGCGGTGGTGCTGGGCTCTGCCACGCCTTCGCTGGAATCCTACTTCAACGCGCAAAAGAACAAATACACGCTGCTGGAACTGCCCGACCGGGTGGAGCAGCGGCCGCTGCCCGAAGTTGAAATTTTGGACATGAAAGAAGAATTCCGCGAAACCGGGCACGAGCAGGTGATCTCGCGGCCACTGGCGGCGGAAATCGGCGAGCGCCTGGCCCGGCACGAGCAGGTCATGGTGCTGTTGAACCGCCGCGGTTACGCCCCGGTGGTGCTCTGCCGTGCCTGCGGCCACACCGCGCAGTGCGCCAACTGCGCCATCTCGCTCACCCACCACAAACGCGAGCACCGGCTGCAATGCCACTACTGCGGCTACCTGCAGGCGGTGCCCAAAGTGTGCGAGGAATGCGGCAGCGAGTATGTCTATTTTGTGGGCACCGGCTCGGAAAAACTGGAAGAGTTGCTGCACGGTATGTTCCCCCAGGCGCGCATCGGGCGGCTGGACCGTGACACCGTGCGCGGGCGGCACGACTTCGAGCGCATACTCAACCAGCTAGGCGCGGGCGAACTGGACATCCTGGTGGGCACGCAGATGATCGCCAAAGGACATGACGTGCACGGGGTTACGTTGGTAGGCGTGGTGGGCGCTGACATTGCCCTCGGCCTGCCTGATTTCCGCGCCGCCGAGCGCACCTTCCAGTTGCTCACGCAGGTGGCGGGGCGCGCCGGCCGGGGCGAGAGTCCGGGCAAGGTGGTGCTGCAAACCTGCTTCCCCGAGCATTACGCTGTGCAGTTTGCCGCCGCCCACGATTTTCGCGGCTTCTATGACAAGGAGCTCCGCTACCGCAGCTGGATGCGTTACCCGCCCTTCAACGCTGTGGCCAACGTGCTGGTGCGCGGCGAAAAGCTGGACGACGTGCTGAAATTTTCCGGGCTGCTCGGCCGCTGGTTGGAAAAGACTTCGCATGTGGGGATCCGGGTACTGGGACCAGCGGCCGCGCCCCTCACCCGCCTCAAGTGCGACTACCGCTATCATTTCTTGCTGAAGTCGGCCAGCCGAGAGAAGCTCAATGCGCTGCTCCGCTCCATGCTGACTTACGCCGGCGAGCAGAAAATTCCGCGCAGCAATCTGATTCTGGATGTGGATGCGGTGTGGCTGATGTGACGGCAGTGGCTAGTGGTCGGCAATCAGCTCCTCAACTGCAAGCAATTAGCAATTGGCACTTAGCATTTAGCCCCTTAACCTTGATGCCGATTCCGACGAGCACCACAAGGTCAGTGCTAAATGCTTGGTCTGTAGGTGAATGCTGGCAACTGGCAACTCGTCAATCTAAAATCTTCAATCGTCAATTCCGCTCAATGCCAGGCCATCCCCGCCAGGCGGAAGGGCGCGGGCACAATGGTCAGGATAAGCATAGCTAAGGCAAACACAGCCAGCAGTTTCCGCTTGCCGTCCAGACCGGGCCAGGGACTTACGCGGGGATGGCGTAATCCGCTCAGGAACAGCAACACAGCCCACAAATACCATCCTTCCCAGTGACCGAAATAACCAAGCAGCAGGAGGGCCGCCAGGCTCAGCATAGATATCCAGCGGTGCGCCCGCGGCCACAGGGAGAACACGATGTGGCCACCGTCGAGCTGCCCGCCGGGAAGCAGGTTCAGCGCAGTGGCGAACATGCCCACCCAGGCCGCGATCGCGATGGGATGCAAGGCCATATGGTCCAGAGGGATAGCGGAATTCGGTCCGAGTCTGTGCGCCAGCCGGAAGATGAGGGGAAAGCCCAGCAGGATATCGGAGGAAGCCATGCCCGGCGGCATCGGTTTGGAGAGAAAAATCGCGCAAAACAGCGCGGCTACTGACAGCACAAATCCGGCAATTGGTCCCGCAATCCCGATGTCAAACAGATCGCTGCGCGACCGGATGGGCGAGCGGATCAGGATGAAAGCTCCCATGGTGCCGATCAGGGTGGGGGCGGGAATGAAGAAGGGCAGGGTGGCATACACGCCATACTTGGTGCAGTAGTAATAGTGGCCCATCTCGTGCGCCAGCAAGATGATAAGCAGGGTAGCGGCGAAGGGAATGCCCAGCAGCAGGCGCGCCGGTCGTTCCAGCACCCATCCCAACTGAAAGAAGGGCAGGAACTCGGTACCAACGGACAATAGAGGCTGATGGTTAAGGAAGTTGTACTCCATGCGCGCCCCCACCACCAGGGTGGTGAACACGGTGGCCAGCAGCAGCAGGGCGTGCAACCAGTAGCGGCGCCGCGGCCGCGGCACTACAAAGACTTCAACCGGCGCGGGAAGTTCGTAAGTGGAGGGAATTGGGGAAAGAGGGTCGGACATCAGTGTCGCCTGATTGTATCAAGGATGGGACAAGGCTGGCCCTCGGCCGGATTGACGTAAGACACTTAGCATTTAGCACTTAGCATTTAGCCAGCCACGATTCGTGCCGATCAGCAAGAAAACCTTCCAGAGGCTAAGTGCTAATTGCCAACCGCCAAGTGCTTCTCTTCAGTCAATTGACTGCAGTTCCTTACCCGGCTTGAAGCGGACGGCTTTGCCGGGAGGGATGCTGACTTCCGCGCCGGTGCGTGGATTGCGCCCGATGCCAGTCTTGCGCGGGCGCACGTTGAACACGCCAAATCCCCGCAGCTCAATGCGATCGCCCTTGGCCAGCGACTTCTTCATGCTCTCGAAGACGGTTTCCACCGCCAGTTCCGCCTTGGTTTTGGTGATGCCCGTCTTGTTGACCACTTCGTTGATGATGTCGAGTTTGATCACAAATCGCTCCGCCGGGGGGTGCACCCGGAACATCCTGGCAAAAGTAGCGCTAAGCTGCAGATACTAAAGGTCATGAGCGCGATTGTCAACGCCGCATTTGGGCCCCGGGATGACCTTGGGGATGCCTGCTGCAGCAGTTACGGAGGAAATGCCGCTACCTGGCCATATCCCGGTGCACCACTTTCAGCCGATAGCCCGCCTTGCGCAGGCGCTTGGCCACGTCTTCGGCGATCATCACCGAGCGGTGCTGGCCGCCGGTGCAGCCAAAAGCAATCGTCAGATAGCTCTTCCCTTCCCGGAGGTAGTGCGGCAGCAGATAGATCAGCAGATCGGAAATGCGCTTGATGAACTCCTGGGTCTGGGGAAAAGAACGGATGTACTTGGCCACCTTGGGGTGGCGCCCGCTATAGGGACGGAATTCGGGCACAAAATGCGGGTTGGGCAGGAAGCGGACGTCGAACACCAGGTCGGCTTCGTCCGGCACCCCCTGCTTGTAGCCGAAGCTGACGCAGGAAACAAGAATGTTCTTGCCCGTCGAATCGGGCTGGAAGCGCTGCATGACGTGGGCACGCAGCTCGTGAACATTGAACTTGGAAGTGTCAATCACCAGGTCGGCGATGCGCCGGATGGGCTGCAGGCGCTTGCGTTCGGCCTGCAGCGCGGCTTTGACCGGCTCGTCGGTGCCCAGGGGATGCGGTCGCCGGGTTTCACTGTAGCGCCGCAGCAGCACCGGATCATCAGCTTCCAGAAAGATGATGGTGGTGGGCAGCACCTGCCGCACCGATTTCAGGATGACGGGCAGCTTCTCCAGCCCTTCGCCTTCGCGCACGTCCACCACGATGGCGGTGCGCTCGATGTCCACGGAATGCCGCGCCAGTTCAGCAAAACGCGGGATCAGGTCCACCGGCAGATTGTCCACGCAATAAAAACCAAGGTCCTCGAAGGTATTGATGACCGTCTTCTTGCCCGAGCCGCTCATGCCGCTGATGATTACCAGCTGGCGCAGCTCGCCCCGGTGGCCGTTGCGCGCGGCTGCCTGGCTTACGCTTCGCTTCAATTTTCGCGCGGTCAAGGGCATCGCGTTTAGCCGATGGTAGCAGCAAACACCCGGCGAAAACCACATGCGATATTGGGGCTAAGGCTGTGCCCGGGTGAGCCGATAGAGGACGTGCCGCCGCCCGGCGTATTCGATGTCCTTCTCGTAGCCGAACCCCAGTTTGTCGAGGATGCGGATGGAGGCGCGGTTATCAGGAAGCGCGAAGCCTACCAGATCGCGTAACTCAAGGCGTTTAAAGGCGATTTCCACGAGCGCGGCGACAATCTCGCCGGCCAGGCCTTGCCTCCAGAACGGGGCCAGCAAGGCACAACCAACTTCAACCTCCATCTGCCCGCCCAGTTCCATGCGCCGCAACGCGGCCCGGCCCACGAACTGCGGTGCCCGGTTATAGAGCAACCACATGCCGAATCCGTTCTCTTCCCAATGCGCCAGGAAGCTTCGCAGGTAGTCGCGGGTCTGCTGCTCCGAGCGTACTCCGCCCAGGGTGGCCATGGTTGCCGGGTCCTGATGCATGGCCAGCAGCAGGGCAAAATGCTCCGGCTGCAAGTGATAAGCGCTCAGGCGTTCGGTTTCGAAGTGCTCGGGCGCAACCAGCTTCCGTGCAACCGGGCCCCGCGGCGGGGAATTCATGCCACGATTATAGGCAGCCTGGGCTTAGCCGGGACCGGAGGTGACAGTTGAAAGCAGGCTTGGGGAATTGAAATTAGCTACTTTTTGGCGGTCACCAACCCGGAAATTCTCGCGTAACCGCGGCGCGATATCACTCCGCGGCTCAGAAGGTCGTCCGGCTTGGCATAGGGACGAGCAGCGATGATCCGGTCCGCTATTGCGGCATTTACGCCCGGCAAGCTCTCCAGCTGCGACCTGGTGGCATGGTTCAGATCCAGCGGCTTGTCGCGGGTCCATCCTTCGCGCACGCCGGCGGCCACGGCCTTGGCGTCGCTTTTGAGCGCGGCCGTGGTCTGCGCCGTTTTTTCCTTCAGTTGCTGCGGATTCTGCTTCACGGAACAGCTGAAACAACCGGTTTGAAGCAGCGCAAAACCGCCGGCCAGCAGCACGAAAAATGTGTGCCTATGTCGCATGATTGTTGGATGCAGGTGCGAGAGTGCCGCCGAACCATTGAAGCCGGGGGGCAGCTTGGGGACGGGAGGAAAGATAACTTGGCGTCCCCGGGGGGATTCGAACCCCCGTTACCGCCGTGAAAGGAACAAAGCAGGCTGTAACTTACTGAAACCACGCGACACGGGTGGCTCCCAAAGTTGTGTGTCGTAGGAGTGAGGAAGACTTCGTGGACCATAATTGGACCATGAAAGGTTCTGCGAGTAAAACCACGTATCTCTGCTAGTCACTCCATTGCTTCTTATTGGAGCCTCGGAGTGGGTGCCGGACTCTCATGCCAGAATCCAAGAGCGGCCTCAATGCAAAACTCTTGTGAGTGCGGAAGGAATCGAGCCTTAGCCAAACCGAAAACAAACAACTAGCACGGCTGCGGGTGACTCCAAAAAGTGTCACCACCAGTAAAAATCACCGCTTCGTCGAAGTAAAAATCCCTCCACTGCAGGTTAACTGAGATACGCTGGCCCCCATTGGTAAACTTCAGACTGGATGATGCCAGCGAGGAAGCGCAGCGAAGGACCTGTGCATGCCGTAACGGCATGTCCGGCATGGACGTCTGGAATGCAAGCGCCTGTCCAGCGGTAGTCTAAGGGTAACGAAGATTCTGGCTTGAAGGCGATGGACCACTGGAATCACCGGGTCGGGGAGCGAGGCGCACGATAGCGCCCCGGCGATGAGCGAAGGATTTTTGAACCGGCAAACGAACACCAATCAAACTGGAATGGCGACGTACGATGACATTGTTCCCGGGGAATGAGAGATGCTCGGTATCTGCGCGCGAGGTGCACTCTCTTCTGAGCAAGCGATTCAAAGGTGATTTGCTGCGTCCCGGGGAAAACGGCTACGAAGATGCGCGCGCGATTTGGAACGGCATGGTATCGCGATGCCCCCGCCTGATCGCGCGTTGCGCAGATGTGACCGACGTGCGGATGGTGCTCAAGGCCGCTTCCGCTGCCGGAATTCTCACCGCTGTCCGCTGTGGTGGTCACAGTCTTGCCGGCTTTGGCACCTGCGATGGCCTGGTGATAGATCTCTCCAGAATGCGCCAGGTCACGGTTGATGCGGACAGGCGCCGGGCGCGGATTGGCGGCGGCTGCCTCCTGGGCTCGATTGACTGTGCTACGCAAAGGTGCGGGCTGGTATTTCCCTCCGGAGTCGTCTCTCATACCGGCGCTTCCGGCCTGATCCTCGGTGGCGGAACGGGATGGCTCACGCGGCGATTCGGACTATCCTGCGATAACGTCGAAGGCTTCACGCTGGTAACTGCTGACGGTTCACACGTACACTGCGACCAAACGGAAAACCCTGACTTATTCTGGGCGCTGCGAGGCGGTGGCGGCAATTTCGGAGTGGTTATCGAATTTGAAATCAAATTACATCCGCTGACCTCGGTGCTGCTCGGAGAAGGGCTGTGTCCGGAATCGCGGATCCCTCGCCTCCTCCAATTCTGGAGAGAATTCATGGCCGATGCGCCCTTCGATCTGAAGTGGAATATTGATCTGCGTTTGGCCTCGGCAGCGAAGAAGATGCCCGCTGAATTGCGTGGCCGCCCGGTCGCCGGCAATTCTGTACTCTGGACTGGTGACCCCGAGCGTGGGCATCCATGGCTGGAGCGCGCCCTGTCTTTATGCCATAGCGATTCTGTGGGCACCAGGGCCATGTCCTTTCTGGAACTGCAGACCATGGCCGATCTCGATTTCCCTCATGGACGCCGCTATTACACGAAGTCGGGCTACTTCCCGGATCTCGACGGTACGACGATTGATCGTTTGCTGGCAACGCTATCCGAGATTCCCTCTCCTGACACCCAGGTAGAACTTGCTTACTTGGGAGCTGCTGCGGCACAGGTCTCACCGTCCGAGACCGCGTTCGGCGATCGCAGCGCTCCTATTATCCTGAACCTGCTCGCGAACTGGTCCGAGCCGGCTCTCGATGCGGTCAACATTGCCTGGGTCCGCCGAAATTTCCAGAGACTTCGCCCAAACATGAAACCGGGTGTTTATGTAAATTTTATGAGCGGAGACGAGCAGGATCGTGTGCCCGAAGCCTATCATCAGCTGTGGACGCGCATGGTCGAGGTGAAGTCGCACTATGATCCCGCGAATTTCTTCCGGCTGAATCAGAATGTTCGCCCAAAAACTGGCAGGAGAAACTTTCTTAGCCCTTACCGTCGCCGATAGATGGCGTACACCAGCAGCATCAGCAACAAGAGTGGGGCAAAGGTCGGAACCGTGTATTGCAGGCCCTTGACCCAGAATGTGCTGAGCGCGATTGCAATCAGGCCGGCTAAGGCCAGCACGGTAGGCCAGGGATGAGCGGGCAGCTTGAGCGGCAGTGCCGCCAGAGTCTCGGGCGCTATGGCTCGCCGAAAGCGCAGATGCGTTATTAGGATCACGGTCCACACGTAGAGCATGCCGGCGACCGCGGTGCCATAGAGGAACAGGAACGCATTGTTGGGCGAGAAAACAGCCAGCAGGATGGCGGTCACCATACCTGCGCTGGAGATCGCCAGCGCCCGGTGCGGTACCCCGTTTCGGCTTAAATAACCGACCCAAGCCGGCGCATACCTGCCTCGCGACAGCGAAAACAGCATGCGGGTGGAGGTATACAGGTTGGTATTGGCGCTGGAAAGCGCGGCCGTGATCACGACCAGGTTCATGATGCCGGCCGCGAACGGGATTCCTGCCACTTGAAAGGCGCGTACGAACGGGCTGCCGTTGATATTCGAGCTGCCGGTCTGGTTCCAGGGCGTCATCGCCAGCATCACAGTCATCGCCAGCACATAAAATATGATCAAGCGGTAAACGATGGTTCGCATCGCTTTGGGAATGGTGACCGAAGGGTTCTGAGCTTCCCCCGCCGTGACCGCGATAACTTCCACCCCCATATAGCTGGTGATGGCGAGGGTAAGCGCCATCCACACTCCGCCCCAACCGTGTGGAAGAAATCCGCCATGCTGCGTCAGATTTGCCAGTCCTACGGCGCGCCACGGGCCCAGCCCGGTAATGAGCAATATTCCAATGGCGATAAAAAGCACAATGGCGAGCACCTTGATCAGCGCAAACCAGTACTCCAGCTCGCCGAAGTTGCCCACCTGCAAGGCGTTCAGGGTAATCAGTCCCGCGGAAACGAGCAGCACCCATATCCAACCCGGCGTATGGGGGAACCAGAACCCGAAGTAAATCGCCGCGGCGGTTACCTCCGCTCCGATGGCGATAATCTCCACCAGGCCGTAGGTGGCGCGAATCGTGAACCCGGCCCAGGCGCTCAGGTACTTTTCCGCGTAGATTCCGAAGGAACCGGCGACCGGATGGATCACCGCCATTTCCGCCAGCGCATATGCCATCACAATGGCAATCAGCGCTCCCAGCAGGTAGGTGAGGATGACTCCCGGCCCCGCCAGTTCAATGGTAAGGCTGCTGCCCAGAAACAGCCCCACCCCAATGGCGCCCCCGATGGCAATCATCGTGAGTTGCCGGGAATTGAGCCGGCGATGCAGCTGCTCCGGCGGCGCCGGAGAAGCGGAGCTCGTTGCGGCCGACGCTGCGGTGCTTCTAGAAGGGTCTGACATTTCCGGGGTTAGTTACTGCGCGCGGGCTCCACGGTTTCGCCCCGATGCGGAGATAGGTTGCAACACGCTGACGAACCTGGCGACCTCTTCCTTCGTGTTGTAATGCACCAGCGAAGCGCGCACCGCTCCGGCCTCGGGAGAGACCCCCATGCGCCGCAAAAGGCGGGGCGAGTACATGTTGCCGTCGCGCACTCCGATACCGTTTTCGGCGAACCGTTCCGCCACCGCCGCGGCCGACATTCCCTTGACGTTGAAGCAGACGGTCGGAACGCGGTGGTCGAGGTGTTGATATTCCTGGATGCCGTACACCGTGATGTCATCAATCTCGGCTAAGCGCTCCAGAAGTTCACCTACAAGAGCTTTTTCATAACGGCGAATCGCTTCCATCGCATTTACCACGGCGGATCGCGCTGAACCGTTCTGAGGACCGGAAGCCATGCGCCCTCCCAGTTCCTCAAGGTAGTGCACGGCGGCATCCATGCCGGCCACATTTTCGTAAACATAGGTGCCGACCTCGATCTTGCCCGGAATCTCGTCCGGGATGAAGTCCTCGCGAAACGTGGGCAACTGCTCCAGCAACTCGCGCTTGCCCCACAGAAAACCCATGTGCGGGGCGAAGATCTTATATCCCGAGCAGACCAGGTAGTCGCAGTCCCAGTCCTGCACGTCAATGATTCCGTGGGGCGCGTAGTGGACGGCATCGAGAAAGACTTCCGCGCCGGCGGCATGCGCGATGCGCGCCACCTCCTTTACGTCCACGATCGAGCCCAGGGCATTCGATGCCACCGCACACGCCACCAGCCGGGTTCGATCGCTGAGCAGCGGTCGCAAATCGTCGCTGTGCAGGATTCCGTCCTGCCGCATTCTCCACCACACAATCTTCACCCCTTTGCCCTGCAGCGCAATCCAGGTGGCGATGTTGGCTTCATGGTCCAGGTCGGTTACCACGATTTCGTTTCTCTTCCCCAGAATCTCGCCGATGGCCATGCTCACCAGGCGGATGAACGACGTCGCGTTCATGCCGAAGGCGACCTCGCGCGCCTCGCGCGCGTTGAGAAAGGTGGCGACACTTTCGCGGGCGCTCTGCAGGGCGGCATCCACGGCCCGGCTCTGGGGATAGCGCCCGCCACGCTGAACGTTGTGCCGCACCAGGTGGCGCTGAACCGTGTCGAGCACAACCTGCGGAATCTGCGCGCCGGCTCCGTTATCGAAGAAGATGAACTGGTCGCCCGTGTTCAGTGCGGGAAATTGCTGCCGGACCCATTCAATGGGAAAAGCTGACGTAATCATGTTCAGTGCGCCTGCAATTGCTGGTATATGACTGCGGCATTGTCGGCAAACGTCGCCTGATACTTGGGATACTGCCGGAAATCGGCGTACTTCTCCATCCTGATGTTGCGGCGCACCTGTTCCAGAGTGGCGCCCCGTTGCTGCATGGCCCGGACTTGCTGAAACAGATCGCTGAGGTAGTGGCGAAATCTTTGCAGGTCCGCCTTGCTGCCCACTTCGAAGTGCCCGGGCACTACATGCTGGAGGGGAAGCTGCAGAGCGTGGTCCAGAGCTTGGATCCAATTGGCGACGCTGCCCTTGTCCATTGCCGGGCACGAGCGGTTGAGAAACAGATCCCCGGTGCTTAGTACGCGCTGTTGCGGGAAGTAGACGAGGGCGTCGCCGGAAGTGTGCGCCTTGCCTGGAAAGTACACCTGCACAGGATAGGGATCGAGGTGGACGGTGATCTGCTTCTGAAAAGTCACGTCGGCGGGCCGAAATTGGAAGCCTTTCATCTCCGGGCTTTGCATTAGCGCCAGCGTGCGGTCCCAGGTGACATCGGTGGTGATCACAACCGCGCCCGGGCCGACCACGGTGTTCCCTCCCTGATGATCGGGATGGTAGTGGGTATTGATGATGAACTTGATCGGCAGGCGCGAGATCTCCCGGATGGCCGCCAACAGCTTGCTGCCTTCCGCCGCGTTCAGCCCGGTGTCAACTACCAGGATTCCATCTCGCCCGATGAGGACGGTCGAATTCGCGCTCGCGTCATTGTCGGAGATATAGGCGTAGAGCCCCGCGCCGACCTGCTGGACGGTAGGCTTGGCCGCGGCCACCGCCGAAGAGGCGACTAGCGCCACAATAGCAACTCGCAGCGTACTGTTTCGCAAACCCACTCCGATCAGAAGCTGAATTTGAGTGCGAACTGAATCAGCCGCGGCCCCCCGGATCCCAGCCCGACATTGTTCTGCGCCGCGTCCGGGGTGGTGAACAGGGCTCCGAAATTCGGGGCCGCCGAAATGTTAGCGGGCAAGGCAAAGCTGGGGTGATTGAAGATGTTGAAAAATTCCGCCCGGAACTGGGCGTTCAGGCGCTCGCCAAGTTGCGTATTCTTCAGCACAGAAAAATCGAAATCGCGATACCCAGGTCCGGTGACGATATTGCGTCCCGCGGTCCCGAAGGTCAGCGGCAGGTTATCAGCGAACGCAGCGGTGTTGAACCATTGTTGCACCGTGTGTGGTCCGGCATTCGGATCTCCAACGAGGTTCGGCCGGTCGTTCCCCAGTCCAGTTCCGCTCAAACCCTTGCCGGTGAGAACAGAGAATGGCTGGCCGGTCTGCAGGGTCAAAATACCCCCGAGTTCCCAGCCCGAGCCCGCGAATTTGGGCAAGCGCCGCAGAGCCGGCAAAGTATAGTTGAAGCTCCAGCTCAGGCGTTGCCGAATATCAAAATCGGAACTGCCGTGCTCCGCTTTCAGATTATAGTTGTCCTGGGGAAAGATGGTGGTTGCGTTCGCGCCCGAGCCGAAGAAGACCGACGCGCCATCAATGGAGTGGGACCAGGTATAGGAAGCCAGGAACGACAGGCCGTGGCTGAAGCGCTTGTCGAGCTTGGCCTGCAGGCTGTTGTAGTTGGAGCTGACTGTGTCTTCAGCCTGGAACAGTTGGGCGTATCCGAAATAAGGCGTGCGCACCACGCTGGGCATCGCGCCCCAGAGCTGGTTGTCGTACAGGAAATTGGCCACGCTGGGCGGGATCCCGAGGAGCTCCATGCGGGTGATGACATTGGGCGTTAACTGGTCAATCTGCTGCTTGGTGATGTAAGCCTGGTCAATCTGCACAAAACGCGGCAGCTTGGTGCCGGTGGTCCCCACGTAGGCCGCGTCCAGGAGCATGCGCCCGGGAAGTTCGTGCTGGATGCCGAAGTTGAACTGCTGCGCATAGGGGGTGCGCAGGTTCTGCTGGCTGATGGTAAGCACCGGGAAGCCGGAAGGCGCAAAGGCGTTCGGCCATCCCGCAAACGGAAATGGCGTGAAAAAGTCCGGCAGGAACGGCGGGTTCAGCATCACATTGCCGGGAATGTTGCCGATAATAGTTTCGTAAAAGATCCCGTATGCCGAGCGCAGCACCGTCTTGCCGTTGCTGAACAGATCCCAGGCCAACCCCACCCGGGGAGCGAAATTGTTGTGATCGCCGTTGTAGATGCCGCCCACCTGGTTCTGAGTCACGATGCCCGAGGCCTGCAGGGCCATAAGATTGTTTTGAATCGTGGGGTCGGTTGGATTCAGGAAGGTTGTGAAGTTCTGCGGCCGCCAGGAACTGAGCCTCCCATGCGCTTCGTGCAACACCGTGTTGAGTTCATAGCGCAGGCCGTAGTTCAAGGTGATGTTGTGGCGCACTTTGAAGCTGTCCTGCGCGAACAGCCCGTAGCTGCTGGTACGAAAGTTGCGACGCGAGTCGCCCACGAACTGCAGGGCTCCGTCGGGAAGGCCTTCGGCGAAATCAATGAGCGCATTCGGAATGTTCACCGGGTTTCCGCTGCCGTCGGTGCCTGCCGTGTTATCGAGGCCGCTGAAGCTGATCTGCCCATTAAACGCCAGGTCGTATAGCCGGTTCAGCTGGGTATAGCGAATATCTTCACCAAACTTGAAGGAATGGCGGGCGGTGGTATGGGACAGGTTGTCAATCCACTGAAAGGTGTTGGTCGCGGTCTGGTTGGGCTGGTCGATACCGCCGCCAAGATTGCTCACCGAAGAACTGCCGCCGACGAATCCTCCCGCAAATGCCAGTTGCGGAATATTGCCCAGGCTGAGCGGCGCGTTGGCCGCCCATCCCGTATTGAAGCCGAAATCCGCCGCTTTTGGTCCGGGCTGCGTGACCAGCGAAATGTCAGACCGGGTAAAGCCGAAGCGCGCCTCATTCAGCGTACGGGAACTGATTACCCGGGTGTAGGACAGCGCCACCAGATTATTGGCGCCGTTTTGGTTCAAGCCATAGCCAGGAACGTTGGTTCCGCCTTGTCCCGGGGTAAATGGAAAGAAGGTATCAATGCGGGCGCGGCTGTAACGGGCGGAAAACGTATCGGAACTGCGCAGGTGGTGATCCACTTTCACCAGAAATTGATCGGTGCCGTCGGTTTGGTTAGGAGACGAGATGAAGTTCCCGGAAGGATTGCTCAGGTTGGGCTGGGGGAACAAATTGAACAGCTGCGCACTAATCGGGTTAACCGGTATCTTGATGGGATTGCCATTATTATCCGTAAAATTGCCGGCGCGTTCGGCAAGCGTAGGCACGTTGGTGATGCGGGTGATTCCCGCCTCGCGCCGGAAACCCTCATAGTTCAGGAAGAAGAAGGTTTTGTTTTTGGCAATGGGCCCGCCCAGCGTGCCGCCGAACTGGTTAAGCCGTAGCGCCGACTTGGCAAAACTGGAATCATTGAAGAAGTTGCGGGCATCGAGCGCATCGTTACGGAAGAATTCGTACAAGGAGCCGTGGAGCTGGTTTGATCCGGACTTCGTGACCAGGTTGACTACCGACCCGGAGTTTCTCCCATATTCGGCGGAGAAGGTGTTGGTCTGGACTTCAAACTCCTGGATGGAATCAATGGATGGTATCTGGGCCGCGGCGCCGCCGAAATAGTCGTTATTGTCAACCCCGTCCACCATGAAGTTGTTGGAGGTGGAGCGCTGGCCATTGGAGGAGAAGCCGGAGACGCCGCCCTCGCCGCCTTGCTGGCCTCCGCCGCCGCCGGAACTGGCGACGCCGGGATTTAAACGTGCCAGTTGGGCAAAGTCGCGGCCGTTGAGTGGCAGGTCCTCTACTTTGCGGTTATCTATAATCTCGCCACGCTTGGAGGTCTCAGTCTGGGTGAGAGTGGCATCCGCCTGCACTTCGACAGTTTCATTTTGCACTCCGATGTGGAGCACGACATCAAGGGTGCGGATCTGATCCACGCCTACCTCGACACCAGGAGTAGTAGAGGTCGCAAACCCAGGCGCCTCCGCTTTCATCTGGTACGTCCCCGTAGGTAAAGCCATGAGTCGGAACAGACCGTTGCCGGCCGTAGTGGTTTCGCGTTGCAAGCCGGTGGCGGTGTTGCTGACGGTGACCTTGGCGCCCGCAATATTGGCGCCCTTCTCATCACGGATAGCACCAACGATTCCGCCTTGGGTCGTCTGCGCCACACAGCTAAGAGCGCCAGCAAGGATCAGAAGAATGGACATCACGATGCAGTTCACTGTCGAGCGCAGCATAGATCACCCTCGTTCGAGCTGTGGAAACAGACTTACAAGTCGTTCATGGCCTGGCTTTAGTGTGGCCGGCCGAGATTTCATCTTTGTAAACGACACCATCCTTCATCACGAACTGGACATGCTGAAGCAAACGAATATCCGTAAGCGGATCTCCTTCGACGGCGACCATATCGGCAAAGAGTCCCGGACGAATGGCGCCGATTCGATCCGACCATCCCATCAACTCCGCGGCATGGCTGGTGCCCGCCTGCAACGCCTGCACCGGGGGTAAGCCCAGTGTCACCATTGACCAGAACTCGCCTCCGTTCAGGCCGTGAGGGTAGACGCCCGCGTCGGTGCCCAAGGCGACGCGCACGCCATTGCGAAAGGCGTTGGCCATGTTTTTCTTGGAGGCGGGAATAATGATGGCCGCTTTCTCGATCACCCACGGCGGGAGGTGCATCTGGGATTCGTGCGCTTCAAACCAAAACAAGGGATAAGACGTGGGCACCAGGAATGTGTGGTTCTGCTTCATGAGCGCGATGCTTTCCTGATCGAGAAAAATGCCGTGCTCAATCGAATCCACGCCGGCGCGAACCGCGTCCTTGATGGCGACGGCAGAGTGGGCGTGAGTCGCGACTTTTCGCCCAAGCCGGTGCGCCTCGGCGATCAGCACGCTCATCTCTTGCGGACTGTACTGCTCGAGCAGAGGGTTATCGCCTTTGGAAAATACGCCTCCGGAGGCGCAAAACTTCACCACGTCCGCGCCATATTTGATGACTTCACGAACGCGATGCATGATCGCTTCGGGGCCATCGGCCACCCCGTCGGCGGAATAGTGGAATTCGAAGGGAAGCAGATTATTGTCGCAATGTCCGCCGGTGATCCCAAGGGGAGGCCCGGAAACTTGCATGCGCGGTCCGATCACGTCCCCATCATTGATGGCATCTCGCAGCGCAACATCGGCGTAGCCCTCAGCGCCTACATTGCGGACAGTCGTAAAACCCGCCAGTAGGGTGAGGCGCGCATTTTTTGCGCCGATCAGGGCCGCGCGCGGCGTAGAAATGCCCAGGCTCTCGTAGCCGCCGCCACCTGCGTTCATGGTCAGGTGGGTATGCACGTCAACCAAACCGGGCAGAAGCGTGGCGTCTCCGAGATCAATTACTTTTGCCCCGGCGACGGGAACGGTGCTTCCGTAGGAAACTGATTCAATTTTGTTGGACCGAATGACTATCACTGGCCGATCGAACATGTGGCCGGAAGCAGGGTCAAACAATTTTCCGGCCTTCACGACGAGGGGAGGCACGGACTGCGCGGCACTTCCCAGCAGTGTGGGTCCGCAGCAGAAGCAAATCGCGAGAAAACCAATCCGCCAGGACCAGCGGCTACGGCGATGGCAGAACGCCATGGTGCCCCCCCTGGGCACAACACAATTATTTGCCTAAGTCGCGGAAACGTACCTCCACTTATCCTGTGCTGTCAAGGCTCTTCTAGAGTGATATATGAGTGGTATGCTAGTGGTCGGCCTGCATCCAGCAGCGTTGGCGAGGTGGCACAAGGAGATGCGGGTTGACAGCCACTTAGCGGCGAGCTAAGTTGCATGGCGGGCACAGCGGCAGCTAGCGCCCCCGTGCTCGGCAAGCGAGGGCTCCGCAACGCGAACCTTTATTGGAGAGGATGCACATACAAGTGGCAACTGCCGTAATTCGGAAGCGAGCCCGTCTCTCCCACGCATCTGGCACTCGAGACAAGCTCAGCGAGAAGATCTACAAGGTCCTCAAGCGCGACATCATTCGCGGTGTTCACGCCCCCGGACAGGCACTGACCGAAAAAGATCTGGCACGGCGCTACAAGTCTAGCCGCACACCGGTACGCGAGGCGGCGTTGCGCCTGCAGGAAGAGCGACTGCTGCGCATTATTCCCAATCGCGGATATTTTGTCAGTCAAATCACCCTGCAGGAACTGAACGATGTCTACGAATATCGCACCGCGGTGGAGTGCGCAGCGGCAGAGCTGGCGGCGCGAAAGGCGGTCGATTCCTCACTATTGCAGGAATTGGCAGATTGGGCCGAGACTTCCTATGGTACCGGCAGTCTGGAAAGCTACATGGAGTTCATCGAAGGCGACACGTTTTTTCATGTGGGAATCGCCCGTCTGTCGCGCAACCAGATGCTGGTAAGAGCGGTAACCGAAGCTCGCTCGCTGATGGAGCGGATCATGTACGCAGCCATTGACATCAACTACTACGGCGAATTTCCCATCCAGGAGCACCGCGACATCATCAAGGCCATTCGCGACCACGACCCGGAAAGTGCGCGGAAACGCATGTACGACCACATCGTGCAGTCCCAGCGCAAGGTCCTGCGCCTGACTACTCCTTCCCCTTCCCGGCGCTAGCCAGGACGGCCAGCGAACAGCGTGCAGCACAGCAATCCGCTGTCTTTTTATGGTATGGCAATTGTATACTGCAGCAATTTTCATTGACATGCCGACACAATTTCGGTAGCTTGCATGTCCTCGGGGCCAGCTCACTGCAGGAGGTGGTCGTTGTGAACAAGACTCGCCTTGCCTTTCCCCGCGTTTCCCTGATCTTGGTATTAACCGTTCTGACTGCTCAGTTTTCCGCCGCCCAACTGTTTCCCGGCAGGATTGCCGGCACAGTCAGGGACGTGCAAGGCGCGGTCGTCGCCGGCGCCACGGTCAAACTCGCCAACATGGCGACCGGGCTAGAACGTTCCGTGGTCACCAACCAGAACGGAGACTTTAATTTTCCGGAACTTGCTTTGGGCACTTACCGGCTGACCGTCGCCAAGACCGGTTTTCAAACCACCGCGGTAACTGCCATCACGACCTCGCTCGGGCAGGTGAATACGGTCAATCCGGTGCTGAAGGTGGGAACGGTAAGCACGGAAGTGGAGGTCACCACCCAGGCGCCTCTGCTGCAGACGGAAACCAATTCGGCGGGCGGGCAGCTTTCGGAGCAGCAGGTGACTTCTTTGCCCATCGGCAATAGCGACTACACTAGGCTGGCCTTGGTTTTGCCGGGTGTAGTGCAAAACAGCAACTTTGCCTTCGCGCAGTACAGCATCAACGGTTCTCGGGCGCGTTCGAACGGGTTCAACATTGACGGCGCTTCCAATACCGACCCTTCTACCTATTTGCCGTCCATCAACGAAGGCGGAAACTCCGCGACCGCAGCCACGCGCCTGCCGCTGGATGCGATTCAGGAGGTCAGCGTGCTCAGCGCCGCGTCCAGCTCCGATCTGGGCCAGAATTCAGGCAGCGTGATGAACGTTGTAGTGAAGAGCGGAACCAACCAGTTCCACGGTTCGGCTTATGAACTTCACCGCGACGCATCGCTGGACGCCGCAAATTTCTTCGAGAACCTCGCCGGCATTCCCAAGGCGCCCTTTGTGTGGAACGAGTTCGGCGGCTCCGCCGGCGGCCCCCTCTACATTCCCGGCGTTTATGACGGGCGCAACCGCACGTTTCTGTTTGGCGCCTGGGATGGCAGCCGTTTGCGGCTGGGCACCACCTTAAACGGCAATGCGCCTACACCCGGCCAGATGCTAACGGCAAAGTCGCTGCTGGCAGCCCGTGGCATTCCCGTCAATCAGCTGGGGGTCAACATTTTGGGCCTGTACTCCTCTCTCGATCTTTCAGGTCCGTTCGTCGTCGACAACCGGGGACGGCAATCACCCAACAGCTTTGTTATCAAGCTGGACCACCTGTTTTCGACCAAGGATACGTTCTCGACCCGTTTTCTTTACGGCAACGGTGAAGATGAGTTTCCCGGAGGTGGACCGGGGCCGGGAGGAGGGTCGCAGCTGAACCCGTGGTTTGGGGTAACGCCCACGCACGTGGCGAATTTCGCCGTCAGCGAAGTCCACATTTTCGCGCCCACGCTGCTCAACACGTTGCGGCTCGGGTACAACCGCTTCAGCCAGTTCCAACAAGGGCGGGACTCAAATGTGAATCCCAGCACCATCGGATTGAATACCGGTGTTGGACCGGAAAGCTTCGGCATTCCAGAGATTGATATCGGCTCAGGGCCCGGCCGCTTTTCCAATCTCGGCCTGCAGTACGGCGTGGGAGGCCGCGTGGCCACAACTTACCAGGTGGCCGATGACGTTGATCTAACGCGCGGCAGTCACGCCATGAGATTCGGGTTGAACGTGCTGCACAACTATTCGGACTACACGACCTCGGGCTCCCGTGGCCTGTTCACTTTCGACGGATCGCAATTGGGCGACAGCTTAACCACGGATGGCGGCTTGGCCGGTCTAATTGATCTGCTGGCGGGACTGCCCACGCCGGGCAACACGTTCATCTCGCGGGTGCTGAGCGACCGCTCTAACATCGCGCAAAATGTAGTCAGCGGATTCTTCATGGATACTTACAAGCTCAGGAGCAATCTGACGCTGATTGGGGGTGTCCGTTACGATTACTTTGGAACCGTAAATGAAACTCGGGGGCGTTTTTCTGCGTTCGACCCTGCCCTCGGACTGGTCCCTGCTTCGACTTTGCCGGGCCACGCCATATACACGGCACCCAAGAGGAATTTCGGACCGCGTGTCGGGCTGTCCTGGGCGCCATCTGCTTCTCTGCTGCCGCAGCGCCAGACCATCGTTCGCGCGGGTTACGGCACCTATTTCGACACCATTCCGCTCAACAACTTTGTAGCCCTTTCGCAAAATCCGATTGGAAACACCGGTGGGTTCACGATTACGCCGTCCGCGCCCATCCCATTCGGCGTGGGCGTACCTATTTTTGGAACCGGCGCCCCGCAACCGCCCTTTAACGTTATGAGCATTGCCCCCAACATGAAGACACCCAATACGCAGTATTGGGACCTCAATGTACAGCAGGAACTGGGCCGAACGTTTGTGTTTCAAGTGGGGTACGTGGGCAACAAGAGCACACATACCATCCAATTGCTGGATATCAACCAGCCCACGCCGGGCATTAACACGGCTACAAATACCTCCCAGTCGCGTCGCCCGTTCAACAGCGTGTTCCCGACTTTGCGGCAAATTAACACCATTTCTCCGGTCGGATGGGCGAATTACAACTCCATGCAGGCGGTACTACGCTCGGAAAATTTCCACGGCCTGACCAGCCAGGTGGCCTTCACCTGGTCGCACAATATTGACACCGCCTCCGAAGTTGACGACTTCTTTGGAACCAGCGGTTACGTTCCGCAGGACTCGCGGAACCTCAAAGGCAGCGTGGGTAACTCAGAATTCGATCAGCGCCGGGCGCTTTTGATCACCTACATCTATGCCATTCCCGCTCCCCATCTGGGCGCAGCGCTGACCACGGTGTTAAAAAACTGGCAGGTGTCAGGGACCACGACGTTCCGGGATGGCCTGGCCACCCCGCTCCTCACCTTTGGCGGAGAAAGCGGAGTGGATAACTTCCATGAGCGACCGAATTGCATCGGCCCCATCCGCTATCAATTGACGAATTTCACTCAGCCATATGTGCTGCCCGGGGCGTTTGCGCCACCGGCGCCGGGAACCTTCGGAGACTGTCCGCGCAATCCTATTGTGGCTCCTGGATTGAACGATTGGGACATCTCGCTGCAGCGCACGTTCAAACTAGGAGAACGCTTTGCCTTCCAGTTCCGCACCAGTTTCTTCAACGCTTTCAATCATCCCAATTTTGCGGAACCGTCACCCGACCTGAGCACGATGATAACCGCCACTGCGGATGACGGCAGCTTCGATTCCCATTTTGGCGTAGGAGGGCCGCGCAACATTCAGCTGATGGGAAAGATCACCTGGTGAGCGGGAGAGCCAACTACTCGTGGCCGATTACTGACCGGCACTGCAGCCGATTATGGCTGTACACATGCCTGCTGGTGATGCTGGTTGTCGCGCCGGCGGAGCCCCAGACCATGGCATCCCGACCGATACAGATCAGCGTGGACGCAACTCACGCTTCTTCGCAAAAAATTCTGCACGCAGATCTTGAAATCCCGGCTTTGCCCGGGCCGCTCACGCTTTATTACCCCAAGTGGATGCCGGCCGATCACTCTCCTGATGGTCCTATCGCCAATCTTGCCGGGCTGCGATTTGCTGCTGGCGGAAAAGAGTTGTCCTGGCGCAGGGATCTCGCCGATATGTACACGTTTCATGTCGAAGTGCCTCGCGGCGCCAATGTCGTAACCGCCCATGTGGACTTTCTGCTGTCCGCGCCAGGGCCGACCATTGATTTCGCCGCGTCTAGTTCAGCTCATCTCCTAATACTGATGTGGAATCAGGTGCTGCTTTATCCGGCTGGCCAGCCTGCCGGCGAAATCTTATTCCAACCCAGCCTGCAGCTGCCGCGGGGATGGAAATTCAATACCGCGCTGCCTGTCGCGAGCCGGTCAGGAGACAGGATCAATTTCGCGCCCGTTGCGCTTGATCTGTTGGTTGATTCTCCGGTGCAATCCGGCGAATTCGTCCGAGTCATACCACTGACGGAAGCGGGACAGTCGCCTCCCAACGAACTGGACGTAGCGGCCGACGATGCCTGGGCGCTCGAGATTTCTCCGGCGCTGGTTGAAAAATACAAGCAGCTGGTCGTACAGGCGGACGCGCTTTATCAGTCAAAGCATTACCGCGACTACCACTTCCTGCTCACGCTCAGCGACAACGTGCTTCCACTCGGCCAGGAACACCATGAAAGCAGCGATGATCGGGTCGCCGAAAACACGCTGGCCGATCCCAACCGCGCATTGCTCGAGGCTGGGCTCTTTCCCCACGAGTACACCCACTCCTGGAATGGGCAGTATCGCCGGCCCACCGGGCTCGCCACGCCGGACTTCCAGCAGCCCATGAAGGGAGATCTGCTGTGGGTCTACGAAGGCCTGACTACATACCTAGGGACGGTCCTTACCGCGCGCAGCGGCTTGTGGACAGCGGAGCAGGCGCGTGACGACCTGGCCGCTACTGCCTCCATGCTGGACCACCGTGCGGGACGGACTTGGCGATCGCTGCAGGATACCGCCGATGCCGCTCAGATCCTTTATTTCGCTCCTGGGGAATGGAGCTTCTACCGCCGCGGCACGGATTTCTATCCCGAAAGCGTGCTGCTCTGGCTGGAGGCCGATGTAATCATCCGCCGGCAGACTCAGGATCAGAAATCGCTGGATGATTTCTGCCGCATTTTTCTGGGCGGTCCCGGCCATGACCCCGTGATCAAGACGTATACGTTCGAAGAGCTGGTTTCCACTCTCAATCAGGTTGCGCCTTACGACTGGAGCAACTTTTTCCGGGCGCGTCTTGATTCTCACGGTCCGCAAGCTCCACTGGGCGGAATTACGGGCGGGGGCTGGCAGCTGGTCTATGACGAGCAGCCGAATGCCATGATTGCGGCGCGCGAGCAGGTTTCGGGAGAAGGCGACTTCACTTCTTCGCTCGGGCTGGTGGTCACGAAGGAAGGCCACGTCCGGAATGCCATACCG
>DATEJK010000197.1:0-63059 GCA_035278025.1 Terriglobales bacterium | reverse complement strand
AAAAAGTACTCCGCACAACTGGCTTACCGCCTATCGTTCTTTGGCCTACTGGATGTCGCACGCGATCTACAAAGCGGGCCAGAGCAATATGAATGTAGTTACCGTCGCTCCAGGCTGCGCTGCCAGTTTTCGGGCCGAGGCCTTCGCCCAGCTGGAGTGGAACTCCGACACCATAGTCGAGGACATGGACTGCACCATCCAGGTCCATCGCAAGCGGTTGGGCAGGATCGTTTACGAGCAGGGCGCGCTTGTTTCCACCCAGGATCCGCGCACCTTGCACGACTACGCTAAACAGCTCTATCGCTGGGATACAGGCACGTGGCAGACGGGCAGAAAGTACGGCATGTGGACCGGGCTGACCAGAATCGATTGGGAATACAAGCTGCTGATGGGGGAGGGTCTGCTGTTTGCCATGTTGTATCTCCTGATTCCGCTATGGATCGCCTTCTATCCGCGAATTGCCCTTTTTGGGGTTGGACTGGATTGGCTGGTGTTGATGGTTTTGTCGCTGGTGTGCGCTGTCTGCGACGGGCGGCGGGATGTGTTCTATTGTTCTCCGCTTTACGTGGTCATGCGCTTTATTGACTGTTCCGTATTTATATATAGCTACTGGAACACAGTCGTCCGCAGGCAGCATGTGGGGCGATGGTTTGCAGCAACGCGATACCTGTTCTGAAGGCAGATTGATGACTACCAAGGTCATGCCGACCGACATCTGGCTTGCATTCCTGCTGGTGCTCCTGCTGGCCTCGACTTCTGCGGCGCAGCAAGCGGCAGCTCCGGCATTGCAGGGCAACGTCGTGGACGGGATGGGACTTCCGGGTCAGATGTGGACGACCGCCGGCAATCTCAGTCCGGTCGAGCACAGCAACGGGTACGTCCAGTCTTATGTGGAACAGGACGCAGCCATTCTTGCCAGCCAATCCGGTTCGATATCGCTTACCCCTTACGTTGCGCTGGGCTTGGTACTGGACACAAAAGGGTACGACTGGAATAACCAGATCCAGCCGCAGGCGGGATTAAAGCTGAATAAGTTCTTTCGTAACGGCGTAGTAAGCCTGGGCTCGGCTTACACCTACCAGGACCGCTTCAGCAGTCTGCAGAGCAGCGGGCTGGTCCTGTATGTCCAGGACTGGTTTGGCTGGCAGTCCGTCGCTGAGAAGGCGAACCGCTTTCCGGGTTCTTCCTGGGCGAGTTGGGGGAACATATCGCCCGTGGAGCAGGGCAACTGGATCGGTCAAGCCCATGTTTCGCAGGGGGTGGTGGCCAAAAGGTGGGGCCGAACTGCGTTGGTGCCTTACATGGAGGCTACGTTCTCGCACGACAGCAAAGGGTTCGACTGGGATAACAAGGGGCTGTACGGCAGCGGCGTCAAGCTCGCCTACCCCCACGGCCAAGCCTATACCGAATTTGGAATTGGCTATCTCCACGAAACACGTTTTTATTCCGGCCAGTCTGCAGGGACTCTCAGCGTATTCATGAATTTCTGGTACGGCTGGAATCTGTTGGGTCGAAAGGCAGGTATGTAGCATGCATTACGTCGGTTTTGGAAGCATCTCTGGGCTGATCCATCTGATGGCCAGATTCTTTGGACGTCAAAATGGATCCTACTTGCGGCAACCGTGATGTCAGTGGGCTATGACATGCCGCGGTTAAGCTCGCAGCAGGACGAGAGATCACAGTTGACAGCACGTTTAGATGGAGAAGTGGAAATGGAGTCTTTGTTGTTTAACCCGCTGCCCGCACCACTGCCTCGGTCCAGATGCTTTTTGGCCGGCTGGAGCTTGCAGTTCTTTTTAGTGGGGACGCTTTTGGTCTTGAACGCAGTGTTGCCCAAGGCCCGTCCTCCCGTGCATCACTACGTGCTCACCAGCCTTGTGCGCTACCAGCCTGAGGTGCCGTTGACGCCCCAGCCCATTAATCCCCGGCCGCAGATTAACAACGCGGTGACAATGCCAACGAAGGCGTGGACGGTGGCTAAAGCCGCGCCTCCTCTCGTCCGCAAGCAGCAGCCTGACATCAAAGTCCCCGAACTCAAAATGGAGAGCAAGCTGCCGCAGCTTTCCACTGCCATTCCGCGCAAGGTCGTTGCCCTCAACACGTTTTCGACTGGCAGCTCTGCGGCGCCTACCACCACCAAATCGGCTGTGAAGGTGCAAACCGGTGGATTTGGTGATCCTGAAGGTGCATCTCCCCGGCCCAGCCGTACTTCCGCCGCACTCAACCTGGCGGCGGCGGGAGCCTTTGACTTGCCCAACGGCTCTGGCCGGGGCAACGGTGCGGAGGGCGACACTCCGGGAGTGGTCGTAAGCGCTGGGTTTGGAAACGGGATCGCCGTCGGCACCCGGAGAACTGAAGGCCCGGTGCGGAACGCGGGCTTCGATGCCGCGTATGCATCATCTGCGCCGCACCAGGTTGGAGCGAGTGCGGAGATAGAGAGCACGCCGGTAGCAATCCTGTATAAGCCGACGCCCGCCTACACCGAAGACGGACGAAAACAGGGAATTGACGGAGAGGTTCGCCTGGAGGTCCTTTTTCGGGCCAGCGGCCAGGTGCATGTGATTCGCGTCCTGCAGGGTTTGGGCCATGGACTGGACGAACAGGCGGTAAGGGCCGCCGAGCAAATCAAGTTCAAACCGGCTTTGCATGCGGGCCAGCCGGTTGATTCAACAGCTGTAGTGCACATCATCTTTCAGCTTGCTTCGTAGGAAGGAACTATGCGCGTTGTGAAAGCAGTCATCTTATCGTTTCTGGTATGTTTTGCCGGTCTTGTGGCTAGAGGCGCGGAGAGCGCCGCGCTAAGCGAAATCAATTGCAACGTCGCAAGCGTTGTCGCCGGCAACTCCTTGCGCTGCACGGCGACTCTGAGCCGCCCGGCACCGTTCGAGATCGCAGTCTCCCTGGCTGCCGATCCGGTGGACGGCGCGAGGCTTCCCGCTAGCGTTACTGTGCCCGCCGGTGCTGTCAGCGCCGCCTTCACCATCAGCACCCCGATGGGTAAAACAGCCGTGGGCGGAAGTGACTCCGCCGTCACCATTTACGGCAATTATGGCGTAACCAGGAAAGCCTCGTTCACCATCTTGGCACCGGTCTCATTTGATGAAATGGTGGACCGTGTGGTCGAGCGCGAACATGTCTTCGTGGCCAACATGCGGCGCATGCACCCGCTGATTGAAACTTACATCCAGAACCTTCGCGAAAACAGAAACGAAAATGTGATGCCCGTGAGTGATCGTTACTTTCTTGGACGTTTCGACTTCAATAAGAAAGTGGGCGACCAGCTTTTTGAAAACGAACAGCCCGGCTTTCGCCATCAGCTGTTGGCGCCTTTCCGGGCCGCATTCTCGCGGCAATTCTCGCCTCAAGGATTCGCCCAGATGGTCATGCTGGATGCCAACTTCCAGAAGAGCAATTACTACTTCAATTTCGTCCGCCAGGAGTTCCTGGGCGAGGTGCGCTGCATCGTGGTTGACGTGCAACCGAAAGAGCATGCTCCCAGGGGCTTGTTCACGGGCAGGATTTGGGTCGAGGACCGCGACTTCAACATTGTGCGTTTCAACGGCACCTACACCCCCCACTCCCGATACAGCTATTACCTGCACTTCGACAGCTGGCGTCTGAACCTTCAACCTGGCATGTGGCTGCCGGCCTACATCTACAGCGAGGAAACGGATCACCACCGCAGCAGCCCGCCCTACGGCAGTTTGTACTTCAAGGCGCAAACCAGATTATGGGGCTACGATGTGGAGCACCTTAAGCATGGGCAGGAGTTCACACAGGTTCAGGTTGACGCCGCGCGCGACCAGAGCGATTCCAGCAGTGACATCGGCCCGGTAGAAGCCCAGCGCATGTGGCAGCGCCAGGCGGAAGACAACGCGCTTGACCACCTTCAGAACATCGGTCTGCTGGCCCCGGCTGGAGAGGTGGACAGGGTCCTGCAAACCGTGGTCAACAACCTGATCATCACCAACAAGCTTGAGGTCGTGCCCGAGGTCCGCTGCCGTGTGCTGCTGACCTCGCCCCTGGAATCATTCACCATCGGACATACCATTGTGGTCAGTCGAGGCCTGCTGGATGTGCTGCCGGATGAGGCCTCTCTGGCGATGATTCTGGCCCATGAACTCAGCCACATCGCGCTTGGCCACCGTATGGATACACAATTTGCTTTCAACGACCGCTTCTTCTTTCCCGATCAAAACACCTTTCAACGCGTGGATTTCTCCCGCAACAAAGGCGATGAGGAAGCCGCGGATGCAAAGGCTGAGCAACTTTTGGCAAACTCACCTTACAAGGACAGATTGGCCACGGCGGGCCTGTTTCTAAAGTCTTTGCAAGCCCGAGCTCAAGATCTCCCCAATCTCATTCGACCTCACCTGGGCAACAGTCTGGAACACGGGAAGACGGTTCGCATGGCCAGTTTGGCCAGATCCGCTCCGCAACTGGAACCGCAGCGTATTGATCAAATCGCAGCCCTTCCTTTAGGCGCGCGGATCAAGCTGGACCCATGGAGCAATCAGCTGCAGATGATGCATGCCAAGCCGATTACTCTGCTTTCTGCCCAGGAAAAGATGCCATTTGAGGTCACGCCCTTTTTTCCTTACTTGACGCGCCTGTCCTCCCCCGTGCAAGGCGAAACCGTCGCCGCCAAATGATTCGGCTAGACGGGCTAACTCTTAGCAGGGGAGCAAAAATGCATCGCAGAAAAATCGTGGCTGTTCTCTGTTGCACAATTTTGTCTCTGGCGCTGTGCGCTTTGATTGGTTGTGGTGGGGGCGCGTCATCTCCTGGCTCCGCCAACTCTGACCCACCGCCGGCGCCAGCCCCTCCCCCTTCCCCAACTCCAACGCCGAGCAGTATCCCCTCGACCACATCGCGGGTTGGCCAGTGGTCCAAGCTTCCGTATACCACGCCCATCAATCCCATCCATGCCGCTCTCCTGCATACCGGCAAGGTGTTGCTCGTGGCCGGCTCGGGAAACGATCCCAACAATGCTTTTCCGATCAATACCAATCCTGACTATGAAGCCGCCGTCTGGGATCCGCAGACGGGCAAAATCATGACTCAGCGGGTCGGCTGGGACATGTTCTGCAATGGCATGTCTCTCATGCCGGACGGACGGGTTCTCCTCAATGGCGGAACCGCCTCCTATGGCTCCCTGGCCGTGGTGGGCGGGGCCTCGGACTTGCCTTTTACCGGCTTACCCAACTCCGCGATATTCGATCCCGCAAGCGAATCCTTTTCCGTTGCCGATGGACCAAATTCCGGCAA
Source organism: Terriglobales bacterium (assembly GCA_035278025.1). Taxonomy (GTDB): domain Bacteria; phylum Acidobacteriota; class Terriglobia; order Terriglobales; family Acidobacteriaceae; genus JAICWP01. The sequence goes on along the minus strand of DATEJK010000197.1, from coordinate 57,791 downwards.
TACAGCCCATGGACGCTGGTACCCCACGGTTACCGAACTGGGCGATGGACGAATGATGACCACGTCCGGCCTGGATGAGAATGGAAATCTCAATAACACCAGCGAGATCTATACTCCCGGACAGGGTTGGGGCGCTGAGATTCCAGGCAATCCGACGGGCCTGTCCGCCTCCGGCTTTACCTTCGGATTTCCGCTTTACCCGCGGATGCACCTGCTGCCCAGCGGACAGGTTTTCTACTCGGCCCCGTCATCGGCCACTTTGGTATTCGACCCCAGCAAGCAGACTTGGGCGTTTCTTGCCTGGACGATTTACGGCGGTCCGGTTGCGGAGCGCACCTACGGGTCCTCCGTTCTGTTGCCTCTGACTCCTGCCAATAATTACGACCCCAAAGTAATGATTCTGGGCGGAGACAATCCTGCCACCAACACAACCGAGCTCATTGATCTTGGACAAGCATCACCCGCCTGGCAACAAGGGCCTCTCATGGCTGAAGCTCGCGTGGAAATGGAAGCTACCCTGTTGCCCAACGGTAAGGTGCTGGTCTCAGCCGGCTCCGCGGCGGATGAGGATCCCGGCACCGCCAGTCTGAAAGCGGAGCTCTACGATCCACTTACGAACACTTTCTCCTCGGCAGGGGCCAACACGCTTCCCAGGCTTTACCACAACGTACAACTGCTCTTGCCCGACGGTACCGTGTTCCTGGCCGGTGGGAATCCCCACCAGGGCGTCTACGAAAATCGGATCGAACTTTACAAGCCCGCCTATCTTTTTAACGCAGACGGCACTCCGGCCACACGGCCGGTCATAGTCGGTGCTCCCGCCTCGATTGCCTACGGAAGCTCCTTCAGCATTCAGACAACGAGCACGGACATCGCCTCTATAGTTCTCATGAAAGCCGGGTCTGTAACTCACTCCTTCGATATGGATCAACGCTTCGTCGGCTTAACCTTCACGGCGGAAAGCGGCGGCTACTCGGCCACGGTGCCCAACAATTCGAACCTTCTCCCGCCTGGCTACTACATGTTGTTCCTGGTGAACAAGAGGGGAGTGCCTTCCATTGCCAGTTTCGTTCACGTAAGCGGAACAGTTACCGCCGTAGCAGCGATCTCCTACAAAGCGCAAAGCACGGTACCGCCCTACGTGGTTTTCCGCCGCCACCATGTGACTGAGTCGCCACTGAAAATGCGCAAGCAGATGCATATTCACTAAGCAGCCGCAGCGGCGCCGGAGTATTGCCAGTCGCAATCAGGTATTGCGGCAATACTCTCGCGCTTGTGCCCCATCTCGCCGAACTACTGCCTGGTTGCAACCTTTTCCTCCGGATTGGCGGCTGCTGATTTCTTTTTTTACCTGGGTCCGGCGCGGCCGGTACGGGCCCATCCTCAACCTTCAAACACCGCGCCCCTGGCCCATTGCGCCGCCATCGCCTCGGTTTAGCCGCCGAAGTCTCTGAAAAATTGGACTCCGCGCCGCGAAGGCCTGCCACCCATATCACTCGATCTGGTCGCACAAAAGTCCTCCACGCGACTCTGCTAAGGCACTCCCCTAGAAACCACTAATGTGTTCGACTGAGGGCAATTTTTCGCCGCGGCGAGTTTAATGGATGTCATCTGGCCGAGAGCCAAAGCCTTTTATTGCAAGCGGCTCGCAACGATTCTTGTCGTTGTGCTTTACATGATGGTCTCAGCTTTAGATCTGTTATCTCGGAGCACCTGCCTTAGCACCGAGGCGCCAGAACCAAACAGGAGTTGACTCGCTGTACTAATGGAACCATTACCTCCAACCCAGGTCTTTCCCGACTGCTCCCCGGTCGGAGAAAAGGAGAGTCAATGAAATTCATTTTTATTCTTCTCGCCTTATCCGCTTTTGCCAGTGGTTCTGGGTTTTCTGACAACTTCAGTGCAGGAAAGCTCAACACCAGTCTGTGGACAATAGACACCGGCAGAGCACCGGGCAACAACAGCACGAACAATGGCACATTTTCGTCCACCCATGTGAGCTTGACCCAGGGCATGCTCGCACTGAAGCTCACGCAGAACCTGGGTACGAACGGCGTGATTCAGAGCGTCGGCGCCGAAGTGCGTTCCATAGCACTTTATGGCTACGGGACATACTCGTGGACTATGCGCACCGCCTCCACCGCCACTTGCCCATCCTGTATTGGTGCTGCTGTGCCGGGACAAACTTCTGCTGGATTCGTTTATGTGAATAAATCTCAGACGGAGATTGATTTTGAGGTGGAAGGGGGCGACGACTTTTATGGCGTAAGGAACGGAGGCGACCTTAACATCGCCTGGATGACGAACTGGTTGACCACCAGCGCAAAGCAGTGGTCAACTTTTAAATTGACGGCACCGGATGCGGGCTTCCATACCTATAAATTTGTTTGGAAGAGTTCCTCGATCTCCTACTACATAGACGGCCATCTTGTTTCGGTGCACACGCAACATATCCCAAGCGCTAAAGCGTACATCCTCATGAACCTTTGGGGAACGAACAACATCTGGTGGGGCGGTTATAAGACGCTGGGTGCCACGCGATACTTATACATTAGAAACTTCACCTTTACTGCACAGTGATGATCCTTGGTCACCGTGACCAGCAACGGTTCGTATTAGGCGAATGACGGGAAGCTGCTGGTGGACCATCAGTCTGCCCGCATATTCCGCGCCCTGTCTGGCGGAAGTTGCCTGCGTAAAGGCATAGCGCATGCACGCGCCTTGAGCCCGCCTCCGGGTTCTGTTCAGGACTCTGCGCTCAGGCCGGTTGGAAACGGGTGCTTCTGCTCGGCGGGCAAGAACTCTGATAGAAGAGCCACCCACGGCTGATATAGTTCCTGCCGGGGGCGCGCAAAATGTTACAGTTTCAGTGCAAGAACCTGGCTTCCGGGCTCATCGGGAAGGATTTTTGAGGATTCAGTATCGCTCTGCTGTGGTATGCTCCTGCTCAGGAGTGGTTTTGTAGAGTAGTTCTGGCGAGTTTACGTGTCCACCCACGCCACAGAGCCCCAAGCCTCCTCCATCCAAGCGCCGTGCGAGCCGGATTCGCTGGCTAACACCGGCGTTCGCCCTATGCTGCTGTACGAGCTGGCGATCAAGATCATTTACCTGAACGGGGAAATATCCACCCTCGATCTTTCCGACCACTTGCGGCTCAGCTTGGCGGTGGCCCAGGAAATCTTTTGGTTTCTACGCCGCGAGCAGTTGTGCGAAGTCACAGGGATGGTGGGCAACATTCACCGCCTCACCTGCAGCGCGAAGGGAAGAGAGCGGGCCCAGCAGCTGCTTGACATCAATCACTATGCGGGCGCGGCTCCGGTTTCACTGCAGGATTACACTTCCCAGGTGAGCGCCCAGGCGGGCAATGGCAAGGATATCCGTCCTGCCGACCTGGATAGAGCCTTTGCCGATCTGGTGCTCGAACCCGATGTGCTTCCCAAGCTGGGTTCGGCCGTGCAGTCGGGGCGTGCCATTTTTCTCTACGGGCCTACCGGAACCGGCAAGACCAGCGTAGCTGAAAGGTTAGGCGACGTCTTCTCCGAGCACCACATCTGGATTCCACACGCCATTGAAGTGGACGGCGACATCATTTCCGTCTATGACCCGGTGGTGCACAGCGCTTTTGAACTGCCCTCACCCGGAGTGGACCGCCGCTGGGAGCTGTGTCGGCGTCCCAAGTTGGTGGTAGGCGGCGAGCTGACCCTGGACATGCTCGACCTGGGCTTCAATGCGGCCACCCGCTTCTATAGCGCTCCGGTGCAGATGAAGGCCAATAACGGGGTGCTCATCATTGACGATTTCGGCAGGCAGCGTATGCGGCCTTCGGAATTGCTTGACCGCTGGGTAGTGCCGCTGGACCGTAGAATTGATTTCCTCACCCTGCGTAGCGGCAAGAAAATTGAGGTGCCATTTGACGTGATGGTGGTGTTTGCCACCAACTTGAATCCCGCCGAAGTGGTCGAGGCCGCCTTCCTGCGTCGCGTTCAAACCAAGATCAAGCTCGATCCCGTTACCAGCGAGGCCTTTCATGAGATCTTTCGCCGGGTTTGCGCCCAAAACAAGCTCGAATACCAGAGTATAGTTGTAGATTCCGTTGTCGCCGCCCTGCAGGAAGCGGGAGAGCCCCTTCGCCCTTGTTATCCTCGCGACCTGGTCAACCAGGTTTGCTGGGCGGCCAGATATGAATCGAGAACGCCCTGCCTCGATATTCCCAGCTTGCAGCGGGCTCTCTCGTCGTATTTTCTTGCTTGACCGAATGTCTTTAAGCGCCTCCCGGTCCTCTGCCTACGAGATCCGGGAAATGCGAGTCACTAACCAGGGATTGCAGTCCTCTCCGGCTGATCCTGAAGAACTTCCGGCGCAGGATGTGTCCCATGCGCGATCCTGATATTCGAAGGGTTAAGATTCATGGATGTAGCAGTTTGGTTCATCAAAGGCGCCCTTCTTCTTCTTTGCCTTTATTTCATGGTGTACTTGATTGAGGCGCGCTGATGGCGCCCGCAGCGGAGGATGAACCAGGGGCATGTACTGCGCACACGTGGTAGGAGCGCGGCCGAATTTCATGAAAGCGGCGCCGGTGATGCGGGCGTTGGCCGAAAAGCCCGGCCTGCGCCAGATTCTGGTCCATACCGGGCAGCATTATGACCAGAACATGTCTGACGTCTTCTTTCGTGAATTGGAGATTCCGGAACCCGACTATAACCTGGCGGTCGGCTCCGGCACTCACGCCGTCCAGACTAGCCAGATCATGATGCGCTTTGAGCCCGTGGTCGAAAAAGCCCGCCCTGACCTGGTGCTGGTTTATGGCGACGTGAACTCCACCATCGCCGCCGCCCTGGTGTGCAGCAAGCTCGGGGTCTCGGTCGCCCACGTGGAGGCCGGCCTGCGCTCCTTCGACCGCACCATGCCGGAGGAGATCAACCGCCTGCTCACCGACCAGATTGCCGACCTGCTGCTCACTCCCTCTCAGGACGGCGATCAGAATCTGCTGCGCGAGGGCATACCCGCCGAACGCATTCGCTTCGTTGGCAATGTCATGATTGATACGGTGGTGCGGTTATTGCCTAAGGCTGGCGCGACGCTGCCCCCATTGCCTCCGCGCTATGCCCTGGTCACCCTGCACCGTCCCTCCAACGTGGATGATCACCAGGTGCTGCAAGGAATACTGCGTGTGCTGGGCGAGATCAGCGGCCAACTGCCGGTCATTTTTCCCGTCCATCCCCGCACCCGGCAGCGAATTGCCCAGCTCGGCTTCCAGCCAGGTCAAGATTTCCAGTTCTGGGAGCCACAATCCTACCTGCAATTCCTGGCTCTGCAGCGGCACGCTACCGTGGTCATCACCGATTCCGGCGGCATTCAGGAGGAGACCACTTTTCTGGGCGTTCCTTGCCTTACTTTGCGCGAGACCACGGAACGCCCGGTGACGGTTACGATTGGAACCAACGTGCTGGTGGGGCACGATTTGCAGCGCCTGCAGGCCGAGGTTTGCCGCCTCTTGCACGGCCAAAGCAAGCAGGGCACTCTCCCGCCTCTGTGGGATGGAAAGGCTGCGCAGAGGATAGCCGACATCATTTGCGGTCAAGGATGACCAGTTGGCCGCCCTAGGTTAGAATGAGGCTCGCGTCGGGCAGATAGAGCCGAGCCTGAGCGGCGATGCTGGCACTGCCTTCTGGCCAGTGTTGGCGGCAAATGCTGGCGGATGCGCTATGGGTGAGAGCTAACGATGGTGATGAGCCCCAACGTACAGCCGGGGGCGTCCGACGCCTCGGGCGCTGACTTGTCGCCCTCTCCCAGCAAGGGACAGCTCCGTACCGAAGCCTGGCGCTTTGTAATTGTCGGCATTATCAATACGTTTGTTGATCTGGGAGTACTCAACCTCCTCATTCAGGTCACCCACACCGGCGAAAAGGGTCTCCATTTCATGCTTATCAAGACCACCTCTTTCATGGTGGCCGTGATGAACAGCTACTACCTGAATCGCAGCTGGACCTTCCGGGCAACAGGGCGGCAAAAAAGCCTGGTACGCTCCGGCAGCCAGTTCCTGATCGTTAGCCTGATTGGCGCGGTGGTGAACGTGGGCACCGCTTCTTATGTCGCCACCTTTGTTTCTCCCGTTTCTGGCCTGGAGAAACTCTGGCCTTCGGCGGCCGCCCTGGTGGGCACAGCCGGCAGCTTCATCTGGAATTTCATTGGCTACAAATACATCGTTTTCACTGCCCGCGGTCAGGCCGCTTACCAGTAGTTCGGATCCTGCTCCCCTGCCAAAGAACTTGAGACGGCCGCGTACTGGTACCCGTTCTGCACTCAGAAACCAGACAAAAGTCTCATTGACAGGCTTCCGCCGGCTGCTACCCTAACCCTGGCTACGATGTCCGCTCAACAGATCCTTTCCGGCTTCCTGCTCCTGCTTGCGATCTGTGTGGCTGCCTGCGGGGATACCCTCCATTTCAAAAACGGCACTTCTATCACCGTGGATAAGGCGGTCGAAAACGGCCCCAATATGGACTACTTCGTGGGCGCCACCAAATATACGGTTCCCAGATCTTCGGTGGAGCGCATTGATCACGACAGCGGATTAGGCATTTCCATCGGCTCCACCGCGAAAACCAATCTGGTGACCGTGGGCCCTGGTCCCGCCGCCGCGCCCGCCACACCTGGCCCTGCCGCGCCCAAATCGCGGACGGCGCGCACGCGCTTGCCCCTGCTTCGCCCGTCCATATCCACCGACGAAGCCAAACAGCGCGCCGCCCTGCTGGACCGCATTCTGGCTAACGGCCGGGTCTATGACGGCGCTCTCTGGCAAATAGAGCAGGAAGGGAAGCCGCAGCTGACCAAGCTGGCCTACATGGAGGCCGGGCGCTTCGAGCTTGACCACGGCCATCCCGCGGAGGCGACGCAATACTTCGAACATGCTCTGAGCTTCGCGCCGGACGATCCCATTGCTCTGGAGTGGTACATGGTCGGGCTGGCGGAAAACAACCAGAATGATCAGGCCGCCGCCGCGGCCGAAAAACTAACCCGCGTGGCGCCGGACGCGCTTACCTTTGCCCTGCTGGGCATGGCCTACTACAACGTGGACCGGCTGCCCGACGCCCTCACCGCTTTCAAGCAATCGGTGGCGCTGCGGCCTTATGACTGGGTGCAAAGAGTGCTGCAGAGGACGCAGCACGAACTCGAAGTCCAAGGCAACTTCAACCAGAGCGACAGCTGGCATTTCACCCTGCGCTACGAGGGGGCCCAGACTCCACTGGGCTTGCAGCGCGACTTGCTGGACACGCTGGAAGACCAGTACCGGAATCTGAGCAGCCAGCTGAATTACACGCCCAGCCAAAACATTTCCGTAATTCTTTACACCAACTCCCAGTTCTTCGATATCACCCAGGCTCCCTCCTGGGCGGGAGGCGTGAATGACGGCAAGCTGCGCATCCCCATTTCCGGCGTCAGCGCCGTGACTCCGGAATTGCAGCACGTGCTCAAGCACGAGCTGACCCACTCGTTTGTGCGCATGATTACACGTGGCAACTGTCCCAGTTGGCTCAATGAAGGGCTGGCGCAGCTGATGGAGGGCCGCAGCGACGATTATTTCGGGCCGGCTCTGGCGCGCATGTTTCAGGCTAAGAAGGAAATTCCGTTTCGCTATCTCGATGGGCCTTTTGCCCGCCTGAACACTAAGCAAGCGGTTGTTGCCTACGCCGAAGCCTTGCTTGCCGCTGAGTACCTGCAACAGAGCTGGGGCACGGATGGCCTGCAGCGCATTCTGCAGCGGTTGGGAGAAGGCGACTCGCCAGAGGCTGCTCTTTCTTCCGTCACCCAGATGCACTACGCCGACCTGGAGGAGAATTTAGCTTCCTACCTGCAGAAAAAGTACACCTCGCCGGCCGCCCCAGCCACAGAGTAGGCAAGCCGGCCCCGGCAGGGTGCCCCACCCTTTGCGTTTTTTGCAAAGAGTGGGATTGGGATGGACTTCACGTTATTGCCCGCTCACCTCATGTCCGCTCTGCAATTCCTGCACCACGCGATTGGCGCCATAGATGGCCCGCAGGGCCTCCACGATGCCGCGCGAATCCACGCTGATGGAACGACCCACCTTATCGCTGTATTCGAAATTCCAGGGCAGTGACTCGATGTTGCCGTCGAAAATAATGCCCACCACCTCCGCCTTGCTGTTCAAGGTGGGACTGCCGGAGTTGCCTCCGATGATGTCCGCTGTATTGACAAAGTTCAGCGGCGTTGCCAGCTTGACTTGCTCCTTATGCTTCATCCAGCTTTCCGGCAGTTTGTAGGGAGGCTTGTCGCCATGCGCCGCCGCGTGCTGGTAAGCGCCGCCCATGGTGGTGTAGTAGGGAAGGTTCCTGCCGCCCACCGTATAGCCTTCCACTTCGCCGTAGCTGAGGCGCAAGGTAAATCCGGCGTCCGGCGGTTCACTCAACCCGCCCATGGCAAAGCGCGCTTTGGCCAGCAGCGCCCCGTCACGCCGTGCTACTGATTCAACCTGGTCTTCATACTGCTTCCGCACTTGGAGCGCCTCCGGTTCAATCTGCCGCATGAGCGCGATGAGCGGATCGGTGCTGGCCTTAATGGCAGCCCCGCCTCCATTCCATAGCTCTTTGCGTACCGCCACATCCTGCAGTTTGGTGTTCTCGATCAGATAGCGCGCCTGCTCTTCGGGTGACTTGCCGTTCAGGGCCTCCCGCACTACCGCATTGTCCGCGCCCAGGGCTGCCTGCATGCCGGCAAGGGCGTCGGCCAGTTCCGCTGTTTCCAGGTTCTTATAGACGGGGGCGCTGGAGAATAGTTGCTCTTCCATGGAGGGCAGGGCGGACTCGCGGAATTCGCGCAAGCGCTCGCCGTTGGGCTTGGCCCGCTGCTCCGCGCCGCGCACCAGGTCGCGGGCGTACACCGCCAGGCCGGCGTTAAAACCGCGCATCCGTTCCACATAAGTAAGAGGCAGGTAAATCTTTTCTTGTACCTGCATGGACTTGGCCAGAGCCGCCCAGGGATCGTCGAATTCCGCCCGCCGCTTCGCATCCAGAAGAACGAAATTCTGCAGTTTCTTCTCCTCCCCAACCTTCTGCGCCATCAATTGGTCGTCTTTCAGGCCGGAAAGATAGCCGGTTACCGCCTTCAATGAGTTCTGGTAGAGGAACAAATCTTCCTGCGCGATGCGCGCGTTATCCGGCGACTCGGCGCTGAATTTCTCCAGCATGTTGATGCGCCGCTGGTAGTTCGTCAGCCGCGAGGGATAGTCCACGTCGCGCATGAACTCCAGCTGCGCCACGGTCAGCAGCCGTCCCGTGGAGCCAGGGTTGCCGGAAACGAAAATCAGTTCCTTGTCTTTCACCCCCGTGGGCGACCAGCGGAAATAGTTGTTCAGGTGAGCCGGCTTGCCGTTCTCGTATACCCGAAAAAAGGAGATGTCCAGATCGTAGCGTGGATATTCAAAGTTATCGGGATCGCCTCCGAAAAAGGCGGCCTCGAACTCGGGCGCGAACACCAGCCGCACGTCGGTGTATTTCTTGTATTGATAAAGGTGGTAAGCCTCCCCCGAATAGAGGGTAACCACGTCGCAACGCAGGCCGGTTTTCTTCGTGCACTGGTCCTCGATTCTCGACATCTCTGCGCGCTGCGCCTGGCCCGCTTCGGCGGCGGGCATTCCCGCCTTCACTGCGGCCTTCACCGGCGCGGTCACGTCTTCAATTCCCACCAGTTGGTTGAGTTCATACGCCGGGCACTTCAACTCCTCCGCCTGGGTGCGGGCGTAGAAGCCGGTCTTCATGTAATCCTTGCCTGCTGTGGAGAGCTGGTGAATGCATTCGGCGGCAATATGATGATTGGTGAACGTGAGTCCGTCGGCGGAGACGAACGAACCCGACCCGCCGTTATTGAAGCGCACCGACGACAACCGCACATGTTCCAGCCACTGCGCCGTGGGATCAAAGCCATACTTGGCCTTCACCTTAGCGCTGGGAAACGCCTCGAACAGCCACATCCCCGGGTCCGCCATGGCCAGGGAGCTAAGAAGAAAAACTGGCAGCCAACAGAGCAGTAAAGCGCGTCTTATCATAGGAAGTACTCCTTAGAAGTATGGCTCACGGGCGAGCGAGAGAAATTCGCCCGCGGGTCGGAGAAAACTCTTAACTATACGATTTCAGCGGCGGCGCCGCATTGGAAAACTCGCGCAAAGTGATGTATAACAATGAGTTGCGTGACGCCCGTCACGGGGGTCTGTGCGCAACCGCTGCCGTTTGGCGCTTCTGGTGCGAAAGGACCCTATGTCCAGTATCACGGCTGCAAATCCTCCCAAGGGCTTGGAGGGCATTGTTGCTACCACCTCCAGCATCTGTTTTATAGACGGCGACCGGGGCATCCTAGCCTACCGTGGCATTGATATCCACGAACTGGCCGAACACTCCACCTTCGAAGAGACCTGTTATCTGCTGTGGTTTGCTAAGCTTCCCAGCCGCGCAGAGTTGCAGGACCTGCGCTCGCGGCTGGCGGGGGAACGCAAACTGGACGCCTCCATCGTCAGCTTTCTGCGCCAGGCCCCCAGGCACGCCCTGCCCATGGATGTGCTGCGCACCGCCGTCTCCGCCCTTTCCTTTTACGATGCGGACGAAAAAAACAACGATCACGAGGCCAATGTTCGTAAGGCCATCCGTCTAACCTCGCAGATAGCCATGATCGTCGCCGCCTACGATCGCATCCGCAAAGGCAAACCGGTGGTTGACCCTGACCCTTCGCTCTCGCACGCCGCCAATTTCCTCTTGATGCTGACCGGGGAGAAGCCTTCGCCCACCGCCGAACGCGCCTTCGACATCGCCCTCATCCTGCATGCCGACCACGAATTAAACGCCTCCACCTTTGCCGCCCGGGTCACCGCGGCTACTTTGTCTGACATGCATTCCGCTATCACGTCCGCCATCGGCGCCCTCAAGGGACCCCTGCACGGCGGCGCCAATGAGGCTGCCTTCCGCATTCTGGAAGGCATTGTCAAAGCCGGGGCCGATCCGGTGGAGCACGTGCGGGGCATGCTGGCTCAGAAAAAAAAGATACCCGGCTTTGGTCACCGCGTTTATCACACCGAAGATCCACGCGCTACCCACCTGCGACAGATGTCCCGCGAACTGGGCGCTTCCAGCGGCCAGGGCCAGTGGTTTGAAATGTCACGCCGCATCGAGCAGTTGATGAGCACGGAAAAAAAGCTCAATGCCAACGTGGACTTTTATTCCGCCTCGACCTATCACGTGCTGGGCATTGACCTCGACCTCTTTACACCCATATTTGCCGTCTCGCGCATCAGTGGCTGGGCTGCGCATGTTATCGAGCAACTGGATGACAACCGCCTCATCCGCCCTCGCGCCGACTACATCGGCCCCGTCTACCCGCAGAAGTATGTGCCGATGGAGCGGAGATAAGGCGCATTTGGCAGTTGGCGCTTGTTCGCCAGGGTGGCGGGCTATTTTCGGCCGGGCTCTAAGAGACCGTGTACCATTTTGCAAAGCTTTCTCTGTCAAATTGCTAAGTGCTTATGTGACTCGCATTTAGCTCACCCGCGTTACAATATCTCTGTGGGGTGCCTTCGCCGCATTTATTTCGATAACAACGCCACCACGCCGGTGCTTCCGGAGGTGCTGGAGGCCATGCGCCCTTATTTCAACGAGCGCTTCGGCAATGCCTCCTCCATCCATCATCACGGGCAGGAGACGCGGGCCGCGGTGGAGCGGGCGCGCGAGTCTGTGGCGGCTCTGCTCGGTTGCCGCTCCGCGGAAGTGGTCTTCACCAGCGGCGGCACCGAAGCCGACAACCTCGCCATCTTCGGCCTGGTCAAGCCGGGCGACCACCTCATCACCTCCACCATCGAGCACCACGCGGTGCTGAATTCCGGCAAGCGCCTGCAGGAAATGGGCTGCGAGGTCTCTTACGTTCCGGTGGACGGCCAGGGGCTGGTCAATCCTGAGGATGTGCGCCGGGCGCTGCGCCCCAACACGCGCCTGATCAGCATCATGACGGCCAACAATGAGACCGGCGTGCTGCAGCCGGTGGAGGAGATTGGCCGCATTGCCGTCGAGGCGGACGTCTACTTCCACACCGATGCGGTGCAGGCCGCCGGAAAGGTGCCGCTGGACGTGAAGCGCATCGCCTGCGACTTGCTTTCCATCTCTGCGCACAAGATGCATGCGCCGCAGGGCATAGGCGCGCTCTACGTGCGCAAGGGAACTCTCTTGCAGCCTTTGCTCTACGGCGGAAGCCACGAGCGCTCGCGCCGAGCGGGTACAGAGAATGTGCCCGCCATAGTCGCCTTAGGCGCCGCAGCCGAGGTCGCCCGGCGCGGATTGAGCGACGGTAGCGTGCGGCAGCTGGCCGCTCTGCGCGATCGCCTGCAGGCGGGCGTGCTGGCTACGGTCAATGCGTCTGAGGTTAACGGCGGCGGCGTGGCGCGCGTGCCCAACACTTCCAACATTTATTTTGATTACATTGAAGGTGAGGCGCTGGTGATCGCCCTTGACCTGAAGGGATTGGCGGTCTCCACGGGAGCGGCTTGTTCTTCCGGCGCCATTGAGCCCTCGCACGTGCTCACTGCTATGGGATTGCGCTCCGAGCGCGCCCGGGCCAGCATCCGCTTCAGCCTGGGCAAGCAGAACACGGCCGAGGAGGTGGATTTGGCTCTGGCTCTTATTCCGCAGGCGGTGGCACGGCTGAGAGAATTGTCGCCGGCAACACCAGTAATTAGCAGTTAGCAATTAGCACTTAGCCGTTAACGGGTATTGCATTTGCTGAATAATGAAACCGAAACTATCAAGGGACATCGCTCTATCCGCTCGAAAGCGGCTCGCCTCGGTCCAGCGCCGGGCCGCGAAGAGAGGGCCAGTGTCATTGCGTTGTCCTCGTTGTTTTCACTTTCTGACGGGAATTATTTCCGAGTCGGGCGATTTCGCCTTTCAAACCGGTGAACGGTCAAACTTGTACTGTACATGGCCGGAGTGCCCACGCTATGGGGATCGAGTGCGAGTGACCAAGGCGGTTAAGACCGGCGCCCCGAAAGATGGTACGAGCTGCTGCGCGGCATCGCCCGGTTCTCGAAAGCGGGCTGTGATTCGTGAAAAGCGCAAATCTAGAAGAACGTCTACTGGCTAAATGCTAAGTGCTGATTGCTAATGGCTGCTTTTGAAACCATCGCCGTCGCCATGTCGGGTGGTGTGGATTCCTCCACCGTCGCGGCCATGCTGCGCGCCGACGGCTACAACCTGGTCGGCCTGACCATGCAGTTATGGAACCAGCGCCGGCTGAGCGGACGCGAAGGTATGCCGGAGGCGGTGCAGGGCCGCTGCTGCTCCCTCGACGATGTTTACGATGCCCGGCGCGTGGCTGAGACCATTGATATCCCTTATTACGTCGTCAACCAAGAGCAGCGCTTCGAGCAGGAAGTGGTGCGGCCTTTCGTTTCCGAGTACCTGAGCGGGCGCACGCCCATCCCCTGCAGCCTGTGCAACAATCACCTGAAGTTTGACCAGCTTCTGGTTACAGCCCGCCAGATTGGGGCCGACCGCCTGGCCACCGGCCATTACGCCCGCATCGAGTTTGACAGCGCCGGCGGTCGCTGGCTGCTTAAGCGGGCCGTGGACTCCTCCCGCGACCAGACCTATTTTCTCTTTGGTCTCACCCAGGAGCAGCTTAGCCGTACCCTGTTTCCCCTGGGCGGGCTGCTGAAGTCCGAGGTCCGCGAGATCGCCCGCCGCTACGGACTGGCGCTGGCCGACAAACCGGATTCGCAAGAGATTTGCTTCGTCCCCGGCGGCGACTATAAGAAGTTCCTCGACGCCTACCTCGCCGAGCAGGGAGAATCACTTCCCGAAACCGCGGGCGAACTCGTCAGCAGCAGCGGGGAAGTGCTGGGTACGCATTCCGGCATTCACAACTTCACCGTTGGCCAACGCAAGGGCCTGGGTGTGGCTACAGGCTCGCCGCTTTACGTTCTGCAGATCAACGGCGAGGGTCGCCAGGTGGTGGTGGGCGGCGGCGAGCAGCTGTACTCCCGCAGCCTGCGTGCCAAGCGTCTCAACTGGATCGCGCTGGAGCGGGCGACCTCCAAGCTGCGCCTGGGGGTGAAAATCCGCCACCGCCACGAGCCGGCCAGCGCTACGGTTGAAACCATCAGCGCAGACGAAGCCGTGGTTACCTTTGACCAGCCGCAGCGCGCTATTACTCCCGGCCAGGCGGCGGTCTTCTATGATGCAGATGTTGTGGTGGGCGGGGGCTGGATCGCGTAGGACGGATCAACTCCCGTTTTATGTTTCATCCTGAGCTGCGCGACCGTGCTTTTGCTCGGAGCACAGCGAATGGACCTGCTTTTTCGCGGTTCACAGCGACTTCTCTTTCTCGTTCAAATGGGGAAGGGCTCGGAACGATAAGAAAAAAGACGCAGCAAGCTGCGTCTCCACTCAAGCCTAAATACCTGAAACCAAGGGCTAGCCGAAGGCTGGCGGCCGACAGCAGCTCCTAAATAAACATCTCGTCCTGAGGCTCGCCCATGCCGTTGCCGCCATGGCGGCGCCTGTTCCGCGCCCGGAACAAGGCCCCCAATCCCACGGAGACTCCCTGCATGATGCCGGTCAGTTGCCGCACTGGAGAAACCACAGTGTGCTGCAGCGTTTCCGTGGTGTCCTCGACGCGATCCAGCGTGCGCGTGACCAGTTCGTCGGCGCGGATCACCTGCAGCCGGGTGCGGTCAATAATGTCGTTAACCGTGTTGTCCAGCCGTTCCACCTGTCCGCGAACCAGGGCAGTGGTGGTGTGCACGTCGCTGACAATTGCTTCCAGCTTGGGAGCCGATGCGGTAATCAGCGACTGTGCCGCCTCTACCGCCGGCAGCGCCCGGGTCCGCATTTCCGTGGTCAGCGTGTCTACTTTCGCGCTGGTTTTGCGCAGCGAAAGAAAAATCCCCAGCAAAACCAGCGCCTGCAGCGCAATGGCGACCGCTGTTAAAGCGATAAAAAGGTTAAGGTGATCCATACCAATCCGTCGTGAAGTCCCTGGGCTCCCTTGCCCTTAGCTCTTGGGTGTGGTGCCCTCGGTGGTGGCCTCGCGATACGCCTGCCGCCCGGCTTCGAAGGCGGAGCGGAACTGATCCTTCTGTTGTCCCACCACATCCTTACCGCGTTCCACCCAGTCGCCGGCCTGATCGCGAACCTGGCGGGCCCGGCTCTTTACGAAATCGCGGCCTTCTTCGGCCTTGTCCAGAATGGCTTCCCGCGTCTCGGCGCCGGAGCGGGGTGCATATAACACTCCCACCAGAGCCCCAATTCCCAGTCCTGCCAGAAACCACATGAATCCATTTCCGCTGTCGTCTGCCATAAGAGACCTCCTGGAGCTTTTGAGAAGTGCCGGCCAGGCAAAAAGGCCTGTTCAACCCATTCGGATGGTAGCATCCGCTGGCCGGTGAAGACAAACCCTTGCGGACGAAATAATTAGACTCAACCGGGCCTTCTGGCCGCGCATAAATGATCTAACAACCTGCATAAATTCAATGCAATAGCCATTATAGTTACTTTAGTGCATTAAGGCTTCCGGGTGGGCCGCAGAACCACCTCGCTGGCAAACGATTGTGGCGCTTGCGTCACCATCATTGCCACCACGTGGGCCACATCCTCGGGCTGCAGCATCTTCTTGGGATCCTTGCCGGTATGCGGCCCCAGTTCCGTTTGCACCGACCCCGGGCAGATCACCGCCACACGAATGTGGTAGTTGCGCAGTTCCTCCGCAATGGAGTAGCTGAGTCCATTCAGTCCCCATTTGGAGGCGGCGTATGCGGCGCCATTGGGCAACGGGTTTTTGCACGCGCCGGACGAGATATTGATGATGTCGCCCCTGCCGCCGCGAATCATAAAGGGAGCAAAATTGCGGATCATGTAATACACGCCGCGCAGATTCGTGTTCAGAGTGCGCTCCCATTCTTCCGGCGGCAGCTCATGCAGGGGAGTGGCGAAGCCTCCCACCCCGGCGTTGTTCACCAGGATGTCCGTCCGGCCAAAAGTCTGCTCCACCCGCGCCGCAAGTTTCTCCACTGCGCCCAGTTCAGTGACGTCGCATTCCATGGCTTCGCACTTGGATCCCGCGGCACGAATACGTTGTGCCGTGTTCTGCAACGGGCCACGGGTACGCCCGCAAATTACAACCGTAACACCCAATTCCGCCAGCTTGGCGGCGATGGCGGCGCCGATCCCGCGACCTCCTCCAGTCACAATTCCCACCTGGCCGGCCAGACTCTTGCTCATTGTGCGCTTTTCCTTTCTTCCTTCTGTAAAGGGGAATGCAATTTTATGGCGCGAGTGCCGATTCGACTCGCGACTTCCGCTTATGGTGGGATGCAATGATACGTGCGTGCGCTACGCGCTATGCTCGCGGCGCAACCGCAGAAGCTCGTCCAGGGTGTTCAACAGCCCGACCGGATGCTGCCCCTTCCCCAGCACCGCATCCGCGACCGTGCCCGTCCCTTCCGGTAAGGCCCACTGCACCGAGAACAGGATGATGGGCACATCAGGTTTGATCAGGCGCATGGCGGTGGCGACCCGCGCCCCATCCACGTCGGGCAGATAGTAATCCAGCACCACCGCATCCACCGCTTGATGGCTGAACAACGCCAATCCCTCGCGTGCGGTCTCGGCGGTCAGAACCGAGTAGCCAACTTTTTCCAGGAGCATGCGCCGGATCATCAAACCGTGGTGCTCATCATCCACGCAAAGGATAGTGTTCCCCATGACCCTGATCCCCATTGGTCGCAACCAGATTCAGGCTGGTCGGGAGTGACGAGTGCGCAAAGTAGCGTCAGTGTATGCCGAATCGCGCAACTTGCAAGTGAATTTGTCGTAACAAGTGTGCAATTTTAAGAGACTGCTACAAAATTCAGCGGCGGGTTCAACTGACCCACCTCGCGATTCCTTTGCCGGTGAATGTCGGTTAAGATGAGTCAATCCCAGGCACCTCATGACAACCGGGAGCCACACCGCGTCGCCGCGCTTGGAAACTGTGCGGCCGACGACCGCCTTGTCTCCTCCGGCTCCCGCGCCGTGGTGGCTCCGGGGGGTGATGCCTTCTATCGCCGATGTCATCTTTCTTCTTCTTCTTCTGGCACTTACGTATGGCGGCCTGCAACAGCGGCTTCTGGGAGATGCCGGCACCGGCTGGCACATCCGAGCCGGGCAGCAGATTGTTGCGACTCATGCCTTTCCACGCCAGGATTCCTTTTCCTACACCATGCCGGGGCACCCATGGTTCGCCTGGGAATGGCTCTACGACCTGGCAGCGGGCGTGATCTACAGCCGTATGGGCCTCGACGGTGTTGTGTTTCTCAGCGCCTTGCTGATTGCCGGTACCTTCGCCGGCCTGTTCCGCTGGGCCGTGACGCGCAATTGCTATCCCCTGGTTGCTGCCTTCCTGGTGGTATTGGCGATTTTCGCCTCCAGCATTCATTTCCTCGCCCGCCCGCACCTGTTTACCTGGGCCTTCACCCTCCTCTTCTGGAACATCCTCGAAAGCGCCACCGCGCCTGGGTCCGAGCGCAGCTACCGCAGGCTCTACTGGCTGCCCGCACTCATGCTGCTTTGGGTAAACATTCACGGTGGGTTCCTGGTTGGCCTGGCGCTGGTCGGACTGTATTTCCTGGGTGAAGGATGGGAGCTCATCACCGCGCAGGAGCACGGGGAGCGAACCCCCTCGAAGGCCGCCGTCCGCAAGCTGGGAATTGCCGCGGTACTGACCTTTGTGGCAACTTTCCTCAACCCTTACGGCTACAGACTTTGGCTGCACATCCATGCTTACCTCGGCAGCTCCTTCTACATGAACAACATCCAGGAATTTCTCTCCCCCAATTTTCACGGCGCGGCGGAGAAGTTCTTTGCTGCGTTGCTGCTGCTCAGCTTGCTCGGCCTGGCGGTAAACCGCTCCCGCCTGCGCGCCCGTCACCTGCTGGTCATTCTGTTCAGCGTCTATTTCGGCCTGTACGCCGCCAGGAATATCCCCATTGCTTCCATTCTGCTGGTGCTGACTTCCACGCCGCTGCTGGCGGGAGCGGTGGAACGGGCCGGTGCCGCCGAAGAACTTGCGCCCCGCGCCCGCAAACTCTTTCTGCGCTGGAGGAATTTTGCCGCCCGCATGGCGGATACCGAACTTGGCTTGCGTGCCCACCTGCTCCCGCTGGTGGCGGTGGTCATCACCTTCGTGGTTTGCCTGAACGGTGGCCGCCTGGGGGCGCGGCCCCTGATGCACGCTCACTTCGATGGCAAGCGCTTTCCCGTAGCGGCGGCCGATTTCCTGGCTGCCCACGGCATCCACTCCCAGGTCTTCACTCCCGACTACTGGGGCGGATATCTCATTTACCGTCTCGGCCCCGGGTACAAGGTTTTCATGGATGACCGCCACGATTTCTACGGCGAGCCCTTTGTCCGCGATTACATCAAGGTAAAAGAGATCCAACCGGGTTGGCAGAATGTGCTCGACAACCAGAAGGTGAACTGGGTTCTGGTTCCGCCGGACTGGGCCCTGGCCAACGCCCTAAAAGAGCTGCCGCAATGGCGCGTGCTCTACGATGACCATCGCGCCATCCTCTTCGCGCGGGTCAGTCCCATCTCTTAGGCAATCACCGATAAGGATTGACGAAACTGGGGAATCGCCTCTTAAGCGGTTGCCATCTTCAATCGAAGATCTGCAATCGTCAAATTATCTTGTGTCCACATTGAACCCCAGGATGGCGTCAACGGAAATGGGGTCATTGCCGCGCAGCACCGGACGGAAACGCCACCTGGACAGCGCCACCATGACCATGTTGATCTTTTCCGACGACGGCCCCTGCAGGATTTTCACATTGCGCAGCAGCCCGGCGCGGTCCATGGTGCAGGTGACAACCAGCCGGGCTTTTTTCAGGCCTGGCGGCAGGTCGGTACGGATAGCTTCGGGCGCGGTCAGGTCCTCGTCAAAGCCGGTGTTGCGCGAGTCCGGATCGGAGAATTGCAGCACTGCGGGCCCCTGATGAGTATCAATGTAGATGGTGTAGACCTTGTCGCCCTTGAGAGCGCCGTAAAGGTTCATCGCGCCGCCGGAACTGGGAGTCGCGATCACCGTGATGTCGGGCCGGCTCAGCTTGCGCTCGCTGGGCGTACGTCCCGGTATGCTCGGCGGATCACCGCCGGCAGCGAAGCTGGGAAGGTTTACCACCCCGCCGCGGATAGCAACCCCTGCCATGGCAGTGTGTCCGCCGCCGCTGCCCGCGCCGCCGTGCCCCGGGGCCGGCGAAATCCCGCCTTTCGCATTCAGCTGGGCGCCGAAGCCGGTTCCCGTGCTGGAAGCTCCCGAGCCTTCGCCGACGCGCCCGCTGCCTCCGCCATTGCCCTTGCCAAATCCGGCCCCATTGCCTTCGCCACCCAGACCTGGCCGTCCTCCCCCAGTGCGCGACATGGCCAGAGCGCCTCCAGCGGCATTACCCGGCATGCCCACTTTCTCACCCGGCTGCATGGACATCACGACTCCGGCGCCGGCCGTGCTCCCACCGCCCGCACGCATTGTCGGAACCGGGCCTAGGGCGGCCAATTCGCTGTTGCTGCCTTTCCCTCCGGCGCGGCCGCCGCCTCCCGCGAGCTCACTTCCCGACACCACCGGCGGCGGCGGTACTACTCCCGGGCCGCCCGTCAGACCGCGTGCCAGCCCGGCAGCCAAAGGCTTGCCGTCGGAGAAGCCCGCTGTCGGTTGCACCGGCGGCGGAACCACATTCTTGGTGCCTCCGCCGAAGAAGGACCCTGCGGCGCTCCAGATTTCTTTTGCCAGAGTATTGGTGTTGGGCGCGGGCTGTACCGCGGTCGGCGGCGGCAAGGCCAGCTTGGGGTTGAAATTGTTGTCCTGCACCTCGCGCGCTGAAACCGGAGGTGGAACCACCTCGGCACTCAGTTGCGGCGCCCGGACCCGCTCAATATCGCCGTGCACCACAGGCGCGGGCCGCACTACGCTGACCCCCAGCGCGGGCGTGCGCAGCAGCTTGTTGCGCTCAATCTGTACTGAAGGTGGCACCACCTGGGTGGCCAGGTTAGGCCCAGCCCGCATCTGGTCGCGGGTAATGTCGACCGGCGGCGCCACCGCCTGCGCCGAAATATCGGGCAGCTTTGCCAGTTTGTCCCGCTCCACCTTGACTTCCGGTGGGATAGCGTCCAGCGGCACAGTCAGCTTGGGCCGCATGCTCTCCAGCCCCTGAGTCGGCGGCGGCCCGGGCCGGGTTGCAGCGATGGCGATCAGATTGGCGACCGCATCGTTGCTGGGCGGCAATTTGATCTTGGGCACATCCACCACCTGCTGCGTCAGGGAATCACCACGCGCCACTTTGATGACCTGCTGCTTGTTCATCGCCGTGCGCCCGCCGGAGCGCCCGGTGTGGCCCGCCTGTGCTCCCCCTGTATCCGTGGTCTGCGGCAGGGAATTGCCCGAGTAATAGATCACCTGGTACTTGGGGTGAGTTGGCGGAGTGAAGGTCTGCATGAACTGCAGCGTGTTGGGCAGGGTAATGATGACCAGCAGCAGGGCGAACTCCATCACCCACGCCACCACCATGCCGGAAACGGGAAGCAGTCCGGAGCGGCATTCGCCTTGCAGGTGCCGGGGAGAGCGCTGTATTGCGGGAGATAGCGCGCTGGCGAAGGACTTCCAGCGTGGTTCCCACGCAATCAGAAAATTGGGAGGCTCGGGCGCCCGCGACATCACGGGCAAAGTCGCGCTCATACCGCCTCCACCCTTTTTTGCGCGCTCTTCTGAACCCCGAACGAGATCTCGATCTGATCTCCGATTGCGGTGCCGGTGTTCCACACGGTATGACAGGGAAGTTCCAGCACCGTCACCGCTTCCATGCGCACGGGCGCAATGCGCCACGGCTTCACGTTTTCTTCCACATGGATTACGGTCTTGGTCTGATTCAAATAGATGACATCAATGGGGTAGCGCATGGCCAGGGTGTGGACGCCGTGGCTGGGCACAATCCATAGCCCCTGGCCAAAGCGGAAAGCAGTCGGATGGGTGCCCATCAGGCCCCGCAGCCGGCTCCAGTGGGTATCGGCTACTGCCAGTTCAGTGGCCAGGAACGCTTGCCGCGTTCGGTTAAAGGCATATCCCTTGCGCGAATTGTTGCCCGACATCCCAGCGCTCCTACGCCTGGTCTTTCTGGCGGTTGTAAGCTATAAGTCCCAGCACCAGCAGTATCACAAGCAAGGCGACCACGCCTGGCGTCATCGTTGCATCTCCGGCAGGAAGTAACGGATCAACTGGATCGCAGCCGGGCCGAGGCTGACAAAGAACATTGAAGGAAAGACGAACAAAACCAGGACCGGCACCATTTTGATGGTGGTTTTGGCGGCGGCTTCCTCGGCGCGCTGCCGGCGCTCGGTGCGCAGGGAATCGGAGTGCACGCGCAAAGCCTGGGCAATGCTGGTGCCAAAACGGTCGGTCTGGATCAGCACCGCCACCAGGGCTTTCAAGTCGTCCACTCCCGTGCGCTCCGCCAGGTTGCGCAATGCTTCGGCGCGCGCCTTGCCCGCCCGCAGTTCCAGGTTGACCAGGCGGAATTCATCGCTCAACTCGGCATGGGCGTGACGCAGGTCTTCGCCTACCCGCTGCAGGGCCTGGTCCAGGCCCAGGCCGGCTTCCACGCAGATCACCGTCAGGTCGAGCGCGTCGGGCAATCCCAGGCGGATCTTCTGCTGCCGCTTCCGGATCATGCGCTTGAGCATGAAGCGCGGCAGCATGTATCCGCCCAGCGGCAGAGCCACGATCAGCATAGGGGAATTGAGGCCCATGCCGGTCGCCATCACGAACACCAGGCCGCCAAAGGCGAGCAGCGCGCGGACTCCGAAGTAGATGGTCAGGTGGTTGGGGTCGCGGTAGCCCGCCTGCATCAGCAGGGCGCGGGTCGCCGAAACCTCGGAGGGCGATTTGGGCAGGGCTTTGGAGAGGGGATCCAGCACCTGCTCCACCCGCTCCTTGATGGCCGGCTTCTCCGTCTCCCCCCGCGGTTGCCAGCCCAGAGAGCGCAGGCGCGTGCCCAGCACCGACGAGGGCGCGGCTGCCGCCGCTCCGAACGCGAAGATGGCCGCGAACACCGTCACGAACAGCAGAACTGCCAATATCATCGCCATAGGTTCAGACCTGAATACGAATGATTTTGCGGATCAGAAGATAGCCGATCGTCTGCAGCACGATTCCCGCCGCGATCAGGGCGTGGCCGATGGGATCGGTGAACAGCGGACTCATAAATCCGGGGTTCATCACCATCATGACGACCACGATAATGGGCGGCAGCGCCATCAGCAGGATCATGGTGAGCCGGCCCTGGGCGGTGTACACCCGCACCTGGCGCAGAATCTTGAAGCGCTCGCGGATCACGTAGGAGAGGCCATCCAGAATTTCCGCCAGGTTGCCGCCGGTTTCGCGCTGCAGCATGACCGCGGTGGCGAAGAATTTCACGTCCACGATGGGCATGCGTTCCGCCAGGTTGAGCAGAGCGTCGCGCAGCGGCAAGCCGAATTTCTGTTCCTCAAAAAGCTTGCGGAACTCGCCCCCAACTGGCTCGGCCATTTCCGTGCCCAGCAGTTCCAGGGCGGTGGGAAAAGCGTGTCCGGCGCGCACCGCTCGCGCCAGGGTGTCAATGGCCTCGGGAAACAGCTCCTCGAATTTGGCGAAGCGCCGCGCCCGCATGTAAGAAACGTAGGCATAAGGCAGGAACAATCCCATGAGGGCCGCCACTCCGGCGAACAGCGGAGAATCGGAGAGCAGCAACAACAGCACCCCGCAGGTCACGCAGGAACAGACGGTCAGCAGGAGGAACTTCCCCGCCCTCATTTTGACGTCAGCCTGAGAGAGGATGTGTTGCACCTTGGTCATGCGCGGCCATTGCTGCAGCATGCGGTTGAGCGCGGGGATATCGCTCAACAGTTCGTCGCGCAACAGCACCAGCTCTTCCGAGGGCTGGCGGTCGCTGGCCTGCTGCACCGTAGCCAGGCGTTCACGCAGCAGGCGGGCGTGCGACCGCCGTTCGTCAAACAGCGACGCCACGGCGAACACGCCTGCCGCCACCAGCACGAAAACCACAACTGCAATCAGCGCCATGATCATGCTTCTGCTCCCCGCCCCTGGGCGGCCTTATACCTCCACTACGGACTCAAACACCGCCGGGCGCACGCGGCAGCCTGCCGCCGCCAGCCGGTCGGTGAACTTGGCGCGTATGCCGGTCGAGCGGTACACGCCTTTTACCTTGCCGCCTTCCGCCACCCCCTTGCGCTCGAAAACGAAGATGTCCTGCATGGAAATGACGTCGCTTTCCATGCCCGTAATCTCGCAAACCGAGGTCACCTTGCGGGTGCCGTCGGACATGCGCGCAATCTGCACCACGCCGTGGATGGCGGACGAGATTTGTTGCCGCACGGCGCGCTCGGGAATGTTGAGGTTGGCCATGGAAACCATGTTCTCGATGCGCGACAGCGCGTCGCGCGGCGAGTTGGCGTGCACCGTGGTCAGCGAGCCTTCGTGGCCGGTGTTCATGGCCTGCAGCATGTCGAAGGCCTCCTCGCCGCGGACTTCGCCCACCACTATGCGGTCCGGCCTCATACGCAGGCTGTTGATCACCAGCTGCCGCTGGCGGATGGCGCCCTTGCCCTCGATGTTGGGCGGGCGCGTTTCCAGCCGCACCACGTGCTCCTGCTTGAGCTGCAATTCGGCCGCGTCTTCAATGGTGACAATGCGCTCGGCGTTGGGAATGTAGCCGGAGAGCACGTTGAGCAGCGTGGTTTTGCCGGCGCCGGTGCCGCCGGAAATCAGCAGGTTGAGCCGGCCTTTCACCATGGCCGCCAGCAGCTCCAGCATGGGTTCGGTCAGCGATTTATTTTCGATCAGGTTGCGCGCCGTCAGCGGATCGCGCCCGAAACGGCGGATGGAAAGCGCGGGACCGTCCACCGCCAGCGGCGGAATAATGGCGTTCACACGCGAGCCGTCCGGCAGGCGCGCGTCCACCATGGGTGAGGATTCGTCCACCCGCCGTCCCACCCGCGACACGATGCGGTCAATGATCTGCATCAGGTGCTGGTCGTCCTTGAAGGTCAGCCCTGTGGGTTCCAGCTTGCCGTTGCGCTCGATGTACACCTGGTTATAGCGGTTGACCAGGATGTCGGAGATGCTGGGATCCTTGAGCAGCGGTTCCAGCGGGCCCAGGCCGAAGATTTCGTCCAGAATCTCGCGCGCCAGGCGTTCGCGCTCGGCAAAGCTCAGCGGCACCGCCTCGCCGTTTACCGAGTTGCGGATCAGCACCAGCACTTCCTCGCGCGCGGCATCGCTGGGCGTGCGTCCCAGCTTTTCCAGATTCAGCCGGTCGAGAATCTTGCGGTGCAGGTCGGCTTTGACCTGCTGGTATTCGGTGCGTTCGAATTGCGTTCCCATTCCTAATCCGCCCATGCCTTGCTCCTACACAGTTTTGAACAACGACCATCCACCCCGCTTGCTGCTGTCGTCCGCTTCCGTCAGCGTCGCCGCCAATCCGGTGAACGACCGCGCAACCTCGGAGTGGTTTTGCTGAATGACCGGTATGCCGCGGTCAATCGAATTTGAGACCGCCACGTAGTGATTGGGGATCTTCCATAACAGTTTCACGCCCGTGGCCGCTTCCGCGTCGCTCTCGCTGAAGCCGGGAATCTTGCGGAAGCGGTTCAGCACCAGGCGCACCCGCTCCCTCCCGCCCGATTCGCCCAGGTACTGCAGCACCCGGGCCGCGCTCCACAGGGAAGCCACATCGGTGTGCGCCACCAGCAGCACGAATTCTGAAAGGTTGCACACCAGGCGGGTGGCCGCATCCAGCCGGGTGGAGGTATCCACCACGATGTAGCGGTAATGGCTCACCAGGATGTCGAACAGGGCGGCAAACTCGCTGGTCGTGGGCTCGATGGAAGTAGGGGTGCTCGTTCCCGCCAGCAGGTGCAGGCCGTCGGGATGGCGGGTCATGAAACTTTCCAGCAGCGAGCCGTCCATGCGGTGCAGGTTGCGCAGCGCGTCGGCGATGGTGAACAGCGGTTTCACGTTCAGGTGCAGGGCGGCGTGGCCCAGCGGCGCCAGGTCCACCAGCGCCACGTTGCCGTGAGCGGCGTGCAGCGAGAGCGCGATGTTGACCGCCACCGTGGTGGCTCCCGTCCCCCCTTTGGCGTTCACGATGCTGAATACCTTGCCCCGGCGCCCGCTCTGTCCGTGCTTGCGCTGCGCCGCCGTCAGCCGCACAAACGCTTCCAGCAGGGCGGTGGTGGTGGTGGGCCGCTCGATGAACTCGCGCGCTCCCGCCCGCATTGCGTTCACGATCACCTGCGGCTGCGACATGCTGCCCACGGCGAAAACCGCAGCCGTATTTACCTCCGCCCGCAGCGTTTCTATGGCGCGAATCGCCGCTGAAGCGTTGTCGTTGGGAATATCCACCAGCAGCACGTCCGGGCTCACTCCCTGGATCCGCCGCAACAGCGGATCGGTGGCGGCCACGGGAAACGTGGGACAACTGTGCACCGTCCGCGCCACGTTGGTGCCGTCCACCAGCACCTGCAGCACCGAGCGTTGCTCGTCGTCGCTCGCCAGTATTACCACTGCCAATTCAGCCATCGTTCACTACCTTCCCCCGGGAAATTCTGGCCTTGCCGGCGTTCTCCTAGGGTCCCTGGATAAGACGAATCGGAACCGCCGCCGGTCCCGTGCCTATGCCCGGCCCTGCACCCTGGGCGGTGCCACAGGAGCTGGCATTCACGAAGTGGGCGGTGATGTTGCCCTGGTTATCCGGCACAGCGTCAATAAAGAATTCCGCAAAGCCCACAAACGGTACTGGCTGCTTGCCCGGATCCAGACTGGAATTGCAGTTGTCCCACACCGGCGCCGTAATCAGCGACTGGCTGGTATCGCGCAGTTGCGAGCAATCGCCCTGATTACAGTATTCGAAGTCGGGGCTGGGATTGGTCGGCACCGGGGTCGCCGGATTATCCGGCGACCAGATGTCGGGCGGGGTGCCGATCAGGTCCGATACACCCACATAGGTCTTCTGCTTCATCTTGCCGTTTTCGGTGTTGAGCAGGTCGCCACAGGAGCCGGTGAAATTCTGCAGCACGGTGGTATCCACATTGCACGCAGGATCATTGAGGCAGTGGGAAATGGCGCAACTGTAGGTGTTGGCGCCATTGCCGAAATCCAGCGAGTAGTACTGGCTGGGCACGCCGCTGTTGTTGGGCGTTTGCGACTGCCCCACCGGACGCAGCGTGATGTCTGTGCCGCGCATGGTTTGGGCATAGTTGGTCAGCAGCGGCGCTCCCGTCTTGGGGTCAGTCACATTGGGGTTGAACATGGCCTGCTGATATGCCGCACAGGCGGCGGCGATGGTTGGAGCGCTGGCCAGCGCCGTGTTGGCGATGAAAAAGGGTTTCAGGCAGTGGGTTCCGCCTGCCTGCGAGCTGGCTTCCGCCGTCGCCCGCGTGGTCACTCCCACGGCGTTCCAGCCGATGGCGCGGGCAAAAAACGTGCCGATTCCCGCTGCCCCGGTGCGAGCGATGTAGACCGTTACCCGCCGGTTGGTGCTGTCCACGCATACCGCCGTGCTGGCGCTGTTGGCGGGGCAGGGTGAGGCCGTCAGGGGGGCGCCAAAATCCGCCGCCGTCAGGCTTTGCCCCAGTATCTTGTTCTGCACCGCGGTGGAGATGGCGGAGTTGGCCACCGTGGCCACCGCCGGATTGGGCGAGTTTCTGAACACGAACGCCCCCGCCAGCGCTCCCGCGTCCGCCGCGTGCTGCGCGCTGGTGCGCGCCGTGTACAGAATTCCCACGTCAATGGCCAGAGCGGCGAAGGCAAACAGCACCACGATGAACAGCGCCACCAGGGGCAGCGTCATCCCTCGTTCCCGCCCGGGCCTGCGGCCGGCTCTCATTTTCCGCCTCCCCCGGGTTTGCTGCCGTCAAATTTATTCTTGTCCAGGAAGGGCTGCGGGTACTGCGGGAGCGGCGGCGCCACCACATCCGGCGACACCTTCTTGGCCGTCACCAGCACCATCAGCTCGGAATTGCTCTTGGAAAGGCTTTTGCTGCGGAACAGCGCCCCCAGCACCGGAATGTCGCCCAACCCGGGAATCTTGTTGAGCTGGCTGGTCACCCGGTTGTCCATCAGGCCGGCAATCACGAAGCTTTGCCCGTCCTGCATCTGGAACTCAGTCTCCGCCTTGCGCGTGCTCAGCGCCGGCACCACAAAGCCGGAAATGGTCAGCGCGTTGGCAAAGTCCAGCGCGCTCACCTCCGGCGCCACCTTCAGGTGAATGTCGCCGTTGGGCATGATTTCCGGAGTGAAGCTCAGACGCACCCCGAACTCTTTAAACTGGATGCTCACCGCGGTGAAGCCCGCTCCCGGCTGCACCACCGGGAAGGGGAACTGTCCGCCGGCCAGGAAGCTGGCTTCCTTGCCGTTCATGGCGATCAGATTGGGCTCGGCCAGGATCTGCAGCAGGTTCTTGTTCTGCAGCGCCTTGATCACCGCTCCCAGGTGAATGTCGGGACGGAACAGGAACATGTTGAGCGTGTCCTGTATGGTCTGATTGCTGGTGAATACCGTTCCCGGCTGACGCGGGAACGAATCCGTAATCTGTTGCGCCCCGAAGCCGCCGTACTGCTGGGTGGTGATGGTGCCCACGGTGTTGGTGGCCCCGGTGGACAATAAGTTCACCCCCAGTTGGGTGAGCGCGCTGCGGTCTACTTCCGCGAACTTCACCTCCAGCAGCACTTCCTGCGCCCCCACTGGCCCGAAGGTGAGCACATTCACCACGTTCTTGCTGTAGGCCTGGGCGATCATGCCGGCGCGCTTGGCCACGTCCTCGGTGGATACGTGTCCGGAGAGCACGATGGCCGCCCGCGAGGGCGAAACCTCAATGCGCTCTTCCGGGAAAATGCGGTGAATCTCCTCCGCGCAGGCGGTCACATCTACGTCCACCCGCAGGTCGAAGCTGCGCGAGCGCTCGGCTTCATCCCAAATGAGCAGGGAAATCTCGCCCGGGGAACGGCCGTGCACCAGAATCTGCGTGGGCGTCACCACGATGGCGTCGGCCACATTGGGATCGGTAACCGAGACCCGCTTCAGCCGCTCGGTGGTGTTGATGAGCAGCGACTTGCCCACCATCACCCGCAGGGGGGCGGGGCCGCCCTCGGGCGTCTGGGCGCTGGTCGCCGCTGGTCCCGCCGGCGGGGCGGTCTGGGTTTGCGGCGCGGCTGCGGGCGGCTGCGCCGTCTGTTGTCCGGGCACGACCGTCGCCGGATTGGGTGTAGGAGGCTGTACCTGCTGCGCGGCCGCGCCCGCTTCCGTTGCCGTCTGCCCGAAACTGAAAGTGCCCGCCGCCAGCAGCAGCGCCAGCACGCTTGTCAGAAATACCACTTTCGAAACACGCATCTTGTTCTCTCCGCTAAAAAAACAGGTCGCTAAAAACCTGGGGGAGCCGATAACTTCAGGGCCTTTAAAACTTGGACACATCCCGCTTGTCGCCTTTGATCATTTCCACCACGTACATGCTGGGCGCGGGCGCCGCTTTGGGAGCCGCCGCCACCCGCCGCACCCGGGTGCGCGTGGGTTGGGGATCGCGCGCCGGTCCACCCACGCGGTAGAGCGAGGAATCACGCAGCACCGCCAGGTTTTCTTCCGAGGTATCCAGCGGATTGCGCAAAGCCAGCTGAATGCGGCCTTCGTTGCTGGCCATGGTCAGCTTCTGCGCGTCGTCAGGCGACACCAGCAGGGTGATGACGGGCACGCTCTGCGGTTCGCCCTGCGAGCTGCGCTGCAGCTTCTGCCCCGCCGCCAGCACTTCCACATTCTCCAGCACGGTCGTGGTCAGAGGCTCATCCGTTCCCCGGGGATTGCCGGTCAGCAGCACGTCCACGCGGGTGCCCGGAATGACGAAGCCGGCCACCGCCACCACCTCGTTCACCCGCACCGAGACGGCGCGCATGCCCGGCGGAATCAGCGAAGGCAGACCCGCCCCCGCGTTCTCCGCCGCCAGCTTACTGGGCAGGATGAACTCGCCCTTGGCGATGGGCACCACCACGCCCCGGCCGAGCACGTCGGCCTTGTTCTGGTAATAGCCCTGCGGCAGGTCGGCGCCGGGCAGGCGCACCTCGCGCAGATCCTTGTCTTCCAGCCTGGCGCCCACCTGCAGGTCAATGGCTGCCACTACCACCTGGGTGTTCGCCTGCTTCACCGTGGCCACGGTACGCCGCAGCGTGGTGTAAACCATGTAGCTCACCAGGGCGCCCACGCCCAGAGCCAGAATGCCAATCAACAACAGCCGGTTGCGGTTCATCACTTCTCCTCGCCAAAAGAAAATCTAAAAATCTCGGAAAACCACATTGCCCTTCAGATTTACGGTGCCGCTCACTCCAAAGCTGGGAAGCCGCGGTAAAAAAGCCAGGTTATAGGGGCAGATCACCGTCACTTGCGTGCCGTTGAGGCTCAGCCCTCCGCCCGTCCCCGGAATGAGGTAGCGCTGATTGATGGTGATGTTCAATCCATTGGTGCCCGCATTCCCGTTGCAGCGGTTGAAGCCCGAGCCCGCGCTGACGCCGTTGTTCTTCGCGTACTGGATAATGGCCTGGCACAGCGCCGCGTGGGAGGTGTTGGGCGCCGCGGTGGCGCAGTCGGTGAGCGGGTTGGCGGCATCGAAAGTTTCCGGTTGCACGGCCAGACGCGCTCCTTCCCGGGCGGCGTTGTTCAGCACCTGGTGGACGCGGATCATGTAGGCCCCTTCTGAGACCGCCAGCGACAGAAACAGCAGCAGCGGCAGCACGATCGCCAGCTCCGCCACCTGCGTTCCCCGCGTCTGCCCCTTAATTGCCATAAGCTTGACCGGTCGATTCATTGCGCATGACCGCCCGTGTGCTCATATTCACCGTGAAGGGCAGCCCAAACAGCCGGTAAGGCACCTTCACATCCACTTCGGTATAAAACGTCTGAATGTTGTTGACCAGCCGCGAGCAACCCTGCAGCACGTAGACTCCCGGTCCCACTCCCGGGGCCATAGTGCCGCCGCTGGCGCAGGTCGGTCCTCCCGGACCACTGGCCAGAGCGCAGCTGCCGCTGGCAAAGCGGATGTTGGCCGACTGCAAATATCCGCACACCCGCGTGGCCACGGCATCGGCGGTGGGCAGCGAATAAGGCGTGGCGGCGTTGGGATCGGGGGCCACCGCGTAACGCGCGCCTTCCCGGGCCGCGTCCGTTACCACCTGGTAGATGTTGAATGCCCGCCCGAATCCCAAAATGGCAAACAGCAGCGTGAACAGCAC
Organism: Terriglobales bacterium; assembly: GCA_035278025.1. Taxonomy (GTDB): domain Bacteria; phylum Acidobacteriota; class Terriglobia; order Terriglobales; family Acidobacteriaceae; genus JAICWP01. The sequence goes on along the minus strand of DATEJK010000197.1, from coordinate 27,450 downwards.
CAGGGAAGTGACCGCGGCTTCCACGATGGTTGCGCCCCGTTCTGTGAGTTCCCGCTTCATGGTTTGAAAACCGCAAACAGCGTACCCAGGGCGGCGGCCACCCCGAAGGGGGCCCGCAGCATGGCCGTGTTGCGCACGTTAATGCGGGGATGGGCGGCCACTCCGCCCCGTCCCAGCAGCCACTTGATCAGCTCCCCGATGTTGCGCAGCATCTGCCCCAGCATGCCCCGCCGTATGGCCTGCACAATGCCAATCAGGGCGGCGGCGATCACCGCCACCTCCATGGCCAGAATCCATCGGTCGAGGCCCAGAAGCGCGCCTAAAGCCGTAATCAGCTTCACGTCGCCGCCCCCGATGGCGCCCAACTGGAAAAAGCTGAGCCCCACGCCGAAGGCGATCAGGGTGGCGATCAGGGCGGAGGCAAATTCCCATCCCAGACCGCCGTGCACCAGGTGAAAAATCAATCCCGCCGCCACCGCCGCCGTGGTCAGCAGGCGGGGTATCTTGCGCCAGCGTATGTCGCCCACCGCCGCCGTCAGCACAAAGGCCAGAATGAGCGCGTTCCACACCTCCGGGTGTGGAACCGCCACCTTCTGTCCCAGCACCGTGGCGGTCAGCATGGCTGCTTCTCCTTAAAGGTTCTTTCCACAAGCCAAGGCGGGCGCAGAACCAGTTTCTGGCTGCGCCAGCCTTGGCTCGTAAAACGTCCGCGTCACTACTTGGCCGCCGCCGCGCCAGCCTCCCGAGCTAGCCGCCGATGGCGCTGGCAGTTTCGGAAAACACGTTATTGGCCTGAGTGCCGATTAAGCGTATGGTGCCTACCACGATGACGAGAATCACCGCCAGCATGACCGCATATTCGGCGATGTCCTGACCTTCGTCATCCCGCCACACCCGATTGAGAACTTGCAACATTTCCTGCCCTCCGGTGCACAATTAGTGGGAACCCAGGTTTTGAGCTCCGGCTTCTTACCGTGCAATCCAGAGTGCATTTTGCCCGCCGAAGCCGGAGAATTTGGGTCAACGGATTCAGCAACTTAGGAATTGTGCCTGCTGGTTGACAAGGGGGCTGTCCGAGAACTGAGACAGGGACGCCGGTAAGCTGCCGCAGGAGCGAGACAGTTAACGCTGGAAGTGGCCTTGCCACTTGTCCTTAGCTTGCTTTCGCGGTTCGACCTGCCAGAGGAGCTTCCGCAGCTAAGACCAGAGTTGCAAACCGCGGCAACCAGGCGAGGCCGGCCCTGAGCGGCGCCGCCTAACAACGGCCAATAACATTATGCTCCGGCTTTCACAAACACCACTGCCTGCTTGTCCTCGAATTCCTTCTTCCATGCCGCGTTCAGGCGGAGCAACCCGGCGAGCCCGCTGTTCGGCGGTACCACCACCGTCCGCACCCGATATTTCTCCAGCGCCGCCTGCCAGTCGCCATAGCCGCGCGCGGTGTCGGAAAAGCTGTCCATCAGCTTGCCGTAAAGGTCGGTGCGGCCGTCTATGAACACGCGGTAGCGCGGGTACAGCTTGGCGATGAAGTACCCTCCCCAATCGTAGTAATTAAAAATTGGCGCGGGCACGTGTTGCCGGACGAGAAATTCGGTTGCCGCCTGGGGAAAGTGCTGTGCTTCGCCGGCAGCCTGGCTTTTCACCGCCTGGTAGAATCGCGCGCCCGCCAATCCCGCCACCGCCAGGAGCAGCACCAGATTGAACGCCAGCTTCGCCGGCGGGGGCGATTTCTCCTCTGCCGGGCCGAACCAGTTCCGGCGCGCAGCCAGTTCGTCTAGTCCCGCAGCCAGAACGGGCACAGCGACCAGCACAAAAATGGGAATATGGCGCGCGGCGCTCAAGCCGCCATAGGCAGTGGCCAGCAGCAGCAGAATTTGTGTGCAAGACAGACGCTTGCGTGACGCCGCCACCACCAGCCAGGTCAGTAGCATCAGGCCCAGGAACGGCTTGAAATCCACGGAATGAAAATTGGGCGAGGCCCACTCTACGATGTAATCCACGATGGTGCGCGCCTGAATGGTCTGAAAGGGATAGCGGTAGAGCTCAAACCCGTTTGGGTTGAGGGGAATTACCGCCACGCTGGCCGCCAGCACCACTCCCAGCCGGCGCAGCCGCGCCCACGTCTGCGGACTGCTTTCCAGCCCCAACCATGCCTGCACCAGCCAGCCCGTGAAAACGATGGCCATCAGCGCCGGGCCCAAGAGGAACGCGCCGTGCAGGTTGACCCACAGCACCAGCAGCAGCGGCATCCACCAAAGGAAACGCAGGTGGTTGGGATCGCTCCGTTCCGCCTTGCCCAGCAGGTAGAGGAACACTGCCGCCAGCAGCATGGAGAACATCTGCGGGCGCACTCCCCAGGAAGGAATGGTGGCAATTGCCCCCAGAACGGTTACCAGACCCGCAATATAGGGACGTCCCGCGCACTGCCGGTAAAGCAATAAAAAGGTGCCGCCGATCACTCCTGCGAAAGCGATCATCAAGCCGGCCCAGCCGGTAGCCCGGAAAATAAGGTAGAAAAACACCTCGGAGAGCCATTCGTGGGCAATCCAGGGCTGGCCGTAGCGGGTATAGGAAAAACTGTCCTGGCGGGGGACATGGCGGCTGGCCACGATTTCCTGGCCCGCGCGCAGGTGCCACCATACGTCGGGGTCGTGCACCCCACGCGCGGCCATGGCCAGCAATCCCAATCCCAGGATGATGAGGAAAACGCGCCGCGTGGAGAGCAGGCTCACGATTCAGTTGGGGATGTTGCGTCCCCGCGGAGCCGGCTCGGGAACTTCCAGTTCGTCAATCAGCCGGTGCAGAGAAGAACGGGCAATTTTGAGAGAGCGGGCCGCCTGCAACTTGTTGTTGTCGAAAGCCAGCAGCACCCGCCGGATCAGGCGGCGCTTGAAAGCCCGCACTTCCTCATCGAAGGAGCTGTCTTCCAGTTCCGTCTCCCAAGCTGCAAATTGAGAGGGCAGGTGCTCGATGCGAATCTCGGGACCGTCGCACACCACTACTGCGCGCTCGATGGCGTTCTGCAGTTCGCGGATATTGCCCTGCCATTCGTATTCCTGGAAGGCGGCCATGGCGGCCGCGGAAATCCTGCGCGCCGGGCGTCGGTGCCGTTCCGCGTAACTGTGCAGAAAGGAGTACGCCAGCACCACGATGTCATCGCGCCGCTCGCGCAGGGCGGGAAGCCTGATTTCAATCGTATTGAGCCGGTAGTAGAGGTCAGCGCGGAAGCTGCCGGCTTTCACCAGCTCCATTAAGTCGCGGTTGGTGGCGCAGATGATGCGTGCCTCCATGCTGCGCACCTGGTTGCTGCCCAGGCGCTCGAAGCTGCGCTCTTGCAGCACCCGCAGCAGCTTGACTTGCATGTTGGGCGAGAGTTCGCCGATTTCGTCCAGGAAAATCGTGCCCCGCTCCGCCGCTTCAAACCGCCCGCGGCGCGTCGTGCCCGCCCCAGTAAAGGCTCCCCGCTCGTGGCCGAAAAGTTCGGCTTCGATCAAGGTCTCCGGCAGTGAGGAACAGGCCACGGCCACAAAGGGTTCGCGCCCGCGCGGGCTGCTGCGGTGAATGGCGCGGGCCAGCAATTCCTTGCCCGTCCCGGTTTCCCCGCTGATCAGCACGGTGGCGTCGCTGGCCGCCACCTTGGAAGCAAAGCTGTAAATGGCGAGCATCTTTTCGTCCGTGCCCACCACCGCCACAAAGTCGCTGAGCCGCGTGGCCGATACGCGCAATTGCTCAACTTCGCGATGCAGTTCGTAGAACTGGCTGGCTCGCCGCAACACCAGGCGCAGTTCCTCCAGGGATCCATTTTCCAGGAAATAGTCGTAGGCGCCGGCCCCCCAGGCCATGCGCACTACCTGGCGGTCGGTGGTGGAGAGAAAAGCCACCACCGGAATGCCCGCGGGATTGCGCACCAGCTTTTCCAGGCGCTCAAAGCGCGCGGCGAACTCTTTGTCTTCGCGGCTGGGCAGGCTGGTGATGAGCACCTCGCACGCCAGCAGCCCCTCCCGTTCTTCCAGCGAAGCCGGCTCCAGAGTGAAATTTTCTCCCAGTTTTTCGCCCAGGATAGCGAAAAATTCCACCCGCTCATCTACGAAGTGACACTTCATACAGCTCACGCTTCTCCCGTAAGTACTTGCCAAGCTGTGCTCTGAAACTTATGGTGCGGCTCAGGGTAACCTCAACGCCCCAAGGTTGTCTGTGCGCCTGGAAGAAATTGCAGCCCATTATGCACACAATGCTGACCAGAAAGGCAACTGGAAGAAATACCCTAATTTTCAACTGGCCCCCTGCCAGAGTCGTCTCAGGTTGAGAATCGGCCAGCCGAAGGCGCAGACAGGCGGTTTGCTAAGGTAATTGCCTTGCTCGCCGCCTCATTTGGGACTAGGTAGCGCGCAGGCAACGTATACTTTTACACAAACCGCACAGGCGCGGGCCCATGGAACTGCAAAACTCATCTCGCCAGCGCAACCAGGAGTTATTTGACGGTTGCGCCCCCCATTACCAGAAGGTTCTCGATCACGTCCTGGCGCCCTCCGGCGAAGCCTCGCAATATTTCGCCCGGGGACGGGTTGAGTGGCTGCAAAGGCAGCTCCGCAGGCTCGATTTTGTACCATCATCTGTGCTGGATTATGGTTGCGGTATTGGCGGTTCGGTGCCCTTTTTGAAGGCAGTACTGCATCCTCGCCGCATTTTGGGGGTGGATATTTCCTCCGAATCGCTGCATCGGGCCCGTCAGGAACACCAGGAAGAAGGCGTGGAGTTCGCGAATTGTGACCATTATTTCGCGCGTTGCGAGTTCCAGTTGGCCTTCTGCAATGGGGTTTTCCATCATATTGTCCCTGCGGACCGCGCCTCCGCTCTACGCTATGTTTATGATTCTCTTTCGCCGGGCGGCATTTTTGCCCTGTGGGAGAACAATCCCTACAATCCCGCCACCCGTTACCTTATGGGACAGTGCGAGTTTGATGATGAAGCCATATCTGTTCCTTGCAAAGAGGCTAGAAACTTATTAATTAGCAATGGGTTCGTGGTTCTGCACAGCAGCAGCTACTTCTACTTTCCGCGCTGGCTGAAGTGGCTGCGGGGACTGGAACCGACGCTCTCCCACCTGCCGCTGGGGGCGCAGTACCTGGTGCTGGCCCGCAAATCCGGGTAGCTGATGCTCCTAAGCTATACTCCGCCCATGTCTTCCCCAGTGCCGGGTGTCTCAGCCCACAAGCCCAGGCTTCGTGTTTTGCTGCTATTGGCTCTGGCTGCGATGTTGGGTATGCACGCCTGGGTGTTTTTCACGTTACGGCAGCAAGTGCGGCAGGGTTACCCGGACTTTACCGCGTTTTACGCCGCCGGCAAGCTGGTGCGAGGGGGGCAGGGAGCGCAGCTCTACAAAATGGATGCCCAAGCGCGGGCACAACAGGAATTCGCTTCGGGTGTAAAAATTCGCAACGGTCCTTTGCCGTTTACTCACCCGCCATTCGAGGCGGTGCTGTTCGCCCCTCTGGCCTTGCTCACATATAGCTCAGCGTACTGGCTATGGAATTTGGTTAGCCTGTCGGCCCTGGTGGGATTCCTGCTGCTGTTGCGTCCTGAGCTTCCCCAGTTGCGAGCCTGGTCTGAGGCGGTGCCATTCCTGGCAGGGCTGGCATTTTTCCCGGTGTTCGTCTGTCTGCTGCAGGGGCAGGATTCGCTCCTGCTGCTCTTATTATTCGGGCTGGCGTTTGCAGCCATGAAGGGAGGCCGCGATTTTCTGGCTGGAATTTGCCTGGGGCTGGCGCTGTTTCGATTTCAGCTGGTGTTGCCGGTGATGGCGGTGGTGTTGATGCGGCGAAGATGGAAGGTGGCGGGGGGCTTCGCTGTGGCAGCAGCCGCGCTGGTCGGGATTTCCGCGGGCGTGGTGGGTTGGGAGCAGGCGTTAAAGTATCCCTTCGAGCTGCTGCAGATCAGCCGGGCGCAAGGGGCGGGGGCGATGAATCCGCAGGTCATGCCCAACTTGCGGGGCGCGGTTTCCAGCCTGGCCGGCGATGGCAATCTGGCCCACGCTCTGATTGCCCTTATTTCGCTGGCGCTGGTGGGATTGGCGGCCTGGAAATGGAAGGCGGATCCGCAACAGCCGGGATTTGATCTGGGATTCGCGCTCACTCTGGTAATGGCGGTGATGGTGAGCTATCACATAATGGCGCACGATTTGAGCTTGCTGCTGATTCCTTTGCTGCTGGCGGCGGAGTGGTTGCTCCGCCAGGGCGCGCCGGGAATTGGGCGCCGGCTGGTGACTGCCGCCATTAGCGTGCTGTTTTTGAGCCCCATTTATTTTCTGCTCTGGTTCCGCTACCAGCGCTTCAGCCTTTTGTTCTGGGTGGTGGCGCTGCTGGCGCTAGGGCTGGGCTTAGCCGTGGGAGGAGAAGAAGCGCGGCCCCGGGCGGAGGCGGCGCGGAACAGCGGGTCCTGAGCTACAGCTTCGTACACTGCAGCAGGGCCCGAAAGCGCAGGTCGGAACGCAGACTATGGAGCCGCGGGTGGTCCTGAAGAAAAGAGATTGAGCCAAAGAGTCGCGGAGCCCTGCAATTCGCGCCCGTTAACCTCAAGAGACCGTTGCAGGGACAGGACCCTCGCTTTTCGTGGGTCGCAAGTCTATCCCAATAGCAAAACAGGGGTTATCCCACCCCTTGCGGATTACGCAAAGGGTGGGGATACGAGCATTGGAAAGGCTATTTGGGCTGGGGAACGATGCGGAGGTAGGGCTTGGGAGACTTCCAGCCGCCGGGATACTTTTTCTTGGCTTCGTCGTTGGAAACGCTGCCGCTGATGATGACGTCGTCGCCGGGCTTCCAGTTCACCGGGGTGGAAACCTGGTGCTTAGCGGTCAGCTGCAAAGAATCGAGAACCCGCAGCACCTCATCAAAGTTGCGCCCGGTGCTCATGGGATAAATGAGTTGGAGCTTTATCTTTTTGTCCGGACCGATGACGAAGACGGTGCGGACGGTGGCGTTGTCGGCGGGAGTGCGACCCTGCGAGGTGGCGCCGCTGGCGGCTGGCAGCATGTTGTAGAGCTTGGCGATTTTGAGTTCCGGGTCGCCGATCATCGGGTAATTCACTTTGTGTCCCTGGGTCTCCTCGATGTCGGCCGCCCAGCGGCCGTGATCGGAAACCGGATCCACGCTCAGGCCGATAATCTTGCAGTTGCGCTTGGCAAACTCCGGCTGCAGCCCGGCCATGTAGCCGAGTTCGGTGGTGCATACGGGCGTGAAGTCTTTGGGATGGGAGAACAGGATCGCCCAGCCGTTGCCGATCCACTCATGAAAGTGGATGGTGCCCTGGGTGGTCTCGGCAGTAAAATCGGGAGCCGTGTCGTTGATGCGCAGCACGCCCGGCATTTCAGCAATTGCGGTGCTCATGTGTACTCCTCCTGAATATTAAAGTCTGCAGATGTTGCTCTGTGGCGCTCTCGGCCGTTAATTGGTAGATGAACGAAAGGCAATTATAGTCGCAACCATTGCCGGAGGGAAAAGGCGGGAGAGGGCCGAGCGCTGGAGCATCAGGAAGGCCAGCCGCGTCGGAACTCTGTTCGAAGGCGAGGGCTCGCCCGCGCCTCAAACGGCCGGAGACGGTGCAAGCACGTCTTTACCGAGGTTCATACACAGCTTACCGCCCATTGCATACCGGTAGAGAGTAACTCGTTACATTTTCCGGGGCATGAATCGCTTGCCGGCTATGACCCGCGGAGGGCACGTTCGGTGCAGGCGCGAACGGCGGCGGTAAGCGCATCGGAAGCGTAGAAACGATCGTAGAAATCCACGTCCAGGTGGCAAACTTGAAAGCCGATGATGGTGCGGAAGGGAGCGGTGTAAGCAGGGAAGCGTCCGTAGCGGCGAAAAACGTATTCGCAATAGGCAACGGTGGCCCGCAGCGCCGCGTCGCTCGGTCCGGGTATTTGTGCGGCCGACGCATCGGGGTTCCGCCAGGAACTTTGTTGGGTGCCGCCACGATAGGCGCCATTCGCTCCAAACTTGGTTTCCACGAATGCTCGCACGGCATCTTCCATGGATTTGTAGTAGGGCGGGCAAAAGGGTTGGAGCAATATCTTTCCGTCTTTCTCCAATCCCAGTGGGAAGGGAACTGAAGGGTCTTTTCCCAGCCAGCGCGCGGGCGCGGAGAGAAACCACGGGGCGCCGCCGTAACGGGTAGCGGGCATGGAACCCATGCGGAAGCCGAGCGCCTGAAACCAACTGAACTCGTGGCGGGCGAAGTTGGGAAAGCCGCCCAGGCCCAGCGCCTCGGCCATGAGCCCCAGATTCTGCAGCACCATTCCCTGCTCGGTGGCCATAGATTCGAGCAGCGCGGTCTCGGCCAATTGAATGGTGGCGGTGCGGAGATCGCGCGGGTCGTCATGCAGGTGTCCACCCTTGCTGCGGGCAAAGCGGCCCACGCCAGCGGGGCGGAACCAGGCCCGCTCGTCGCGCAGGAAGACGCCCATGGCTTCGCTGAATAACTCCAGGATCGCGTTGAGAGTAAGCGTGGTGGTTTCGATGATGGGCAGGAAATAAGTTGTACCGGCAGCGTAAAGCGACCAGCGATTGATGGAGAAGTTGTAGCCGGGGTCGAGAGGAGGAGCGGTGCGGCGGTCGGAAAGCTGAATGCGGGCGCGTTTATAAAGGTCTGTAAGGGCGCCCTGTTGGGCGAGCCGGACGAGTTCCTGAAACTCGGGAGGCGCAAAATCCTGGGGCCGCTTCAGCAGCCAGGTGCCGCGGTCATTGGTGACCAGGACCGACACGGCATTGACCGCATCGGGGCTGGCAACGGTGCGGCCAAGCCTTCCCACCAGCATGCTGCCTCCTTCGCCCACCCCGTAGGAGAGGTCGGCCAGGGCATAGCCGGTGATGCCGCAGGCGGCAAAGGCCAGCGCGGCTTCCTCCTCCTCGGTGAGCGGAACAGGCGGATGGGGACTCTTGTATTGGAACGGGCCGGCTGGGATGCTCATACCCAGGCCCACCCGGCGCGAGCGGCGGCGGAGCAGGACTTCAAATAAAGTCGCTTTCAGCGGATCGAGAAACATTGTCAGACGGGTTGCTCTTGGGGAGCGCCGTTGGCGCCCTGCTTGAGAAGTTGGGCCACGTCGGGGCGGACCGCGCTTAGAGCGTCAGCGGTTGCGCCGGCAATGGCCAGCAGGCGCACTCGAGTGCGCGCGCGAATGAAGCAGCCAAGGTCGGGGCGGGTGACGTCGCCGAAATAATCGCCGGGCCTGAGCGAGCCCAGGAGGACCTCGCGGTTGCGGTCGTTGGAAATGACATCCACTTCGCCCGATTCCACCAGGTAATTGTAGCGGCGGGTCTCGCCGGCGGCGACGATGATCTGACCCGGCTCGTAGAGAGCGTGAGAGATGGCGCCGCGCTCGTCAATTCGGGGATTCACAATGTCGCGGCCCAGGATCAGGGTGAGCCACCAATCGAACATCAGCCGTACCCGTCGAGTCCAACTGGGCACGAACATGGTGAGCACAATGAAGCGCCAGCCAATCCAGGCCAGGTAGCCGCAGGCCGGAATGCCTTTCATGTGGGCAATGGCGCTGCGGTGGCCGAGGGTGCAGGCCTCGCCGAGCCCATTGAACGAATAGGGTTTGAGTGGCTTGCCGGAGGACAGGCGCCGGATATTCGTGCCGATGGTGGAGCCGGCATTTTGCGCGTAGTGGGCGAGCGGTGGGCAGGTCCCGCCGTCAGGATGGGGAACAGCGGCGCAGTCGCCTCCAGCCCAAATGTTGGTTGCGCCGGGAACCCGGTTGAACTGGTCGGTTACCAGGCGTCCGCGCGAATCGCGCTGGTAAGGGAACTGGTCGAGCAAGGGAGAGGCCTTCATGCCGGTGCAGGTAATGATGGTGCGCGTGGGCATGCGCTCGCCGGTGTTGAGAATCACTTCCTCCGCGGTGGCCGCATGCACGCCGGTATTGAGGTGCATTTCGATGCCCAGGCGCTGCACACGCTTTTCTGCATAGTTCACGAGGTAGGGATGACGTTTGCCCAGTTCGGGCAGAATGCGCGGTCCGAATTCCACCAGCGCCACGCGGAATTCCTGAAACTTTAGCTCGGGATAGCGGGTGCGGCTGAGGAAACGGAAATAGTCCACCAAATCGCAGGCCACTTCGACTCCGGCATAGTTACCGCCGGCGACCACGAAAGTGAGCAACCGCCGACGCTCGGCGGGGTTGGTTTCAATGGAGGCCATTTCCAGCGCGCTCACCAGGTGATTGCGCAGGCGGTAGCAATCGGCGAAGGTCTTGAGCGGGAAAGCATGGTCGGCAATTCCGGCGTAACGGGAAAAATCCTCAACCGAGCCGACGCCGATAACAAGATGGTCGTAGGGCAGGGTGTAGGCGCGCCCATCCAGCAGACGCCGGGTAAGCACGCGCCGGTGGGCGACGTCCACCGACTCGATTTCGGCATTATGAAGATGAGCGGGAGCGATCATTTCGCGCACGGAGGAGTTGATTTGCTGCGGCTGAATCTTGCAGGTCAGCATTTCCGCAATCAAGCCGTGGACGGTGGAATAGTTATCGCGGCTGACCACGGTCAGGCTGACTTCGCCCTTGCGCACTGCCGGCCGCAAAGCACGGGCGAGATAAATAGCCACCCAGCCCCCGCCGAGGCATACCACACGCATAGGTTCCTTCATTTGTTTCCTCCCGCGGTCGCGCTTTCGCGTTCCGCATGAGTGGTTGATTCGGGCTCGCCGGCGCGAACCGCTATCTTGCGAGGTATAACGAAATCGCCGATGCGCCCTTTCAGACCGCGCTCGCTCAGCAGATGGCGGAAGGCCTTGGGCCCGGCGACTGTGGCCAGAGCTTGCACGCGGCTGCTGCACATGCGGGCGGTTTCCACCAGCCAGGTGCCGGGACGAACCGCCGGCACCAGCCACTTCCAGAGAGTCTTGGGGTAGCCGAGCGCGGTGGCCTGCTCGTCGCCCATGAGAGCGCGCGAGATGCCGTAGCAGAGATTCACGCTGCAACTGCGCCCAGGCTTGAAGCCGCGCACGTAGTCGAAGGAGGTCTGCATGAGGGCATCAACCAGGGCGCGCGAATCATCGTCGGGGTGGGGCTCGAAGGCGAAAATCAGATCGAGCAGGCGATGGCCCTCGAATTCGTCGGCAACCAGCAGTTCATTTTCGACCCCCAGCAAATAACCGGCGCAGCGCCACAGGTGGATGAGGGCTTCGCGCTCCAGGCGGTTGAAGCGATATCCGATGCGGGTAAGCCCGTCGAGCACGCCCACCGAAAACATCAGGTTGGTGCCGGCCATGTGGCATTGGTTAATGGGCGCGCCCCAGGCCTCGGAGCGCCATTGTCCGGACTGGAGAAGCAAGCGCCGTACCTGAGCATGAATGAGGCGCACGCGCACCGTCATGGCAAAGCCCGGGGAGAAACGGGCCAGGCCATCGGGCTGGCATACGGCGAATACGTAGCGCGTGGTGTCCTTCAGGCGCTGTGATGCGCGATGTACCAACTGGCCGGAGAGCGCCAGGGGCTTGTTGCCCACGGGCCAGCTATAGATGATGGGCAACGAAAGCATGGCGAGAACGGCAAAGCCGAGGCGGCAACGCATGAAGGTGGCGCCGCCCAGGTTGCAGCGCTCGCGTTCTACCCAGAAGGGAACGGACTCCAGCTGGCGAAACAGAGCGCGCAACGGCTCCGGGGCATGAGGGACCGCTTCGATCCCTTTGGCCAGCGCCATTTCAAGCAGCGCGCGCCATTCGCTTTCCGGAATGCGGGCGAACTCATCCATCACAGCGTCGGCCAGCGGATCGGTGCGCCAGAGGAAGTCCACATACTTCTGCGCGCGAGTGCCGTGCGCGATGCCGGTGGAATCGAGGCTCGAATAGGCCGACGGGACGCGGTACTTTGCTTCCGTCATGAAATTGGCTCGCTTTTGGTGAGAAGGTACCATACCGGCGTCAGGCACCCGGCGTATTGACCTGGGTTCAGGTTACGAGCGTAACGGGTGCGGATCTCAGAAACCCGGACGAGATATAGCGCTAACCTTCAAGCAATACTCCAGGCTCGACTACCGGCCCGGCGTCCCCTACAATCTGGCGAACCTATGAGGCAGGAACCCATGCGGCGCGGGCGCTCTCTTTGACCCAGGCTCAAATCCGCAAGGCAGGTTTGTTCTACCTGGTGTGGGTGATGTTTTCCTACACCACCGGGGGCCCCTTCGGGCTGGAGGACCAGATCACCACCTCGGGTCCGGGCATGACCCTGATCTACCACCTGGTGCTGCCCCTTTTCTGGTGCATTCCCATTTCGCTGGTGGCGGCAGAGCTGACTACGGCCATGCCCGTGGAAGGCGGGTTTTACCGCTGGACGCGCGCCGGCTTTGGTGACTTTTGGGGCTTCCTGGCTGGCTGGTGGAACTGGTCGGCATCGTTTTTGCTGGGAAGCAGTTATGCGGTTTTATTCAGTGATTACCTGAAGTTTTATTTTCCCTCAGTGGTGGGCTGGAGGCACTACGCGGTTTCGCTGCTTATCATTGCGCTCATCACGTATGTCAACGTGCGTGGCATCCAGTTGGTGGGCAAGCTGGCAACGTTTCTGGAACTGATGGTGCTGCTGCCGGTGGGGGTGATGTGCGTGGTGGCATTGGGCAAATGGCAGCACAATCCCTTTACGCCACTGGTGCCGCCCCATAAGCCGCTCTTCCAGATATTTGGCGTTGGATTGGCGCTCGGACTCTGGCTCTATTCCGGCTACGAGCAACTTTCCACGGTGGCAGGCGAAGTGGAGAACCCGCAGCGCAGTTATCCGCGGGCGCTGGCCTGGGTGGTGCCGCTTTCCATCGCCACCTATTTTCTGCCGACTTTTTTCGCGCTGGGGGCTTTGGGCAACTGGCAGCAGTGGCACACCGGATATTTTTCCGATGCCGCGGAACTGATCGGGGGGCGCTGGCTGGGAGTATGGATGACGCTGGCGGCCGCGGTGGCCAGCGTGTCGCTGCTCAACAGCACGGTGCTGGCCAGCACGCGCATGCCCTTCGCCATGGCGGAGGACGGGTACATATCGCACTGGCTGACCCGGCAGCACCCGCGTTACCGGACGCCGGCGGCAGCGATTGTGATCTCGTGCGCCATCTACGCGGTTTTCGCCTGGCACTCGCTGACGCAGCTGATTTCGGTTTACATCTGGCTGCGCATAGCCACCTCGCTGCTGACCGTGCTCTCGGGATGGAAGCTGCGGCAGAAAAAGCCCGATTTGCCGCGCGCGTTTCGCATACCGTGGGGCAGGAAAGGTTTGATGTACGCCGTGCTGGCGCCGGTGGTGATGAGCGGGGTGGCGCTGCTGGGCAGCGACTCATTCGGCTGGCATTGGGGACCGGCAGCGCTGTTGCTGGGCCCGGTGGCCTATATTTTCTTCCGGCGGCGCCCGCAGGCCTTAGAGAAGACAACTGCCAGCAGCCGCTAACCCTTCTTCACGCGGGGTTTTTGTCAGGAGATACGCGGGCGAGGGCCCCCGGGGCCACAAAATCAGCGGTTGGGAACGTGGCTGTGGGTCGCGGGGCGATATAATTCCCGTTTCTGCGGAGCAGTCCTTTTTTACAGAGCAGTCCACAAAAAATCAGGAGCGTGGCAATGCGCACTTTGAGCATCGGGGTGTCGGTTGTGATTCTGGCAACGGCTTTACTTGGGCAGCAGGCCAAGCCGCCGAAATCGCGGGTGAAAAAGACCACTGCCACGCCGGCAGAGACCACATCACAAAGCACGCCGACGGCGACGCCGGCGCCGAGCGCGCAGCTGGCCCCGGCGCCCCGCCCGGGAGCGGCAGAAGCGGGCAAAGAAGGCAAAGAGCTGCACTTCGATGTGACCGAAGTGGCGCCGGTGGTGACGCATCAGCAGGCCACCATCAACGGTCGCGTGCTGCGCTACACAGCCACGGCGGGGCGACTGCCCATCAAGCGCGCCGATGGCAAGGTTGAAGCCGAGATGTTCTTTGTGGCTTACACGCTGGAGGGAGAGAACCCCGCGCAGCGGCCACTGACCTTCGCCTTCAACGGCGGGCCGGGTTCCTCCTCGGTGTGGCTGCACCTGGGGGCGCTGGGACCGCGGCGGGTGGTGCTGCAGCCGCAAGGCTTCATGCCGGCCTCGCCCTACCACCTGCAGGACAACCAGTACTCGCTGCTGGATAAGTCCGACCTGGTGCTGGTGGACGCCATGGCAACCGGCTGGAGCCGCGCCGAAGATGAGGCCACGACCAAAAAATTTCTGGGCGTGCAGGGCGATCTGGATGCTTTCGGGGAGTTTATCCGTCTCTACATTACGCGCTACGGGCGCTGGGCGTCGCCGCTGTTTCTTTTCGGAGAAAGCTACGGCACCACCCGCGCCGCAGGACTGGCGGGCTACCTGGCGGAGCGCGGAATTTCCTTCAACGGCATCGTGCTGCTGTCCACGGCCATGGACTTCCAGACTCTGGAGTTCCAAAAGAACAACGATTTGCCTTACATCCTGATCATTCCCAGTTACACGATGATTGCGGCCTACCACCACAAGCTGGGGGCCGATCTCACGCAGGATCTGGCCAAGACCCGTGCGGAAGTGGAGCAGTGGGCGTCCACAACCTATGCGCAGGCGCTGGCCAAGGGGGACGCGCTCAGCCCGCAGGAGCGGCAGTCAGTGATTGACCAGATGGCGCGTTACACCGGCCTGAGCAAGGAAGTGATTGACCAGGCCAACCTGCGTATTGACGTGTCCCAGTTCACTCACTACCTGCTGATTGATCAGAAGCTGCGAGTGGGGCGCCTGGACGGGCGTTTCACGGGACCGGATCCGGAAGGCCTGATGGATACGCCGTTTTACGATCCGGCGGAGTCGGCGCTGCTGCCTCCCTTCACCGCCATGTTCAACAACTACGTGCGCACTGACCTGGGTTACAAGACCGACGCGCCTTACGAGGTTTTCGCCATGGGAGGCGGCTTGTGGCGGCAATGGGAGTGGGGTTCGGCAGCGAAAGGCTTTCCCGATACAGCCACCGCGCTGCGAGCCGCGATGGTGAAGGACCCCTATCTCAAGGTGATGGTGCTGGAGGGCTACTACGACCTGGCCACACCTTACTACGCGGCCAACTACGTGATTGACCACCTCAGCCTGCCGGCTGACTTCCGCAAGAATATTTCCGTGGAAACCTACGATTCGGGACACATGGTTTACGTGAACGAGCAGTCCCTGGCCAAGATGAAGCAGGATGTCGTGCGTTTTATGGATGCGGCCATGCCGGCGGGGCATTGAGCCGTAGCCGCCAGGGCTCAGGGGCCCGAAAGAGTGGAAGGAGTGCTACCAGAGAGGTACGAGTGGTGGCCGTGCGTCGCTACTTTGCGTGAAGCAGTTGCCGCCGGAGGCTCTCTACGATCAGACCCAGCAAGGCATAGCTGGCTGCATTGGTAATAAGAACCCAATAGATCGAGGCTGGAAAGTGGAAGCGCATACTGGCGAAGGCAAGAGGTTGAGTCAGAAGCGCGAGATTCCACACCAGCGGTTTGGCTTGTATCAAATCCGGGAAAGTCGCGGCCGCATAAAAGGCCCAACCGGCCGCTACCAGAAAGCCCGCCATAGCCCACAAAAAGATTCGGAATTTCATGGAGCCACTTCTGCCGTTCTCAGGAGATCATCCCACCAATCCCGCCGGTCTGCAAACTGATGCCGGGAAGGTCAAGGCAGTGGAGGAGCGGGGTCACACTGTGTCTGCAACCCTGCCCTGAGCGGGAGCTCCGGGGCGCAGGCGGACGAGCAGGGCAATGGCGCCGCCCAGAGCGAGCACGGCGCCAACCACAAGAAGGCCATTTTTGAAGCTGCCGGTGTGGGTGCGGATCAGTCCGATGATGTAGGGCCCAAAAAATCCGCCCAGATTGCCTACAGAATTGATAAGCGCGATGGCGGCCGCCGCGGCGGTGCCGGTAAGCAGACTGGTGGGCATGGTCCAGAAGGGGCCAAGCATGGAGAACACGCCCAGCACGGCCACGGTAATGCCGGCAATCATGGGGACAACGGAAGTGGATTGCGCGGCCAGCAGGAGCCCGGCGGCCCCGACAAAAGCGGGCAGGGCGGTGTGCCAGCGGCGTTCTCCGGAACGGTCGGAGTTTATGCCGACCAGCACCATGGAGATGGCGGCGGCGATGTAAGGGATGGTGGAGAGCAGCCCAATCACAAAATCGCTCACCCCGGAGAGGCTGCGAATCAGGTTGGGCAACCACAAGCTGATCCCGTAAGAGACCGTATCCAGTCCGAAATAAACCAGCACCAGCAACCAGATTCCGGGATGAGTGAACGCGGCCCAAACATTGGTGCGGGAAACGGCGGCTGTCTCCTGGCTTTCCCGGCGCAAGGTGGCGAGCAGCCAGTCACGTTGTTCATGGGAGAGCCAGAGCGCGTCCTGGGGACGGTCTGTCAGGTAGCAGGCGGCCAGACCGCCCAGTAGCATGGCGGGTATGCCCTCCATGATGAACATCCACTGCCAGCCCGCCAGTCCGGCGTGGTGCAAGCCGAGCAGGGCGCCGGAGATGGGTCCGCCCACTACTCCGGAAAGCGGGGCCGCGGTCATGAACCAGGCCACGGTGCGGGCGCGCGCGTCGGCGGGAAACCAGTTCTTCAGATAGAGAATGACGCCGGGGAAGAAGCCGGCTTCGGCCACTCCCAGCGAAAAGCGCAGGGCGTAGAAGCCGTGAGGGGTGCGCACGAAGATCATGGAAGTGGAGACCATCCCCCACACCACCATCAGGGCGGCCAGCCAGCGGCGCGCGCCCACGCGCTCCAGCAGCAGGTTGCTGGGCAACTGGAAGACAAAGTAGCCGGCGAAGAACAGACCCGCGCCCAGGCCGTAGACTTCATCGCTTAAGTGGAGTTGTCCCTGCATCTGCAGGGCGGCGAAACCCACGTTGATGCGATCAAGATAGGCAACGATGTAGAGCAGGAAAAGAAAGGGAACCAGGCGGCGGGTGAGCTTAGCCACCAGCGCAGTTTCAAAGCCGGGTTGGAAGGAACCGGGCAAGACAAGCACTTAGGGTGAGTGGCGGTTAAGCTTACCTCAATTCAGCACGACTGAAAGCTGCGAGCATATCTTTCTGTGAAGGGGGCCGCAAAATATTGTGTTCGGCAAAGTCTTCGGCCTGGGGATAGGCCGTATGGCGAACACGGGCGGCGGCCTGCGCCAGGTCGTAGGGAGCGTGCATGAACTGGACATCAGGCCCAAGCAGGAGCCAATCGGCGCCGGCCTGGCCGAAAGGCATGCCGACGCTGCCGGCATTCAGAATTCGAATAGCGCCCATGGGTCGGTCGAACTGCATGTGAGTATGACCGCAGACGATGACGGGGGTGGTGATTCCTGTAAAGACGGGCTGAAGGCGGTCTTCCGGGGTGACGGAGGTGAATATTTCGGTGTCGTTGCGCGGGGTGGCGTGGCAGAAGAGGACGCCGCCGAGGCCGGGTATCTGAAGCTGAAGCGTGCTGGGCCAGCTGGCCAGGAGCTGTTCGTGTTCCGGTTGCAGTTGCCGCGCTGTCCAGTCAATCACGGGCCGAAATTTTTCCGGCACGCCGCCGGTTTCGGTGCCTTGCATGCGCGCCAGCACCTCGCGGTCGCCATTTCCGCGAATGAACTGCACCGGAAGATCGAGAGCCAGCAGGCATTCGATGGTTTGGCGCGGCATGGGGCCGGGGAGGACATCTCCCCCGACGACGACGTGGTCCACCTCGGCCTCATGGATCTGTTCCAGTACGGCTTCCAGGGCGGGCAGATTGGCGTGAATGTCAAAAATGGCGGCAACCCGCATAAGTGATTCCTCCGCAGCCTTCCGGGTACTCGCGGGAATAGTATTAGAGAGAGGCCCCGTTCAGGCACCCAAATCTCAATAGCCAGGCTCGAAGCCCGTCATGTCGCATCCCCCAGGCAGCGGGAATTTGCCGGGCCTGACATTCTCTTTCCGGCAGGTTTCTGAGACACTGGACACTAACCGCGGATTCTGCCCTGCTGGGTGGGCAGGTCCTGGAGACGGACCGAATATGCAGGAGCGAAACAAAAGCGGCAAAAGGGGCGGGAAGTGGGCCACGCGGGCGGCAGGGGCGCTGGCGGTGATGGCCGCGGCACTGCTGGCGGGCTGCAGTGGGAACGATGTATCCGCCTCCATGGAGGCGCCCCCGCCGGCGCAGGTAAAGGTCATGCCGGCGGAGCTGAGCACGGTGCAGGACACCAGCGAGTACGTGGCCACCATCAAGTCGCGCAACTCGGCCACCATCCAGCCGCAGGTGGAGGGGCAGATCACAAGAATCTTTGTGCGCTCCGGCGAAAGCGTGAGGGAAGGCGCGCCGTTGCTGCAAATTGACCCGCTGAAGCAGCGGGCTACGGTAAATAGCTCAGAAGCCACAGCGCGGCAGAAGCAGGCCAACCTGGAGTGGGCGCGCACGCAACTGGAGCGAACCAAAAAGCTGCACGCCGCGGGCGTGGTCAGCAAGCAGGAACTGGACCAGGCACAGACCGGCTACGACGCGGCGCAGGCGGACCTGGCCTCGCTGAACGCGCAAGTCAATGAACAGCAGGTACAGCTGCAGTATTACGAAGTGGTGGCCCCGAGCGCCGGAATTGTGGGCGACATTCCGGTGCATGTGGGCGACCGGGTGACCAACTCCACCGTGCTGACCACGGTGGACAGCAATACTGACCTGGAGGCATATATCCAGGTGCCGCTGGAGCGGGCGACGGGGCTGCGGCTGGCCCTGCCAGTGGACATCGTGAGCGATGCGGGAGCCGTACTGGCGCGCTCGCGTGTCACGTTTATTTCGCCGCAGGTGGATACGGGCATGCAGTCGGTGCTGGTGAAGGCGCTGATCAGCAACCCGCGGCGGGAGATTCGTTCGGCACAGTTCGTGCGGGCGCGGGTGGTCTGGAGCTCGCATCCGGGGCTGATGATTCCCGTGACGGCGGTGGCGCGCATCAGCGGGCAGTACTTCGCGTTTCTGGCCGTGCAGGGGCCGAAGGGAACGGTGGCGCGGCAGACGCCGGTGCAGGTAGGCGATATTAGCGGCAGCAGCTACACGGTATTGGGTGGGATCAAGCCGGGCGACCAGGTGATTGTTTCGGGAACGCAAAACCTGGCGGATGGAGCGCCGGTGTCGGTAGTGAAATAGGTTCACCGACGATCGCGATAGCTGACAGTCGGTGCAGGGGCGAGGGGCGTGTTCGTAGATTTCTTCATCAGGCGGCCGGTATTTGCCACGGTATGCTCGCTGTTTATTGTGATAGCGGGCGCGGTGTGCATTCCGCTGCTTCCCATCGCGCAATACCCGCAACTGGCGCCGCCGCAGGTGAGCGTGACCAGCGTGTACACCGGAGCCAACGCGCAGACGGTGGAATCGGCGGTGACCACGCCGCTGGAGCAGGCCATCAACGGGGTCGAGGGCATGCGCTACATAACCTCGGCCAGCACCAATGACGGGGTCAGCCAGATCACCGTCACCTTTGACCTGTCGCGCGACCTGGACGTGGCGGCCGTGGACGTGCAGAACCGCATTTCGACGGTGACTGGGCGGCTGCCCACCGAGGTCAACACCAGCGGCATCACCATCACCAAAAATTCCAGCGCCTTCGTGATGGCTGCGGGCTTTTACTCCGACCGCAACCAGTACAGCAACGAGTTCATCAGCAACTACATTGACGTGTACGTCAAAGACGCGCTGAAGCGAATTCCGGGCGTTGGCGACGTGATGATCTTCGGCGAACGCAAGTACTCCATGCGGCTGTGGCTTGACCCGGTGCGGCTGGCGGCCCGCGGGTTGACAGCCAGCGATGTCGTAAGAGCCCTGCGCGAGCAGAACGTGGAGATTGCCGCCGGACAGGTGGGAGCGGAACCGGCGCCGCCCAACCAGCTCTACCAGATCAGCGTGCGCGCGGTGGGGCGGCTCAGCGAGGCCTCCGAGTTCAACAATATCATTCTCAAAACGGGCAGCGACGGCAGCCTCATTCGGCTGCGCGATGTGGGACGGGCTGAGCTGGGAGCGGAAGCTTACAACAGCAACCTGGCCTATAACGGATATCAGTCCATCGGAATTGGCGTGATGCAATTGCCTACGGCCAACGCCATTGACGTGGACCGGTCGGCCCGCGAGGAACTGGCGCGGCTCTCCAAGTTCTTTCCGCCGGGTTTGAAGTACGCTGTCGCCTTCGACACCACCACCATGGTGGGCGAATCCATCCGCGAGGTGCTCTACACCCTGCTGCTGGCCATCGCGCTGGTGGTGCTGGTGATGTTCTTTTTCCTGCAGGACTGGCGCAGCACCCTTATACCGGCGGTGACCATTCCGGTGTCGCTGGTGGGAACGTTCGCCTTCATCAAACTGCTGGGATTTTCCATCAATACGCTGACGCTGTTCGGCATAACGCTGGCGACCGGGCTGGTGGTGGATGACGCTATCGTGGTCATCGAGAACGTCAAGCGGCACATGGGCGAGGAGCACATCAATTCGCACGTGGCCGCGTCCGAGGCCATGGGCGAGGTGACGGGGGCGGTCATCGCTACTTCGCTGGTGCTGGTCTCGGTGTTCGTGCCGGTGGCATTTTTTCCCGGCACCACCGGCCTGCTCTACAAGCAGTTTTCGCTGACCATTGCCTTCTCCATTGTGATTTCGGCGTTCAACTCGTTGACCTTCACTCCGGCTCTGTCGGCGTTAATTCTGCGCGGCGAGACGAGAAAAGGACGCTTCTTTTCGGGGGTGGAGACGGCGATTCACGGCGTGACCAACGCCTACCGGCACTCGGCGCGGCGGGCGCTGCGCTTCCGCTGGGCGCTGCTGGCGCTGTTCTTTGTCGGCCTGGGACTGACGTACTGGGTATTCAAGAAGGTGCCCACGGGATTTGTGCCCGATGAAGACCAGGGCTACTTCATGGTGACGGTGCAATCTCCCGAGGGCGCGTCGCTGAACTATACCTCCAAGGTCATGACCCAGGTGGAACAGGTGCTGGCCCGCAATAAGGACATCCAAGGCGTCTTCAGCGTGGCCGGGTTCAGCTTTGCCGGAGCCAGCCCCAACCGCGGCATCCTGTTTATCAACCTGGCGCCGATTGGCGAGCGCAAAGGGCAGGAGCAGTCCGCGGACGCCATCATCGCAAGCCTGCGCGGACCGCTGAGCGCCATCTCCGGCGCCATGGTGGTGCCGTTTTCGCCGCCACCCATTGAGGGCCTGAGCACGTTCGGCGGCTTCCAGTTCGAAGTGCAGGACGAGGGCGGGACCACGCCCAATGCGCTTTATGATGCGACCGAAAAGATGGTGCGCGAGGGCAACGCACGCAAGGACCTGCGCGGGCTGTTCAGTTCGTTCACGGCCAACGACCCGCAGTTCGTGGTCAATATTGACCGCGAGAAGGCCAAGAGCCTGGATGTGCCGCTGAGCCAGATCAGTGACACGCTGCAGGTGTACATGGGATCGGCGTACGTCAACGACTTCGATTTCAATAACCGCAGCTACCGGGTTTACGTGCAGGCTGACGAGCAGTTCCGCTCGCAGCCGCGCGACATCCGACAGTTCTACGTGCGCTCCGATAAGGGCGTAATGATGCCGCTGGAAAACCTGGTGAAAGTGAAGGAAACCACGGCGCCGCAGATCATCAGCCACTACAACCTGTTCCGCTCGGCGGAAATTGACGGCTCGCCGGCGCCGGGATACAGCTCGGGCGAAGCCATCAACGCCATGGAGGACCTGGCGAAGAAGGTGCTGCCGCTGGGCATGGGCTACTCGTGGACCGGGCTTTCGCTGGAAGAGATCAAATCGGGTGGGCAGTCTATCCGCCTGTTCGGGCTGGGGCTGCTGTTCGTGTACCTGACGCTGGCCGCGCAATACGAAAGCTTCACTCTGCCCTTCATTATTCTTCTGGGCGTGCCCATGGCGCTGCTGGGGGCCCTGGGAGCGCAAGCGATGCGGGGGTTGCTGGACGATGTGTACTGCCAGATCGGGCTGGTGATGCTGATCGGTCTGGCCAGCAAGAACGGCATTCTGATTGTAGAGTTTGCGGAACAGCTGCGCCGGCGCGGGCTGAGTATTTCGGAAGCCGCAGTTGAGGCGGCAAGGATCCGTCTGCGGCCCATCCTGATGACCTCCTTCGCTTTCATTCTGGGAGTGCTGCCGCTGGTGTTCGCCTCAGGCGCGGGCCAGGCCAGTCGCCATTCCGTGGGAACCACGGTGGTGGGAGGCATGGTGGTGTCCACCATTCTGAACCTGTTCTTCATTCCTGTGCTGTATGTGATTGTGAAGAGCCTGACCACACGCGGCGGTGGCAAAGCCGAGGTCAGTGAGATATTGCCGCGCGAGGCGGCGGCACACACGGCAGACTAGCGCGGTAAAAGAGCGATAAGGCGAGCTTCGCTTGCCCGGACAGCCGGAGGCGGCTGTTCCCACACTGCATAGCCGGCACCAAATACAATAACGGTGAAAAGGAGGGGGGATGGCCGATTTGCGGCAGTACACGGTAAGTGCGAACTCAACGGACACCTTTGGGCGGGTGCTGTGCAGCGCCCGCAACCATCATGTTGTGGTGGATGGGCCGGAGCAGAATGGGTGTCCGGGCGAGGAGATCACGCCGGTGGAAGTTTTTTTGGCGGCGGTAGCGGCGTGCGGCGTGGAACTGGTGCAGGTGATTGCCAAGGGGGAGAAGCTGCCGCTGAAGAAGGCGGTGGTGGCGATAACCAGCACGCAGGACCGCTCGCGCCCGGTGCGGCCGGACGTGAGCCTGCTCAACTCCGTGCAGGTGAAGTTCAAGCTGGAAGGAGTAAATCAGCAGGAAGGCGAGCGCCTGATCGGAGCTTTCAAGCAGCGTTGACCCCTCTATGGCACGGTCGCAGTTGCGACCCCGGAAGTGAAAGTGGAAGTAGAGGTAACGCAGTAGTCGGGAGTCAGTGTTAGGAGCCGGCAGAGAGAGCACCGCCGCGTTGGGGGAGAGACGTTGCGCGAACGGTGCTGCGTATATTTTTGGTGCGGATTACCCAGCCTGCGCCAAAGGCCGCGATTGGAAATCCGATGGAGCCGGACGGCTGAGCAGGCGGTCGATGGAAAGCGCGCCGGCGCCGCGGGCCATAATCAGGAAGGTCACTGCCAGCACCAGCAGATGGAATTCGAATCCCTCGCCCTTCTGCTGACCCGTCCAGTTCATGAACAAGCCGAAGCGGTGATGAAGCGTGGCGATGGCCACCAGCATGTTGCAGGTGATGCCGAATGCGGCCACGCGGCTGAGCAGGCCGAGCAGGAGCCCGATGCCGCCGAAGAATTCAGCAGCGATGGCCAGGAAGGCAAACACGGCGGGTATGCCGTTGTGCTCGAAGAATCCCATGGTGCCGGAAAAGCCATAGCCGCCGAACCAGCCCAGCATTTTCTGGGAGCCGTGAGCGAAAAAGACAACCCCAAGGACGAGGCGGACCACGGTAAGCACGAAATCATTCTTTGTCTGAAGCAGTCTGCGCAACATCTCTCTCTCCTTATTCACAACGAGGTAGTGCCCGCGAAATGCTTCGGGGCCGAAGCCCCTTAGCAGGACACCAAGAACTTTACGCCAAGTCGAACAGCAGCAATTCCGAACTGGGCGCTCGACCGGTAATTTCGAGCGCTGGCTCGCGCTCCACGGCGGCGCCGTCGCCGGCCTTCAGGGTAGTGCCGTTCAGCGAGACCTCGCCGCGTGCAACCTGCAGCCAGGCATAGCGGTCCTTACCGAGTTGGTGACGCACGCTCTTACCCTCCTCCAAGACGGAAGCGTAGAGCCGCGCATCCTGGTGAATGGTGACCGCCCCGTTTTCTCCCGAAGGCGAGGCGACTAGGCGCAGGCGGTTGAGCTTGCTCTCGCGGGGAAATTCCTTCTGCTCGTAACTGGGCTCGATGCCTTTGCGCTTGGGCAGAATCCAGATCTGGAGCAGGTGAACCTCCTGCGAGGGCGAGTGGTTGAACTCGCTGTGCAGCACGCCGGTACCGGCGCTCATGCGCTGCACTTCGCCGGGACGTATAGTGGAGCCGGTGCCCATGCTGTCCTTGTGGGCGAGCGCGCCCTCCAGCACATAGGTAATGATTTCCATGTCGCGGTGAGGGTGGGTGCCGAAGCCGTGGCCGGGGTCCACGTGGTCCTCATTAATGACGCGCAGGCTGCGAAACTGGGTGTGTTCGGGGTCGTAGTAATCGGCAAAAGAAAAGGTATAACGGGTGTGCAGCCAGCCGTAGTCGGCCTGGCCGCGCTGCTCAGCAGGACGCAGGGTAATCATAGGCGGCCTCCTTTCGTGAACTATAGATGCTTTAACATTGAAATAGTTTCAGAACCGTAGCTGGTGGCTGGAGCTCTGTTTCTTGCCAATCTAGCCGGGGTCCTGACTGCCAACTGCTAACCATCAACTACTGGTTTTTGCCCAGTTTCCGGCAGAGCCGGCCGAGTTCTTCCTGCTCGGCGGGGCTCAGGCGGTCCGTTAACTCGACGATGCGGGCCAGGTGAACCGGGAAGATGCGAGCCATAAGTTTGCGGCCCTTTTCGGTGATGGCGAGGCTGACGAAGCGACGGTCCTGAGTCGATTGCTGGCGGATCACCAGGCCGCGCTTCTCCAGATTCTTGGCCACCAGGGTGAGGTTGCCGCTGGTTTTGAGAATTTTGCGGGCCAGCTCGCTCAGGCACAGGGGGCCGACGTGGTACAGAGCCTCGAGCACGGCGAACTGGCTGGAGGATAGATCGGTATGGGCCAGGGAGCGTGCGGCTTCCGTATGCAGTGTCTCACTGGCGCGCAGCAGCTTCACGTACGCGGAGAGGGCGCGCTCCTGGCGCGGAGTGCCGTGGAAGTGGCGGGGCATGGCTAAGGGTAGTTTAACATTAAAGTGTTTACCTGGGCGTACAGGCCTGCCGGCCGAAAGGAGGCGCGAGGTCTTCGACTCGCGCGAGCCCGGCATTTCTCGCTTCCCGCTGGCTCGAGATGACCGGGTTGACGGGATTCGATTGAGCATGTAATTGTGCCAGTCCGGGCGTAAGAGCCGAGTCAGAGATGAACTTCCTTGGCATTGATGTTGGAACAGGAGGGACGCGCGCGGTGGTGGTGGGCGAGCGCGGGCAAGTAGTGGCCGCTGCCGGCGCGGAGCACGCGCACTTTGCTTCGCCGCAAACCGGGTGGGCGGAGCAGGACCCGCGGGACTGGTGGCGGGCCGCGCAAAAGGCGGTGGTGACCTTGCTGGCCCAGGGTGTCGCGGCCGAGAGCATCGGCGCGGTGGGCTTTTCCGGTCAGATGCACGGCGCGGTGCTGTTGGACAATAAGGGCGAAGTTTTGCGCCCGGCCATCTTATGGTGCGACCAGCGCACGACGGCACAGTGCCGGCAAATCACCGACAAGATCGGAGCCCGGCGGCTGATCGAATTGACCGCCAATCCCGCGCTCACAGGATTCACACTTCCCAAGCTGCTTTGGGTACGTGAACATGAACCGGAGCTGTGGGCGCGGGTGCGCGCCGTATTGCTGCCCAAAGATTATGTGCGCCTGCGGCTCACAGATGAGCGTGCGATAGATGTGGCGGACGCCTCCGGCACGTTGCTTTTTGACGTCGTCCACCGCCGCTGGTCGGCGGAAGTGGCGCAGGCCATGGAGCTGGATGAGCGGCTGCTGCCGCCGGTATTCGAATCGCCGGAAGTGGTCGGAGTAGTCTCCGCCGAGGGCGCCCAGGCAACCGGACTGAAGCAGGGAACGCGGGTGGTTGTGGGAGCGGGCGATCAGGCGGCGGGTGCGGTGGGGCTGGGCGTGGTTCGGCCCGGAGCGGTGAGCGCTACCATCGGCACTTCCGGTGTTGTATTCGCGGCCACGGACCGGCCGGCACTCGATCCGCAGGGCCGGGTGCATACCTTCTGCCATGCGGTTCCCGGTCGCTGGCAGGTTATGGGCGTCACCCAGGGCGCGGGGCTTTCGCTGCGCTGGTTTCGCGATCAGTTCGGCGCCGGCGCCGATGACGGCCGCGATCCTTATGAGCGCTTGTGTGCCGAGGCGGCCAGGGTTCCGGCGGGGGCGGCAGGGCTGCTGTGGGCGCCTTATCTGATGGGGGAGCGAACACCGCATTTGGACCCAGAGGCTCGGGCGGCACTGGCGGGGCTGACGGCCAGCCACAGCCGGGCGCACGTGGTGCGCGCCATCCTGGAAGGCGTGGCCTTCAGCCTGCGTGATACGCTGACCATTTTTGAGGAAATGAAGCTGCCAATAGGGAGCATTCGGCTGGGGGGCGGGGGAGCGCGCTCGCCGGTGTGGCGGCAGATTCAGGCAGAGGTTTATGGCAGGACCGTGGAAGTGGCGGCGGCGGAGGAAGGAGCGGCGTACGGGGCAGCGCTGCTGGCGGGTGTGGGCGGAGGAGCGTGGCCTTCGGTGGACGCGTCGTGTGAGGCGGTGATTCGGATTGCGTCGCGTATTGAGCCGGAGCCGGCCACGGTGGGGCACATGAACGGACGCTATCGGGAGTATCGCAAGCTATATCCGGCGATGAAAGGGATTGGGTTCGAATAAAGCGCCACAAACAAAGATGAGGACAGCAGATGGGTAGACCGGTTTGTTTATTCACGGGGCAGTGGGCGGACCTGCCGCTGGAGAAGCTGGCGGCGAAAGCGCAGCAGTGGGGATTCGACGGGCTGGAACTGGCCTGTTGGGGCGACCACTTCGAGGTGGACAAGGCGCTTGGGGACCCGCGCTACTCGCAGTCGCGCTGGGAGATTCTCCATCGTCACAATTTGAAGTGCTTTGCCATATCGGCGCACCTGGTGGGGCAGGCGGTATGCGACCTGAATATTGATGAGCGCCACAAGGGCATCCTGCCGCCGGAGGTGTGGGGCGATGGAAAAGCGGAAGGAGTGCGGCAAAGAGCGGCGCAGCGCATGATGGATACGGCGCGGGCAGCGGCGAAATTGGGAGTAAAGGTGGTGAACGGCTTTACCGGGTCGAAGATCTGGCACGTTCTGGCTATGTTCCCCCCGGCGCCGCCCTCCATGATCGAAGACGGATATCAGGATTTTGCGGCGCGGTGGCAACCGATTCTGGACGTCTTCGACCAGGTAGGGGTGAAATTTGCGCTGGAAGTGCACCCCGGCGAGATCGCCTACGACTACTGGACCACAGAACGCGCGCTGGAAGCCATTGGCCGGCGGCCGGCGTTCGGCATCAATTTCGATCCCAGCCACCTGCACTGGCAGATGGTGGACCCGGTGGCCTTCGTGCACCGCTTCGGCGACCGCATCTACAACATGCACGTGAAGGAGTCGGTGCGGGTGCTGGACGGGCGCAACGGGATTCTCTCTTCGCACCTTTTCTTCGGAGACCACCGCCGGGGATGGGATTTTGTTTCTCCGGGGCGGGGCGGGGTGCCGTTTGAGCGCGTGTTCCGCGCGCTGAACGACGCAGGCTACCGCGGGCCACTGAGCATTGAGTGGGAAGACAACGGCATGGACCGCGAGCAGGGCGCGCCGGA
>DATEJK010000196.1:0-4564 GCA_035278025.1 Terriglobales bacterium | reverse complement strand
CTCGAAGCCTTCCGGAAGCATCTTGAGGAGATTACACGGACTGGCCTGGAACAGCAACGCAAGACGATTTCAAGCAGCCTCGACGATCTCCAGAAGCGTTTGAGGACGGCGGCAGAGATGCTGGCCTCCGACGAACATCCTTCCAAATAAAACCCCTTTTGCCGGGGCGGGCCTGGCGCCCGCCCCGACGTTTCACTCCTGCTTCTCGATCTTCCCCCGTCCATAGAGCACCTGTCCCGGCTTTGCGCCGGTGTGCTGGCCCTTATCGATCACGGTGACGCCGTTGACAATCACGTAAGGAATGCCCACGGGATACTGGAACGGGTCCTCGAAGGTGGCCTTGTCGCTGACGGTTTGTGGATCAAAGATTGTGATGTCGGCCGCCATTCCGGGCGCCAGCAGCCCGCGGTCTTTCAATCCCACGATGTGCGCGGGCAGGGAAGTCATTTTACGAATGGCGTCGGCCAGAGTCAGCACCTGCTTCTCGCGCACATACACGCCCAGCAGGCGCGGAAACGTTCCATAGCAGCGCGGGTGCGGCTTGCCCACGAACGCCATCGACGGATTCACCGCCACGCCGTCCGATCCGACGCCCAACCACGGCTGTTTCATGGCCAGCTCAACGTCCGCCTCGCTCATCACGAAGTAAATGCCGTAGGCTGTGCCGCCTTCGTTCACCAGCAGATTGCAGAGCGCATTGACTGGGTCGGTGTGCATCATGCTTGCCACCTCATCCATGCGCTTACCTTCATACTTTTTGTCTTCCGGTTTCATCACCGCAGACACCATCACGCCATGCCAGCCGCCCGTGCTTTCCACCTCGTTGTTGGTCCATCCCGGGACCCCGTGGACGATGTCACGGCGAATTTCTTCACGCACTTTCGGGTCTTTCAGCAATTCCACGCGGTGCGCGAGCGAGCCCTCCAAAAATCTGGGCGGCAGGCATTGCTCCAGATGCGTCCAGCCTGCGATGTAGGGGTACTGGTCGGCGGTGACGTCAATGCCGCGATCGCGCTCCGCCTGGATGATCTTGATCTGGTCGACCATGTGGCCCCAGTTCTTTTTGCCATCCATCTTGAAGTGAAAAACGTGTACGGGCAGGTGGGCTTTCTCACCGATTTCGATCGCCTCTGCCAGCGCCCTGGGCTCATTGGCGCCCTCGCCTCTGAGGTGGCTGGTGTAGATTCCGCCGTAGCGCGCGGCCACTTTGGCCAGTTGGATCAGGTCATCGGTCGTCTCAAACATATTGGGAGCGTAAATCAGTCCCGAGGAGAGCCCGATCGCGCCCTGCTGCATGGCCTGGGCCACCAGCGCTTCCATCTTCTTCATTTCTTCCGGCGTCGGCCTGCGGTTCGCGTTGCCGATCACGTCCATCCACACCTGGCCGGCTCCCACGTAGGACGCGACGTTCGGCGAGATGCCGCTCTTCGTGAGCACGTCGAAATACTGCGCCAGGCTCTCCCAGTTTCTCTTGAAGCCGGCAGGGCGGGGGCTTTTGCTGATGTCCGGCTGATCGGCGCTTGCAAACGGCCCGGCAGAAGCATCCTCCCCAATGATCTCCGTCGTTACACCCTGCCGAATCTTGCTCTGCCCGTTGCCATCCACCAGCAGCGTGTAGTCGCTGTGCGAGTGGAGATCGATAAAGCCCGGAGCCACCACCAGCCCAGTTGCGTTGATCACCTGCCTGGCGGTTGGATTCACCAGCCGCCCCACCGCAGCGATCCTGCCGCCCTTTACGGCCACATCGCCCTCGTACCACGGGCTCCCGCTGCCGTCAATAATGTGTCCGCCCGTGATCAGCAGGTCGTATTCCGGCTGGACTTTTTGCGTGATGGATTGCTGCGGGTTGCAGGAGATCATCAGCCAGCACGCCGCAAGGATGGCAATCAGCGCGGGGCGCATTTTATTGGCGGGTCTCGAGCTTCGCATTGAAATAACCTCCGAAAGTTTCGAGATAATTTCCAAGCTGCGACCCCTGATGGCGGGACGCGGGAGGCATTATAACTCAGAGATGGCGGCCGGGTGAGGCGATGCGGCTGCCGCCAGGGCCGGGGGCGTTGGCGCCGTGCGGCAGCTTTCGATGCGGCCGCGTCAGGCGTGCGCGCTATACTATAGGTGATCGCGCTTGCAAGCGAGTACATCATTTTTTGAAAGTGGCCCATGCCCTATTGTCCCAACTGCCTGACCGAATATGTGGGAGGCACCCGCGACTGCGAAGATTGCGGCATCCCGCTGCTGCCCGGTTCTCCGCCCGCCGTGGAAGACGACATGGAAATGGATAAAGCCGACGGCAGGGAATTCGGTGGCTGGTTTCGAGCGCTGTTGGGCGCCGGGCCAGCGGATGAGGACCCAAAAGTCAAGATCGTCAGAGTAAGGACGTTCTCAGGCGCCACCGCCTCACTCGATGCCAGCCTGGCCCGCAATCTCCTGCGAGCGCGCGGAATCCGTTGCGCACTTGATGGTGAGGCATCGGCGGAGGTGTTGCCGGTGCTGGAAGTGTCGCTGCTGGCCCGCGAAGAAGACTCGGAGCGCGCGGCGGAGATTCTGCGGAACTACTTTGACAACCCCGGACCCATCCTGGCGGAGTAGCTCACCTTTCTGGCCTGGCTGACGTTGGCCGCGCGGAGTGGCGGCTCTTGCGTTGCCGGTTCAATTCGCCCTCCAGGTGACGAACGGCTTTTTGCGCGTCGGCGGCCTCATCGGCCTGCTTCTTGGATGGCAGCGCGTCCAGGTATTTCTGGTAGGAGGCCAGCGCTTCGCGCTTCTTGCCCATCTTTTCATACGCCTTCCCCATTCCAAAATATGCCGGAGCGTAGTCGGGATCGTCCCGTGCGGCTTCTTCATAACGGCTGAGCGCCCCGCTGTATTTCTTGCGGCGAAAATAAAAATCGCCAATCTCAACTGATTCTTTGGCCGAGGGTGGAACGTAATGGAAGGTGGGCCCAAGTTCCTCAGGCTCGGGCGCCGCCTGCTGACCCGCTACCGCCATCGGCACGCCGGCGAGCGCAATCAGCCAAACCAACAGCGCAACAAAACCGTGACGCATGTTCGAATTCTCCACCCGGGCTTCCCGCGAGTCAAACGGGGTGCCGGGCAACGCCGCCGAGGGGGCTGGCGCAGCAGGGGTAGCGCGGACCTCCATACCACGAATGATCGCCCTCGCCGAGGGGAGAGGGTGGGCGCGCAGCGACCAGGTGAGGGGTATTGGAGGGCTGGGCTTCAGCCCAGCCGCCAAAGCCCAGGCAACTCCAAAAACCGTTGCCCTCTCCGAGGGTAGCTATGGACAACACTTTCCTGTCCGTCGGTATTCCGCCTTGCGAAGAACCCACGGTCAGAACAGCACTGACCGTGGCTACCCGCTGCCGGGTCGTAGCCGTAGCCGGTATCGGCGATCTCGTGATTGGCGGCGCAAAAGCCAAAGGCCCACGGTCACGACACCACTGACCGTGGCTACCCGCTTGACCGAGCCGACGACCTTAGGCGATCCCGCGTTCCATGTGCTCATCCTGACCCGTCCGCCTTGTCTGGCGGATGGGCGGTAGGGCTATCCAGACTTCGCCAGCCCATTTTCTTGCGGTAGTCGGGGCTCATTAATGTTGCGGCTACTCCACCGACCAGAGCGATAACGAAAGAAATGTTCCAAATACGACCCAGCCGGGTTCGCTCCCCCTCAGTGGCATAGACAGCCACGCCGTGCATATTCATAACGTAGATTCTCCCAGTTGCAGGTTGGGGCGAGCGCGGCAGAGTGCCATAGTATCTGTACCAGACCAAAGTTCCATATAAGAATCCGGCGACGCCGGCAACACACACGACCATTGCGCCGACTCTTAAGAGTTTCACTTTCGGCAGGCTCATCAAGTCTCCTCTCCTTGCCTCAGGGGCAGGAAGGGCCATGGATTGGCACGACCGTGGTCTGTGTCACCGTTGCTGAGGCTCCCGAACCGCCCGCGATGCCAATTGTTGCCCCGCCTCCAGTGACTGTGCCATTCGGTCCATTGCCTTTTCCTTGGAAGACATCTGCGGTTGCCCCAACCCCCTCCCCACCAAACGTACCACTCGCGTTCTGGAACGGCCCACCTAATCCACAAGTTGTATCAGCATTTGAGCCCCCAAACTGGAACCCTGCAGAGCCGCTGCCGCCCTTGCCGAACCCAACGCCCTTTCCATAATAGAAGGCTACGTGACCGTGCCCGTCAATCGCAAAACCTGCGAAAAAGCTCACGCTGATTCCCCAAGGAAAGTTAAGGTTGGCCGCGACCCCTCCTTGCCCCGTCCATAGATTTGGGTAGAACCCGCAAAGTCCCAGGCTGTTGTAGGGGAAAGGGCACCCGAACGAGCCATACCCGGAACCGCCTCCCCTCAGCGGTGGTTGCCCGGCGGGTGGGGCGCTGGAGACGGTTCCCCCACCGCCGCCACCACCTGATGAGCCTCCGCCACCACCGCCGTTGCGACCGTTGCAGGTCCCAAGGTAGTAGCAATACAAGACGCAACTCTCAGCCCAAACCGGATTGCAGCCGTTCTGGCAGTCCTCAGCATCGAATGCGTCGCAAGGCGGCCCGCA
>DATEJK010000195.1:0-10976 GCA_035278025.1 Terriglobales bacterium | reverse complement strand
CCCCGCAGGGCTTGGTCTTTGGTGACGTTTCCGAGGTGGTGCGCGCTTGGTACTGTGCCTGCCGGAGACGTTCCACACAACCAAGCCATGCCTAAACCAGCGCAGCTTTCCATTTTGTACGCAGAAGATGACCTTGAACTGCTTGCCTCGCAGGCAGCCCAGATACAGAAAGTTGGGCACACGGTTGACCAGGTAACCGGCCGCAAAGCGGTAGAGGAGTCGGTGCGCCGCAAGAGCTATGACCTGGTAATCCTGGGCGACACGCTGAACAAAAACGACCGCCATCACCTGCCTTACATGGTGAAGAAGGCCAATCAGGCCACCAAGGTACTGGTGCTGCACTCCACCCACGGGCATCCCAGCGTGGATAAGGAAATTGATTCGCCCTATACCCCGGAGAAGCTGCTGGAAGCGATTGCCGCGCTGATGCCGCAAAAGGCTGCCGCCGCCGCTGCCGGGCGCTGACGCGATCTACCCTGTAGGCGGCCCGCAAGCCGAAAATCAGGCGAACTGCACCCACTCGGACAGGGGGTGCGGGCCACTCGCTTCCTGATAGCTTCCGGCTTCCCTTCCACCTACAATCGCAGCACTCATGGCTAATATTCTCTATGGGGTGAACGGCGAAGGCTCGGGCCACTCCACTCGCGCCAAAGAAATCATCACCCACCTGCAACGGCAGGGGCACAGGGTGCACGTAGTCTCGTTCGACCGCGGCCTGCGCAATCTTAAATCCGAGTTCGAAGTCACGGAAATTTACGGTTTGCGCCTGGCCTATGTGCGCAACCGCGTGCGCTATCGCAAGACAATTCTTGGCAACCTGCTGAAGGCGCCGCGCGCTGCCAAAAGCATCAAGAAGCTCACACGCCTTTCGGAGCAGTGGGGCATTGACCTGGTCATCACCGATTTTGAGCCGCTCTCCTGCCGCGTGGCCCACCACCGAGGCTTGCCGGTAATTTCCATTGACAACCAGCACCTGCTCACACGCGCGGAGATTTCCTATCCGCGCGAGTACGGCAGTGCCGCCGCCGCCGCCAAACTGGTGACCCGGCTGATGACGCGCGACTGTGACGCCTACCTGGTCATTTCGTTCTTTGACGCGATGGTCCGCCGCAGGGACACATTTCTCTTCCCTCCCATCCTCCGCCAGGAAGTCCTGCAGGTCAGGGGCACAGCCGGAGACTACGTGCTGGTTTACGTGACTTCACCCTCGGCGGAGCTGGCGGAGTTGCTCAAGCGGATTCGCCAGCGCTTCGTCTGCTATGGCTTCGACCGGGAAGGCGAAGAGGCTAACCTGATTTTCCGCAAACCCAGCCTGGAGGGTTTTTTGGCGGACCTGGCCGGGTGCAAGGCGGTGCTGGCCAACTCCGGATTCTCTCTTCTCAGCGAAGCTCTGCACCTGCGCAAGCCTTACCTGGCTTGGCCGCTGAAGCGCCAATTCGAGCAAGTGTTCAATGCTTATTACATTCAGAAGATGGGCTACGGCGCGTGGTGGGACGACTTGAACAAGGAACGCATCGAATCCTTTCTATTTAACCTGGATGAATACCGCGAAAAGTTGGCGAGCTACCCGGCGCAGGATAATTCGCGTATCTTCGCCAAGCTGGATGAGCTGGTTGCGGGCTTCGGTTGCAATTGGGCGGGCAAGAGCGCAGCCGCACGGTAGCGTTCATCCCTGATAATTGCCCAGGACAGACCGCAGTTTCTTGAACGGGATATTGCGTCCGCAGAGCAGGATGGCCACGTTCTGGCCGGAGTAGTTCTTCGCTTCCTGCAGATAGGCTGCGACTGGCAGCGCGGCCGCTCCTTCCACCGCCCAGCGCTCCTTCTCCAGAACGAGCTTCATGGCGGCGAGAATGCCGGCCTCGGAAACCAGCACGCAGTCGTCAATCAGGCTGCGGCAGAGTTCGAGCGTGATGGCGCCTTCTTCGACGCCGCCGGCGGTGCTGTCGGAAAGAGTTTCCTTTTCTGGAAATTCAATCACCCGTCCCGCCTTCATACATTCGTACATGACGCGTGAGTTTTCCGGCCAGCAGGCCACAATTTTCACTTTGCTGTTTACCGCCTTAAGATAGCTGCCGATGCCGGAAATGAGCCCGCCGCCGCCCACGGAGATGAACACCGCATCCAATTGCGGCCACTGGCGCTGCAACTCCACCCCCAGGGTGCCCTGGCCGGCTATGACCTGCGGATCGTTGTAGGGAGAGATGAAGACCTGGCCGCTTTGCCCCGCCACCTCGCGCGCCTTGTTTTCCGCGTGCACCGGGTTTTCACCGTAAAACACGGTGGCGCCGCCAAAACCCCGGATCAACTCGAGCTTCTCCGGCAGCGTGCCCTGTTTCATATAAATCGTTGCCCTGGCGCCCAGCTTGCTGGCGGCATAGGAAACCGCCATGCCGTGGTTGCCGGTGGAGGCGGCAATCACGCCCCGGCTAAGCTGTTCGGGAGAAAGCGACAGCAGCTTGTTAGTGGCGCCGCGCAGCTTGAAAGAGCCGGTGTGCTGCAGATGCTCCAACTTGAGGTAGACGTTGGCCCCGCCCGTCTGACTGAGGTAAGGGGAGGGCTCCAGCGGGGTCTCCAGCACATGCGGCCGGATGCGCGTCTCCGCTGCCTGGATTTCATTCTTCCACTCCATGCTTCTTTGTAACATGGCGACGCCAGGCGCGGCTTGGACCTGACAGGCCCGTGAAGGAGAATGCCCGGCAGGCTGGTGGCCGGCCCCGCCGCCTTGACCGCCGGAGAGGTTCGCTATGCCGGGCGCGAGCGAAGCGCATTGGCGCGAGAGCGAAGATGGTAAACTGTTGCTGGACAACCCCGCGGAGAGGTGGCCGAGTGGCTGAAGGCGGCGGTTTGCTAAACCGTTATACGGGCCAAAACCTGTATCGGGGGTTCGAATCCCCCCCTCTCCGCCATGTGCTTTCGTAGCTCAACCAGACCGATGCAGCAGCGGCAACAGTTCAGCAGGCCTTGCCCCGCAAGCTGGATGCCTGCTAAGACTATGGAAAATCAGGCGCGAAGTGGTTGAGTGCTGATTTGCATGCCTTCGCTGAGCAACCCCAAAAATGATGAAGACACCTTCCAATCCTGTTATGCAACTCGAGGCCCTGGCGAAAAAGCAGTCGGGCGACAAAGAGATCAACTGGGTAACCAGCCTTTTCATGGCCTTGTTTCACGCCGGCGCGGTAGCGGCGTTCTTTTTCTTCACGTGGAAAGCTCTCCTGCTGGCAGTTCTGCTGTGGTGGATTTCGGGCAGCCTGGGCATTGGTATGTGTTATCACCGGCTGCTTACTCATCGCGGTTACAAAACCCCTAAGTGGGTCGAGTACGGCCTGACTATCTGCGCCACGCTGGCTTTGGAAGGCGGACCTATCTTCTGGGTGGCCACCCACCGCATTCACCACCAGTTCTCCGATAAGGAGGGAGATCCGCATTCTCCGCGAGACGGCAAGTGGTGGTCGCACATGGGCTGGATTCTCATCGGCAAGTCCATGCATCATGACGCCACAACCCTCGCCCGTTACGTCCCCGACCTCGCCAAGGACAGGTTTCAAGTCTGGATCACCAGGTACCACTATGTCCCCATGATTGTGCTGGGCCTGGCGCTGCTGGCGATCGGCGGACTGCCCTTCCTGCTGTGGGGCATTTTTCTCCGCACCGTGGTTGGCCTGCACGCCACGTGGCTGGTCAACTCGGCCACCCACCTGTGGGGTTCACGTCGTTTTGCTACGCGTGACACCTCCACTAACAACTGGATAGTCGCCCTGCTTACCTTCGGCGAGGGCTGGCACAACAACCATCATGCCTACCCCACCTCTGCCCGCCACGGCCTGAAGTGGTACGAAGTAGACCTGAATTGGTACGGCATTCGGGCGCTCAAGCTGCTCGGTCTGGCCAAACAGATCCAGCACGCCAGCCTGGCGAAGTCGCCGGGTGAAGGAGTGCCGATTGCCAATGGAACGCTGATCGAGACCTATTAGCCTGGAAATACCCTGCCCAGAGCCAGGCTTGCGGCTCCCTGGCCGGCCTGGTTGTCGAGCCAGCGTTGCGACCGTACCGCTATAGGTATTTCAGCGTGTCGGCAATCAGCTTATGCGTGCCCCCGTAGGAATCCGGCCCGCCTTCCCACTCCATCGAGCAGTATCCGCGGAAGCCGCTGGCTTTCAGGATGCCAAAGGTCTTGGGAATATCAACGCGGTACACTTTGCCGCCGTCGCCCTCTTCTGAATCCTTCACGTGGCAGATGTTGTAGGCGTGGCGGAACATGGCTGTCACCGCGCGGTAGTCGAAATCGGCGTTGCCCGTAAGCATGGAGTTGCAGAAATCAGGCAGGGCATGCAGCCATGGGCTGTTCACCTTCTTGACCACGTTCACAATGAAGAAAGCATCCTCACTGACCAGGTCGTCGTTTTCCAGATTGACCACCACGTTCTTGGAGGCAGCATAGTTCACCACCTGGCCCAGCGCTTCGGCGGCGCGCCCCACGTCAGGCTTGGAACTCTTGGAGCGGTTAATGTGATTGCGAATGCTGGGCGAGCCCACCGCCACGGCCACATCCACCCACTTCTTGCCCAGGTCAATGGCCTGCTGCCGCAGCGCGGAATCGGGATCGTAATAGCTCTCTTTGCCGCCCATGGGAATGTCCACAATGTGGCAGCCGGCCTTCCGCACCGCCTCGCGGAACTGGCCCAGGTAGGCGGCGTCGGTGGAGGCGAAGTGATCGCCCAGGGGCTCAATTTTGTTGACCTTGAATTCCTTCACCACCATGGCGGGAAAGTCCAGCAGGGTCATGCCCGGCTTGCTGCGGTCACGGTAGGTGTTGCTGGGACTGTCAATCCAGAAACGGAACGGCCACGACGCCACCGAAATGCGCTCCCGGGGAGTGGTGGGGAAGGTCATATGCGGGGCGCGCGGCGCGGCCTGCAGCTTGCCGCCCAGAACTTCCAATCCCGGCGCTGCCGCGCAGGCTGCCGCGGCCATGCCCAGCGAGCTTTTAAGAAACCACCGTCGTGAAAGAGGGCTCATGAGGTTCTCCGAAACCGAGATGCTTGCGCGCAAGCAGTATTTCACATTCGGGAGTCGGGAGTCAGGAATCGGCAGGCAGCCCGCCAACCGTGTCCAGGGCGGCCGTTATTGGATTTCACGGGTATCCGGGTGAATCCGCGGCCTTGCCGAGAGCCGAAGATCAAGGGCCGAACGGCAAGCGACTGACGGCTAACCGCAAATCAGGTAATCTGTTCGCTCCATATGCGACTACTGGACAAAGTAGCCCTCATCACCGGCGGGACCTCCGGTATCGGCGAGGCCACGGCCCTGTTGTTCTCGCAGGAAGGCGCGCGCGTGGCCATCACCGGCCGAAGTCTGGAGCGCGGCCAGGGAGTGGTGAAGGCCATTGAGCGCGCGGGCGGCCAGGCCACTTTTCTGGAGTGCGATGTGCGCTCCGCCGAATCTTGCCGTCGCGCCGTTGAGCAAACCCTAAAAGCGTTCGGCCGCCTCGACGTGCTCTTCAACAATGCCGGCGTCTACTACCCGCACACTGCTCTCGACTGTACCGAGGAAGAATGGGACCTGCAGATTGACATCAACCTGAAGGGTACATTTTTGATGTCGAAGTATGCCCTGCCACCCATGATCGCGCAGGGCGGCGGCGCTATCATCAACAACAGTTCAGGATGGGGCATGGTGGGCGGCGATGCGGCAGTAGCTTACTGCGCCTCCAAAGGCGGCATGGTCCTGCTGACCAAAGCGATGGCCATTGACCACGGACGGCAGGGCATTCGCATCAACTGCATCTGCCCGGGCGACGTGGATACGCCCATGCTCCCCGAAGACGCCCGCATGCGCGGTCTGAAGTGGCAGGACTACCTGGCCGGCGCCGCCAACCGTCCCCTGGGCCGCATCGGCACCCCTGAGGAGATTGCCAAAGCCGTGCTCTTCCTGGCCAGCGACGATTCCTCCTTTATGACCGGCGCCGCCCTGGTGGTGGACGGCGGCGGCACCGCCGATTGAAGATCAATTTTCTTTTGTCATCCTGAGCGGCGAGTCGAAGGACCCCGCGTTCGCTCACCACCTCTCAGGGAGCTCTGGCGGGTTGCTTCAGTTCCTGAAACATGGAACCCAAAAGCCAGCAGCCAAGCGCCCGGTGTTATCATTCCCGGTCCCACACAGGAGGCACCCATGCGTTTTTTGGCAACACTCGCAGTTTGCTTCAGCCTGGCGGGCGCCGCCCTCGGCCAGAAGCTGGCGCCCTCGGTCAATCCGGCTCAGGTCACGGTCATCCGCGCCGGCACGTTGATTGACCCGCGCGCCGATTCGCCGCTGCACAACCAGGTCATCGTCATTCGCGGCGACAAGGTGGAGAGTGTGGGCACGGCCGCCAACCGCATCCCGCCGGGAGCCAATGTCATTGACCTCTCCCACGCCACCGTGCTTCCTGGCCTCGCCGACTGCCACACGCACATCCTGCTGCAGGGCGAAGATCCGGCCGAGGGCGGCTACGACGTCAACATTCTGAAATATCCCCTGGGATTCCGCGCCGCCCGTGGCACCGTAGCCGTGCGCCGTGCTCTGGAGCAAGGTTTCACCACCCTGCGCGACATGGAAACCGAGGGCGCCGGCTACCTCGACGTTGGCATCAAGCAGGCTGTCAATGAGGGCTACATACCCGGTCCTCGCCTCTTCGTGGCTACCCGCGCCATCTCTACCACCGGCGGCTATCCCCTGGAAGGCTACGCTCCCGAACTCACCATGCCCAAAGGCGTGCAGATCGTGGACGGCCCGGTGGAGGCGCGCAAGGCCGCCCGCGAGCAACTCGACCACGGCGCCGACTGGATCAAGGTCTACATGACCCATCGCTCCTGGGTGGATAAGCAAGGCAACCTGGTTTCACAGCCCACCCTGACCGTCGAAGAACTGAAGGCTATCGTGGATGAAACCCACGGCTGGCAGAAAAAGGTGGCCTGCCACGCCTACGGAGGCATCGGCCTGCACCGCGCCTTGGACGGCGGTTGTGATTCCATCGAGCACGGCCTCGAACTGGACGAGGCCGCCATCGCCCAAATGAAGCGGCAGGGTACCTGGTATGTGCCCACCCTCAGCGTCTATTACACCGACTGGGCGCCCGCCAACACGCCTGACGGGCAGCGCGACCGCAAGCGCGCCTCCGACCATGAGGTCTCGTTCAAGAACGCCAGGAATGCCGGCCTGAAGATTGCCTTCGGCACCGACATGGGCGGCATCAAATGGAGCGAGCCCATTGCCCAGGAGTTCGGACGCATGGTGCAGTTCGGCATGTCGCCCTTGGAGGCCATTCGCAGCGCCACCACCCGCGCCGCCGAACTGCTCGAGATGCAAGGCCAGATCGGGGTGATCGCGCCCGGCTCCTACGCCGATATCATCGCCGTTTCCGGCGATCCCCTGCATGACATCAACCAGTTGGAGCATGTCGCGTTCGTCATGAAGGGCGGCCAGGTGTATAAAAATGAGGTGAAGTAAGCGCACAGCTCCCGGCTTCCGCGGCTGATGCCCGACCTCTGTTTTTCGCCCTTGACTATCTCCAGCTTCCGACGATAATGCTGCGGTTCAATGGCGCGGGACGAGGAGGATTTATGAACGTCCTGGAATTATGCGATCGCGAGATCTCGGCGGTGCCCCTGGATGCCAGCGTGGCTGATGCTATCCGCATGATGCTGGAACTGCACGTAGGCGCGGTCTCGGTGGTGGATGAGAAGCGGCGCGTGGCCGGCATCTTCACCGAGCGCGATGTTCTGCAGAAAGTCGTTCTCAGCGGGCGCCCTCCCGCCAACATTCCCGTGCGCGACGTCATGACTACTCCCGTGGAGCTGGCCACCCTTGATACCGGCGCCGGAGAGGCCCTGTCCACCATGGTCGAGCAGCACTACCGCCACCTGCCCATTGTGGACGATGAGGGCAAACTCCTGGGCATGCTCTCCATCCGCCACCTGCTGCAATGGCGGGTGGATGACCTGACCCGCGAACTCGACGCCCTGGAGCAGTACACCAGCAGCGACGGCATCGGCGGCGATTAAAATGCGACTTTGTGGCGCGGGCGCGCCCGCCCGCCAATTGCCGCGCTATCCCGGGAAGCGGCTGAACGCCGGCTGCTGATTCATGCACAACCACGCTTCCGCCAGAACCATCGCTGCCGTCCGCATCGCCACCGGCATCTTCTTCCTCTTCTTTGGCGAATACAAGCTGGCCGGCTCGGCCTTCGCCACTACCACGTTTCCCCAGCAATGGCTGAAGCAAATCATCTCTCAGGGTGCGGTCGGCTTTTACGCCGCTTTTCTGCAGAAAGTCGTGCTGCCCCATCACGTTTTCTTCGGCTACGCCGTCGGCGCGGTTGAGGCCTTCATCGGCGTCTCTCTCGTGTTCGGCCTCTGGGTGCGCGCTGCCTCGATTTTGGGCGTCCTGCACATGATTAATCTGACCCTGGCCACCTGGTGGGAGCCGGGCCACAATGTGCCCGCGTGGCGCTACTTCGGCAACGAACTCGACCATTTGCCCCTGCTGTTCCTTTTCCTGATCTTCTTCACTGCGAAGGCCGGGCGAACCTGGGGCCTGGATGCCGTGCTTCACCGGCGGCAGCGGCTGAAATCAAACTTTCTCGCGAGGCGATAATGAAGAAACTCCAACCGCATTTATCGGTCGTGGTCGCTGTATTGATGTTTGCCGCGTGGGCGGTGGCGCAGGCCCAATCCGCTGCTCAGAATGCCCGGCCCGTAGTGGTGCACGCTGCTCGCCTGCTGCACGTCAAAAGCGGCCGCACCCTGACTGACCAGATCATTGTCATTGAGAACCAGCGCATTGTGAGCATCACCCCCGCCGCCCAGGCCAAAGTCCCTCCCGGCGCAACCCGCGTTGAATTGCCCAATCTCACCGTCATGCCCGGCCTGATTGACGCCCACACCCACCTCACCATGGATCCCTACCACTTCGGCTACTCGTCGCTGGGCATTTCTGTGCCCCGTTCGGCGCTCATAGGCGCCCACAACGCGCGCGTCACGCTGGAAGCCGGCTTCACCACTGTGCGCAACGTGGGCGCGGCGGGCTATGCCGACGTAGCCCTGCGTGACGCCATCAACACCGGCGACGTGCCCGGCCCGCGCATGCTGGTCAGCGGTCCACCCCTCAGCATCACCGGCGGACACTGCGACAACAACCTGCTGCCCTACGAGTACCACGCCAGCTCGGATGGCGTTGCCGATGGCGTGGAAGCCGTGCAGCACAAAGTGCGCGAAGTTATCAAATATGGCGCCGACTTGGTCAAGGTCTGCGCCACCGGAGGCGTGCTCTCCAAGGGTGACAATCCTCAGGCCTCGCAATACACGCTGGAAGAAATGAAGGCCATCGTGGCTGACGCTCACCGCCTCGGCCGAAAAGTGGCCGCCCACGCCCACGGCGCCCAGGGCATTCTTTGGGCCACCGAGGCGGGGGTGGATTCCATCGAGCACGGCTCCTACATTGACGATGCCGGCATCGCGGCCATGAAGCAGCACGGCACCTACCTGGTGCCCACGCTCTACCTCGGCGACTGGTTCCTGCAGAACGCCGAGCAACTGCACGTGCCCGACTTCCTGCTGGTCAAAGCTAAAGAGGTGATGCCCGCGGCCCGCCAGCACCTGGCCCACGCCTTCGCCAGCGGCGTGAAGGTGGCCTTCGGCACTGATGCTGCCGTCTATCCCCACGGCTTGAACGCCCGCGAGTTTGCCGTCATGGTGAAGCTGGGCCTTACCCCGCTGCAGGCCATCCAGGCAGCTACCATCAATGCCGCTGACCTGCTCGGCTGGTCCGATCGCGTGGGCAGCCTCGAGCCCGGGCACTATGCCGACCTCATCGCCGTTCAAGGTGACCCGCTCCAGGATGTGACTACGCTGGAGCGCGTTAAGTTTGTGATGAAGGGCGGAGAGGTGGTGAAGAAAATTGAGTAATTGTGTAATCGGGTATTTGTGTAATTGAGAGAACCGACAGCTGGTAGTAGCGGGCAGGTCGCGATCGGGAACAAGCGTGCCAATGCCATACCAACTCTAGCTGCTTTTACCCTGTCATTCTGAGCGAAGCGAATGGTTTCTGGCTTCAGCTCCAAAGAATCTGGCGTTCGGTACGCTTTCCAACACTTTCGGGGTGCAAAACAAAAGGCCGGCCCATACCGGCCGGCCTTCCCAGCAAACTTTTACCTACTTCTTGGGCGCGATCGAGTCCTTCACTGCCTTGGCCAGGTAGAACTTCGCCGTGGTCTTGGCAGGAATCTTGATGGGCTCGCCGGTCTGCGGGTTGCGGCCCATGCGCGCCTTGCGGTTCACCTTCTTCAGGCGGCCCAGTCCGGGCAAAACGAACATGCCATTCTTCTTGGCCTCTTTGATCGCGGTGTCGGTCAGCGTCTGAAGAAACGCCGCCGCGGTCTTGTTGTTGGTTTCCAGCTTCTCGGCCAGGTGACGCACCAGTTGGGTTTTGGTCATGCCTGCAGCCATGCTTCCCTCCTTTGAATTGAACGCACGATTGCTCGTTAGGGGCTATCCTATACCAGCGATCTGTGGAAAAAGAAGCGTCAAAGCCGCTTTTTATGCGGTTTTTTTAGCCTCAGTGCTCAATTTTGCACTAAACATGGGGGCTTGAGCCGATACAGGCCAAAATGGGCGCATGGTTGGCGGCTGGAGAGGGGGGAGTACCCTGCCGTTGCTCTCCTTCCCCTGCCTCAGAAAAACGCTCCCGGATGTAATAATGAATACAGGAGAAAGATATTCGTGAGTTGCGTCCGTTGTGAGACCCGGAAAGAGAAGCGCTTTTGCCCCGCCCTGCACGGCCGTATCTGCGCCCAGTGTTGCGGCGAAGCCCGTGAAGTTACCATTGACTGCCCCAGCGACTGCGTCTACCTGCAGCAGGCGCGGGAGCACGAAAAGCCACGCTCAGGCGAGGAACTTGACCCCGCCGCGCTCCTTCCCCAAGTCGAGGTTCCCAGGCAG
>DATEJK010000194.1:0-4034 GCA_035278025.1 Terriglobales bacterium | reverse complement strand
TGAGATCAGCGTGCCGAGAATTACGGCACGGAACGCTGGGATCTTACGAGTCAAAAAGCTGGCCACCATCTGCAGGGAGATCACGGTCAGGGGCCCGGTTACCAGCATTAGTTCGGTGTCGAATTTGGAATCAACGAACTCGTGCACGTACAGCGGCAGGATGATGAATTCCTGCCAGTAAACGATCCAATAGCCGGTGAAGATGATCAGGAAAAGCATGAATCGCGGGTTGGAGATGACGGTCCAGAAATTGCGCGCCGCCTGGCCCAGGCTGGCGGTCTGCACTTCCTCCGGACGCCGCGGCTCCTTGAAGAACAGCAGCACCGCAAAGAACATCAGGAACACGCTGAGCGCGGCTACGCGAAACACATTGCTCACGCTCAGGTGGCGATGCACCAGCGATGCCACGAATGGTCCTGCGGCTCCGCCGATATTCACCAGGGTGTAGTAGATGGAGTAGCCGATGGAGCGGACATTCTCCTGCGAGGTGCGGGCCGTGGTTCCCACCACGCACGGTTTGACCAGCGCAATGCCCAGAGCCGGCAGGGCCAGCACGAAGGCGACCACCACGATGAGCGGCACGGCGTTGCGCACCGGCGCGAACCACGGCGCGCCCAGCGAGCCCAGCAGAAAGTAGGCGCAAGTCAGAATCAAATAGGCCAGCGAAAGCGAGCGGCGGAAGCCCATGCGGTCGGCCACGGCTCCGCCAAAGGCCGCCAGGAACCACACCAGCCCGCCAAAAAGTCCGGCCAGGCTGCCCGCCTGCTCGACGGGAAAGCGCAGGGTTTCGTGCAGGTAGCGGGCCAGCGAGGCGAAAGCCGCGTAGTAGGAAAGGCGTTCGAAAAGCTCGCTGACGTTGGCCACCCAGAAGGGGCGGGTGAAGCCGGTGCGGATCTCGTGCCAGCGCTGCGACAGGCTCAACAGTATCCTCCTCAGGGCCGGTTCGGGTTAATGCGCAACAGCTCGAAACCTTTGCTCGAGTTCGACGGCGGTGAAGCCGGCGACGCGGATGACCTTGCTGCGGGTGGAGTGGCCGCCGACTATCGTAACTGAGCTGCGCGGCACATTCAAAAATTCGGCCAGAAACTCGATGCAGGCCTGGTTGGCCTTGCCTTCCACAGGCGGAGCGGTGAGCGCCAGCTTGAGAGAACCACCCACAACTCCGGTGATGCCATTCTTCCGGGCGCGGGGATGGACTT
This sequence comes from Terriglobales bacterium, assembly GCA_035278025.1. Lineage (GTDB taxonomy): Bacteria > Acidobacteriota > Terriglobia > Terriglobales > Acidobacteriaceae > JAICWP01. The sequence goes on along the minus strand of DATEJK010000194.1, from coordinate 2,835 downwards.
TGACAGCAAAGGTGGCTCCGGCGGGCGTGTCGCGCATCGGGATCACGATGCTATTTCACCACGGAGACACAGAGACACGGAGAAGTCTTGATTGAAGATTGATGATTTTGAGAATGGCACTTGGCAGTTAGCACTTGGCACTTGGCCAGTAACGCTTTTCGGCGCTGCAGAACAACTGGCCAACGGCAACTGGTGGATCAAGAGGGTAGAGCGGGAGCAGCAACGCCCGTGGCTGGCCAAATGCCAAACGCCAAGTGCCAATGATTGGTTCTTTCCTTCGTGCCCTTTGTGGTTAATGTTTTGTCCTCTCCCCGAAAATCGCCGAGCCCACACGCGCACACGTTGAGCCCTCTTCGATTGCCACCTCGAAATCGTGGGACATGCCCATGGAGAGCACATCCAGGCTGACACCTGGAAGGTGACTCGCGGCAATCTGGTCGCGGAGTTCGCGAAGGCGCCGGAAGTAGGGCCGCGCTTGCTGCGGGTCTTCGGTGAAAGGCGGAATTGTCATCAGCCCGCGAAACTGGAGAGCCTCAAGCGACGGCGCAGCCGAAAGCAACTGCTGCAGTTCGGGAGAATCGGGCGCGGCGCCGCTTTTGGCTGCTTCGCCACCTACATTGATTTCAATCAGCACCGGTAAACGCTTATTCGCCCTGTGGGCAGCCGCGTTGAGCTTCTCCGCCAGCCGCAGCGAGTCCACGGAATCAATCGCGGCAAATAATTCTGCCGCTTTGGCCGCCTTGTTGCTTTGCAGGTGGCCGATCAAGTGCCACTCCGCGCCCGAAAGAGCGATCAGCGTGCCCGCTTTTTCTGCGAATTCCTGCACCCGGTTTTCGCCGAAAAGCCGCTGGCCGGCCTCGTAGGCCTGGCGAATAACTTCCGCTGGAAAGGTTTTGCTGACGGCCATCAGAGCGATGTCTTCGGGCTGGCGTCCGGCACGTCTCGCCGCAACCGCGATCCGCTCCCGCACCGCAGCGATGTTGCTTGCGATTGACATCAAAAACTCACCACAAAGGGCACGAAGGGGAAGACAAGCACTTGGCACTTAGCATTTAGCACTTAGCTCGTGAAGTGTTTTTTCTGGGTACGCTGGCAATTCTTACTGGCCAAATGCCAAGTGCTAATTGCTAAGTGCTTTTTCCCTTCGTGTCCTTTGTGGTCAATCACATGATGGCGGTGGGAGGAGCCGGGTCCTCCGGACGCCCGGCGTTGGCCAGCGGCACCTTGATCATGACTGCGATCAGAATGGCCAGCCCAATCAGCCCGGAGATCCAGTGCGGGTTCTCGAAAATCTGCGGCAGAGAATGCCCCGAGCCCACAATGCCGGCGATCACCAGGCCGCACAGGGCCTCGCCCGCAATCAGGCCGGAGGCGGTGAGCACGCCGGCGTTGTCCACGCGCGCCTTTTGCGCATCGTTGAAGCCGCGGCGGTCGCGCAGTTTGTCGGTGATCCAGCGAATCACTCCGCCAACAAAAATGGCGAACGTAGTCTCCAGCGGCAGGTACATGCCCACAGCGAACAGCATGGGGCTGCGCACCTCGATCATGATCATGGCGAAGCCCATGAGGATGCCGACCACGACCAGCGGCCATGCCATGTTGCCGCCGACAATCCCCTGCGCCAGCATGGCCATGAGACCGGCTTGGGGCGCGGGCAGGGCAGCGGTGCCGAAGTGGTATGCCTTATCCAGGATCATCAGGGGAAAGAACAGTACCAGGCCGGAGACGACGATGCCGAACATGTCGCCGATCTGCATCTTGGACGGGGTGCCGCCCAGGATATGGCCGACTTTTAAATCCTGCAGCATTTCGCCGGCCACGGCGGAGGAAACGCAGACCACCGCCGCCACCCCCAACACGGCGGCCACCCCACCCGTGCCGGAAACGCCCAGCGCAACCATTAGAAGCGCCGCGACTACCAGCGTGCACAGGGTGAGGCCGGAAACGGGGTTATTCGACGAACCAATCAGGCCGACAAGGTTTCCGGAAACAGCTGCAAAGAAGAAGCCCAGAATCACCATGACCAGAGCAGCTACCACGGCGCCGCCCACTACTTTTGACAGGGTCAGGTTCCCGGCGCCCACGATGAAGAAGTAGTACAGAGCGACCATGGCCAGCAGCACCACTCCGACGCCGGCAAACACGATCTTGGCGTTCAAGTCGCGCTCGGTGCGGTCGGTGACTTCATGCGCGGCGGCGGATTTCTTCAAATCGGAGATAGCGCGCGCCATTCCGGCGCCCAGTTGCTTGCGCATTTTGAACAGGGTGTAGCCGGCGCCTACCAGCATGCCGCCCACCGCAATCGGCCGCACGATGGAGAACCACACCGCTCCGGCAACTCCACCCCAGTAGCCCATGGCATTGCTGCCCGCGGGCATGGGCAAGTTGGGCCCAAGAAAATAGATTAGGAGCGGCACCAGCAGTCCCCAGGCCACCACGCCGCCGGCAAAATTCAGGGCCGCCAGGCGCGGGCCGATGATGTAGCCCACACCCAGATAGGCGGGACTGATGGCTGGGGAGGTGAAGGTTGTCATTCCGCCGGTGGCGACGGTGGGGGCGGTGGAACCGCGTCCGATGATGAGCCCTTTGGCCATCGAGGGAATCTTCACCAGCAGCTGCCGCGTGTACCAGAACAGGTTGATCTGGGAGAGGAAATACATGAGCGCGCCGAATCCCATGTTGGCGAACAGGATTTTGGCGGCCTTTGCGCCCTGCTGTCCGGCTTTATGAATTTCAGAGGCGGCCACGGATTCGGGGAAGGGCAGTTCGGGGTCTTCCACCATGACCCGGCGCAGCAGGGTGACGAACAGAATGCCCAGCGTGCCGCCGATGATC
>DATEJK010000193.1:0-78477 GCA_035278025.1 Terriglobales bacterium | reverse complement strand
CGGTGCAAAGCCCGGCAGAGCCTTGTAGCCCGACCCGAACTGGTTCTTGATGATCTTTGCGAGCGTAGCCGCATCGGGTGCATTGGACGTCGCCGCGCTGCCAGGGTCCTGTTGTGCGGAAAGCCAGGGACAAATCAAAATTAGCGCAATGAGCGGCAGCCAACAGCGAGTATGCATGCCCCCTACTCTACAACCCTTTGGACCCGCAACTGAGGTTACCAGAGTGCTTTGTCTGATGCCCCTGGCCTCGTTTCGTGGGAGCAGGCTACCTCTACGCAGTTTGGCTGCGCTTCCCCGATACGAACTCATTCCCGGCGATAAGGTAGCGCAGGGGTTTCTCCGCCGCCTTAGTGATGCCCACCCGTGCGGTCGTGAGTACGCGGCGCGGGCGGAAGCCGTCTGCGGCCAGGAACAGGTCGGAGTTTGCGTCGGTGAGGTCTTTGCCGTTGTCTCGCGGACGTGTGATTCCAAACGCTTCCGCCAGGCGCCCGGGGCCGCTGGTCAGCAGCCGCACTGCCCGCCCGCCGGCTGCCGCTCCCACCAGACCGCGCGCCTTTTCCATTTTCTCGAGTCCGGCCAGCGGCTCCAAAGCCCGAAAGAGTACCGACCCCGCTCTGCCCTCCGGCATGCAGGAAACGTTCAGACAATAGTGGTTGCCGTAGATGAAATAAATGTAGGCGTAACCAGGAGGGCCAAACAGCACCTGATTGCGCGAGGTAGGCCCGATGAAGGCGTGAGCGGCCGGATCGCCTGTCCCCATATAGGCTTCTACCTCAACCACCCGCCCCGCCAGCAGCGTGCCCTCTTCGCGGCGCACCAGCACCTTGCCCAGCAATTCGCGGCAAACACGGCGTGGATCGCGATTGAAAAACTCCCGCGGCAGCGGCTTCAGTCGGCCTGGGGCGAAGCTTGCGGAAGAATCGGTCATTGGTGGTTATTCTTTCCGGAAGGGTTGCAAGTGGCAAGTAGAGAGCAGGTTTTTAAATTTCGGCAGTTTAGGAGTCTCGGTAAACGCGGAAAGCGGGATTGTTGAAGCCGGTGAAATCTTCGAAACCGCGAGACCTACCGCTTCCGTTACCAAAGTTCACCGGTTCCCCGAGTGCGCTTTCCGATACTTTAGGAACCTCCCCGGGACCGTGGGCTCCCGCATACCATGTTTTCTGCCACTCCGTTCCATCCAGCGAGGAGGGAATTCTATGTTTCGTAACAGCTGCAAAGTCTTGGCTGTCGTGCTCGCGTTGTCACTCGGTGCCCTGGCCCGGATTCCGGCCGGCACGCCACTGACGATTCGCCTCACTTCGGAGATCACTTCGCGAACGGCGCGCTCCGGCCAGAGCTTTCACGGTACGCTCGCGCGGAGCGTAGTCATCCGGGGCAAGACCGTGGCCCGGGCGGGAGCGCCCGTCACGGGGGTGGTAGCGCACGCCAAACCGAGCGGCCGCCTGCACGCACCCGGCGAGCTGACAGTGCGCCTGACCTCTATAAATCTGAACGGCGAGCGCATCGCGTTGAACACCAGTTCGGTCAGCACCAAGGGCAAAAGCCATAAGAAAGGCAATATCGAGAAAATCGGTGGCGGCGCTGCCGCGGGTACCCTGATCGGGGCGCTGGCTGGCGGCGGCAAGGGCGCGCTCATTGGCGCTGCTGCCGGCGGCGCAGCCGGCACTGGGGTTGCCGCGGCCACCGGCAAAGAAGAAGCCGTCTTCCGCGCCGAGCAGGCGCTTACCTTCCGGGTGCACAGCTCCAGCGTCGAACCCTCGGCTCGCAGGAGATAAGTTGATGGTGTGGGGCGGCTGCCGAAAAAACCAGGATCCACCGCCGAGACGCCGAGGAATCACAGCAAAACAGCTGCCTTTCGCTCGGCGTCTTGGCGGTGAAATTTGGGATTACTAGCTGCCCTTTAGCGCGGCCAGCACTTCCTCCGCGTGCCCCTCCGCCTTCACTCTGTGGAACACGTGGGCAATCTTGCCATCCGGCCCAATGAGGAAGGTAGTGCGCTCGATGCCCATCACCTTCTTGCCATACATGTTCTTCTCTTTCATGACCCCGAAAGCATTGGCCATCTTCTTGTCGGCATCCGAAAGCAGAGTGTAAGGCAGGTTGTACTTCTGCTCGAACTTTTTTTGCCGTTCCGGAGCGTCGGCAGAGATACCCAAAATCACGGCGCCGGTCTTCTGCAGCTTACTGTATGCGTCGCGGAACCCGCACGCTTCGATGGTTCAACCGGGGGTATCCGCCTTGGGAAAGAAGAACAGCACCACGGTCTTGCCCCGCAGTTCCTTCAGGGACACCACCGTGCCGTTCTGGTCAGGTAAACTAAAGTCAGGTGCTTTATCACCCTTCTCCATGCTGTGTTCTCCAATTCGCCATTTATATCCTAGGCGCGCTGCCGTCGTCATCTGCGCGCTCCTGAGCCTTCCACTCGCTCCGGCCTGGGCGCAATACGCCCGGCGCCCACAGGTTTCCAAAGGACCGCGGGCCACCGCCATCCTGCAATTGCAAGGCAAGCGCGCTCGCATCATTCCCATAGTAGTCATGATCAACGGCCAGTTTTACGATGCCAGCATCTATCGCGCCGACCCCGTGCCCATGGCACTGGACTCAGGCGTGGTCTACGAGGCCGAGCGCAGCGGTGCCCCCGAAGGGCTGTTCACGGTGGGTAGCGCGCTGCAGGTGGGCAAGCACTGGTATGGGCTGGGACACTGGGAGACCAACCAGCAGATGCAGGAGGCCAAGGCGGCCCGCGCGAAGGAAGAGGCCCAGGCCAAAGCCGCTGCACATGAATCGGCGAACGAGAGCGATTCAGGGCCGCCGATATTGCGCCGGCCCGATGAAAAGGTTCCCACCCAGCCACCGAGTCAGCCTTCCGCTCAGAAGCCTGTCCCCGCTCCTGCACCTCAGGCCGCCAAGGCAACGCCGCCCCCGCCGCCGGCCCCCGCCTCCTCCGGCGGTCCCGATGAGTACGATCCCAACCGGCCTATCCTGCGACGCGGCGCTCCGGCCGTCGCATCGAAAGAAGAGTCGTCGTGGCCCGCGAACGAGACCCCAGGCGGTACTGGCGCCGGTGCCAAAGCGACGGGGGCCAAAATCGCGCCGGGCGAGCCCAAAATTGAGCAGATGCCCGCCATCTCCGATGCTGCCGGCCCTGAGCCCCGAGCCTACACTTTCAGCCTGAAGCCGGAAGAGCGCGACGCCGATTACAAAAAGATGGAGGGTTATGCCCAGGATGCGGTGAGCAAATATGAACGCGTTCGCCACCCCAATTTCGCCTCTGCTCAGCTGGGCGAGACCGACTTCCACGTCTTCGATGTGGATTTGAGCAATGAGCCAGTGTTTGTGCTGAGCGCCCCCGCCAGCGTGAACTTTGGCGCCGCGCGGCAGACCATGGCCAGCCGGCGTTCCACCCGCCGCGCTGCGCAGTTGAATGAGCCAGTTGCAGGCAAGCAGGAGCAGGCTTATGTCACGGTAGTGGGCCGGATTGATCTGTATGGCGAAGTAAAGCTGATTTTCTCTTCCGTGACCGACAGTCTGCACCTGGATGAAATTCCACGCCTGCAGTTGATAGACGCGGTAGACGTAGATGGCGATACCCGCGGCGAATTGTTGTTCGAGGAGACGACTGATAACGGCCGGGGCTATGTTATCTACCGCGTCTATCCCGACCAGCTCACGCAGCTGTTCGACAGCCGGGGGCCGTAAGACTGAACTCAAAATTTAGGATTGACGATTGTCATCCGGAGCGAGCGTGGGCTGAGTTTCCCAAGTGGAGGGGACGAGCGGACTTTGTGCTGCCGCCGATAACCCCGCACTTTTCTGTGAGTGGAGATTTCAATAGCCCGAGCGCCCCGATCGAGAATCGCAAATCACCAATCGTTCATTAACTAAGTTTCTTGTCCAACAGCTGGTTCACCACCTGCGGGTTCGCCTGCCCCTTCGATGCCTTCATCACCTGCCCCACGAAGAAGCCCTTCACCGTGATCTTTCCCGCGCGGTATTGCTCCACCTGCCGGGGATTCGCGGCAATGACTTCGTCAATCATTTCTTCGATGGCGGAGGTGTCGGTAATCTGCTCGGGCTTTTCTGCTTCGTAAACGGCGGGAAAATCCTGCCCCCGTTCAAACGCCAGGTCGTAGAGGTCCTTTAGCATCTTGCCGGAAATTGTGCCCGCTTCCACCAGGTCGGCGGAAAACGCCACCCCCTTCATGGAAATGGGCGACTGCTCAATCTCCAACCCTCGGGCCTTGAGCCGCCCCATCAGTTCGCTCTGCACCAGATTGGCCACGCGCTTGGGATTTTTAGCTGCCCGCGCCGCTTCCTCGAACTGATCGGCAAGCGCCCGGCCGGCGGTGAGCACCCCGGCATCGTACTCGGTAATCCCATATTCGCCGACCATGCGCGCGCGGCGCGCCTGGGGCAATTCCGGCAGTTGCCGGCGGATCTGCGCCTGCCATTCTTCATCCACCAGCAGCGGCAGCAGATCGGGCTCCGGAAAGTAACGGTAGTCGTGCGCGTGCTCCTTGGAGCGCATGCCGTAGGTCTTGCCCTCGGCCGCGTTGAACAGCCGCGTTTCCTGCTCCACCCGCCCGCCTGATTCGATCAGCTCCACCTGGCGCTCGATTTCATACTCCAGCGCCTGCTTGATGAAACGGAATGAGTTGACATTCTTGACCTCGGTTTTGGTGCCGAACTTCTCCTGCCCACGCGGGCGCACGCTGACGTTGGCATCGCAGCGCAGTGAGCCTTCTTCCATGTTCACGTCGCTTACCCCGGTGTAGAGGATGATCTCCTTCAGCCGAGTCAGGTACTCGAATGCCTCGCCGGGCGTGGCAATGTCCGGTTCGCTCACGATCTCAATCAGGGGCACGCCGCAGCGATTCAGATCGAGGTAGGTCTTGTCGGAGGAATTGGGGAAGCCCTCGTGCAGGCTCTTGCCCGCGTCCTCTTCCAGATGCACGCGCGTGATGCCGATTTTCTTGCGCCCGCCGTCAGCCCCGACTTCGATATGGCCGTGCTCCGCCAGCGGCTTATCGTACTGGGAAATCTGATAGCCCTTGGGCAGGTCAGGATAGAAATAGTTCTTGCGCGCAAAGATGGAGTGTTCATTGATGCGGCAGTTCAGCGCCATGGCCGCCAGCGTGGCGTACTCCACCGCTTTGCGGTTCAGTACGGGGAGTGCTCCGGGCCATCCCAGGCAGACCGGGCACACGTTCGTGTTGGGGGGATCGCCGAACCGCGTCGAGCAGGAACAAAAAATCTTGGTGACGGTAAGCAGCTGGACGTGCACCTCCAACCCAATTACAGGCTCATAGCGCGAGAGCGCCTGCACGCTGCTTTCCGGACTAGTGACCATGAAAGGAAATTATATCTGGTGCGCAGGCGGTAGTAGCTGAGGTAGCTCGCGCTTCGCCGTTGGTAGTTGCTCGCGGAATAGGCTACCAACTGCTAACTAACGGGTTTCAGTTATGTACGTGCGGGCTCTGCCGGTTGGGGCGGGCGCCCGCCGCAGGCTTTTTGACCTGCACTTCGAAGTGTACCGGCAGATTCCGCGGCGGATAGCAGGCGCGATCGTCGCAGGCCTGGTAGCGCAACTGACCCCGCACGTTGTATTTTCCCGGTGTAACTGTGTGCAGGGGATGCACCGTTACCTTCACCGCGAAATCGCCGCTGTACACATTCAGCTTCTCGTCGGGAGCAAAAGCAAAAGTCAGGTCCCGTCCCGCCGGGTAGTCCATCTTACCGATGGCAATGTCGGTGGGTGCGTCCAGCTTGAGGATGGTGGGAATCAGATAAGGAGAATTGGGATGGTTGGAGTTGATGTGGAAGCCCTGCTTCACGCGAAAATTCAACTCCACCATGCTCGGCTTGCCGCGCAACATAGGGGTGACGGCCGCCGGTGCCATCTCCACCGACGGCCCGCCAGTTTGCGCCAGGGCCGCCGCTGGGATCAGCGTTGCGAACAATACCGCTGTAATCAGATTTCTCACTGAGTAGCTCGCAGCTGTCAGTTATCAGCTTTCAGCAAACCTTCTGCCATGAAAGGCTGAAAACTGATGGGTGATCTTTGCCTCAAACCTAGGAACTGGGTACTGGTACTGGATTCGCTACTTCTCCGCCACCTTGCTGCCGCGGCTGAGCGCCTCCTTGATCCAGTCCTCGATGTCGCTGCGGCTGCGCAACCCGAACACCCGCGCTACTACCTTGCCATCGCGATCAATGTAGAAACTGGTAGGCAGGTACTCCAGCCCGCCGTACTCGTCCCCCACCGACTCCTTGCCCAGCAGCACCGGATAATTCACACCCATCTCCTTGGCGAACTGTGCGATCTTATCTTTGCCGGCATCATCCATGGCGACGCCGAGCACCTCCAGGCCCTCCGGCCCGTACTGCTTTTGCAATTCCACGAACCACGGCATCTCCAGCCGGCATGGTGTGCACCAGGTGGCCCAGAAATTCAGCAGCACCGCCTTGCCGCGAAAGTCGGTCAGATGCACGGTCTTGCCGTCCAGCGATTGCAGGGCAAAATCCGGCGCTGCCGAACCCGGTTTGGGACCTCCCGCGGTGATCGCGCCCGAGCGCTGACCCTTGCGCACCAGGTACTGGCCGCCGATCAGCATGACGGCTATGGCAACAACCACCACCAATATGACCGCCGCGTTGCGCCGCGCGTGCGGCCCGTGAAAACCGTGTGCTCCTCCGTGGGCGGTCTCCCCGTGTCCAGCGACCGGGGCCTGCCCTGCAGGTTGCTGCTTGTTGTCCCCGTTCGTCACATCCGACATATTTCCACTTCCTTTGGCCTAATCCGTTTAGCTTTCACAATGAGAACCGGTTCAGGAACGACAGGTAACCGGAAAGAATCGTAAAGCGGTTCATCACCAGCAGCGCCCCCAGCGCGATCAGCAGCACCCCGCTGGCTACCTCCACCGTGTGCAGGTGGCGCCGGAAGCGCCCATAGAACTTAAGGAAGCGTTCCACTCCCAGCGAGGTGAGCAGGAACGGGACCGCCAGCCCCATGGAGTAGATGGCGAGCAAAGCAATCCCTTTGACTACGGAATTCTGCGCCGCCGCCAGCCCCAAGATCACCGCCAGGATCGGCCCCACGCAGGGCGTCCAGCCAAAGGCAAAGGCAAAGCCAATCACAAAGGCGCCCCAGGGGCTGCTTCCTCCCTTGACGTCGTGCATGCGCTTGTCCGCCAGCAGGGCGCGAATTTTCAGCAGACCGGTCAGGTGCAGACCAAAAAGGATGATGACCACGCCGGCGATTTCGGCCAGCAGCGCCTTGTATTGCATCATTAGCTGGCCCACTTCCGTGGCCACGGCGCCCAGCGCCACGAACACAATGCTGAACCCCAGGACGAACATCAGCGAGCTGCGCATCACCTTGGGCATCAACCCTTTGCCGCCGGCGCGCAGCTCTTCCACCCCTACTCCCGATATAAGCGACACGTAGCCGGGCACCAGAGGTAACACGCAGGGCGATAGAAACGAAACCACCCCTGCCGCAAACGCCGCTATGGGCGACACCGAAGACATTGAGACTATTCTATTTGCCTTTCGCGCTGCTTGGCTATTGGCCGCACACAAGTGTGTGCGTGGGGCCTTCGCCACTGCGAGTCAGGCGCAACCCCCCTCCCTTTCCCATACAGATGCAACCCTGCACACCATTGTTACAGTTTTAAGTAATAACGGCTGTTTATCCCAAGCGAGGACGGAGGGTCCAAGCCGAGCCCTCCGGAGAGACTGGGCGCATCATTACCTGATGGAGGTCCTTCGCTGTGGTCAGGATTTCGGCTGCGGGCGGCTCCCGGCCACCCCTAACATGCATAAGGAACGCGTGATGGAGGTCCCAATGCTTCGTTCACGTCCGCTGAACGCCTCAAGTTGAGCCTCCATTTCCCCCCGTGGTAGCATCAAGGTTTTGGCAGGCTCTCTGCCAGACGCCCTGTATCCCGCCTCTTTATACCGACGGCCTGTTCCGCCTTGGCGGGCGGCTCTGGCATAACCCGAAGGAGTCATTCGTGAAAACCTACGAAGGCGCGAATGTCCGCAACGTTGCGGTAGTCGGCCACGGCCACGCAGGCAAGACTTCCCTGGTTTCCGCCATGCTTTTCACCGCGGGCGCCAGCCAGCGCCTGGGGCGCGTGGACGACGGCACCACGGTCACCGATTACGACGAAGAGGAAGTCGCCCGCCAGATGTCCATCTCCGCCGGGCTTGCCTTTGCCGAGTGGGGCAAGACCAAGATCAACCTGGTGGACGTGCCCGGTTTCAACATGTTCGTGCATGAAGCCAAGATGGTCATGCCTGCTGTGGAATCCGCCCTGGTGGTGGTGGACGGCGTGTCCGGCGTGGAAGTGGTTACGGAGCGGGTGTGGAATTATGCCGACGAGTTCCACCTGCCCAGGGTGATTGTGGCCAGCCGTATGGACCGCGAGCGCGCTGACGCCGCCCGCGTTTTGGAATCCCTGACCTCCGCCTTCGGCCGCACCGTCGTGCCTCTGCAGCTGCCCATCGGCAGTGAGAAGAACCTCAGCGGCGTCATCGATCTGGTCCGCATGAAGGCCTACAGCTACGACATGGGTGGAAACGGCAAGGGCAAGGAGGGTGAAATCCCCGCCAATCTCGCTGCCGCTGCCCAGGAGGGCCACGAAAAGCTGGTGGAAATGATTGCGGAAGGTAACGATGCCCTGATGGAAGAGTTCTTTGACAAGGGCACCATTCCCGAAGAGCACCTTATCCCCGCCCTGCACGAGGCCATCCGCGAAGATCGCATCTTTCCCGTGCTCTTCGCTTCCGGCCTGGGGAATATCGGCACCGATAAGCTGATGGACTTCCTGGGTGATTACACGCCTGCGCCCATCGAGCGTGAGCCGGTGAAGGGCACGCCTGCTCCCAATAACGGCGAGCCGCCCTCGCGCAAGGTTGCCGATTCCGAGCCCGTCTCCATATTTGTCTTCAAAACCGTTTCTGATCCCTTCGCCGGCCGTATTTCTTATTACAAGGTCGTCTCCGGAGTGTTGAAGAACGATGCTAGCCTGCAGAACTTTACCCGTAACAGCTCGGAGAAGCTGGCCCACATTTCCGTGATGCAGGGCAAGACCGCGGTGCCGGTCAACGAACTCCACGCCGGCGATATTGGTTCCGTCGCCAAGCTCAAAGACACTCTCACCGGCGACACCTTGGGCGACAAGTCCGCACCAATTCAGTATCCGAGAGTTGTCCTGCCCGAGCCCGCCATCACTTTCGCGATCGAGCCCAAGACCCGCGCCGACGAAGACAAGCTTTCCAACGGCATCCACAAGGTTATGGAAGAAGATGCCATGCTGCGCTTTTTCCGCGACGAGCAGACCAAGGAATTCCTCATTGCCGGTACCGGCCAGCAGCACATTGAAGTCATCGTTTCAAAATTGAAGAAGCGCTACCACACCGAGGTTAACCTCAAGGCGCCCAAGGTGCCTTACCGCGAGACTATCCGCGGCAAAGCCGACGTGCAGGGCCGCCACAAGAAACAGACCGGCGGCCATGGCCAATATGGCGACTGCAAAATCAAGATGGAGCCACTGCCCCGCGGCGGCAACTTCGAGTTTATCAACGATATTTTCGGCGGCGCCATTCCCAGGAACTTCATTCCCGCGGTCGAGAAGGGCGTCATCGAAGCTGCCCAGCGCGGCTACCTCGCCGGCTTCCCGGTGGTGGATTTCCGCGTGATCCTCTACGACGGTTCCTACCACGATGTGGACTCCAACGAACTCTCCTTCAAGATGGCCGGCCGCATCGCCTTCAAGAAGGCCATGGAGCAGGCTAAGCCCACGCTGCTGGAGCCCATCATGTCGGTGGAAATCACTGTGCCCGACGAATTTGCCGGCTCCATCATGGGCGACCTCAACGGCCGCCGGGGCCGCATTCAGGGCATGGACAACAAAGGCGGCAAAACCATCGTCAAAGCTCAGGTGCCCATGGCGGAGATGCTGACCTACGGCGCCGACCTGACTTCCATGACCCAGGGTCGGGGCAGCTTCAACATGGAAATGTCGCACTATGACATCGTTCCCCAGGCCCTGCAGGAGAAGATCATCACCCAGGCCAAGGCCGAGCGCGGCGAAGTGGTGGAGGTGGAAGAGTAGCTGGCGGCGCGTTTCGCCGGACTGTCATCCTGAGCGAGCGCAAGCCCTGCTTGCGAGGCCAGAGCGAGTCGAAGGACCTTGCGTTGCGGAGGAACCCATGCGTGCTGATCGTGTTGAACTTTCCTGGGACCCCGGCCAATCCAACTGGCTGGTCCGCATTGTCAGCGGCGAAGAGGTCATCCGCCGCCACTGCTCCCTGCCCAAAGATGCCGACCAACAAGCGCTCCGCTCCGCCGCCACCCAAACGCTGCGTGATGAGGGCTACGAACCCGAAGTCTCTACCGTGAACATCAACCCCTAGGTTGGGTTCGGGTGCGCTGGCCCAACGCGGCCGGAAGCGGGTCCGCTCGCCCTAAGGCAGGGGAATTTTGTAGATGTTCCGCCGGGTGGTCCGGCGCACGAAGGCATAGACGGAACCGCTCAGCGCTGCTGCCATATCTGCGTGGACAACTGTGACACCTCGTATTCGCTCGGCCATGGCGCCGCCGCTTAGCCCCCCGGCAGGCAAGGCGGGAAGCCCAGACCCTGTTTCCAGCGGCAACCCGTAGCTGATCCGGTCTTTTTCCTTTTCGAATGTCGCAAACAATAATTCTCCCGCGGCGTCCCAGTGTAGGGTGCATAACGCGGAGCAGATGGTTACGGGAGCACCGGAGCCGAGGGGGAAAGCCAATATCGCGGGAGCATGTTCCTCGTCGGAACCAGCCGCCGCTGCTATCGCCCAGCGCCCGTCCGGTGATGACGTATCCACGTCAAGTACTTTGCTGGCTGTAATTTTCCTTTGTTCTGTGCCGTCGAGCTTCATGCGGTAGAGAAAGTTCGATGGCCCTTCCGAAATCCGAGCGATCAGATCGTTGTCGGGCAAGAACGCAGGGGAATCTTCGTCGCTGCCGTGCGTGATCTGCCGGGGCGAAGAACGATGGTTGGTGGGCGCGATCCAGATATGCGAACGCCCCTTGTCGTCGGGCCGGGAAAACGCCACCCATTTGCCGTCGCGGGAGACCGAATATTCTTGCATGGGGTAGCCCGGCAGCATGCGGTCTTGTTCACCGCTGCCCAGGTCTGTCTTCCACAATTCCGGACCCTGCCCTTGACCACCCTGCATCAGAAAGTACAGTGCCTTTCCATCAGCGGAGAATTGCGGGCCGCCTGCATTACCCTGGAAAGAAATCTGCCGGTCCTCGCCACGTTGATCATGTATCCAGACTGTAGAGTCCTCGATGCCTACCGCGGTCAGGAGCGATGTGCCGTCGGGCTCCATTTCAATTCCCTCTTCCTCGGTCGGCCCGGAGGTGACTTGCTCCGGCTGACCGTCGGGAAAGCGCTGCCGCCAGATGTGGTACCTTCCGCCCTTATCGGAATCGAGATAGATCCATCGGCCGTCGCGTGACCACCCGCCCGCCAGGCACTCTGCTCCCGGCGGCCCCACCTCTTTTGCCTGCCCGCCCTCAAATGGCACCACGCGGCAGGGGAGCAAGTCTCCCAGTTGGTCCATCTCCACCACCAGTACCCAACGGCCATCCGGAGAAAGGTAGGAGTGATGCGCCATGCTGCGGTCCCCCGGAGGAAAATAGATTTCGCGGCTATTTCCACGGGCTTCGTCACTGGTGACCACCCCCATGTGTAGCCCTTCCTTGATTTCGGAAAAAAGCAGCCGCTTGCCGTTCTCGATCCAGGTAACCGACGAGGCGTTGGGCAGCATGAGGCGAGGCTGGCCCCCCAGCACTGGCACTTCCCACGTATCCCAGGGATCAACGATGCCGTAAGCAATGCGCGAACCATCAGGGGAGAACGCCGGGCTCAGCTTTAGGCGGCCGTCATGCGTAAGCTGCACCGGTTCGCCATCGGGCAATAATTTTACGTAAACGTCCCCCGTGGAAAGGAAGGGACTATCGCCGCGTATGAAAGCCAACATGCGTCCATCCGGCGAGAGCGCGGGATAAACGACCGAATCTGTGAAGAACGTAAGCTGCTGCCATTGGCTGCTGGCAGGACTGGCTGGCTTGAGGGAGCGATAAATTAAGATCGCCGCAATCAGGGCGACGATGAAGAGAATACCGGCGGCCCACCAGCCCACGTGACCCGAACCATCCTTCACGGTCAGAGCTGAAACTGCCGCGTTTTTTCCCGTCTCGCTGTCCCGCTTCAGCCGCCTCAGGTCCGAGCGCAGTTCCGCCGCCGACTGGTAGCGCAGCTCGCGGTCCTTTTCCAGAAGCTTTCCCAGAATGCGCCCCACTTCTTGCGGCAGCTTCGAATTCACCTGGAAAACGGGGGCTGGGTCGCGGTTCAGAATCGCATCAAAAATGAGCGCGGTGCTGTTCCCGCTGAACGGGGCTTGACCAGCGAACATTTCATACAGCACCGCGCCCAGCGAGAACAGGTCCGAGCGAGGGTCCAGTTCCTCCCCGCGCGCCTGCTCCGGCGACATGTACGCCACTGTGCCCAGCGCTGTGCCCGGGCTGGTCAGGTTAGGATCGCCCAGACTGGCGGTGCGGTCCGATGCCCTCATGACCGGAGTTGCGCTCAAGCTGCGCGCCAGCCCGAAATCCAGCAGCTTGGCCTGTCCACGTTCGCTGAGAAAAATATTCGAAGGCTTCAGGTCGCGGTGCAGGATGCCCTTGCTGTGCGCCGCCTGCAGGGCGTCGCTCAGCTGAATGCCAAGTTCTACGGCCATCTCCGCGGGGAGCGGCCCTCGCCACAGCCGCTGCTGCAGCGTCTCGCCGCGCAGCAGTTCCATGGCGATGAAATACTCGCCTTCGTGCTCGCCTACATCGTAGATAGTGCAGATATTGGGATGGTTGAGGGCGGAGGCGGCTCGCGCCTCACGCTGCAGGCGCTCTCGCGCCTGGCCATCGCGCTTATTTTCCGGCAGAAACTTGAGCGCCACTTCGCGGCCCAGACGCGTGTCCTGGGCGGCATAGACCACGCCCATGCCGCCCTGCCCGAGTTTGTTGCTGATACGATAATGGGAGACTACGGTTCCAACCTGCATGGTCGCATTCTCAGGCAGGCGTAATCGTGACCTCTGTTTCGACTCTTGTCAATCGCGGGCAGCAGGCGGGGGTCAAACCTTCAGTTCCACTACCGTGGCGCCGCCGCCACCTTCATTCTGCGACGGCTCGCTAACCGATGCTACCTGGGGATGTTGCCGCAGCATTTGACGCAGCGACTTGCGCAAGATTCCCATGCCGCTGCCATGCACTACGCGCACCCGTTGCAGCCCCGCCAGAAAAGCCCGGTCAATGAACTTCTCCACCTCGCTGGTAGCCTGGTCTACAGTCTGTCCAATCACGTTGATTTCCGACGGGACACTCAAAGCTTCCTTTTCCAGCTTGACTGAGATCCCTCGGGCGCGCGCCGCCGCTACCGGGTTATCCGCCGCCCGCGCCAGCAGCTGCGCAATGTCGTCCTGCGGCACCCGCATTTTCATGGTGCCGATTTCCACCTCGTAGCCTCCGCCCTCCAGCTTGCGCTTGACCACCGCCGTCCGCCCCAGCGACTTCAGCTTTACCGTATCGCCCTCGGCCACGTGCTGCACCTCCTGGGGACGCGCGTGCGGATCGCCCACATGGGCACCGGTATGATGTGCCACCACCGCCGAGTCAAACTGCTCTTTGAATTCCCGCCGCAAACGGGCAATCCGCCGCTCCGCATCCTTCGAAAGCTTTAATGCCGCGGCCCGTTCCTGCACCGCCGCCACCGTCTCCCGCGCCTGGTACTCGAAATCGCGCAGCACGCTCTCCAGTTTCTTCTCCATCTCCCGCACCTTGGCGCGCTGCTCTTTCATGCCCTCCGTTTCCAGCCTCCCCCGCTCGCGAGCCAGCTCCTGCTCCCGGGACTGCAGTTTCAGGCGCTCGCCTTCGGCTTCGCGCAATTCAGCGTGCAGGCGGTCCAGAAACCGCCCCACGTCCTGCGCCTGCGTGCCCAGCCGCCTCCGCGCCCCCTGAATGATCGCAGGATTGAGCCCCAACCGCTGCGCGATATTGATTCCCGCCGACGCCCCCGGTACTCCAACCTTCAGCTCGTACGTAGGCTGCAGCGTGCCTTCGTCGAAACCTACCGCCGCGTTGAGCACGCCGGCGGTGTTGGCGGCATATACCTTGAGCGAAGTATGGTGGGTGGAGATCACCGTCAATGCCCCCAGATGCCGGAAGTGATCCGCGATGGCTACCGCCAGCGCTGCCCCCTCTTCCGGATCCGTCGCCGACCCCAGTTCGTCCAGCAAGACCAGCGAGTCCGACGTTGCCGTGCGCGAGATGAAGTCAATGTTGGTGACATGCGCGGAAAAGGTCGAAAGATTCTGTTCGATGGATTGGTAGTCGCCAATGTCGGCCAGCACTGCGTCAAATACCGGCAGCTCTGCCCGCTCTGCCGGCACCGGCATCCCCGCCTGCGCCATCAGCACCAGCAGCCCGATAGTCTTAATCGCTACCGTCTTCCCGCCCGTATTGGGCCCGGTAATGATCAGCTGCGTGGGGACAGCCGCCCCCGGCTGCCCGGGCAGGCCTAGCCCGCCTCCCAGTTCAACTCTGATCGGCACCACTCTGCCGCCCCTGGGCTTGAGGTTCCGCTCAAGCAGCGGGTGGCGGGCATTGTGCAGCGCCATAGCCCGTAGCGCCGGCGTCCCGCCGGCCGTTGGGAGGGCGTCCTGCCCTCCCAGGCTCACCGTCACACACCCGTACTCATCCGCGAATCTCGCCTTCGTGAACTGCAACTCCAGCTCTGCCATCGTCTCGATGGCCGCAAGGATGGAATCTGCCAGCGCACCGACGCGCCGGGTCATCTCCAGCAGGATGCGGTGAATCTCCGCCTGCTCTTCCTCCAGCAGGCGCACCAGTTCGTTGTTCTGCTCAATGGTCTCCAGCGGCTCCACGAAAACCGTCTGGCCGCTGGAACTCACGCCGTGCACCACCCCGTTCACCCGCCGCTTCTGCTCGCTCTTCACCGGAATCACGAAGCGCTCGCCGCGAATGGTGACCAGCTCTTCCTGCACTACGCCACCTTCGGAAAGGCGCCGCAGGTAGCCGTGCAGGGACTCGTGGATCAGCCGCTTCTGTTTTTCGATTTCCCGGCGGATGGCCGCCAGCTGGGGTGAAGCCCGGTCATCCAGGGTGCCGTCGGGCAGAATCTTGTTGCGGAAAAAGCGCAGCAGCTCGGTGAAGTCCACAATGCCCGTGGAAAGCTGGGCGATGCCCGGCCAAACCGAACTTGCGTACGCCCAGCCACCCTCGGCTGGGCTCGCGGGCGAGAGTCCGCCCTGAGCCTGCCGAAGGGGCGCCCGCCCCACAACTTTCATTGCCGGGGGCTGCAGCGCGATCTCCCGCCACTCCGCTGCCCGGTCCACTACGGCAACGATCTCCCGCAGCTCGCCTGGCTCTAGAGCAGCGCCTTCAATCCGCGCTTTCTGCACCAGCGGGCTTGGCTCGCTTAGTCCGGAGAAATCGAAATCCCCACCCACTCGACGGAATTCGCGCACTTCTTCCGCCATCGCCTGCTGGCGCTCGATCCATGCGCGGTCGGCCGAAGGCGCCAGAGCCGCGACCCGCCCCTGGCCCAGGGGCGAAGAGGCGTACCCGCGCAGCATTTCCCGCACGCCTTCGAATTCCAGCACGCGCACGCTGCTGTGCTTTAGCGGCTCCGGCATTCCCTCATCCTAAAACAACCCTGTCATCCTGAGCGAAGCAAACCGATTCGCTGGCGGATCGGGCTGCGGGGTCGAAGGGCCTTGTGTTTGGCTAGGGGCAGAACGCAAGGTCCGTGGAGTCGGAAGCGCCATTGGGATGACGCGTCGCCCTCCGAATGACTGGCCGCGAGATGGGTTCTTATTCGGCAATTCGCAATTTTCAATCGTCAATTCCCCCTGTGATCTCCATCACCCCCGCATGTTTACCGGGGTGCTAAGATTTCCCCATGGCATTCCCCATCACCCGCATGCGCCGTCTGCGCCGCACCGAGCCCCTGCGCTCCATGGTGCGCGAAACCCGGCTCAGCCCCGAGAGCTTGGTTTATCCCATGTTTGTTTGTCCCGGAGAGGGTGTGCGCAAGGAAGTGCGCTCCATGCCGGGGGTGGGCAACCTGTCGGTAGACGAAGCGGTGAAAGAGGCACGGGAAGCCAAGTCGCTGGGAGTGCCGGCGGTGATTCTATTCGGCCTGCCGGAAAAGAAGGATGAGGTGGCTACGGGCGCCTGGGCGGACGAGGGGATTGTGCAGCAGGCCGCCCGCGCCATCAAGAGTGAGCTCCCTGAGCTCATCATCCTAGGCGATGTCTGCCTGTGCGAGTACATGTCGCACGGCCACTGTGGGGTTGTGAAGCAGTTGGGTGTGCCGCAATCGCTTGGCGCAGCCGCCGGCAGAGTCGTTACTGTAAAGACCAAGCATAAGGCGCAGCCTACCGCCACTCATCCCAGCGCCGATTACGAGATCGTGAACGACGCCACCCTCGAGCTCCTCGCCCGCACCTCTGTTTCTCTGGTGCGCGCCGGCGTGGACATTGTCGCTCCCTCCGACATGATGGATGGCCGCGTCGCCGCCATCCGCAAGGCTCTCGATGAAGCCGGGCTCATCAATGCCCCAATTCTTTCGTACGCCGCCAAATTTGCTTCCGGATTCTATGGTCCTTTCCGCGAAGCCGCCGACTCCACGCCCCAGTTCGGCGACCGCCGCAGCTATCAGATGGACCCCGCCAACCTGCGCGAAGCGATGCGCGAAATCGAGCTCGACCTGGAGGAAGGCGCGGACATGGTCATGGTCAAGCCCGCTATGCCTTATCTCGATGTCCTGGCCGCCGCCCGCGCCCGCTTCGATGTTCCCCTGGCCGCCTATCAGGTTTCCGGCGAGTACGCCATGATCGAGGCCGCCGCCCGCAACCACTGGATTGATCGCGAGCGCGTCATGATGGAGTCGCTCACTTCTATCCGCCGCGCCGGCGCCGATATTATTCTCACCTACTACGCCAAAGACGCCGCCCGCCTCCTCGCATAGAAGAGCAGGGCGGGGAAAGAAAAGGCGGCCCGCTTTCGGGCCGCCCTTTTTATCTTTGACTTCAACCTAACTTACCGCTGCGGTTGGGGAGGCGTCTCCGACATGGGCGGCTTTTGCTGCTGCGGCGGAGGCGTCTGCCGCGGCGGGGTTTGCGGATTTACATTGCCCTCTCCCGGCATGGTTTGCGGCTGGGTCGTGGCCGGCGTGCCCGGGTTTTCCCCGCCCGTCTGCCCGCTCAGCGAACTCACCGTGATGTGGTTTACTACCCGCCGGTTGCCGGCGTAGGAACCCGCTATGCGCTCCGCCGTTTGCTTCTGGTCGGGCGTGGCCACGGTTCCCGTCAGCTCAACGTTGGTGTCCGTGACGTTGACCTGGATGTTGCTTCCGGAAAGCGTGCCCTGCTGTTGCAGAGCATTCTGGATCTCAGACTGGATCTGGGGCCCGTTCTGAGTGGTGCCCATCTGATTGTTGCTTTCCGCGTTCGGCGTTTGCATGCCGGGCTGCGTCTGGCCAGGTTCAGCCTGATTATTGCCCTGCTGGTTAGGGGTTTGCACGCCTTGCTGGGTCATGCCCGGCTGCGTCTGACCAGGCTCAGTCTGAGCCGTTCCGGGGCTTTGCTGGGATTGCGCGCCAGCACCCGCCTCGGCGGAGCGGTTCTCCGTGCCTTGCTGGGCGTTGGGCGGTTCAGTGGCGCTGCTCATGCTCCCCGGCTCTTGGTTTCCCTGCTGGACCCCGGCCTGAGCTTCGGTGTTGCCCGCTTCGCTTCCGGCCGCGCTCGGCGCCGGAGCTTCCGCCGCTCCGGAGGTGGTCGGCGCCATCTTCGAATTCACCTTCAGTTTGGCGTGAACCTTCTTAACCCCCGGAACTGATTTGGCCAGCTCTTCGGCGTGTTTGCGGTCGGCTTTGGAAGCCACCGTTCCGCTCAGAGTGACCACGCCTTTCTTGGCCTCTGCCTGCACGTCTTTCAGCGCCGGCTCAGTGGAAAGCTTTTGCTGTACCTGCTGCTGCAAGGCGTCGTTGTCCGGAGCGTTGGCTGCTGAACTGGGCGAGGTCTGGTCCGGTGCGGTGGTCTGGCCCTGATCCGGAGTCGTGGTGCTCGGGGGCGACTGTGTGCTCGGCTGTTGTTGCGTGGTGGGCGACTGACTCGACGGGTACTGACCCGCCTGCGACCCGGTCTGCGCTAGACCATAGGTCGTAGCCATTGCCAAGCCCAGAGTGAACAGCAACGAATGTATTTTCATACAACTTTTCTCCTGAATTTTTTGGCGATTGCGAGTCTCTGCTCGCGACGAAGGGAGCGCCAAGGTAGCTTCGGCCATCAGTTGATTCAGCTGTTGAGTTAGGTGCTGGAATGCGCCCGGGGTTTGCCCTTGCCGGCAAGGCCACTCTGCTTCGTGCGGGCCCAAGTTCCTAATAGAGAGGGTCATCATGAGCCGAGTGGCGAGCCAGCCCCGTCCAGGTCAAGGACCTTACCCTTCAGCTGAACTCGCAACGTCAATTCCCAAAGGTGCTATTGAACCGCTCTGTTTCCGAAATTAGACTGGTCCTATGCACGCGCACAACGGCCATACCCATGCCCATGAGCCCTCCCGCGTGCTGCGCATCTCACTCGGTCTTACTCTCGCTTACATCGCTCTGCTCATCGTTGCCGGGATTAAGGCCCACAGCTTGGCCCTGCTCTCGGAAGCCGGCCATAACGCCTCCGACTTCCTGGCCTTGTTGCTATCGCTGGGCGCTGTTTACCTGCAGCAGCGTCCGCCCAGTCCCACCAAGACCTATGGCTACTCCCGGGCCGGTGTCCTGGCCGCCTTCCTTAACGCCATGGGCCTGGTCGTCATCTCCTTTGTCATTTTTTATGAAGCCTTCCACCGCCTGTTCTTCCCGGCCGCCATTCATGCCCGAGTAATGATTTGGGTGGCTGCGCTGGGCGTGCTGCTGAATGGCGCGATCGCCTGGCTGCTCTACGGCAGCAGCCATGACTTGAATATCCGCAGCGCCTTCCTGCACGAGTTCGGCGACACGCTCTCCACCGCCGCCGTGATCGCAGGCGGTTTCGCTATTCTGGCCACGGGCTATGTCTGGATTGACTCCGCCCTTTCCTTCGGTATAGGTGTGCTCATCCTGTGGTCAGCCGTCGGCATTGTCCGTGAGAGCCTGAATATTCTCCTGGAAGGCACTCCTCGGGGCATGGAACTCGAACACATCACCGCCGCTATTGCCGGCATTGACGGCGTCAATGACGTGCACGACCTGCACGTCTGGAGCATCGGCTCGGAAACTCACGCCCTCTCTTGCCACATCAGCATCGCTGATATTCCGCCCTCGGCCAGCGAACGCATCCTGAACGAGGTCAAGGACAAGTTGCGCAACCACTTCCGCATCTACCACACCACCATCCAGTTCGAGCACGTGGTCTGTGACGTTGCCCATGGCTGCGTTGTCCCCACTTCCGGTCACGAACAACCTGGCGAACACGCCCACTAGCCTGGGGACAAGTTCCTCACTCTTGCCGGTGATCCTTGCATTTGACGTCCCGCCCGTGCGGGGCTACTCTACCCGCCTCAGGGGGTGCGCCATGCTCAAAGGCTTTCGGCAGTTCGTGCTGCGGGGCAGTGTAGTGGATTTGGCTGTTGGCGTGGTTATCGGCGCCGCTTTCGGCACCGTGGTTACTTCGTTTGTTAAGGACCTGCTTACTCCGTTTATCGCCGCCATAGTAGGCAAGCCAGACTTCGGCGCGCTCAGCTTCACCATCAATAACAGCACGTTCCTTTACGGCGACTTCATCAATGCCGTAGTGTCATTCGTGCTCATTGCCGCCGCGGTGTACTTCTTCGTGGTCACGCCCATCAATGCATTGGTTTCGCGCGCGCGCAAGGAGCCGCCCGCCGATCCCACCACCAAGAAGTGCCCTGACTGTCTGAGCGAAATTCCCATTGACGCCCGCCGCTGTGCCTTCTGCACCAGTGCGTTGACGGAGGTGCGGGCGAAGGCGGTCTAGTTCGTCTTCAGCTCAGAGGCACGCCACAGGGAAAGCTAGCTCGTTTGACGGGCTTGTGTCGGGCGGGGCAGCTTGCGCAGACGCGAGACGCCCCTCGGCCCCATAATTCTGAATCGCTTGGTCCCCTCCATGCCTCAGTATCTCTGGCGGAAAATAATGTCTGTAAGTCGCTGATTTTTATCCTGTTGCGCCTCAAGATACCCCCAACTTTGGGGCTCAAAAATCACCCGCGTTATGCTAGAATAGAATTCGGGTCGAGTTCCGCTAACTGCGTCTAATTTCAATAACTTGTATCAAGTTTGGGGGATGAAAAATTCCTCCCCCTTAAAGCCTGACCCTCGCGCTTGATTTACGGAGCTGAATGGCCACCAAAGCAACTTCCCTTACCGATACCACCGCCGCCGATTCCAAGCTGAAAAACGGCAAGCCCGAAGCGATTGGCAAGCCTAACGGTGCCAATGGGGCGCAGGACTATACCGCCGAATCAATCAAGGTCCTGGGCGGCATGGAAGCGGTGCGCAAGCGTCCCGCTATGTACATCGGCTCGACGGGCGAGCTGGGCCTTCACCACCTGGTGTATGAAGTGGTGGACAACTCGGTGGACGAAGCTCTGGCCGGCTATGCCGAAAAGATTGACGTCACCATTCACGACGACAACTCCATCACGGTAGTGGACGACGGCCGCGGAATTCCCGTCGAAACCATGGACCTGGATGGCGAAAAGGTGCCCGCGGCACAAGTAGTCATGACCAAGCTGCACGCCGGCGGCAAGTTCGACAGCTCCACTTACAAAGTATCCGGCGGCTTGCACGGGGTGGGCGTCAGCTGCGTGAACGCGCTCAGCGAAGAGCTGACTCTGGAAATTAAGCGCGACGGCTCCACCTGGGAGCAGACCTACTCCAAGGGCGAGCCCACGAGCAAGCTCAAGAAGATGGGGCCGGCGAAAAAGACTGGAACGAAGGTGCATTTCAAGCCCGACACCACCATCTTCTCCGTCACCGAATACAACTTCGATACTCTGGCCCAGCGCCTGCGCGAGCTCGCCTTCCTCAACAAAGGCCTGCTGATTACGTTGACCGACGAGCGCACCTCCGATCCCAAGACCGGCGAGGCTAAGAAGGCGGAATTCAAGTACAACGGCGGCATTGCGGAATTTATCAAGCACCTGAACAAGGGCAAGAGCGTGTTGCACGACCGTCCGATCTACATGGAGGACGATCGCGACGGAGTGCACATGGAGATTGGCCTGCAATACAACGACGGCTACTCCGACTCCGTGTTCAGCTTCGCCAACAATATCAACACTGTAGATGGCGGCACTCACCTGAGCGGTTTCCGCACCTCTCTGACCCGCACCATCAACTATGCCGGCCAGCAACTGGGGCTATTCAAGGACGTGAAGGAAAATCTGACCGGCGATGACGTTCGCGAAGGGCTGGTGGCGGTGATCAGTGTCAAGCTGCCGCAGCCGCAGTTTGAAGGGCAGACCAAGGGCAAACTGAATTCCGACATTGCCGGCGTCGTGCAGGCCTTCGTCAACGAGCGTCTGGGCGCCTTTTTTGAGCAAAACCAGCCGGTAGCCAAGCGCGTCATCAATAAAGCTATTGACGCCGCCCGCGCCCGCGAAGCCGCGCGCAAGGCCCGCGACCTCACCCGGCGCAAGGGCGCGCTCGACGGCGGCGGCCTGCCCGGCAAGCTGGCCGACTGCTCGGAGCGCGATCCCAACCGCTGCGAACTGTTCCTGGTGGAGGGCGAAAGCGCCGGTGGTACCGCTAAGCAGGGCCGCGACCGCCGCTTCCAGGCCATCCTGCCTCTAAAAGGCAAGATCCTGAACGTGGAGAAGGCGCGTTACGACAAGATGCTGGGCCACGAGGAAATCCGCGCGATGATCACGGCGCTGGGCACCGGCATCTCCAAGGAGGATTTTGATCCTACCAAACTGCGCTACGGCAAGGTCATCCTGATGACCGACGCCGACGTGGACGGTTCCCACATCCGCACCCTGCTGCTGACGTTCTTTTTCCGGCACATGCAGGACCTGATCAAGCGCAACAACGTGTACATCGCCCAACCGCCGCTTTACGGAGTGAAGAAGGGCAAGTCGCTGCAGTACATCAAAGACGACCGCGAGTTCGTGAAGGTCATGGTGAAGCGCGCGGCCGAAGGCCTGGTGGTGCGCTACGGCGAAGGCGCCGCCCGTCTGGAGGGTGCGCCGCTCACCAAGTTCATGACCGTGCTCAACGAGTACCTGGTTTTCTTCGACAAGGTGGACAAGCGCCTGCGCGACGACAGGGTCACCGAGTTGCTGCCCAAGCTTGACTTGGCCAAGCGTACCGATTTCGAAGGCGACAAGAAAGACGCGCCCAAGAAGCTGGAGAGGCTGGAAAGGGACCTGAAGAAGATCCAGAAGGAGCGCGCCTTCAAGAGCGTGGAACTGCGCCACGATGACGAGCACAATATTTGGGAAGTGGTTTTCGTGAACTCCCAAGGCGCCGAGCACGTCATCAATTGGGAGCTGGCGTCCTCGCCCGAGTACCGCCAGATGATGGCCAAGTACAAGCAGATCGAGGCCAACATGGAGCCGCCCTTCGTCATTGAGACGCTGGCCAAAGCTTCCACCAATGGCGGGGAAGAGCTGAGCGACGCCGAACGCGAGGAGCAGGAAAAAGCGCAGAAGAAGGCGCCCAAGGCCGCCAAGAAGAAAGCCGCCGAGCCGGAGGTGGTGGAGAAGACATCACCGCGCGAGCTGTTTGAATATGTGCTTAACGAAGGCCGCAAGGATTTCACCATCCAACGCTACAAGGGACTGGGCGAGATGACCGCGGAGCAGCTCTGGCAGACCACCATGGATCCGGAGCGCCGTACCCTGCTCTCCGTGAAACTGGAAGACATCGCCGAGTGCGAGACCATCTTCACCACGCTTATGGGCGAAGACGTTGAGGCCCGCCGCAAGTTCATCGAAGACAACGCGCTCGACGTCAAAAATCTGGATATCTGACGGCCGTTGCCGGGCGCTTCGGCTCGCTACCTTGCTCACGCATCAGTGCAGCAAAGGATTTCTGCGCCAACCGCAGCATACGCCGATCAAAACCCAAACCCCTGCCGAATTAGTGTTTAGATCTCACCGCAGGGGCGCAGGCAGAGGGTGGCGGAAAACCACCACCGGCGCACGAAAACCACCACCAGTCGGCGCCATCGCCTCCGCCGCGTTAAGGGCCACGTCTCTGATAACTAAGCACTTAGCATAGAACTACTGGTTTGGCCCCTGCCCTGCATAATAAGGGTCGGTTGTGGAGTCCTCTGGCCGATTCGGTGGGAGGTGGGCCATGAAACGGTATCTGGCGAGTCTGGCAGCGGTCCTGGCGGTAATGGCGACCACGGTGATCTACGCCGGGGCGCAGATGCAGCCCGGCGTGGGGCGCGTGAGCCTTATCCACGGCGATGTGACCATGCAGCGCGGTGACTCCGGTGATTGGGTCAATGCCCGGCTGAACACGCCGCTGGTGGCCGGCGACAAGGTGGCCACCGGACCCGACGCGCGAGCCGAGATTCAGCTCGACTATGCCGACGTTCTGCGCCTGGCCGACAATGCCAATGCCACCATCGCCGACCTTACCCGTGACCGCATGCAGGTGCAGGTGGGCCTGGGTCTGGCCGACTTCAGCCAATTGCGCGACAGCAATGCCAACATTGAAATTGACACGCCTAACGTAGCCATCCGGCCTCTGCGGCCGGGCGTGTACCGCATCCAGGTGAATTCTTCCACGGAAACAGAAGTGATCGTCCGCGAAGGTGAGGCGGAGGTTACTACACCTCAGGGCAGCACTCGTGTCCAAAGTGGGCAGCTCATTACGATTGAGGGCACGACTAACCCTGAATATCAGACTGTCTCGGCGCCGGGAAAGGACGATTGGGACCGCTGGAACAGCGACCGGGACAGTCGGATAAGCCGTGCCGAAAGCTGGCGCTACACCAACCGTTACTACACCGGATCGCAAGATCTGGATGATTACGGTCACTGGGTTGATGTGCCCGACTACGGTCGGGTGTGGTCGCCGGCAGTCGGCCCGGGCTGGGCCCCATATAGTGACGGCAACTGGGTCTGGGAGCCGTACTACGGCTGGACCTGGGTATCGTATGAGCCGTGGGGTTGGGCGCCTTATCACTATGGCCGCTGGTTCCTCTATGGCAGCTCCTGGTGCTGGTGGCCGGGACCGGTGTATGCCGCTTATCGCCCGATCTGGGCTCCGGCCTACGTCTCCTTCTTTGGATTTGGTTTTGGCGGTGGGTTTGGGTTCGGCGTCGGCTTCGGCAATATCGGCTGGCTGCCGATCGGACCTGGGGATTTCTACCACCCCTGGTACGGACGCGGCGTGAACATCGTCAACGTCACGAACATCTACAATTTTCGTGGCGGCTACGGCGGCCGAGGCGGGTTTGGACCGCTGTATCGCGGGCCCCACGGCTACTCCAACCTGCGCGGAATTGAGAATAATCCGCGTCTGTTGAATGCGGTGTCGCACATGCCTTCTCGGGATTTTGGCAGAATGCCAGTAAGGCATGCCGGTGGTATTGACGGCGCCACCTTCCGCCGGGGCGCCATGATGACTGGGCGCGTGCCTGTAGTTCCCGGGCGTGCCAGCCTGGGAACGGCGGCGCGTCCGGCCAACAACCGGATTGCCTCCAATCAGCGGTTCTTCAGCCGGGGTGGAAGCCCGGCGGCACGGCCGGCGTCATTTAATCACCAGGTGGGGCAGATGCAGAACATCATGCGCAACTCCGCCCCGCACGTCAGTTCAGAAGTTAACCGGCTGGGCATATCGCGGCAGCAGCCCGGCGGAGCTACGAATGCGCAAACAGCCAGAGGGGGACGCGGCGGCTCCTCGGCAGTGCCGTTCGGCCGTGACATCGCGACTCCAGGTCAGAGCGGGCGCCAAGGCCAGGCCACGGCCGGCCGCCAGGGATGGCAGAGGTTCGGCGGTGGCGTAGCGCAGAACAATTCGCCTCGCGCGCAGAACGGCGGCAACCGCAACTTCGGACCGGGTCAGGACAACGCGAACCGGGCTGGCCGCCAGCAGCAAGCTCGGCCGGGATGGCATGGTTTCTCTAACGGCAGCAGTAACCAGGGCGCTAATGGCGGACGGAACCAGGACTTCCGGCAGAGTCCCTCGCGGCCTGCCGGCAACTACGGCCAAGGCCAGCATGGTAATGGAAATCAGGGCGGATACCGTCCGTTCTCCCAGTCTTCTGGTCAAGACCGGTACCGCGGCGCACCGAGCAACAACGGATCTAGGGGCAACGGGCAGTCGTCCGGCCCTGGACCCGGCCAGGCTTCACGGCAAGGCTGGCAGAGGTTTTCGGATAGCGGCGGTTCAGGGCGTCCAGCTCTGGACCTCCGCCAGCCGATCGTGACCCGTCGTCCATCGTCCAATTATGGCGACGGCGGCCGTTATAGCAACAACAGCTCACGCGGCTCGTATCGCGACAACTCGGGCGGGTATTACGGAGGCGGGCGGCAATCAGCTCCGGCCCGGGAATACGGCGGCGCGGGCATGAGCCGGGGTGGATACGGCGGCTACAGTGATCGCGGCGGCTCCTCAGTCAACCGTGGCGGATACTCGGGCGGTAGCCGCGGTGGATACTCCGGCGGTGGACGGGGCGGGTATTCGGGTGGGGGTGGAGGTCGTGGCGGATACTCAGGCGGTGGTGGTGGCGGCCACTCTAATGGTGGGGGTGGAGGCCATGCTGGCGGAGGTAGCCACGGCGGCGGATCACACCATTAAGGCTTAATGAACGGCGAAATAAAGAGCGGCGCCCGACGGCGCCGCTCTTGCTTTTAGTTCTGTCGTTCCGCTTTCAGCGCGGTCGGAGCTTAGATTTGCTGGACGACTTGGCGGTTGACAAGCTTGACCGCGCGGGAGCTATCGTTCGTGGAAGATTGGCGTCGGGAGGCTGCGCCGCAGAAGAAAAAGTAGGGACGCCCTGTGTGTTCGAGGGATTGCCCCCCGGAGTGGTCGGTGCCGAATAGCCTTCTGATGGGGTGTACTCACCCGAACTGGCGGCGTTGCTGGCGGGAGCAATTGCGCCAGAGTTGCTGGGCACGGTAGTAGCGCCCGGCGTGAGGGTCTGATTGGGAAGCGTTCCCAATCTGCCCGCAGGGCGAGGATTTTCCAGAGTCGGAGTTCCGCCTTGCGGAACCCTGTGCGCCGGTTGGAGGCGCCTTGCATCCGAGCCGGACCTCTGCCCCGCATCCGCGTCCCGGGCCGAACCTCTGGCGGCATGCCGCGCCGGGCGATGTCTGCGGTGCCTTGTGGATTGCTGCTGTGCCGCCAGATGAGGCGGTACTATCCACAAAGCGAGTGCCAGTGCTCCCAGTACCCAGCGCATCCTTCCGCCCCTCATATTGTTCCCTTTCTCTTTTCTACCCTGTAAGAAGGAAGAAAAGGCGCGAAAGGATGGATGAGGCAGCGAGAGTTCCGTATTTTGAACGCGGGGCTTAGCTCAGGCCTGTCTCGCCGCCATGAGGATGGCAACCGCACGGCGCGCACCGGGTTCTGAGTTAATGGACACCTGATTTGGCCATGAACCGCTTCGATCACCATCGTCTGCAGCCGCTATTCACGACAGTACTGCTGCTTTTGGGTCTGTTTGCCCTAGCCATGGCGCAAAACAGCCCGGCTGCCCGGAATGCAGCGCATGCGAGCGCCCTGAACCAGTTGCTCTCCGGCCATGGCCAGGCCATGATCTCGCAGCCGGTGACTCTCTCCGACGTGTCCATCCAGGACACGACCGAGGACGACATCCTGTGGGTGGGCGCCAGTCCAGACAACACCGTGCTGGTCATGTTGCAGCCCTCGGTAACTCCCATTGACTCCCAGGGCAATCCCGTGCCCATCGCATCAGGTGACCTGGTGCGGGTCACGGGCCACGTGCTGCGTGCTCCCAGCACGCAGATTCTGGAAAGCTGGGGTATTTCTCCCGCTGAGGCTACCCGGGTGCAGCGTCAAGGTGTAGTCCTGCAGGCCGTGACCTTCGAGGTTACGAAAAGGAACCCCTAGCCCGGCACTGTTGACGATGCTGATAGGGCTTGCATCCTTGCCGGTTTCCGGGCATCCTATGTCTAGCGATTGAACGGAAACGGTCTAAGCGCGTTCTGCCTGAAGCAGTAACCTGCCGAAGCATTACCTGCCTTTAGTACTTTCTTGATTCAGCGCAAATTCAAAATAAGAGAGAAAAGCAACACCATGGAACAAGGTACGGTTAAGTGGTTCAACGATGCTAAGGGTTACGGGTTCATCAGCCGGCAGAACGGCGAAGACGTATTTGTGCACTTCTCGGCTATCCAGTCGAGCGGTTTTCGCAGCCTGCAGGAAGGCCAGCAGGTCCAATTTAGCGTGGTAAAGGGCCAAAAGGGCTGGCAGGCAGAGAACGTCCAGGTTCTCTAATGCCGGTGTCCTGAAGAACAGGGCGGCTTTGGCCGCCCGTTTTTTTTGCCCCGCTCACCGCCACGCAGAAACCCGCGTATGATGATCAAAACCCCCCAGGCTGGAGATTGGTAAGCTGAGGAGAACTATGCCCAGCCAGAAATCTGCCCGCAAGCCCATGTTGCGGCACGGCGATTCCATCAAAATTGTTCCCTTGCACGTTCCTGAGGAGGTGCGTAAACCGCTGGCGGCAGCGGCAGGCCCACAACTCACGTACCGAAACGGACCCCTGATCAAGGCTGCCGAGGTCTTCGTGATTTTCTGGGGCTCGGCCTGGCAGCAGGCGCCGCAAAGCGCGCAGATTCCCGAGATCAATCAGTTCTTCGATTTCGTCCTGACTAGCGCGCTCATGGACCAGTTGGCGGAGTACAGCGTGGCCGCACAGAAAATCGGCCACGGTAAGCGCACCGGCAGCCTCACCATCACCACCCCGGCGGTGGCTTCCACCGTTCATGACAGCGCCATCCAACAATTTTTGCAACAAGAGATAGCCAATAATTCGGCGCTGCCCAAGCCTGGCCCGAACGTGCTTTATTTTCTGTTTTTCCCGCCGGGGGTAAAAGTGGTGCAGGGCGGCAGCGCCTCCTGCCAAGCCTTCTGCGGCTACCACAACGACATTGGCGGGAACACGTTCTACGCCGTCATGCCTTACCCCAATTGCCAGGGCTGCACCGGTGGAATGAGCGTGCTCGACGCGCTCACCACCACCACTTCGCACGAATTATGCGAGGCCATCACGGATCCCGTTCCCGGGCAGGGCTGGTACGACGATGCCAACGGGGAGATTGGCGACATCTGCGCCTGGAAGACCAAGAAGCTGGGCAACTACACCGTGCAGCTTGAATGGTCGAATAAGGCGAATGCATGCGTGTGAGAAAGGCAGCAGTTGGCAATTGGTATTTAGCCGGCAACGAGTGTTGCTGGCGCGCCAGAACACGGTCCAGGGACGAAACGCAAAGTGCTAAATGCCGCCCACTCGACGTGACTGTCTGAAGAGTATGGCCGCCGCTGCGGGAGCGCTGGTCCTGCGCTCGCCCTTGTCCTCGGCTGAAACCACCGGCCCCGCCACGCTTCGCACCCAGGCCCTGGCCGAGTACGAGCGCCTGCGCTTCGGGGTCTCCTATCACTTCAGCATGAATACCTTCACTGGAAACGACTACGAGACCGGTTCGGTGCCGGCCTCCACCTACAATCCCACTCACCTGGACGTACGGCAGTGGATCCGCGTGGCCCATGACCTGGGCGCGCGCTACGCGGTGCTTACCGCCAAGCATATGTCGGGATTCTGCCTGTGGAATTCAAAGAACTACGACTATGACGTGGCCGCCAGCGGCAACAAGACCGATGTGGTGGCGGCGTTTGTGGCCGCCTGCCGCGAATACGGCTTGCGACCGGGCTTTTACTACTGCATTCTAGACCCGCACAACGAAGGCAAGTTCGACTGGGGCGCGCCGGTCGGCGATAAGTATTACGGCCTGATCAAGCAGCAGCTGACCGAATTGCATTCGCGGTACCGCAACACCTTTTACCAGCTGCTCGACATCACCTGGAAGATCTCCCCGCAGCAGCGCTGGGAGCTGTACCGGCTGATCAAAAGTTACAGTCCGAATTGCATCGTCGTGATGAACCAGGCGTACTACCAGAGCCGGCGCAACCAGGGGCGCGTCTGCGAGCCCGCCAGCTGGCCTACGGACGTTATTAACGGCGAAGACTGCCTGCCGCCGGCGGGCGGCCATGCCCCGCAGGTAACGTTCGAAGGCAAGCAGTACTACATGCCCTTTGAAAGCTGGATCCCCTCCGGCCCGCCCTACAAACCCATGCCGCCCATGAACAGCTGGTTCTGGCGCCCCGGCTTCAAGATGCAGCCGGCGGAGGCGATTGCGCAGGATTATCGTGAGTGCATGGACCGCAACGCCAACCTGCTGCTGAATCTCTCGCCAGATACAAGCGGACAGCTGCCGGCGGAATCGGTGGCCACCCTGCGGCAGGTAGCGGAGATGATCCGCAGCTAGCGGGTAGCCTGAGCGCTCATGACGGCGAGGCGCTGCTTGGCGGTAGCGAGCATGCGGCGGATGCGTGAGATGGTTGCGGCGGGTCCGTCCTCCTTCTCGAACTGTGCGATCTACAGCATGCCCCGGCATTCCGCTGCCGGGCGGCCTTGGCGAAGGCTTGCTCTTTCTGCCGGTTGTAGATGGCGTCCAGCTGGGCCACTAGAGCTGGCCGCATAATCGTCTCCTGCACTTACGGCCATTATGCTCCAGGCGGCCACCCTGGAGAACTTCCATTGCTGCATCCTTCTAGCACGTGGTGAAATCCATCCTCAAGGTCAGTACTGGCGCGGAGCGGGGCGCACCAGCCACTTCAGAAACATATTCACCAGCATCAGGACGATGGCGCCGATGAAAGCCGCGCCGAAGCTGGTTATGCGGAATCCGGGGACGAACGCTGAAGCCAATTCCAGCATGAGCGCATTGATAATGAACCAGAAGATGCCCAAGGTGAGGATAGTCAAAGGGAGGGTAATCAATTTGAGGAATAGCCCGAGAGTGGCGTTCACTAGGCCGATAACGATGACCGCCCACAAAGCCGCTCCAAAGCCAGTAACGTGAAAGCCAGGCACCACGCGGGCCACAATCAGGAGGGCCAGCGCGCTCAGCAGCCAGTTAATGAGCAGGCGTAACATTGAGTAATTGTGTAACTGTGCAATTAAAAGCGACGGCAGCTACTCACAACCTGGCCCCTTCAGGCCCAATTACACAATAGCTAAATTATCCAATTACAATGCGTGTCATCCCGCCATCACCACCGGGCGCTGCATCGGCCGCTTGGGACCGCGCTTGCGTATCAGCAACACGCGGATTCGCTCCAGCAGCTCCGCAGGCGCGTACATTCCCTTGGGCAAAAAGACGTCCGCCCGCGTGTCCCGATCATAAATGCGGATCTTCCCCGAGAACAGGATGGTGGGAGTCTCCGGCGAAACGCTCTTGACCTCGTCAATAAGCCGCGTTCCGTCCACGCCCGGCATCACGAGATCAGTCAGTACCAGGTCCACGCCGCCCTGGCGAAAATGCTGCAGGGCTTCCTGCGCGTTGTTGCACGCGATGACGCGATAGCCGCGCGTTTCCAGCATAACCTTGCGAATGGAGAGCGATTGTTCGTTGTCGTCTACGCAGAGAATGGTCCGTTTGGGCTTCATGGTCCTGTCTGAACTCTATTCGGAATCGGCGCTCGGCGTCATTGCTGACGGAGAACATCGGGCCGGCTGAACATCGCTTTTAACTGCGAACCTGGTTGTTGCGGGTGAACTGAATCCTAAAGGCGGGAACCTCACTTGTAAAGTGCCGCAGAAGACAATAGCAGGCGATGCGATGATTTTTTTCTCTTATCCGGAGAAGAAATAAAAATCCGCGATTTTACTCTCTGCCACAGGCAAGAAAGTCGCGCGCATTTCACAGAACCACTTCGCCGCGCAAAACTTCCACCGCATTTCCACCGACGCGCACATTGACTACCCGGTTACCGTCCTTATCGGCGCGGACAAAAATGCGGCTGGGACGCCCCATTTCTACGCCCTGCTCAATGAGCACGCGCTCGCCTGGCTTGGCCACGCCATGCGCCGCCATCCAGGCGGCCGCGCAACCTGCCGCCGACCCCGTGGCCGGGTCTTCGCCGTTGTAGAAGAACATGCGCGCGTGCAGGCGGGCGCTCCGGTCCACCGTTTCCCGGCAGACCAGATAGAAAAACTGTCCCTCGTTGCGACGCAGGTATTCGGCTCCCCGCTGCCAGTCCGCTTTCATGCGCTGAGCCGCGGCCAGCGAGCGCAGGGGAACAATGATGAAGGGAACGCCGGTGGAGACAGTTTGAATGGGCACGTCGTCGGCAATCTCCTCCGGGGGAACTCCGGTGGCATCCGCCACCGCTTGGCGGTCGTGCGTCTCGCCCAACTCCGGATCGCGCTGCCGCATTTCACCGAAGACCGGCTGGCCGTCGTGAGCTTCAAAGCGCACCGGTATTTTGCCCACTTTCAGGTCAAGCGCAACCTCAGATGCACCGCTCCTTCCCCGGAGCACAAAAGCAGTGCCGAGCGTGGGATGGCCGGCAAACGGCAACTCCTCGCTGACCGTGAAGATCCTTACGTGAACGCCGCGTTCCCGCTGCACGCCCAAGTCTCGGGGCAGAATAAAGGTGGTTTCCGACAGGTTCATCTCCTTGGCCACAGCCTGCATTTCAGCGTCGCTCAAGCCCCGAGCGTCTGGGAAAACCGCTAGTGGATTGCCCTCCAATGGCTTGGCCGAGAAAACATCCATCTGCACCATGGAAAAATGCCGGACCTGCGGGCTCATGCCATCCCTCCTCACCTTGAACTTGCAATATGGATGTTTTGGCTGGGACGATTGACACAACTTTTCCGCCGCGGGTGAGATCTCTCGAAAAAGAAGCAAGCGGCTGCAGCCCTCAGCGCGCAAAAACCAGGCGAACATTCGGCACTGGTTATTCGCGCATTTCTTAAAAAAAGCTATTCGCAGCGCAACGCTACCATGGGATCCACTTTGGTGGCGCGGCGCGCGGGGAGGAAAGAGGCCAGCACGGCGACCGCGAGCAGAAGCAGCGTGACGCCGGCAAAGGTAATGGGGTCGGTCGCAGCTACGCCGTAAAGCAAACCTTTCATCAGGCGGGTAAGCGCGAGCGCCGCCACAACGCCAAATACTGCCCCCATACAGGCCACGCGCGTTCCCCAGGCCAGCACAAAGCCGAGCACATGACGAGGCTGGGCGCCCAGGGCCATGCGGATGCCGATTTCGTGCCGCCGCTGGGTGACGGCGAAAGCCAGCACGCCGTAAATTCCGACTGCCGAGAGGAACAGCGCAAAGCCGGCAAACAAACCCAGCAAAGAAGCGTTGAACCGCGGACCCGCGAGTGAAGAGGAGATCACCTGCGGCATGGTCGTAATATTGGCAACCGCCAGGTCGGGATCGAGGGAATGGATTTGGTCAACTACCTCCGAGGACAGGGAAGCCGGGTCCGACTGAGTGCGCAGCGCCAGATTCATGGAGCGAGCCACCCCGATCACGTTTTCAGTAATCAGAGCGTCGCCGAGCTGCAGAAAAGGTGTGTAGATGTGGGGCTGGCGGGGCCGGTTTACAGGGCCATCGTTAATATCGCCGACCACCCCCACCACTGTCATCCAGGGCTGATTTTCTTCGTGTCGCAGGCGCTTGCCGATGGGGTTCTGCCCGGGCCAGTACTCTTTGGCCATTGCCTGGCTGATGATCACCACCGGAGGTGAATTGCGACCGTCCTGCCGCTTAAAGAGACGGCCGGCGACGAGCGGAATGCGCATGGTTTGTAGATAGTCGCCCAACACCCAGGTTTCGGCGACTGCCGGCGGCTTCCCCACCTGTGGCCGGCCTTCGATCTCGAGGGTGTGGAAAACCGCCGCTTGCAGAGGCAAATCATCGGCCATGCCGGCTGCCTTCACGCCCGGCAGGTTAGGAGCCTCTTCGGCCAACCGTTGATAAAGATTGCGAATTTGTGATGCCTGAGAATAGGCCGTTGCCGGAAGGGGAACCTCCATGGCGAGCACGTGGTCGGGTTGAAAGCCCAAGTCGGTGTTCAGCAATTTTCCGAAACTGCGGATCAGCAGGCCGGCGGCGATCAGCAAGACCAGCGACAGGCCAAACTGCACGGCCACAAAGGTGTTTTGCAGACGATGATGTGTGCGGCCTGAAGTCCGGCTGCGTCCTCCCTCCTGCAGCCACTGCTGCACCGCCCCGGCACTCGTGTACCAGGCAGGCGCCAGGCCGAAGAGGAGCGCGGTCAGGCAGGACACTCCCAGCACAAACAACAACACACTGGCGCCAAACCTCACATCCGGCGGCAGGGGAATATCCGCCGGGGCCAGCGCCAGCAGCATGTCCCTGCCCCAAAAGGCAAAGAGGAGCCCTATCCCTCCTCCCACCAGTGCCAGCAGGAGGCTTTCGGTAAGGAGTTGCCGCAGAAGCCGGGCCCGGGTGGCGCCCAGAGCCCGGCGGACAGCGATTTCTCGCTGCCGCGCCGCGGCCCGCGATACCAGCAGGGTGGCCACGTTGGCGCAGGCGATCAGCAGCACCAGCCCGACCGCCGCCATCAGCACCAGCAGCAGCGGCCGCACCGGTCCCGTCACCTCCGCGTGCCAGGGAAATACCGGTACCACCAGCCGCGCGCCATAAAAGTCCTTGAGAATATCCTGGGGATATCGCGCCTCCAGGGTCGCTCCCAGCGCCAGTCCCTCGCTTCGTGCCTGCGACAAGCTGACGCCCGGGCGCAGGCGGGCGAATACGCTCAGGTCGTAGCGCTTGCCCCAGCCCTGCAATTCCGCCGTTGTAAACGCCATCGGCACCCAGAGGGCTGCGGGCAGAAAGTTGGCGGCAGGGCCGGGCAGGGGGAATAGGAAATGTTTGGGCATTATCCCAATCACGGTGTAGGGCTGGCGATCGAGTTCGATGGTTTTGCCTACAATGTCCGTCCGCCCGCCATAGCGCCGCTGCCACAGTCCATAGCTGAGCACAGCCACATTCTGCCCGGGAGCGTCTTCTTCCGGCCGGAAGAATCGGCCCAGGGCAGGGGCGACTCCCAGCATGGGAAAAATAGAGGCCGAAACCCGGGCTCCGATAATGCGGTCGGCTTCACCGTGGCCGGAGAGTTCAAATTCCTTATCCTGGATAGCGCCGACCGACTCAAAGGATTTCTGGTCACGGCTTACCAAGGTGAAGTCAGGCGCGGAGAAGGGAATTTTGGGAGAACCGATCTGCGGCAGGCCCTCAAACAACATCATCAGCCGCGATGGATTCTTGAAGGGCAGAGGCTGCAGCAGTACTGTATCTACCACACTGAACAGCGATGCGTTGGCGCCAATGCCGAGCGCCAAGGTAAGCACGGCAACGATGGTGAACCCCGGACTCTTGCGCAGGGCACGAAATGCGTAGTGAATATCCTTCCCGCATGTGTCGAGCAGATTTTCCCAGCCGACGCCCCGAACCTCCTCCTTGATCGCTTCGGTGCTGCCCAGTTCCAGGCGTGCCGCCCGCCACGCCTGCTTTTCGTCCATTCCGGCGCGCACCTTGTCCGCGGCAGCTGCCTCCAAATAGCCCCGGAGCTCCTCTCGTAGTTCCTGTTCGCTTGCCTGTTTACGGAGCAGGCGCCGAATCCCAGCGCTCAGGCTTCGCACCAGGCGCATTAGAGTTCTCCCGGCACAGCCGCCAGAATTCGAGCAATCGCCGCGGTTTGCGTTTCCCACTCCCGGGTTTCGCGTTTGAGCTTCTTACGGCCCCGCTCGGTGAGGGCGTAGTACTTGGCGCGCCGGTTGTTCTCGCTGGCCCGCCATTCGGCCTTGATCAGTCCCTGCCGTTCCAGTCGGCGGAAGGCGGGGAACAGCGAGCCGGGATTGACCTGGAACACACCACGGCTGATCTGCTGGATGCGCAAGCCGATACCGTAGCCATGCAGGGCCTCCAGGGCAAGAGTCTTCAGGATGAGCATGTCCAGCGTGCCCTGGACTAGTTCCGTGGACTTTGCGGCCATCGGTTCCCCTCCCTCCTCTAGATAATCTAGACCTGACGATAGCCTCGGCTCCAGTGGGCTGTCAAGCTGTACAAACCCGGTGGTTGTCTATTTGTGTGCGATGTGACGGAAGGTGAGATTAATGCGGGGCTGGGCGACCCGCGGCTCTTTAGGCACTTCATGCTTGAAGTTCTTCTGGGTTTCTCCAGCCATGATTAACAGGCTGCCGGCAGGCAAACGTTCCGAGAATACAACGTAACCGCTTTTACTCCTGAGTCGAAAAAGGCGTTCCGCGCCCAGGCTGACAGAGGCGATTACAGGCCCCATTTCGGGTTCTCCATCGGCGTGCAGGCCAACACTGTCATTGCCGTCGCGATAAAGGTTGCAGAGCACGGCGTTGTAGCCGAGCGCCGGCAACGCCAAATTGGTGTAGGCGGAGCGCGGCGTGGCTCCTTCAACGCGAGCTTTCAGGGAAAGCAGTTCCGGTATCCATGCCAGCGGCCTGTACTCCCGCCGGGAATAGGTGTAATCCGTGCCCGGATCGCCGTAGTAAGCCTCGTCGCGCGGCACCGGATAACCGAAAGATGTATTCCGGCGTTTCCAGGCGCACTTGTTGAGCAAAGCAGTAAGAAGACTGTTTGATTCATCCAAAGAGAGGAAGTCAGCCTCGTAGTAGATTTCCGCTGCCGGAATGTTGATCGCCTGCATGGGGCAGACCTCAAATCCCCAGTTGCTATGATCCGTCAGCAACCCGCGGGCTGCCAAGCTCCAACCTTAATTTGCAGTGCAGCACCGGCCCAAGCGCCAGCATCTAGTTTCTAGACCCGAAACTTGGAGACCTGCATGCCTGACGCTTTTAAAATTACCGTTGAAGAGTTGCGCAAGAGGATGGAAGCGGGTGAAGAATTCGTGTTTCTGGACGTACGCAATCCAGAAGCATGGGCGGAATCTGAAGCCATGGTGCCGAACGCCATCCGGGTGCCGCTGGATCGCTTGGAGGAGAAACTGCCGTATATTCCGAAAGAGCGAAACATCGTTACCTATTGCACCTGACCAAGCGAAGCCTCCAGCGCCAGTCTGGCGCAGATGCTTCTGGAACGTGGGTACAAAAGGGTGTGGGCATTAAAGGGCGGCTTCGATGCCTGGCGCAAGGCGGGCCTGCCTCTGGCTCCCAAGCAGCGAGCCGCATGACCAGGGTACGAGCCTAAGCCGCCTTCTTCTCCTCTGCTTTCTGTCTGGCCCAGCGGGCCCGTTGCGCGGCGGCAATCTTACGGCGTGCGGCCGCGCTCATGACCCGCGGTTTGGAACTTTGGGCGGACTTCCTTCTGGCCCAGCGCGCGCGCTGGGCGGCGGCCATGCGGGCACGGGTGGCAACGGAGAGTCGCCCCCGCCTTGTGCCAGCGCCCCGGCGACTCGCGCGGGTCGCGTTCCCATCCAGTCGTTCCAGCACTCCGATGGCTTCTTCTAGCCTTTGCACTTCCCGCTCGGCGCGATCGCGTTCCAAGCGCAACTGCGTCAACACGCGGTTCAAGTTCGGCATGTGATCTCTCTCTTTGGATTGTGATCAGTTATGCGAAAACGCTTGATTGTAGCAGGTATGCGCTCTGGCCTTGCACCGCTCAGGTCGAGGGTTGGCGCAGCCTGTAGCTCCCTGGGCCTGGTTAAGTCTCTTCACGGAGTCGGGGCGCCGGCGTGCCGCTGGGCAATGGTAGACAGCATGCCATCAAGCGCTGCCCCCGCTTCCACCAGTTCCATCTTGACCGGGGCCACCGCCAGAGGCTGCAGTCGGGCAGCCAGGCTGCCCAGGTTGATGGCGTCCTTCTCGGTGGTGATAAACCCGCCGGCCTGGCAGCGCTCACGCAACCGCAGCAGGTCGCGGATGTCGGCTTCTGTGTAGGCGTGGTGATCGCGGTAGGCCGCCTCCGCTGCGGGCTCGCATCCTGCGAACCGCAGCTGCAGGAAAAACTGCTTGGGACGCGCGATGGCACAGAAGGCGACCGGAGTTGCGGGCGGGTCGCGCAGAACGATGTCTCGACGAGTGCGCCAGACGGTCGGATTCTCAAGGGGCAGGTCTTCCGGTTTTACGGCCGACGAGAGCACTATTGCATCGGCGCGCCGCAACGAGGTCAAAGGCTCGCGCAGGCGCCCGGCCGGCAGCAGGCGGTCGTGAAGGTCCTCGCCCGTAACCAGCACGATATCGAAGTCGCGCGCCAGGGCGCGGTGCTGAAAGCCGTCGTCGAGCAGGTGCACGCGCGCTCCAAGCTTCAGCTCCGCCGCTGCGCCGGCGGCGTAGCGATCTTCGCCCACCGCCACCGGCACCCCCAGGCGGCGTGCGATGAGCAGGGGCTCATCTCCAAACTCGCGCGGCGAGCCTTGCGGGTCCACAAAAGCCACCCCTCGTGAGGACCGGCCGTATCCGCGGGAGAGCACGTCGAACTCTAGCCCGCGAGATTGGAGTAGCTGGCCGAGCATGATGACGAAGGGAGTTTTACCGGCACCGCCAACGGACAAATTGCCCACGCTGATGACCGGGCCCTGCAGGCGCCCAGCCCGCAACCTGCCGCGGTCATAGAGCGCGTTGCGTGTGCGCACCCCCGCTCCAAACAGCGCCGAAAGCAGGCTCACGACTGATCACCGGAATTATTGGTGGAGACGCAGCTTGCTGCGTCTCCCTGGCCGCCCTGCCTTACTTCGCCCAGCAGCTCTTTCAGGATCCGCAAGGTACGTTCTGTGGCGCCGCGGTGAGTTTGCAGAGTTTCAAGCGCCCGCTGGCCCATGAGCATGCGCTGGGCGTCATTTTCCGTCAGTTCCATGAGTGCCAGAGGCAGTTCGGCAGGGCCCACCACGCGAACTGCTTCAGCCTCACGGAACAGGTTCACGATGTCACGAAAATTTTCGGTGTGGGGACCTACCAGCACGGGAACGCCGTACCGCGCCGCCTCGAGGATATTGTGTCCCCCTCGTTCGACCAGGCTGCCGCCCACGAACGCCACAGTTGCCAAGGCATAGAGCGAGGCCAGTTCTCCCATGCTGTCCAGCAGGAACACGCGCCCGGCGATGGGGCGCGAGGGCTGCCACTCGGAGCGCCGCCAGAAACGAATCCCCAGGTCTGCAATCATGTTGGCCATGTGGTTGAAACGCTCAGGATGGCGGGGCGCCAGGATCAGTACCGCCCGCGGGTGGCGCGCCAGCACAGTTTCGAAGGAGCGTAGCAGCAGGGGTTCTTCGCCCTCCATGGTGCTGCCGGCAACGATCACCGGGCTGGCCTCCTCAAGGCCAAGAGCGGAACGCAGCTGGTCAACAATCGGCGGCGGAGCAGGCGGGGGGACGTCAAATTTCAGGTTACCGGCCACCCGGACGCGCTGGGAGGGTGCTCCGATGGCCAGCAATCGCTGCCGGTCCTGCTCGGTCTGGGCCAGCAGCAGGTCAACATTCTGCAGCACCCGCGCCAGCCAGCGCCGCACCCTCCGGTAACCAGGGAAAGAACGGTCGGAAATGCGGGCGTTCACCACCGCGATTCGAGCGCCGCCATTGTGAGCCAGACGCAGGAAATTGGGCCAGAACTCAGTTTCCGCAATGACTACCAGGGTGGGCTGGAGGACACGCAGGTAGGGGCGAACAGCAAAAGCGAAATCCAGGGGAAAGTAGAAAACATTTTCTGCGCCAAAGCGCTGTCGGGCCAGTCTCTGGCCGGTGTCAGTCACGGTGGAGATCACCACGCACGCTTGCGGATGGCTGGCTCGCAGTTGGGCGACCAGACCGCTGACCGCAAGCACCTCGCCCACGGAAACGGCATGCACCCAGAAGACCGGTGCGCGGAGCCGGCGCAACGGCTCCGGTACTTTTCCCAGTCGCGCCCACAGACCGGCACGATGCTTGCCATGGCGCAGCATCTGTACCAGCCATACGGGTGCTCCCAGCAGCAGCCAGAACGCAAGGCCCAAGGTGTAGAGAAGATACATGCAGTCTCGGCCATTGTAGTAGAGGAATCATCAGGAGTGGGCCACATCAGGCAGACGCAGAAGCCAGAGCCTGGCCAAGATCGGCGATGAGGTCATCCACGTCTTCGATGCCCACCGAGTAGCGGACCAGCGCTTCGGGAATGCCCATGGCTGCGCGGTCGGCAGCGCTGACCTCCACATGGCTGGTGGTGGCCGGCGGGCCGACAATGGTTTCCACCGCGCCCAGGTTGGCCGCGCGATGGGCAAGCCTCAATAGCGGAAGGAACTTCCTTACCTGCTCATAGCCGCCGCGGAGAGCGAAGCTGAGCATTCCGCCAAAGCCTCCCGGCATCTGCTTCCTGGCAATCTCGTGTTGCGGATGGCTGGTCAAGCCGGGATAAAAGACCTGCTCTACGCTCGCGTGCGCTTCCAAAAACCGCGCGATCTTCATGGCGCTGGAGTTCTGGCGCTCTACGCGCAGGGCCAAGGTTTTCAACCCCCGAAGCAAAAGATACGCGGCGAACGGGTCGAGTGCGGCGCCGGTAATTTCACGGTAATGAAAAATGGAACGAATCAGTTCCTGGCTGCCACAAACAATTCCGCCCAGGGCATCAGCGTGCCCACCGAGGTATTTCGATGCGCTGTGAAGCACCAGGTCGGATCCAAGCTGCAGGGGATGCTGGTTCACGGGCGTGGCAAATGTACTGTCGGTGACCACCACTGCTCCGGCTTCGTGCCCCTTGTGCGCGAGGCGCTCAATGTCAATCACCTTGAGCGTCGGATTGGTAGGCGTCTCCAGGTAGAGGAGTTTGCAGCCTTTGGCGATTTCCGCCTCAATGGCTGAAAAATCAGTGGTGTTGCAAAGACATGCGGCCACATTGATCTTGGGCAGGAATTCGCGAAAGAGTTGATTGGCGCCTCCGTAAGTGTCTTTGACCGTGACGATGCGGTCGCCCGGCCGCACGAGGCTGAAGATGGTATTGCTGATGGCCGCCATGCCGCTGGCCGTGCTGGTGGCCGCTTCGGCACCTTCCAGAACACGCACTTTTTCTTCCAGCGCCGCCACGGTGGGATTGCTGTTGCGGCTGTAGATGTGGCCCT
The DNA here is from genome assembly GCA_035278025.1 of Terriglobales bacterium. Taxonomy (GTDB): domain Bacteria; phylum Acidobacteriota; class Terriglobia; order Terriglobales; family Acidobacteriaceae; genus JAICWP01. Next base: position 38,315 of record DATEJK010000193.1, on the reverse strand, counting down.
GCTTTTGCCCGAGCGCCACCCGCTGCCAGTCATCCAGATCCTGGTAGCCGAACGCCACGCTCTGCACGATGGGCACCTGGGTTGCACCCTGCGGCAACCTCGGTTCCTCTCCCGCCCATACGGCCTTGGTGGCAATTCTGGTGTTGCCCGCGCCTCGCTTCATACCCATTCTCCTTTCCCACAGTAGAGCATCTGAACCGCAGCGCCGAAGAACGAGCGGCGCAGTTTCCTCTCGAAGTCAGCCGCATTGTGTCCGCCCCGGGTTGCGATGGATAATCAGAACATGAAAGCGCCGGTTTCCGCTCGTCTCTTCTTACCCGCCCTGGTTCTGCTGTTATTTTCCGGTTCCGCGCTTGCCTCCAAGGACTACAAAGCGCCCGCGATCAAGCCGGCCCAGACCTATGCCGCGCACGAAGAGCACGCCAATGAGCAGGTGAACATTGCGGTTGAGCCCTACGACACAGCGGAAAAGCAGAAGATTTTTCCGGTAGATTTCCGCTCCCATGGGCTGCTGCCGGTGCTGCTGGTTATTACCAACGATGGCGACCAGCCCATCTCCCTCACCGACATGCAGATTCAGTTCATCACCGGTGAACGCGACAAGCTCACTCCCGCCAGTTCGGATGACATTTATCGCCGCCTCTCCAACCCGCGAGCCACCGACCGGCCAAATATCCCTCTTCCCATTCCCCGCCGCAAGGTCAAGGGCACGGTGAGTCCCAAGACCATGGACGAAATCCAGAGCGCGCAATTCGCCGCCAAGGCGGTAGAGCCGCACAGCACGCGCTCCGGGTTCCTGTTCTTCGATGTGCAGGGACTGGCCAGCCTGCGCGGCAGCCATATCCTGTTTACCAGGCTACATAACAGCCAGGGCAGCGACCTGATGTTCTTCGAAATCCCCTTGGACAAGTATTTTGGGACAGCAGGAGCAACATCGCCGTGATTCTGTTACTTGGGGAGCCGGGTATTTGGCCGCAGGGCGCAGCACCGTAATCATGCCGCGCAATGTGCAGCGGAGGCGTAACCCTTACTCCAGGGGCGCATTGGAAAAAGTGGATTCGCTCTGCTTCTACGGCACAGTCAGTAGATCTCCCGGCCGCGTACTTGCAACTCATCAATCCCGCTGCGGAGCCAGTCAGGTAGTGCCTTGCCGCATCAGGTGCTGGAGCCTTTGGCGGGTTTCCGCTACCGCGGGCAGGCGGGTGCGGGAATTTTCAAAGTAGGAGAGGAAATCCTGGTATTCGTTGATGGCCAACTCCTGTTTGCCGGTGCGCTGGTAAAGCTCGCCCAGAGAACGATGAGCCAGAATGGTGAATGCCGGCAGGCGTTGCAGAACCAAGCCATAGTTGGCGAGGTTGCGTTCCTCCACAATCGCGAGGCGAAATTCGTGCTCGGCAGCGGCGTAATCGCCGGTCAACAGATGCGCCGTCCCTCGGGTATAAAGCACGCCGGAATTGAGGTAGTCGGGGAATCCGGCCAGGCTACTCACCGCCGTCTGGCCATGCCCGCGCAGGTCTGCCACCGAGGCGGCGATCAGGGCATGGCGGAACTCCAGGCTGCGCGCGCTCTCCCAGGGGTGAGTTGCGGCATATTGGCGCAGGGCGCTTTCCTCCCCGGCCGTGTTGCCGGTGACAGCCTGCAAAAAGGCGACACTCGCGGCTTCCTCGCCATCGAGGGCCTGTTGCCGGGCAAAAACAAGTGCGCTGGGCGCTTTGTCGAGCATGACTGCCAGGGATGCGTAGTTCAATAGCAGGGTTCCAGCGCTGCGCTTCTCCCCCGAACGCGCCAACTGCTTAATGGACATGCCATAATTCCCCAACGCCTCCTCGAACTCCCCGTGCGCCAACTGCAGTTGAGCTCCAATCGCAGGTAGGTAAAGCTTGTGAAGAGGTGAGGCGTGTTCTGCAAAGCTGCCCAGTGCGGCATTGGCCATGTCAAACTTCTTCTGGTCAGCATAGACGATGGCCAGCTTGAGGTAATCCACATAGTCCGAGAAATCGGGCCTTATTTCCAGCACCTTGCGGTAAGCGGCGACCGCCTCGTCATGACGCCCGGCGATAAACAATATGTCGCCTCGGCTGTCCAGCGGGTTAGGATCGGTGGGCCGCAGCGCGGCGTAGCGGTCGTTGTCCTGCAGCGCTCCCGCTAAATCTTCGGAAATCGCCAAGGTGTAGCTTTCCACGTTCAGGAGAGTCTCGGCCTTTGGGTCGAGTTGCAACCCCTCGCGCAAGACCCGCAACGAGTCCTGAGCCCGGCCAGCTCCGGTCAGCGTTTGCGCGAGCAAACCGCGGTTCTCACTGTCGTGCGGGAACTCGGCTATCAGTTTTTGCAGGGAGGAGATAAGCGCGTCGGAGTCGCCGCCCTGCCGAGCTTTGCGCGACTGGTACACCATCTGCTCATAACGCGGCAGGCGGGACTGCATGCCGTCGAGTTTTTGCTGAATTGCATCGGCTTGGCGCAGGTCTCCTTCAAACTCGTACTGCGAGGCCAGCGACATATACGCCAGGGCGAACTGAGGATCGAGGCGCACTGCCTCCTTCAACTCTCGGATGGCATCCGCCACCAGAAAGCGGCGGCCATAATCAACCCCCATCTGGTAATGACGGTAGGCTTCCACATTGGAGGTGGCGGCCTGTTCAATTGCCGGAGCTTTCGCCGGCAGGGTTTCGGCGGGAAGAAAATTGCGCGCGATCCGATCGGTGAGCCGGTCCACCAGGCCGAAGATGCTTTGCAGATCCCGGCCCTCGAGCTTGTCGGAATAGAGAATCTGGCCGGTGCTGGTGTCCTGCACCCGCAAGTCAAGACGCAGCTGGGTGGGCCCAATCTTGAGCAGGGCACCGGTGATGTAAGCCTGGGCGCCCATATCGCGAGCCACGCTCTGCGCCTGCGCAGGGTCGAGCGGGCCCTTGCCCGAGTTGACCCGCCTTACTGCCCCCAACACCCGGTCGGTGGAGAGCACCTCCAGTCCTTTCACCTGCGCCAGATTGGTGGTCAACATGTCGGTAAGGCCGCTGTCCAGCCAGTTGAGTGCCGGATCCTGGGAAAGATTGGAGAAGTAGAGGACGGCCAGGAGCTTATGGGGGCTGGCGGCCGGCTCGAGCGCCGCCCGGCGCCGCGCCATCCACAAGCTGTCTGCGGCAAAGACCGCCAATGCGATGGCAGCCAGGGCAACTATCAGCCATTTGCCCCGAGCCATGGCAGGAACTTTGCCCCTGATAGCAGGTAAGCCTGAGGAGGCGGGACCCGGCCCTGGAGTATCCGCCGGAACCGGCTCGCCAGTCGAGGCGTCCTGCGAGGCTGCGCCGGTCTGCAGACCGTGTCCCGATTCCGTGTCGCGTTTCAAGCGGGCGAGGTCGGCGCGCAGGTCGGAAGCGGTCTGGTAGCGCAGGCGGCGGTCCTTCTCCAGGGCCTTGGTGATGATTTCATCGAGTTGCGGCGGCACATCGGGGTTCAGGCGCAGCGGATCTGTGGGGGTGCGATTGAGAATGGCATCAAAAATCACGGCCGAGGTGTGACCCCGGAAGGGCAAGGTGCCGGTGGCCATTTCGTAAAGCACGGCGCCGAAGGAGAACAGGTCGGTGCGCGCGTCCAGTTCTTCACCCCGAGCCTGCTCGGGCGACATGTAAGCCACGGTTCCGACGGCAGTGCCGGGACTGGTCAGCATTTCATCCGTGGTGCCCACCGTGGCGGCGGCAACAGCCTCGGCCACCGTCCGCCGGGGAACCGCCAGTTTGGCCAGGCCAAAATCGAGAATTTTTGCCTGGCCGCGGTCGGTAACAAAAATATTCGCCGGCTTAATATCGCGATGAATGATGCATTGGGTGTGGGCCGCCTCCAAAGCATCCGCGATCTGAATGCCCAATTCCACCAAGGCTGCCGTCTTCATAGGCCGTCCTAAAACCAGGTGGCCAAGGGTACAGCCCTGCAAGTACTGCATGGCGATGAAGGGCTGGCCGTCGTGTTCGCCGATTTCGTAAATGGTACAGATATTGGGATGGTCGAGCGCCGAGGCGGCGCGCGCTTCCCGCTGAAAACGCTCCAGCGCTTGCGGGTCGCGGGCCAGTTCCTCAGGCAGGAACTTGAGGGCGACCATGCGTCCGAGAAGCTTGTCCTCGGCTTTGTAAACCACGCCCATGCCGCCGCCGCCGAGCTTTTCCAGAATGCGGTAGTGAGAAACCGTCTCGCCGAGCACCTCAGCCGCCTCAACGGCCATCCTAAGGCGGCTGCTGCACCCCGTCAATGCAAGCCCATTTTGGGAGAACTGAGTTGCAACGGCGAGCTTAGCGGCAGAATTTTTCATGTTGCTGCAGGATGTAGGGATCGGTCATGCCGGCGATGTAGTCGCAGACCACGCGCTGCAAGGGCTCGGAACTGGCCTTCTCGCGGTAATTGGCGGGAAGCGCCGAAGGGTTCCGCATCCAATAATCGAAAAGCTCGCCGACCACTCGCTCGGCGTCTGCTTTCTCCGGCTCCAGCTCAGGGCTGTAGTAAAGGTTTTGATAAAGGAACTCTTTTGCCCGGCGCCGCTCGCCGTCCACTTGCGGGCTGAACGCCGCCAGACGCTGGGCATGAGTGCGTACGGCTTCCAAAGTAGAAATGCCGGCATTGTGCAGGCGACGGCCGGTGTTGGTGATCAGGTCGGTCACCAGGCGGTTGAGCATGCCCTTTAGCGCTTCATTGAACTTTAGTTTGTCGGGGGCCTCGGGATAGGCGCGCTCGGCGTCGCGATAAAAGAACTCGAATACCGGCACGCCGGCGCGAATCTGCTCCAGGGAAAGGATGTGCGCCTCGTAGCCATCATCAAGGTCGGCGGTGTCGTAGGCGATCTCGTCGGTCAGGTCAATGAGTTGGGCTTCCAGTGGGGGTCGCTGATCCAGCAGGTACTCGGCGAGCTGCGGATATTCCGCCGGATTGTAATCGCGCGAGTGCTTGATGATGCCTTCACGCACCTCGAAGGTCAGGTTGAGGCCGCGGAAGGCGGCGTACCGCTGCTCGAAATCCTCCACAATGCGCAGGGCGTGCAGGTTATGGTCGAAGAAGTCGCCTTGGGCGCGCATGGCGGCGTCGAGCGCCTTCTCGCCGGCGTGACCGAAGGGGGGGTGGCCGATGTCGTGCACCAGAGCCAGCGCCTCCACCAGGTCTACATTGAGCCCCAGTTGGGCCGCGATCGTGCGCGAAATCTGCCCTACCTCAATCGTGTGCGTCAGACGGTTGCGGAAGTGATCGGAAAAACGGCGCGTGAATACCTGCGTCTTGGCCTCCAAGCGGCGAAAGGCGCGGGAGTGGATGACCCGGTCACGGTCGCGCTGGAAGGGATTGCGATAGGGATGCGGCGGCTCCGGAAGGCGCCTTCCGCGCGAATCCTCCGCCCGCACCGCGTAGTCAGCCAGCATAGAACCATTTCACCACAAAGAACGCAACGGGAGATTGAAGATTGATGATTGACGAAGGAAAGGCAGCTGGCGTGGCTACGCTTGTTCGCGCGTCATACCTGCAATGCTGAGGATTGTGGTGTGCTCAGCTTAAACATTCTGGGCAGCAAAACCGGAAAACCAAACAAAAAAGGCCGCGCCAGCGCGGCCTTTTATACGGAAACCCCAAAAGATAATTATTTCTGCTGCTGTCCCATAGAGCTTTCGCGCGCCAGCTTGACCTTGGCCGCATCCAACTTCTTTTGCGTCTTGGCCACGCTATCCTGATCCACTTCGGCGGGCACCGTCTTGGCCCATTCCTCGAGGGCCCGTTCCCAGTGGGCGGCAGCCTGTTTCAGGTGCCCGGTTCTCTGGTACAGATCGCCCAGATGTTCCTGCACGGTGGGATCGCTGGCCATGTGCTCGGAGGCCTTACGAAGCTGCTCTTCTGCCATGTCGTAATTGCCCAACTTGAAGTAGGCCCAGCCTAGCGAGTCCAGGTAAGCGCCGTTGGCGGGATCAAGCTGCACGGCACGCTTGATATAACCCAGCGCTTCTTCCAAGTGAGTCCCATGGTCCGCCATCATATAGCCCAGGTAATTCAGGGTCATGGCATTCTGGGAATCGATAGCTAGCACCTGACGGAAAAGTTGTTCCGCTTGATCGTATTTCTTCTGCCGCTCATAAATGGAGCCGTGCAGGAAAAGCGCGTATTCCTTATCGTCCGCCTTCTTGGAAAGCTGGCTAGCCTTTGCGATCGCCTCTTCGGCATCAGGCCAGCGCTTCAGCCGGCTGTACATCTGGGCGAGCGCAATGTAGATTTCGCGATCGGCGGGCGTGCCCTTGAGCATGGAGCGTACATCGGCCAGCGCCTTGTCGGGCTGTCCCTGGTCGGCCAGTTGGGAATCGAGCACCAACCTGAGATCCCGGTCCTGCGGCAAGCGTATGGAAGCTTCCTTAGCCACCGCTGTCGCCTGCTGCCACTGCTTGGCGTCGCGGTAGGTGTCAATCATCTCCTGGTATGCCCGCTTAGCGTTGTCATCCCCCAGGGGAAGCATCTTGCGGAAGGTCTCAACCGCTAAGGGAACATTGTTCTGGTCGCGGTAAACGCTCCCCAGACGTTCCACGAAGATGGCGCGGTTGTTGCGCTCTCCGCTGCTGTAGTTCCCGTCCGGCTTTTCGGTTTTCTTGAGCAGGTCCTGTAACACCTGTGCTGCATCGGCATAGCGGCCCTGAATCTCGTAAATCACCGCCGTGCGGTAGGGTACTTCCACTGAATCCTGCACCATGGAGGAAGCCTTCTGCAGGCTGTCCAGCGCCTCATTAAACTGACCCTTGCGGCGGTAGATGTCAGACATGTTCAGGTAAGTCTGCGGGTCTTCCGGGTTGGCGTCGGCGATAGTCTTGTATTCCGAGAGAGCGGCATCGAGCTGGCCATCATTGAGCAGGTTCTGAGCCAGCCCGCGCATGGCGTCAAGGTTGTCATGATCGAGCGCAACGGCTTTGCGGTACGCGGCGATCGCGTTCTTGTAGTCTTTCTGCTCTTCGTAGGTGTAGCCCAAAGCCGAATAAAGCTTGGCCGAGCGATCGCTCTCCGGGATCGAGCTCAGGGTCTGGATAGCGCGGTTGGCATCACCTTCGTCGTTGTACAGGTAAGCCAGGGTGGTAAGGGCCTCTTCCGAATCCGGCTGCAGCTTGATGGCGGTCTTGAACTCACTCTCTGCCTTTACCATGTCGTTGTTCAGGCGGTAAAGGCGACCGAGCAACAAGTGGTCCTCTACTGTGTTGGGTTCGAGCTTGACAATTTCTTGGTACTGCTCAATGGCCAACTTAAGAACGTTCTGCGATTGGGTCCCGGATTGCATGTCGCCAAGGGAACGCAGGTAAATACGCCCTAGCAGCTTGTGCGCCGCCAAGTTATTGGGATCGCGTTTGAGCAGATCCTGGGCCTCCAGGACGGCATCCCGTATGCGGCCGGTTTTCCAGTACAGCTCCGCCAGACCGTTGTTGAGGTACTCCGAACTGGGATCGGCGCTGATGGCTGCGCGGTATTCGTCAATTGCCTTGTTCGCCAGGTCGCTGCGCCCGTAACTCTGAACCAGTTCCTCGTAAATATGAGCCATGGTGTAGTGGTAGTAAGCAGCAGCACGGTCCTGCTTAGAAGGGGTCGTGCTGGCCGGAGCGCCGCCCGGGGTGCTTTCGCGGACCGCTGGAGCAGCCGGCGTTTGCGATGAAGGGGCGCTCTCCTGCTGGGCCGCAGCGGCAGCTACCAGCAGAAACACGACAGAAACAGCTATACACTTTTTCATGAGATCCTTACGACCCGAGCCTGCGCACAGACTTTGGATGCTAAGCCACTCCGGCGGGTGCGTCTCTATTTTACCCGCAAACTGGCCAGGAAGTTGCCAAACTGGGGAAGAACCGGGAGTTGCACGGTCTCCGATTGGACAGGTCCTTTTGGATGACGAGAGTAGCTGAAGTTGGCGGTTTTATCGGCCGCCGCTCGACCCATTGACATTAGTAACTAATTTCTTTTCAGTGTCTAAAGTGCCGCACGCCAGTGAAGATCATAGCCAGGCCGAGCCGGTTGGCGGCGTCAATCACCTCCTGGTCGCGCACCGAGCCCCCAGGTTGGATGATGGCCGTGGCGCCTGCCTTCGCGATCTCTTCTACCCCGTCCGGAAATGGGAAGAACGCATCGGAAGCAGCGACTGTACCGTTCAAGGGCAGCACTGCCTTCATCGCCCCGATTTTGCAGGAATCTACCCGACTCATCTGTCCCGCGCCGACGCCTACCGTCTGACCATCTCGGGCGTAAAGAATAGCGTTTGATTTCACATGCTTACAAACCTTCCAGGCAAAAAGCAGAGCTCGCTTCTCCTCCGGCGTCGGCGGGCGAGTGGTAACCACCTTCAGGTCCGCCTCGGCGAGAGGGCGGATATCATTGTCCTGCAGCAAGATACCGCCGGAAACATTCTTCAGCACCCATTTCTGGGGCGCGTGCTTCACCTCTACCAGGCGCAAGTTCTTTTTGGCCGAGAACCTCTCCAGCGCCGCCGGCTCAAACGATGGCGCGGCGATGGCTTCGACGAAGAGCTTGGACATTTCCGCCGCCGCCTCGGCGTCCACCGGGCGATTCACGCCGATGACGCCGCCGAAGGCGGAGACCGGATCGGCTTCGAGTGCCCGCTTATAGGCCCCCGCGAGGGTGTCCCCAATGGCGGCTCCACTGGGATTAGTGTGCTTGATGATGGCGCACATGATCTCGCTGAAGTCCTGGGCCAGCTCCCAAGCCGCTTGCAAGTCCACTATGTTGTTGTATGAGAGTTCCTTGCCCTGAAGTTGGCGCCCGTTCGCCACACCGCTGCCCGAGCCGTCGCTATACATGGCAGCTTTCTGGTGGGGATTTTCCCCGTAGCGCAAATCCATGGCTTTGCGGAAGGAAAGACGCAGGGTGTGGGGGAAGCCCGAGTGTTCCGAGGCCAGGCTAAAGCGCCCATTCAGGCTGACACGCTCTAGAGTGGAGGCGATGGCGGAATCGTAGGCGGCAGTGGTGGCAAAAGCCTTTTGTGCCAGGCCCCACTTAGTTTCCAGAGAGAGATTGCCGCCGGTACGGGATAGCTCGTCGCCGATTGCGGCATAGTCAGCGGGCGAGGTCACCACCGCAACGTCGTGAAAATTCTTCGCGGCAGAGCGAATCATGGAGGGCCCGCCGATATCAATGTTCTCGATCAGGTCCTCGAAGGGCACGCCAGGTTTTTCTGCGGTCTTCTCGAAGGCGTATAGGTTAACCACTACCATATCAATGGGCGATATGCCGTACTCAGCCACGGCGGCCTGATGCTCGGGTTTGGCCCGCATGTGCAGAATGCCGCCATGTACCTTGGGGTGCAGGGTCTTAACCCGGCCGTCGAGCATTTCGGGGAAGCCAGTAAGCTCGGAAATATCCTTCACCGCCACGCCGGAATCGCGCAGCAGGCGGGCGGTGCCGCCGGTCGAGATAAGCTCAACACCCAGGCCTGTCAGCCGGCGGGCGAACTCGACCAGTCCGGTTTTATCGGTGACACTCAGGATTGCGCGCTGAATTTTGGCCATGGAACCTCGACTAGAATTGTAGTTGGTTGAGTGATTCGAAGCGATTGGCAACGACTATTCGAATCCATGTTAGTCGCGGAGTGATGCGCATAACAAGAGCGCAGGAATTTTTGAGAGCGCAGCCGAGGTGGCGCAATGCGGGCAAAGGGTGCTGCCACGTGCTCCCTGAGGCTGCCGGCGGGCGGCTTCTTGCGCGGTTCCACAGCGGGAACCACGGACCTAACCTTTTGAACACGATACGCGTGCTAATGTTTCCCACAAGACTCACCCTGGATGGATTGTATGCAGTTTGGCTGGTGCTGTCTGATCGCTGTCCTTGCGCTGCTGCCTACGCCCGCAACTCGGCACAAGCACCACCCGCAAAAAAAGCCTAAGGTATCTGCGACTGTTTCGAACAGCGATGCGGGCAAATTGTTTGACGCCGGTCTGACGGCGTTTGAGAACGAACACCCCCAGGCAGCATTGGATAACTGGCGCCGGTCGGCACGAAAGGATCCCCGATCTCCCCTGGCCCACCTGTTCATTTCGCTCGCAACCACGGATCCTCAAGAGCAAAAAAAAGAGCAGCGCAGCGCCCAGACGCTTGCGGCCAGAGCCACAAAGCGTGACAGGCTCTTAGTGAGGTGGTTGTCCGGCGCGGAAGAGGAACAATATGTCCCGGCCATAACCGCCATGAACGACCTGCTGGCCTCCTATCCCAATGACAAGCATATTGCTTTCCTTGCCGGCCGCTGGCTAGTCAGCCAGGAGCAATACGAGGCAGGCGCCAAACCGCTGCGGCGTGCCACGGAACTGGACAACACTTACGCCGCTGCCTGGAACCAGCTTGCCTACTGCTATGCCTACACCGGTGATTTCAGCAATGCATTCGCCGCCATGGAGCGGTACACCGCACTTCTGCCCAAGGACCCCAATCCGCAGGATTCGTACGCAGAAATCCTGCGTATGGCGGGCAACTTCCGCGACGCGCTGGGGCACTATCGGCGTGCGCTCCAGATTGACCCCACATTCCAGGCTTCGCAGGAGGGAATTGCCGACACTTACGCCCTCATGGGGGAGGAAGCTACGGCGCGCTCGGAATACGACAAGGCCATCAGCCAAGCCAGTACCCGCTCGGACCAGATACGTTATGCGATGCAATCTGCACTCACCTACGTGCGGGAAAAGAAGGAAAGGAGAAGTATGGCGGCACTGGATTCAGCGGCGAACAAGGCACGCGATGCTCACTTGCCGCTGCTGGAGTCGGAGGCGTACCGCGATATGGCGCTCATTGAGCGCGATAACCAGCAAAGCCTCAGGTTTTTGGACAAAGCTTCCGCCGCTCTCGCGACATCTTCCGATACTTCGGGTCCGGAGTTTCACCAGGAGCGTGGGGAGGTGCTGCGGGCTCGGGCGGTGCGGACAGCTGCGGCCGGCAATCCGGCCGGCGCCGCCCAAGCGCTCAAAGAATTAGAACAACTCGTGAAGGATACGCGCGGCTCCGCTTTGAGCCGCTCTTATGCGGGTGCCATGGGTGGCGTTCTTACGGTGGACCAGAAGTATGCGCAAGCTATTCCCTATTTGGAGGAGGATAGCGGCAACCCACTCTCCATGCGAGATCTCATCACCGCGTACACAAAAGCAGGAGCGGCTGACCGAGCTCATGTTTTGGAGTTGAAGCTGGCGGGCCTCAACCTGCCTACGGCGGAGCAGGCTCTCGTGGTTCCCGAGTTACGGTCCAAGCTTGCAGCCACCAAGGAAAAGCGCAGCTGGTTGCGCAGATTGACGGGCACGAACTAACGGTCTGAATTGCGGGACCGGGCGTGTTCTATTTCCCTACTCAGCCAATCCCGGCCCCTGCGCCGGTCACAAGCTGTGGCCTGGGGGCTATCCGCACAGAGCCGTTACGGACGTGATTGCTGTCCAGAGAACCCCGGTTAGACCTTGGCTTTAGCCTTGAGGCGGACCTGCCCCCCCTCCATTTCGACGGAATATTCCACGGAATGGCAGCCGTACTGCTTGCGGATCTGGTCGGTCTTGCTCTGCACGAATTTTTCAAAGGAGTCCAGGTTGCCGCTCTTGGAGACGTCCTCGCCCGCCTTTTGCTTGGCTTCCAGCAAAGCGTCAAACAGCTTCTGAACCTTTTCCCGTTCGCTGCCCACGTCCGAACACTGCACCGTAAAAGGGTGAAGGGTGGCGTGGTGGGCCGCCGGCTTTTCCTGTTCGAAAACGCGCACCCCCTGGACGGAGAGCAAAGCATCCTGCGGGCGACGGTAGCCCTCTTCGCGAATGCGGGTCTTCTTGCGCCACAAGTCGCTGAGCAGGGCGTAGCGCTGGGTGAGCTCATTGTAACGGTAACGCTGGGCGAAGTTCATGCGCTGCCCGTCAGAGTAGCCGTCGCTGAGCTTGCGGATGGTGTTGCTGACGCGCCATTCGGTGTCGGCCGGAGGGCGCTTGGTGGGATTGTTGAAATAGATTTCGTATTCGATCTTGAGGCGGCGCAGATTTGCTTCCAGCGCGTTCAGTTCTTCGTCAACCGTCACTAATCACCTCAACGGCGGGCGCCACCCTGGAGCAGGTCCCGAGCACAATAGTGGTGCAAAGTGGGGAAACCGCAATGTAACACATGGCGAAGGCGAAAAGAGAGATGCCGGGGCCGCCGAAGGGTACGAAAGTCATCTCCAGAGCGGCGTTTCGGGCGGCGAACCTGCTTGGGGCAGCGTACATCCAAGCGGGAAGCAGGTTCGGCGGCCTTTGGGCAGAGAAGGCCGGGCAGAGTAGAACATGAGCAAAAGACTGACAGTTATGCTTGCCGATCATCATCAGGTAGTGCGGGATTCCCTTGCTAACCTGCTGGAAATGCAGTCCGATATGCAGGTGGTCGCAGTAGCCGGGGCGGGCAGTCAGGTGCCGGAAATGGTACAGCGGCACCGGCCAGACGTGCTGGTGCTGGAGCTGGACTTGCCCGAGGCGACCGGCCTGGAGGTGCTACGCATACTGGGCCAGGCCGGACTTTCGCTGCCCACCCTCATCCTTACCGCCTCCGATAACGAAGTGGACTACGTACAAGCGGTGCGTTTGGGAGCGAGCGGCTTGGTGCTAAAGCGGGACAGCCCGGAAAAACTGTTCCAGGCCATTCGCAGCGTGGCTGCAGGACAATTGGCGTTCTCGAATGAGATTGCGCAGCAGGTGGTGAGCTGGATGGCGGGGGAACGCACGCGGCCACCGGTGCGCGGCCTGCAGCGTCTTTCGGAGCGGGAGCGCGCGGTTGCTGTGCTGGTGACACGCGGCCTGCGCAATCGCGAAATCGGCGCCCAACTCAATATCAGCGAGAATACCGTAAAGCGCCACCTGCAGAGCATCTTCAGCAAGACCGGCGCCCATGACCGCGTGGAACTGGCGGCCATGACCGCGCAGCAGACCGCCGAAGCGGCGTAAACGGGCGGCTCGCCATCTCTTAAGTGCCAATTACCCGCTGCTAATCTACAATCACTTCGCATCTACTTCCGATTGCGAGATTAATCATGACCATGTGGCACGTGGTGGGGGCCTTGGCCCTGGGCGTGGCTGTGGGCGTCTTTTCTGGACTGATCGGGGTGGGCGGCGGCATCATCCTCATTCCGGCCCTGATTTATATCTTCGGCATGGATCAACACCTGGCCCAGGGCACCTCCCTGGCCATGCTGCTGCCCCCCACCGGTATTTTGGCGTTCATGGAGTACTACAAGGCAGGCAAGGTGAACTGGCAGCTAGGCCTGCTCATTGCCGCCGGAGTCCTCCTGGGCGGCTACTTCGGTGGCGCATGGGCCCAGGAAATCTCCGCCCCTACACTGCGCAAGGTGTTTGCCATCGCAATGGTGGCCACGGCAGCCAAGATGTTTCTGCAGAAGTGAAGAACCAAGCCACGGGGCGCCACGGAACGCCGAAGCATGATCCGTTTTTCAGAGTCAAATCCGTCCGCCCGCGACGTTTCTTAGAAGATTTTGAGACGGATGGTGAGGTACTTCTTTGGGTTCTTGCGAATAGCTGTAATCAGGTTTCGCGTTTCGGTCAGCAGTTGATTGGTGTTGTTGTAGACGGCCGGGTCCTGGATGAATTTTCCCGCCGAGCCCTGGCCTGAATTCAACTTTATGGTCAGGGCATTGAGCTTACTGATCGTGTCGTTGACCTTCTGGGCAAAAGCCTGGTCCCGGGCCACCAAACCGAGCGTTCCCTTGCCCGCATTGATGTTGTCCATCAACTCGTTGGCCTTGGCCACGGTGGCATTAGCGTTGTTGTAGAACGATGGGTCCTTGATGAATTTTCCCGCGGTGCCTTGCCCGGAATTGACCTGGTCGAGGATGGCGTTGAGCTTGTCCACTGTGGTGTTGGCGCGGTTATACAGGTCGTCGCTGACGATCAGCTTGCCCAGGCTACCCTGGCCCTGGCTGACGGCGGAAGCTACGTTCTGAAGTTCCGTCAAAGTGGTGTTGAGGCGGTTGTACAAAGCTTCGTCGTAAATGAGCTTGCCGATGGACCCCTGCCCGCTCTGGATAAAGGAAACGATGTTGTCCACGCGCTGCAGCAAGGCCTGCACGTTCTGCAGCGTGCTCTGGCTGGCCCGCACCACGTCGGTCAAATCAGGTTGTTCGTGAATGCGGAGCACCGTGCCATTGGTCGCCGGGGGGCCATGCGCGCCGCGGCTATCAAGATCTACAAAGGTTTCGCCCAGCACCCCTTGGGTGCTCAGTTCGGCTGTGGAGTCGGTCCGTATCCCATTCTCATACTTTGTGCTCACCCGCATCACAACTTTTACGGGCGTTAAGCCGTGGTTGGGCACCACGCGGATGGAATCCACATTCCCGATGTCCACCCCTTGCAGGCGCACGGGCGCGCCTACGCGCAGGCCGGAGGCATTATCAAAGTAGGCATACAGCGCGATTTTGTGAGTGAATAAGCCGGTGGAGCCGGTCATGAGAAAGATCAGAACAATCAAAGCGATGCTGGCGAAAATCACCGTCAGCCCCACGCGCAGTTCCGCCCACCTCAGTTGTTTCTGGCTAGCCACCTTCTCCTCGGAAAACTAGTAGCTATTCTGATGCTTTGCAAGCCGCTCCGGAATTATCTATGTAGTGGCCCCGTAGTTTGCACACTCCCACCAGCGATCCCCGAACCCGAGTCCTTAAGTTGTCCCACAACTTAAATTTACAGGCGATGATAGCAGACGTCCGGATTCAAACTCCGCGCGCTCTCGGGAGCCGCCGGAAGGCGACGGTCAACAGCAGAGCCAGCAGATAGGCGAGAGCCCCGCAGGTGAGGGTCAGGTTCAGACCGACGTGAATGGCAATCACGATGGCCAGCACCGATCCCAGAACGCTGGAAGCCGCGTTCATGGCCCAAGCCCACTCGATCGCGTTGCGCTGAGAAGGGGCGTCATCCGCTGGTCCGACGGTGGCATCCTCGGCCTCAACTTTGTCTCCCGCCAACCAGCGCAACCCCGTGGGGAACGGCATTCCCATGGCAAATCCCAAGGGAACCAGCACAATAGCGCTAACCAGCAGCTTCAACAAGAACGGCAGGCCGACCAGCGCACCCAGCAGCCGCTGCAGCACACCGACGTAAACCAGCAGCGCGGCTACGACCGCCACCAGCGGAATCCACACCCGGCTGGGCTGCGACAACCATTTGCGCGAGACCATGCTTCCTGCTCCGCTGGCCAGCATGAGCAGAAAGATGACCACTGTTAGGGCATACGTGGGATTGCCCAGAAACAATACGAAGCGCTGAATGAACGTGATCTCCACCAGGATATAGCCCAGGCCCACAGCGATGAAATAGAGCAGCTGCAGGGTTTGCCCTCCACCTCCGCCATGCAGCGCCAACGGCAGCACCAGGAAGAACAGTACGGCGGCAATGGATATGAGCAGCACCATGGCCAGCACCACCACTCCCAGGTTCACCTTCCAATCAATTCCCCGGGCCAGCAAGTGCTTGTTGAGAATTTGCCTGGTCTTCAGGGTGAAAAAGAAGAACGGCGCGTTGTCCGTATCGGGCGCCACATTGAACTGATAATGGCGGGCAAAGTCATAGGGATCGTTGCTGGCGATTAGCTGGCCGAAGGCGTTGTCCTGCGGCTGCGAGGGCATGTACTGCGCCGCCAGCCTGGTCTCAGCCAGGTGGGCGCGCACTTCCGCTTCTTCTTCCGCGGTAAAAGGCGTCTTTTTGGCCAGCACCACCACCGGGCGGCCATCCACATTCAGTGGTCCTTCGGAGACAACGATAAAATTGCGGGCCGGATTGGCGACTCCCATTTCGTGCAGGGCCTGCATGGCCACGGCCACCACGCGCAACGCTTCCCGCGGTTGTTTGAACTCCCAACGGGTGATGGCGATCATGCCCTCTGGCTTAAGGTGCTCAAAATATTCCTTGAACGCTTCCACCGTATACAAATTGTTTTCGCTGAGGGCAAAAGCGCCAGCGGCGGTGGAGGCCCAGGTATCCACCAGGGTCATTTGGATCACGTCATAACGCTGGCGCGAGTTACGGACCCAGGAACGGCCGTCGGCAATGTGGATGTGAACCTGGGGCAGGTCATAGAGGTGATGCGAGTAGTCTGCATACCGGCCCCGCATCACGTCGTTGATGATGATGGGATTGATTTCGATTCCGGTGATGTTGGTGCTGCCGTTGGCCAGAGCTCGCATCACATCGGGTCCGCCACCGGGACCGATAATGGCATAGCTGCCATGCGGGCGCAGGACGTTGGTGACCGAAGGCGCGGTAGACATCATGGCCTTATGCAATGGTGTCTGCTCCCACACCCTGGGATCAAAATTCATGATGGCACTGTTGGCGTCGGCATCAATGACCACCCACTTGGAGCCGTCCTTCTTGCGGTCTACCTCAATGCGCGAGATGGCGTTCCAGCGCACATACTCGACGGTGAAGTAGTCGGAGATGCGGACCCCTTTGGCGTAGATGACGTCTATCAACCGGCCGGAGTGATTGGCGCCGATCAGGGCGGCGAGGAGCAGCGCCAGGATCAGCCCGGCGCGCCGGCCGCGGGGGGAAGGGGACCAGGCGATGGCCGCCACCGCCATAACCACCCCGGCAAAGATTACGGTATTGGGGCCGCCAATCCAATTGAGCAGCGGAACCACAGCCAGGCAAGCGAGCGAGCCGCCCACCAGGTCGGCGCCATACAGTTGCGGGATGCGCCGGCTTTCTCTCGCGAATGCCACGGAGAACAGCAGCCCGGTGCAGAAAAAAGGCACGGCGGAGAAGAGATAAATCGCGGTCAACCGCTTGAAGTTGTAGCTGCTCAACTGCAGGGCCACGCGGGTATGCAACACCACTTCCAGGGCGACCACAATCGCCACCGCATTCAGAAGGCAGAGCAGGCCTCCTATTTTGCGGACGTTGTGGACAGCCAGCCAGTTCTGGCGCAGATAGGCAAACACTCCTCCCGCGCCCAAGCCAAGCAACGCAATAGAGATGGCCAGAAATGCGAAGTGGTAGAAGAGCACCACCGAGAACAGCCGGGTGAGGGCCAGTTCCAGCAAAAGGGCAGCAAAACTGGCCAGGGCCACACCAGCCAGTGGCGCGGTGGCGGTTACCGGCTTAGACTGCGTTGGCTTGGGGAGAACTGCGGTCTCGCTCATTGAATCCAGTTTTTTTCCGCTTCCTCTTCAGCTTTCGAGAATCACCTGAGCAATGGCCTCCGAGGCAGTGTGAGTGAGCGAGAGTGCGGTATGAGTCGCCCCCAGTCTCGCGGCAAACTCGGCCGCCTTGCCGCTAAATAACAGGCTGGGCCGACCGCCGGGCTGGCGGTGCACTTCGATGTCGCGCCACCTCACCCCGTGATTCCAGCCCGTGCCCAGAGCTTTCATGGCCGCTTCTTTGGCGGCAAAACGGGCGGCATAGCGTTCCATACGGTTGGCCTTGGCTTCGCAGTAGCGGATTTCGCCCGGCGTGTAGATGCGCTCCAAAAAGCGCTGCCCGAAACGCTCAATGGCTGCCGCCACTCGGGGCACTTCCACAACATCAATTCCAGTTCCGACAATCATGTAGCAGCGCACTATATCTTGGTCCCACCACTTACGCCGGAATTTTCTACGGTAACACAGTTTTGAGGAGTTCGATTTACATCTCCGGCAGTGAATTTGCTCAAAGTGAGTCGGTGCGCCGCAGACGACGGCTCTCCGCCAGCATGGCCATACTGTGGGTCAGGTTCTGCAGGGTAATAATGCCGACCAGGCGCTGCTCCTCGACCACGGGAATCAAGCTCAACCCACGTTGCGTAATCTTGTGGAAAGCGGTGGCCAGCGACTCACCTTTCTGGCCCACGTCATACACCTGGTTCATGACCGACTGCACATAGGAGTTGCCGCTGGCACGCAAGGCCTGCAGGATCTTCTGCTTGGAGATGACTCCTACCATATCGCTGCCGCGGATCACCGGGAAGTCATCCTGCAGGCAGTGCACCGCCTTGTGCAACGCGTCTTCCAGGGTGTCACCGGGCGAGAGCGTGGCGAAATCGGTGAGCATGACTTCCTCTAGTCGCACCTGCTCCAGGACGGAGTGGAACACCACCGAGCGCTCTTCCAACTGCGCCCCGATGAAGAGGCAGACTCCCACCACCATCAGCCACGGGTTCCAGACCATGCCGGCAAACATCATGAGGATGGCGATACCCTGCCCCAGGCTGACGGCCTGCCGGGTTGCCTGGAGCATTTCTATCCGTCTGGCAAACAGGGCGCGCAACACCCGGCCGCCGTCCAGCGGGTAGGCAGGCAATAGGTTGAAGGCCACCAGGAACAGGTTGCACCAGACCAGGCTGCGCTGCAGGTGGGCGGAGTGTACCAGAGGTTGTTGCCATAACCCGATGCCGGGAGAGAGCGCGAGCAGGACCCCGGCCCCAATGCCTGCAATGGCAAGGTTAGCAAGCAGCCCGGCCGCGGCCACCCGTAAATCGCGTTTCCATAATGGAACCGCATCGGCGCCGGTTTCGTCAGCCATGCGCTGGCTTTCATCCAGTAGAGTGACGCCACCGATAGGCAGAAGAATGATGGCGCCAGCCGGCAGGTCCAGCCGGCGTCCCACTGCCGCCTGCACCAGTTCGTGGACGAGCACGGAGGCGAAGATGATGCCCACCAGCGCCAAGCCTCGGCCAGCGCCGATCGGCCCTTGCGGCGGCGCCTCCGTGAACCACACAAACAGCAACACCAGGACGAAGGTGACGTGAATACGGATATCGGCGCCAAACATCCGACCTGCAGGAAGTGACCAGTTTCTCATGCCTAGGAAAATGGGGTGCTGGGAAGACCGCGCCCTAATTCCTATAGTTTAGACTGAGCAGCCTGAGCCGCCTAGATTTCCTTGCGCCAATGAGAGTAATCGCCGGCACATACCGCAGCCGTCCCCTGCGCTCGCTGCGCGGCCTGGATATCCGGCCCACCTCCGACCGCATGCGTGAGACCCTGTTTAATGTCCTGATGGGAGGCGAGCCAACCCGCCTGGCGGAAACTGTCTGGCTCGATCTTTATGCGGGGACCGGCGCGGTCGGGATCGAGGCGCTGAGCCGCGGTGCCCGAATGGTCTATTTCGTCGAAGAAAACGCCCGGGCCGCTGAGCTGGTTCGGCAAAACCTGCGCTCCCTCAGCGTAGAGAACGACAGTTTTGAGGTGGTCGAGCGTAACGTGCTGGCGGGCTTGCGGCTTATGGACGCTCACGCTGTAACCTGCGATTTTTGCTTTCTCGACCCGCCCTATCGGCAGCATGCGGCTTATGAAGAGAGCCTGGGATTCCTGTCGCAATCGCGCTTGCTGCAGTCTGCCAGCATTGTTGTTGCCGAGCACGACCGCAAATTCGACCCTCCGGCAAAGGTCGGAGCGCTCCAGCGCTATCGCAAGCTTGAGCAGGGTGACGCGGGTCTGAGCTTTTATAGAAAATCGTAATCCAGAGTCGTTAGTCAGGAGGCAGCCGACTGTCGCCGTTCCGCGAAATGGCGAACCAGCCGAAAGGGGCTGCTGGGTGCTGATCAGCAAACTGCAAATTGCTACATCAGAATTTCCTTCGCCCGTGCTGCAATGGGGTGCTGCATCTCCGCCAGTTCGTTCTTGACCAAGTTGAGTCCGTAGACGCACTGTTCGAAGTGCTCGGAGAGGCGGGCGAACATAGGCGCAACCTTGGCGTACTCGAAAAACTCGAACTTGGAAACGATGTAGTAGCTCTCCTTGCCTGCTTTCATGAAATCCACGAAATTTTCCAGTCGCTGCCGCCGCATGCGGAAGTGATTGATGCTTTCCGGGAACATGCCGGTGAAGAACAGGGTATAGTCTCCAATGTGCTTGCGCACCTGCCGTTCCCGGTCAAAGGAAGGCGCAGGGCCGAAAATGGGGTCCGATTCCAGCAGCATCTCGCCCACGTCATCCAGGGGCCTGCCGGCGGCGTTGCGCAGTTTAAAGAGTTGGTCCACTTCGCAGAATTCGGCCAGGATGTTGGCCACATAGCTGCTTACTTCCGGGTCGCGCATGCCCACTTCGTCGCTGTAGTGCCGATCCACCAACTCCACAAATAGGCTCCGTAAAGGATGCGAATCAGGGATCACTTGGTCTCCTCGCCTTCTCCCGCGCCAGCCGCGAAAAAGCGCGCGATTTGGCGTTTACTTAACGCAAGCCGCGTGGGAACGCAAGTGACTTTTGTTGGAAGTCGTTCGTGCTCCCAGCTTTCTCGCGCCCAGCGCGTCTTTCCGCGCCTCTTATTGGAAAGCTCACGGTGGCTTTTGGTTGTAGTTGTGGATTTGTCGCCATTCAGCAAGCACTTAGAACGATTGGCACTCGCGCTCAATTGCTGCTAAGCGAGGCATTGAAAGAAATGTGACACACTGGAAGCGGAGGAACCTTGTAATGGCACGTCAGAACATCTCCAGCGGTGCCCCTTGGGAGCCCGTCGTCGGCTACTCCCGCGCGGTGCGAGTGGGTCCTTACATTCACGTCGCCGGCACCACCGCCGTAAAGGATGGCACGGTGGTGGGCAAGGGAGACCCTTACGCCCAGGCGGTACAGATTTTCCAGATTGTGGAGTCTGCGCTGAAGCAGGCAGGGGCCACCCTGAAGGATGTGGTCCGCACCCGCACGTTTCTGGTCAATATCGCCGACTGGGAAAAGGTAGGCAAAGCGCATGGTGAGTTTTTCCGCGACGTGCGCCCGGCCGCCACTATGGTCGGCGTCACCGCCCTGGTTTCCCCCGATATGCTGGTGGAAATCGAGGTAGACGCGATAGTCGGGTCTTAGCAGCAGAAGCAACGAATTACAGAAAGCGATGCTCTGAAAGTCGCAGTCTGGGGAACGGCGAAAACCCTCGCAAAAGAGGTGCAACCCTGGTCTCAGCAGGACAGTCCAATGGCTTAACGTGCTGTCCTGCAGCCGGTTACCTTGGTGGCATTTGTTGCACCGGGCAGCCGAATTTCAGCATCAAACGCGTTATAATGGCGTCAGCTCTCGCCAAAGGACGGTCTACTCAAGATCGAAGTAACAATGTCTAACCGATTTAAAGCGCTAATTCTCTCCGTTTCTCTTGTCGTAGTGCTGTTCATGGTGGCCGGCGGTTTGGTGGTTCGAGCCTCCGACAATGATGGCGCTTATCGCCAACTCAGCGTTTACAGTGAAGTTCTGTCCCGCATCCGCAGTGAGTATGTGGAGGAGCCGAACATCCCCAAGGTGACTGACGGCGCTCTCCATGGGCTCCTGGAATCGCTGGATGCCAACTCCAGCTATCTCAACCCCGAGCAGTACAAGGAATACAAGGAGCACAAGCACGAAGGCAAAGCCGATGTGGGCGCCGCCATCTCCAAGCGCTTCGGTTATGCCGCGGTGATCGCGGTAGTGCCCGGCGGGCCGGCGGATAAGGCCGGCATCGAAGGCTCTGACATTATCGAGTCCATCGAGGGCCAAAGCACCCGTGACATGTCGCTGGCTGAGATCCGTGACAAGCTTTCCGGCACCCCAGGCTCCAACGTGCTGGTCTCGATCGTGCGCGCCCGGCGGGCTGAGCCGCAAAAGATGACGCTCACGCGCGAGGTGGTCGCTTACCCGCCGGTGACCGACAAACTGCTCGAGGACCAGATTGGTTATCTGCAGGCCGACATCCTCAACAAGGGCAAAGCCCAGGAACTAGCCAACAAGATCAAAGCTCTGCAGCGGCAGGGCGCCAAAAAGGTGATCCTGGACCTGCGCGACTGCGCCGATGGAGACGAAGCGGAGGGCGTGGCAGTAGCTAACCTGTTCCTGAACCATGGCACCATCGCCTACCTGCAGGGTCAGAAATATCCCCGCCAGACTTTTAACGCCGATCCCTCCAAGGCAGTCAGCAATCTGCCCCTGGTGGTGATGGTGAACCGGGGCACAGCGGGTCCGGCGGAGATCGTGGCCGGCGCCATCATGGAAAATGGCCGCGGCGACGTAGTGGGCGACAAGACCTTCGGTGTGGGCTCGGTACAGAAGCTGATCGAAATTCCCGACGGGTCCGCGCTCATCCTCTCAGTGGCCAAGTACTACACGCCCAGCGGCAAAGCCATTCAGGATACTGCGATTACTCCTAACGTCCTGGTGGCGGACGCCAGCCAGGATGTGGTTTTGCCGGATGACGACAGCAGCAATGCCACCGACCAGGAACGCAAGCTGGAGAAGCAGCACGAGGACGATCAGCTGCACAAAGCCATTGACGTGCTGAAAACCAGGCAAGCCAAATCCTAAGCTTTCGCCCGCTTTCACGAATCGCGCGCTTTAGGGCGCGCGTTTTTTTTTTGCGGAAGCACCGTTTGGCCATGGCTGCGCTTCGTCCTGCGAACAGGGTCCGAGGAGTCCGGGAGACTAAAGCCGGTGGCTACGAGCGCACGGCAGACTTCAGGAGCAGGACCGGGTCAGGTGGTTGCCGGCTCGGCTGTGCATCTCCGCCATGTACTGCTGGAAGCGGCCGCGGGAGGGCTCGGGCATATAGAGGAAACGCAGTCCAATGCGGCCCTGGTTATCCATCCAGGCGGTGTGGCCGGTAGCGACCACCACGGTGGGGTTGGGGGTAGGCAACTGAAAGCGGGCTCGTACGGTCCGGGTCACGCGCATAGGGTGGGTCAGGCGCAGCGCCAAACCTTCGTTGCTGACATTCACGGTGCGAGCCTCCAGTGTGGGTCCGCCGGCGTAGGTAATAGCGGCGGGGGTGTCCACCGGGTAACGGAAGTAACGCAGGTGCTCGCGCGTCATCAGCAGCAGGGAAATGCGCAGGTAGGGCCGGGAGCGGGCCGGAGACGACCCCTTGTTGAGGGCTGAATTTGCTCCGCCCTCGAGGGCAGATTGCACGCTGATAGAGTCGTCCACAAGGGCGAGAATGGGGGTGGCTTTGCAGGCCGTGGCGGAACGGATGGCACCGATGGCCTCGCTTACACCAGGCACGCTGGTGAAATCGGCAATGAAGCCATCAAAGTGCCGGCGGAGGAGGGCAGCAATGGCGTAGTCAGGCTCCGATTCCACCTCAGCCAGCACTCCCCACTGGTGCAAGGGGGCCAGCAAACGAGCAGTGGAACGGGGGTCGCGAGTGAGGACGAGAGCGTTGAGCTGGCTCACAACACCAATCTACGTCACTTGGCTGGCTTCGGAACATGACACAGGTCCAACCTGGCGCGAGAAAGGTGGACAGCAGGAGCATGGCCAGGTTCGCAAGCGACGGGAAATAGGGCAGGGGGAGGCATGTCCGGGAGGACAATGCCGGAGCAGGATTGCCTGCGCCTGAGGTTACTTGCCATTTGGAGGAGCCGGGCTAGGATTTTAATGGAAGCGCGGTTTCGAGTTTCAAGTGCCGTCCTGATTATGCGCCCAACGAGGACCTGAAACTCGAAAGTTGAGTTCACATGAGAGTACTGGTGATCGCCTCATCCAAGCGGATACGACGGCAACTTATAGAGCAGGCACAGGCGGAGGGACACGAAGTTACGGCCTTGGAGCGGAAGCGGCCGCGGCTTCGCTGGCGCCGTCCCCGGCATCGGGTATTTGCCGGAGACGTGCTCGACGAGAGCTCGTTGGGACCCGCGGTGGAGAATCAGGAGGCAGTGGTTTGCTGGCTGATGCAGAAGGCCACGCGCCGGCCCACTACTTACCTCTGGGAAGGCACGGCCAATCTGATCCGCATGATGGAGAAGCATGGGGTGGGACGGCTGATTTGCATCAGCGCCTGCGGCGCGGGAGACAGTCGTGGCCATTGTGGGTTTTTCTACGACAAAATCATCCAGCCGCTTTTCCTCAAGCAGGTTTACGAAGACCGCGACCATCAAGAGGAATTGATACGCGGTACCGGGTTGCAGTGGGTGATTATACGGCCGGCGCGCTTGAGCAAAGGACGCCCCCGCGGCGAGTACATGGTGTTAACTGACCTACGGAACTTCAAAGCCCGGCGCATCGCGGTGCTTGATGCCGTGGAATTCGCCCTGAAACAGTTGAGCAGCAATTTCTATCTTTTCCAGGCGCCTCTGGTGACCTACTGATACCTCCCCAGGGCATAAAGCCCATGTGTTCGAAATTGCGGTATCGCACGGCCCAGGCCCGGACGCGCCGATGTGGAACGAATGGCTTGTCAGGGCTTCAGCCGTGTCCGGGGCATTTAGAGCCCCTGTATTAGGGGTGAACCCAGCAAGCACTGCCCGTTTTCAGGTCTCCCATTTAAAATGCCGTGAAGAGAGGCGCAATGAAAACCTTATTGCTAATGGCACTGTTCCTGGCGGGGACGGCGGTTTGGGCGCAGACTCCTTATGATCTTTCCGATGGCCGAGACTTGCAGGCTTTATGCGAGGCCAATACCAAGGACGCCAGCCTGAATGCTCTGGCGCACACATTCTGTCTGGGCTACATTCGCGGAGTTACCGAGCAGGCTGGTTTCATCAAGAGCGCCAGCGCCTGCGTGCGCGGAGTTTCCGACGAGGACATGAAGAAGCTGGTGACCCGGTTCCTGCAGAACCATCCAAAGTATCTCCGGCAGAAAGCAACGCAGGTAATTACGGCGACAATGCAGGCCACGTTCCATTGCCGATGATGAGGGTTATGCCGGCCTGCGCGGCTTCTGGCAAAAGGTGAAATTCCCGGTCGCTGTCGGGATAGTTGAAAGTCGCGATAAATGCTGATAAAGGACCCTTGCAGTCTCAACGGCCCGCAGTTGGAACCGACAAGGTAGCCTGCCTACAGGACTTCTTCCTGAGGCCACACAGTCCAGCTGAGATGCGAAAATGAGAAGAGCGAGGGTGGGCCATGAAAGCTGCCGTGCTGAGTTCGCCGCGGGAAGCCTCGCAGCGCCCCCTGGAGATCCGTGAAATTCCCATGCCCGAGCCCGGGCCGGGTCAGGTGCTGCTGCGGGTACGGGCCTGCGGCGTCTGCCGCACCGATCTGCACATTGTAGAAGGCGAGCTGCCGCCGA
Source organism: Terriglobales bacterium (assembly GCA_035278025.1). Lineage (GTDB taxonomy): Bacteria > Acidobacteriota > Terriglobia > Terriglobales > Acidobacteriaceae > JAICWP01. The sequence continues at coordinate 13,395 of DATEJK010000193.1, read as the reverse complement.
AGCACAAGCAGGTGGTGCCTGGACACCAGATTGTGGGCGAAGTGGCGGGTGGGGCAACGGCGGAGATGCCGCTGGGTGCGCGGGTGGGCGTTTCCTGGATGGGCGGTAACGATGGCACCTGCTGGTATTGCAAGCGGGGGATGGAAAACCTGTGCGACGCGCCCATCTTCACCGGCTACAGCGTGAACGGCGGATATGCGGAGTATGCCGCGGCGCGCGCCGATTGGGTGTATCCCTTGCCAGAGGCGCTGGACGATCTGCACGCGGCGCCGCTGTTGTGCGCTGGCATTATCGGCTTCCGCAGCCTGCGGGTAGCGGGCGTCGAGGCGGGTGAGCGGGTGGGACTGTTCGGTTTCGGCGCCTCGGCGCACCTGGCGCTTCCTGTCCTGCATGCCTGGAAGTGCAAGGTATACGTGTCTACGAGGGGTGAATCGCACCGCAAACTGGCCCAGTCGCTGGGAGCGGAGTGGGTGGGAGCCGAAACGGAGCAGCCACCCGAAGAGCTTGACCGCGCCATCACCTTCGCGCCCAGCGGTGCCGTGGTGCTGGCCGCCCTGGGCAGCTTGCGCAAAGGAGGCGTGGTGGCAATCAACGCCATTCACCTGGACCATATGCCGGAATTCGATTACGACCGCCTGCTGTGGGGCGAGCGCCAGATGCGCAGCGTAGCCAACATGACGCGGGCGGATGGGCGCGACTTTCTGCGCACCGCGGCGGAAATCGGGCTGCGGCCCAGGACAACGCAATTCTCCCTGGAACAGGCCAACGGGGCGCTGCTCGCCCTGAAAAAGGACGCCATTGATGGGGCAGCGGTGATAGTGATGGGGCAGTAGCCAGGAGTCCGGGCTCAGGAGTCAGCATTCCCCTGGTTACATTATTTCGCTGCTGGCCAGGCATACCGGCTGGGCTGCGGGTCAAATCGTCAATCTGCAAGTCATCAAGTTGACCATTTCCCGCCTCGTCCGTCTGTTACACTGCTTAGCACCCCGCAAAAGGTCCAGTTTTGACCATATCTGAGGTACAAACCATGCGAAGAAGACTGTTGCTTGCCCCGGCGCTGGCGGTGTTGCTTGCCCTGCCTGTTCTGGCCCAGACGGCCGCACCGGGGCCCAAGCTGCCGCCGCTGCCATTGCAGGATGTGCACCTGGACAATGGCTTGCGTGTGATCCTGGCTCCCGACCACGCCGCCCCGGTATTCGGCATTTGCCTCACCTATAACGTGGGGTCGCGTAACGAACGGCCGGGGCGCACCGGTTTCGCCCATCTGTTTGAGCACATGATGTTCGAAGGCTCGCAGAACGTGGGCAAGGGCGAGCACTTCATCCTGGTGGAGAACAACGGCGGCGGCATAAACGGAACCACCACCGAGGACCGCACCAATTACTTCGAAGTGCTGCCCAAGAACCAGCTCGACCTGGCGCTTTTCCTGGAAGCCGACCGCATGGCACACCTGGCGGTGAACCAGCCCAATCTCGACAACCAGCGCAACGCGGTACAGGAAGAGCGGCGGCTGGGCATTGACAACCAGCCCTACGGCAAATCGTATCTGGAAATCGACAATCTCTCCTTCGACAACTTCGCCTATAAGCACTCGGTAATCGGCTCCATGCGCGACCTGAATGAGGCCACGCTGGCAGACGTGCAGGACTTCTTTCGCATCTATTACGCGCCCAACAATGCGGTGCTCACCCTGGTAGGCGATTTCGATCCGGCGGTGGCGCTGGAAAAAGTGAAGAAATATTTTGCGGCGATTCCGCGGCAGCCCACTCCGCCGCAGCCCGACATGACGGAGGATCAGCACTACGGCGAGCGCCGCGAGACCATCTACGATCCGCTGGCGCGCCTGCCCATGGTTCTGATTTCTTACCACACCCCGCCCGGCAACACGCCTGACAACTACGCCCTGCAGGTGCTGGGGGACATTCTGGGACAGGGAGAAAGCTCCCGCTTCTACCAGCGCCTGGTAAAGGAACAACAGCTGGCAACCGCCATCCAGGTGCAGGCGGACGCGCGCCGCGGGCCCAGCCTGTTCTACGTGATGGCCACGCCGCGCCCGGGAGTTAAGCCGGAGGACCTGGAGTTGGCGATTTACAAGGAGATTAACGGCGTAGCCAAGGACGGGGTGACGGCTGCGGAGATGGAGAAGGCGCGCACCCAGTACCGGCGCAGCATGATCCAGACGCGGGAGTCGAACCTGCGCACCGCCATCCGCATTGGGCAGTATGCGGTGTTCTTCAATGATCCCGAGCTGATCAACACCATCATGGGCAAGTATTACAAAGTGACCGCGGAGCAAGTAAAGGCCGCGGCTCAGAAATACCTGGTGGCGACGGAGCGGGCGGTAGTGACCACCCTGCCCGAACCACCAGCCGGCGCCTCCGCCGGGGGAAGATAGGGAGTCTGCCATGAAACGAAACCGATTTTTATTGGCTTTCATCGTTAGCGTGCTCAGCCTGGAGCTGATGGCCGGGGCGCAGGAGAGCAGCAAGTCCGTTCCCATTACCGCGGTGCAGCGCCTGAACCGCGCTCCTGTCAACAAGCAGGTTTTGCAGGTAACGCTGCCGAAACCGCAGGAGTTCCATTTGCCCAATGGGCTGACGGTACTGGTGCTGGAGCGGCACGAGCTCCCAACGGTGGATTTTGCGCTATGGATCAAATCAGGCGCGCTGCAGGATCCCAAAGACTTGCCCGGCTTGGCCCAATTTACCGCCGACATGATGCGCGAGGGCACCACCCACCGCAACAGCGCCCAGCTGGCTTCGGAAATCGACGCCATTGGCGCCGCCATCAACCCCAGCGCGGCCTTTGGTTCCAGCCACTCCCAGGTGGTCGCCTCCGGGCTGGTCGAAAACACCGACAAGCTGCTGGACCTGATGTCCGACATGGTGATAAATCCCACCTTCCCCCAGGACGAACTGGCCAAGTACAAGGCGCGACAACTGGCCGATCTGGAGCAGGAGCGCGCCAGCCCGGATTTTCTGGGCATGGAGCGCTTCCATCGTGTGCTGTACCGCGATTTCCCCGCAGCGGTGATCGCGCCCACCCCGGCTTCGGTGAAGGCGGTCTCCAGCGAGCAGCTCAAGCAGTTCCACGAGCAATACTACGTTCCCAATAACGCCATCCTGGGCGTCGCTGGGGACGTACAGTCCAAGCAGGTGATGGCACTGATCGAGAAGTATTTCGGCACCTGGAAGAAGCAGCCGGTGAGCGAGCCCAAGCTGGCGGCCTTGCCCGCGCCGGCTCCAGCCAAGGTCTACCTGGTGGACCGGCCAGGCTCAGTGCAAACCGATATCGTAGCCGGAAACTTCGCGCTGCGCCGCACCGACCCCGACTTCATCCCCTTGCGGGTGATGAACCGCATTCTGGGCGAAGGTGCAACCGGACGGCTGTTCCTGAACCTGCGTGAAGAAAAAGGCTACACCTACGGAGCCTACAGCTATTACACGGCGGACACCTACCCCGGAACCTTCATTGCGGAAACACAGGTGCGTAACGCGGTGACCGACGGCTCAATGCACGAACTGATGGGGGAGCTGAAGCGGATTCGCGATGAGGCCGTGAAGGAAAGCGACCTGGAAGACGCTCGTCACGCGATCGTGGCGAGTTTTGCCTTGTCACTGGAGCATCCGGCTACGCTGCTGAATTACTGGATGACGTCAAAATATTTTGGCCTACCCCAAGATTATTGGGACCGCTATCCGGAGGAGGTGACCAAGGTGACGCCGGAGGTGGTGCAACGAGTGGCGCGCAAATACGTTGATCTGAGCCATCTGCAGGTGGTGTGTGTGGGCGACGGCAAGCAGATCAAAGATGTGCTCAGCAAGTACGGCACGGTCGAGGTCTACGACACCAATGGCAACCCGGTAACAGCGGCCGGGGGAAAATGAGGTGGCAATTGAGTAAACGGGTAATTGTGTAATTGAGCAGCCGACCAATTTGATTCCAGCGGCTACACGTGGATGAGCGCGGATCAAGAGTTATTCAACTGTCGCCAGAGACGGGATGACGGTTGAAATGGTTCCATCCAGCCATGTGTATGCGTCGCAGAATTTCCGGTGAGTGGGTGGGACTGCCAGCACCGCGCATTAAATTATAAATTATTCAATCCTCAGGCGCTGACCAGGGAGCCGATTTTTTCGCCAACGAGGACGCGCTTGATGTTGCCGGGGCGATTGAGGTTGAAGATTATGATGGGCAAGTTATTGTCCTTGCACAGGCTGATAGCGGTCGAATCCATCACCTGTAGTCCCTTCCTGAGCACATCCATGTAGCTGATTTGGTCGAACATCTTGGCGTCTTTGACCAGCACCGGATCGGCGTCGTAGATGCCGTCTACCTTGGTGGCCTTGAGTATGACGTCGGCCTTGATTTCCATGGCGCGCAGGGAAGCGGCGGTATCGGTGGAGAAATAAGGATTTCCGGTGCCTGCGGCGAAGACCACCAGGCGTCCCTTTTCCAGATGGCGCATGGCCCGGCGGCGGATAAAAGGTTCCGCAACCTGGTTCATTTCGATGGCCGACATGACGCGGGTGTAGACTCCGCGTTTTTCCAGGGCATCCTGCAGGGCCAGGGCGTTGATGACGGTGGCCAGCATGCCCATATGGTCGGCAGAAACGCGGTCCATTTCGCGCGCCTGCTCGGCCACGCCGCGAAAGAAGTTTCCCCCGCCCACCACCACCGCGATCTGCACACCCAAGGCGTGAACTTCCTGCAGTTCGGCGGCAATTTCCTGTACGCGTTCTCCCTCCAGGCCAAAGCCCTGCCCGGCGGCTAGTGCCTCGCCCGAGAGCTTGAGCAGGATGCGCTTGAACACTGGTGTGGAAGCAGGCATTTGTAAGAAGAGTTTGCACCACAGGTTTCAAAGTTTCAAGGTTTCAAAGGTTCTGGAGCCGCGCACTGGAAACCTTGAAACCTGAGAAACCTTTACTCCGCCTTCGGCTCCGCCTTGCTGATGGCGATGGTCTCGCCGGCGTCGCCCACCTTGAAACGGGCAAAGCGGCGCACCGAGATATTCTCGCCCAGCTTGCCGATCTTGGAGGCGATGAGCTGCGAAATGTTGACCGTCTGGTCCTTGATGAAGGGCTGCTCGTAAAGGCAGACCTCCTCGTAAAACTTGCCCATCTTGCCCTCGACGATGCGCTCCACCACGTTGTCAGGCTTGCCGGTAGCCTTGGCCTGGGCACGGTAAATCTCTTTTTCGCGCTCGAAAGCCTCGGGGGTAACGTCCTCGCGTCGAACGAACTTGGGGTCGCTGGCGGCGATGTGCATGGCGACGTCGTGCACTAGTTCTTTGAAATCTTCGGTGCGGGCTACGAAATCGCTCTCGCAGTTGACCTCCACCAGCACGCCGATTTTGCCGCCGGCATGGATATAGCTCGCCACCGAGCCTTCGCTGGTGACCCGGGCGGCCTTCTTCTGCATGGAGGCCATGCCCTTTTTTCGCAGGATGATAACCGCCTGCTCGAGATTGCCCTTGGCCTCAGTGAGAGCCTGCTTGCAATCCATCATGGGAGCGCCGGTCTTTTCGCGCAGATCTTTGACCTGGGCGGCGGAAATATTTGCAGTAGTAGTGCTCATATCAGACTTCTTCTCCTCAACTTTACACGGTCCTTTGTGTCCTGCTGCCAGGGAGCAACCGGGCGTTTTGTTGCAGCGTTCAGGCTGCTGATCCTCCGGCATCACGGCAACTACCGGCATGGATATCTCTCACACAAAACGACCCGCGCGGAAGCAAGGCACGCGGGTCGGATCTTGACGAATTTCAAGGCTTCCCACGTTTCAAGGTTTCAAGGAAGCCACCACATCGCACCATTGTCGAAACTTTAAAATCCTTGAAACTCTGAAACCTTAGAACGTGTGCTGGCTCTCGACCTGCGGCACTTCCTCCGCGGCCTGCTCTTTGGCGGCCTCGGGTCGCTTGCGGGCGCCTCCGCCCAGCACGTCCTCCATGCTGATGTCCTCGCCGCTGGCGCCTTCCTGGACGCCTTCCCCCGGGGCCGCGCCTTCGCCCTGCGCGCCGGCTTGCGAAGCTGCATACTGGGCGGCGCTCAACTCGGCTTCTTGCTTATCGCTGGCGGCTTGGGCGCCTTCAATCACTGAATCCGCCACCTTGGAAGCGAACAGGCGAATGGCCCGCAGCGCGTCATCGTTACCGGGAATCACGTAATCCACTTCGCTCGGGTCGCAATTGGTATCCACCACCGCCACCACCGGGATGCCCAGTTTGCGGGCTTCGCGCACAGCGATCTGCTCCTTGTTGGAATCAATCACAAAAATGGCGTCGGGCAGCCGGGCAAGATCCTTGATGCCGGCCAAGTTGGCCTGCAGATGCTTGCGCTCGCGCTCCAGCTTGATCACTTCTTTTTTCGGCAGCAGCTCGTAGCGGCCATCGGTGGCCATCTCGTCCAGTTCTTTGAGCCGCTTGATGGACTTCTGAATGGTGGCCCAGTTAGTGAGCAACCCGCCCAGCCAGCGCTGGTTCACGTAATACATGCTGCAGCGCTGCGCCTCCTCGGCAATGGCATCCTGCGCCTGGCGCTTGGTTCCCACAAAGAGCAGCAGCCTGCCGTCAGCGGTCAAGTCCTGTACGAACTTGGACGCTTCCTTGAACATCTTGAGCGTCTTCTGCAGGTCAATGATGTAAATGCCGTTGCGCTCTCCGAAGATGTACTCCTTCATCTTGGGATTCCAGCGCTTGGTCTGGTGCCCGAAGTGGACGCCCGCTTCGAGCAACTCCTTCATGGTGATGTTAGCCAAACAACCTCCTTCGTAATTTGCATCCGGCGCCGGCTTCCTAGCTGCACCGGATTAATTCCCGTCACCCCGACCCCGGCTGGGTGCGGGAAGATTGAAAAACAGTGGCCAGTGGTCAGTTGCCAATGGCCAGAAAAACCAATACTCGGTTGCCAGTTCTCAGCTTCTACAGGTTTCAATGCTTCCAGATCAGTGCTCACGACTCGCAACCCTGAAACTTTGAAACATGAAACCTTAAAACTTTATCTCTTGCTGAACTGGAAGCGCTTGCGCGCACCCTTCTGGCCGTATTTCTTGCGTTCCTTGATACGCGAATCGCGCGAGAGAAAGCCCTCGCTCTTCAGCTTCTTGCGCAGCTCCGCGTTGAACTCCAGAAGGGCGCGGGCAATTCCAAGGCGGACCGCATCGGCCTGACCGTCCACGCCGCCGCCGGAGACATTGGCCAGAACGTTGAAACTGGCTGTGGTCTCGCTGGAAACCAGCGGCTGGCGCGCCCGAACCCGTTGTGATTCAGTCACGAAATAGCGCTCAAAAGGGCGATCGTTCACTTTGAAGTCGCCACTGCCCGGCCGCAAATATACGCGGGCGATCGCCGACTTGCGCCGGCCCGTTCCGTAATATTGAACCAGATCTGCCATGCACCCAGTTTCCAGTTTCAAAGTTTCGAGTTTCAAATCCCATTCCGGGAAACTTGAAACTTGGAAACTCGAAACTCGAACTCCTTCCTCACAAAAAATGCCGGGAGCTGATCCCGGCCAAAAGTCTTATGCCAACGCCAGAGCTTCCGGCTTCTGCGCCTGGTGTGGGTGCTTATCGCCGCGATAAACCTTGAGTTTGGAAGCCATGCTGCGGCCCAGCTTGGTCTTTGGCAGCATGCCGACAATGGCGTCCTGCACCACGGCTTCGGGACGGCGGGTCAGGCGCTTGCCGAATTCCTCGCTGCGCAATCCGCCAGGATAGCCCGTATAGCGATGATAAACCTTCTTTTCCGACTTCATGCCGGTGAGCCGGATCTTTTGCGCGTTGATGACCACCACATGGTCGCCGGTATCCAGAAAAGTCGTATAACGCGGGTTATCCTTGCCTTGGAGAATACGGGCGACACGAGTGGCTAAGCGGCCCAGAGGCTGGCCGCTGGCGTCCACGACGTACCACTTGCGCGCAATTTCCCCCTCTTTGGGGAAATAGGTTGACATCAAATCTCTCCCAGAATGAAAAACAGCTCAGAAGACCGCTGAATCAATCCCGCACCCATGAAAGCGCAGGGGCTCAGGCGGGCGACAACAGTTGTCCCAAAGGTTAAAAGATAACGTAGCGGGAAGTGATTGTCAACGCGGCTACCCTCCGAGTTAACCCTGAGGTGAGATGCGCAACTGTTTGCTGGCAAAGCTGCTTATTCATACGCCAGGGCGTCTATCGGGTCCTTACGTGCAGCTTTGGCGGCGGGGTAGAGCGCGCCCGCCAAAGCGCCGATTAAAGCAATCAACGTAGCGCGCCAGATCCAAGCGCCAGTAATGTGCATGGGGACAATGGGCAAACGGTCGCGAATCACGGCGCGGACGATAAAACTGATGGCAATGCCCACACCGATCCCCACACAGGCCAGCAGCCCGGTCTCGCGCAGAATGGCATTGACGATATACAGCTTGGAGGCGCCCAGCGATTTGAGGATGCCGATTTCGCGGGTGCGCTCCATCACGGCGGCGTACATAGCCTGGAAAATGACAATAAAGCCGATGGTTACGGCCACCCCGATCACTACGGTAATGAACTTGTTAAAGCCGGGCAGGTTGGCAGGCGTCATCATGGAGAGATAGTCACGCATGGAGCGCACGGTGTAGTTCTCCATGCCGGGGACGTTCTTGACTTCCTTCACCACCAGGTCGGAGTTAGCGGGATTATCCAGCTTCACGTAAAAAACTGAGGCTTTGCCGGGAGCGCCAATCAGCTTCTGCAGGGTAGCGACAGGGACATATTTCCTGGCACCCTTGCCGTGTTCCACGATACCGGAGATGCGGAAGGTGTGGTTCAGGATCTGGATATGGTCGCCTTCCTTGACGTGGTTGGTATCCGCGAAGTAGTCGTCCACCAGCGCGTCGTTTGGGCCCTGAAAGGGGCCGCCAGCCACGAAATGAAAAGGGCCGGTAAGCGGAAATGTCTTCAGGTCAATGCCATAGATCACTTCCACATTCCCGGTGGTGGTGAGCTGGGTAACGATGGGAGCGACGGCTTTCACGTGGGGCAACTTGCGGAGAACATCTGCCACTTTGACAGAGACCGGAGCGCCGGTGATGCCGCTGAGGAAGGATGAACCCGGAGGGGTCACAATGACGTCGGCCCCAATGCCCTCTTGGCGGGTGCGGGCATCGTTCAGCATGCCCATGGAGAGTCCCACGATAAGCAGGATGAGGATGACCTCCAGGGCTACAGCAATTATGCTGATCAGCGACCGAATTGGCCGATGCAGCAGGTTGGCGACGATCATTTTGTTCATGGCTGAATGGTTACCTGCTAGCTTACTGGCTGGCCAGCATTTAGTAGTTAGCATTTGGGAGCAGCACGCGTGGCTAGCCAAATGATAAGCGTTAAGTGCTGATTGCTTATTACGAATTGCCGATTATCATCCTCTCCCCACTCCGCCTCAGCTGCCCGGCTTGGGCGGCCGCGGCTGATCCAGATGCACCAGCTGCGAACCCGGAGGTTGCTGCAACTCAAACTGCTCGTCAGTGAGCGGCTGGTTGATCTGCAGCTTGACCATGGTGAGCACAATCGAGTACTCCTCCTGCGGCCGCCAGATCTGGATAACCGAGGGGAACCGGAAACCGCTGTAATCTCGAAAATCGCTGTAGCGGGTGTCGGTGGCCACGTACCCGTTTTGGTCATACATCAGCTGGCGATCGGGTTCGAGATTGGCGCGGTTGATGATGATTTTACGCTGCAAGTACCAGCCATGCCGGTTTTTGCTGATGATATCGAGTTCGTAATCCGGCTGCTGCATCCACTTATGAGTTTTGGGGTCTTGTATTTCTTCGTAGCCGTTCTCCAGAACCGCAATATCGTCGGAGCTGATCTCGCGCAGCAGAAGCGAATCGTAAATCTGCTGTGGGCGGATATTCTCCAGGGGCTGGCTGGAGGGTAGAATCACGTCGTTCCTGCCGACAATGAACTTGTTTTTGGCGGGAATCCAAAGCCTGAAGGTCTCTCCGTTGCTGACCATATCGAAAGCGCGGTTGCGCACGATGGGCATCAGTCCGACCATGCGCAGCTTGTCCGGCTTGCGCACCAGTACATAGCCGCGGATCTGCTTGTATTCCGTAATCTTACCCTTCACCTCCCCGCCCACCGAGGTGTCTATATCCACAGTAGCGTTGAGCGTGTGGATATGTTCGGCTTGCGAGTTGATGGCGTTGACCAATTCGTCACGGGTGGCGCTAAGCAGTTTGGCGGTGCTGATCCGGTTTTCAACCTTGCGCGAGCGGAACAGGCAGCCGCTGAGCGGAAAAACGGCAAGAAGGAGCAGCAGAACACGGCGGCGAACTGGGAGAGCCATGCGGCGGGCGTTGGTCCGATGAAGATTTCGAGTGCTCTAAAAGTATATAACGTCCACCATCTCGTCCAAGACGCCGGGCGGACGGCGAACTCGTTTAGATGCAGGAGAAAGATCGGGGAAACGAGCCGCTTACCTGGCCACCGCAACCGCTTTGCGGTACAGCGCGACGTTATGGTTGTGTTCCTCCAGGGTGGCTGCAAAACGATGATGGCCGTCGCCGTCGCTGACAAAGTACAGATAATCGGTGCTGGCAGGGTGCATCGCGGCCTGCAGCGAGGCCATTCCGGGATTCGCAATCGGACCGGGGGGCAGGCCGATGTGGCGGTAGGTATTGTAAGGCGAGTTGAACTGCATATCGTCGTGGTGCAGGGTGCCCGTGTAGGAACCGGCCAGCAGTTCGGCATAGATGACGCTTGGATCGGCATCCAGAGCCACCCGCTCATTCAGGCGGTTGTAGTAGACACTGGCCACCACTGGACGCTCCTCGGGCAGCGCGGTTTCCTTTTCAATAATCGAGGCCATGGTAACCGTTTGGTGCAGGTTGCCGCTAAGCCCAAGGACCCGGGCCTTGGCGCGAAACCGGTGCACCATCACAGCCAGCATGTCGGTTGGGGTTTGCGTGCGCGTGAACTGATAAGTGTCGGGGAACAGGTAACCTTCCAGCGACGTGGCCTGAGAGTCAAGGTCGTGGATAAGGACAGTATCAGCCTTGGCGGCCTGCAGGAATTCCTGTCGCGAGCCCAGGCCGGCGGTTTCCATCGCATGGGCAATTTCAAACATGTTAAATCCTTCGGGGATCACTACCGTGTGTACATAAACATCGCCCCGCGCTAGGCGGCGGTGCACCTGAACCAGATTGGCAGGACGGTCAAAAAGGTATTCACCCGCCTTCAAGGTGTGGGGGTGGACCACAAAATGCCAGAGCAGGAAAGCTGTGGAACTGCGAATCACACCGGCAGATTTGAGCGCCTTTGCGATATGCCTGGTGGTGTAGCCAGGGTGCAGTAGCACAGTCTTCTGTCCCGCAGGCCGCAACGGCAGCCACAGCGCCCAAACCAGCCAGGCGGCAACCACCAGAATAGCAACGGCCAGCAATTTGAGCAGAGTCCGCATCGGTCCCAGTTTAGATGATTACGGAACGCCGGATGTAAGCCAATGGTCGCTGGACGCCAGGTCATGGCAGGCGCTACCCATTCGTGGCCGCCAAATGGCCTTTTTCTTGCTTCTTCGGAGAGCAGTCTGCATCTGATTACAAAAGGGAGGGATAGGGAGCATGGCTAAGACCGCGTTGGAGGATTTCCGCTGTTTTGCCGGGATCGCCGAATCCTGGGAACTGGTAAAAACGGGGCTGGTGGTCATCGCCGGCACTTCCTACAAGCTGGAGCTCTGGCACTCCTATTCCAACCCAGACATTCCATATTACGTTTCCACTTACGTCCAAGAGGAGAGGGTGTGGCGCAAGCTGCCCGACCAGTCCTTCCCCATCGCGCCCAGTGGAGAAGAGGCGATGCGCACGGCCATGGCCTTTCTGGTGGAGAAGCGGGCAGCTGACGATTAAAGATTTGCGATTGACGATCAAAAACCACAACTCGCGTGCCCGAAATTGAGCGGCGCAGCCTAGGCCGACGAAATCCTCAATCTTCAATCACAATCGTCAATTAGCGCGGTGCAGCCGCTCGAACTGTTTTTCGTCGGCAGGCAGGAAGTAGCCGACCACGATACCCATGGCACCGTCCCGCAGAACGTGGCCGAGTGGATTGTCGTAGGTGGCGGTGATCTGCATGCGGTCTCCCTGCGCCACCTTGTAACCGCCCCGATCCGTGAACATCACGATAGGCATGGAAAGAATGTGGCCGCTGCGATCGAGTTTGGCCGGCAGAGTAGCCACCGTTTGCTTGCGGGTCAAGTTCTCCAGCACCAGTTCGTGGCCGTAATCATGCATGTGGCCGCCGACGCCCAGCAGGATTCCCGGGTAATTCATGGTGACGTCGCCGCTGGTGAGGTTGCGGCCGGGATTGAGGTCGTAGCTGGAGTCGCCGCAGCTTTTCACGTCAAGCCAGGTGGGATAAACGCTGCGCATGTCGGTAGCGGCGCTCTCCGACCGGGTGTATTCCATGCGAACTTCCAGATAGACCTTGGGATAACTGGTGGCAGTGGAGTTGTGAAACATGCCGGTGATGCGGATACGATCACCCCGACGGACGGGATAGCCGTAGCCGGGGGTGGAAGGCCAGTCGTTCATCTCCCCGCCAGCGCCAAAGATGTGCTCCTGCTTGTTGGGACACACAAAATCTGGGCGGGCAGTGTTGTAGAAGGCGACGTGATGCAAGAGGCGGCTGGGCACGGTCTTGCCGCCATCTTCCAGGCGGGGATGGTAGGCGCGAATCCAGCCGTCGAAGGGCATACTCAGGAACTGCGGGGGCGGTTGCGCCGTGTGCATGTGGTCGGTGTGCGCGGGCAGACTCAGCGGCCCCAGGCGGACTGTGAGCACCTGAGCGGCAGGATCGTCTTGGACTTCGAGCCCGGCCCTGCTGTTCTGGGGCATGTCCATGCCGGACATGGACTGGGCAAATAGCGGCGCCGCGGAGAGGGCGACAACCAGAGAGGCTCGCAAGAGGCAGGCCGAGAGTTTCATGGTGGCGGTAAGAGCTTATCACCCGAACCGGAGGTTTCATCCTGTCTGCCTGGACTGCAGCCCCGGTTCGCCGGGCCGATGCCCGGCCCTTTCTACGCCCCTAATGCGGCCGCGCGGAGAGCATCCCCAGCACCTCGCGCAAGCCCTGGCGCACCCGTTTCAGTTCGGTAGTGTGGCGAGTGGGAAAGGGCAAGGCGGTCTGGTGGGCTGTAGCAGCGCGAGCCTCATCGCGCAGGTGCTGGCGCGCGCCCGCAATGGTAAAGCCTTCCTCGTAAAGCAGCTTGCGGATGCGCAGGACGCTATCCACATCGCGGCGGCGGTACATGCGTTGCCCGGTGCTGCTCTTGGTGGGGCGCAGTTGGGGGAACTCACTCTCCCAGAAACGCAGCACGTAGGTGGGCAGTTCGCACAGTTCCGCCACTTCGCCAATGCGGAAATAGAGCTTGTCGGGGATAAT